>CAZBMJ010000031.1:0-11903 GCA_964493205.1 uncultured Myxococcales bacterium
AGTAACTTGAAGCCTTGTGCAAGGGGCAAACAGACACAAAGCCGCAAAACGTTAGCGGTCAGTTTACACAGAAACCGCTGAACCATCTAAATTTTTAAGAAACTCAACAGGTATAAATACAATTCCATTTGATTTTTGAACATTCAAACCTTTAAAATATTGATTGTAAACAAATTGAGTAGTTATTTTTCCTTTAACTTTTTCACCTAATTTTACAATTACATTTGGCAAACCGTTTGAATTTGGAATAACTCCTGCCGAAAATTCTTTAGTAACAATATATTCATCTAAATTTGAATTTGATTTTTTGGTAAAATAATCATAACCTAATTTAGCTCCAATAATGGCTAAAATTGAAAGAAATACATTTTTTGTTTTCATTTTTATTTAATTTAAAATACTTTTACTTTAAAATCGGTGTAAAAGCGAAACCGAATAATAAAACCGAACCGCTAACAGCAGTTACACGAGATTTGGGTTTATGGGCTTAATTTGAACATATTTTTGTGTTTTTAAGGTTAGTATTTAACCGAAAGTTTAGGCATACTTAATACCAAACCTCGTGTAGCTGCAAAACGTTATAAGCCATTTTACGACCAAAGAGTTAAAGACGACTTTTCCATTAAAGTTTTTCCGAATCCAAACTCTTCAATTTCTTTATTATAAGTCAAAATTTCTTCTTCCCACTCTTTCGCTTGGGTGTAAAATTCTTTCTTAATTTCAAAACCAAAACCTTTTCTTTTTTTGTTAGCACAAGCAATTAATGTACTTCCAGAACCAGCACAAGGGTCAATTACTACATCGCCCTCATCTGTGAATATTTCAATTAATTTTTCAATCAATTTTACAGGTTTTTGCGTTGGGTGTATTTTTCTAATTAAAGGACTTGAAATGTCATCACGCTCCCAATCAACACAATTAAAAATCATTTTGCCTTTATTCCTAAATTTAGGTAAGCGTTCACGATAAAAAATTAAACCGTATTCGCAATTTCCGACAACTTTCATATTTGCTTTTAAAACTTGTGCAGAAAAGTTTTTTCGGAAAACAAGATTAATATAATTGTTCAATCCATATCTTTTTGCTAATTCAATCAAATACATTTGTTGGTCAAATGCACAAAAAACAATCATACAAGGTGCATCACCTTTTTGTCTTGGTTCGCCATCTTCTGACTTTTTTGGTTTACTTTCAGCTTTTAGCATTGTGCTGCAAAAATGCATAAACTCAGCAGGTCTAAAATCTTCATCTGTATCAAAGAAACTTTTCCCAGCTAATGCACTTTCGCCATTGGCATTGTCCCCATCTTTGTACCACGCTGGATTTGATGCGTATGCGTTGTTTCCTAAGTTATAAGGAATATCAGCTATAATCAATTGTGCTTTTGGAATTGCATAGCTTTTGTAATTCTGAAAATGGTCTCTGTAAATCATATTTTTTTTAGTTTGTGCCAAGAAAAAACGGCTTATAACAGCTGTTTTAAGAAATGGCGGGTTTAGTGATTAATTTAAACATTGTGTGTACTTTTGTGTTTTGGCTTTACCGAAAGTTTAGGCTTCTTTATCCGCCACTTCTTAAAGCCGCAAAACGTTAGCTGCAAGCCTAAAGACGTTGCAACCTATCAATTTCGGCAGCGATTAATGCGCCCGCTTTTTGCAGTTCCCTAATACGATTTTCAGGCGTAGGTTTCCACCATTTTCTTTCAAACGGCCAAATATGTGGTGTATCATCATAACCTTCTGATGTTGTGCGCCTGTAAAGTTCAGCAGATGCATAAGCGGCTGCTGCGTGTGCTAAATCACCAGTATTGTGTTGGTCATCGTGTTCAGGTGTCCAACCCTCCTTTTCAATTTGTCGCTGCCTTTCTTCGGCAATTAATTCAATTCCTGTTTTCATTTTATTTTGATTTGTGAAGAAGGCCAGCAGCTAACAAGTGCTATACAATATGGCGGCTGACGTGCTTCGGTTAAACATTTTTACTAATTCAAACTGTGGTGCTTCGTATTGGGCTTTCGTGCTGAAAAACCGCCACATCGTATTTTATTACTGGTTTTTTAAATGTTCTCAATTGTGAGTGAGAACTTCTTTTTACAAATATTATATCTTCCATTTTTATAAATTAATTTAGTCAGTAAAAAAGCCCGAACGCAGACTCAGAAATCTAGTGCAATTTCATCACGAGTTTAGAGGTCCAAATGCCAGAATTAAATATTTTTGTCTATTCTTCTATTGAAGTCTGAATAGAATATTTAAAATCCTTACATAATATTAAAGCACTTTCCGAAAAATCAAGATTTTTAAAATAAATGTAAATCGTTCTTTTTCTTGTGTCTAATTTATAACCTTCTTTTCTTATTTTTCTGTGAAGATTATACCTAATTTTGTTTTGTTTAAATTTTTCGTTCATCGTATAAAATATTTAATTATTAGTAAATTTCATAAATTTAGGATTAGTTAAGTATTTTAATTTTTACGTTGTCAATTGACTATTCGTAACCTTTTGGCAGTCCATATTTTTTAACAAATTCGGTGAAAATATTATGGGGTATTGTTTTTTTCCGCAGATTTCTATTATGTTTTAGAAATATTATGTTTACCTCATAAATTATCTCATTTTCAGGCAATTGATTTATATACATTTCTACTAACTGCTTCTTATTTGAAGCAAAAGGTAATTTTTTAAGTTGTGAGTTGTTATTGTCTATCATAATCTTTAAGTTTTTGGTTAATGGTTTTTTTATTAAATTTTTGCAATATTTTATTAAAATAATCATGATACAACTGGCTTATTTTATTGTTCATTTCGTTGTATTCGGTTTTATTGGTTTGGTTAAATATTTTGGTGCCAGCTCTTAAAACATTATCTTTTAAAACTTCTAAACAAACCTTTGAGCCTGTAAGTGGCTTTACAAAGATGTAAATACCAAACGCCCAGCACGTTTTTAAAATAATTGGTTCAATTGGTTTCATAATTAAAAATGTAATTCAGTATCATCAATTGTTTGTAATGGTTCTGCAAGTGGTTGGGTTTCTTTGGTTCTAATGTAAAAATGTTCAACTACTTGCCTTTTGTTGTTGTTGTCATAAATTGGACGTGAATAAGCGTTAATTTTTGTGTTATAACTTTCTAATTCAGGCGGATTAAAAACATAATTTTTTGTTTTGCAATATTCTTTCAGTGATTTTTTAAAGTTTTGAGAAGATTTTTTAAATTTATCGCCAACTTTTTTTGAATAATTAGTTTGCAATTCATCTCGACTAACAAAATTATTTAATGTACCTTGAATAAGCTCGCTGTCTATGGTTTGGGTTTCATAAAAATAGTTATCAGCCCAATCAATAAAAGCGTTACCAATCATGGCTTGTGAGTTGGTCAAGTGGATATTATCTTGGGGAGCTTCAAATATGTTGTTTGTATTTTGCAAATAAAACTGACAACATTCAAACAAGAAATTATAAAACAAATTCCATTGATCTTCTTTCCAATCAACTGAAAATAAATCATGACCAAAATCATCTGAGACTTGGCGTTTTTCGTTGTAATGTTCGGTGTGTAAGTGATAATAATTTGAAAACGATACAAACATTAAACGACCTAAAATACTCTGGTTGATATTACCAATGCCAAAATTTGAAGTTGTAACCATTTTACTAGCTTCTTCAAAACCTACAATATAAGCCTTGCCATGCTTTGGGTTTACAGGTATTTTTGAAGCAATCAGGTTAAAGAAAAATTCTATACCCATGTATTGATCTAAATCTTCTACATGAATCAAGGCTTTTTCTTTATCAAAACCATCAAAAAGGTGGGCGTTGGATGCCAAAGTTTTTGATTTGCCATTGATATAAAAATTATTGAAAAGCAATTGTTCTAAACCAATAATCATCAAAGATTTGCCACTACGGCCGTTGCTTTCGTTCTCATCAGTTTTTACGGCATCATCCATGATGTAAACCATTTTGGCCAATGACATTTTTTTGAAACGGTGCATTAAGTAACCAATCACATAAAATTTGTTTAATAAATGAGCTTCTTGGGTATTTATTTGCTCCTGGGTTAATCTTGGGCCTGCAATTGAAAATTTATGTTCGGCTAAATACTTTTTCTTTTCATCTTCATTGATAAATTCACTCTCTAATTCTTCACGCCAAAAAACACGACTGCCATTGATTAAATAGTTTAAAAACTCATTGTTTTTAACGTTAATTTGTGGGCGGTGTGTGTTGGTTTTTTCATCATAAACAACTTGAAAACTAGGGGTTTTTTCTTTTAATATTTTTTTATCAATGATGTTGTAATTCCAAATTTCTGAATCAATATTTTTATAATTGCTGAATAAAATTTCATCTTTAGTGATTTCAACATAATTGTTTGCAAAGTAAAAACGTTGCATTTTGTCTGTGAAATTTTTTGTTTTAACCTTGGTTCTATCCATAGCGGACAATCTTTTTAAAGAAAATTGTTCGGTGTTTTTGATTAGATCTATTATTGAAATAGAGCTGCCTTTTTGATAGTAGTAATTTTCGCAAAATTTTCTAATATCTTCCTGAAACATTTGGGTAACGATGTTGTCAATTTTTTGAATAAAAATAAATTGACTTTCGGCATTTTTATCAGTCAACTGGCGGTCGATGATATACACTGCAAAACCTTTGACTTTTAAAAAATAATGCATGAAAGTTGAAATAATATAAGGTTTGCCATTGCTGTTATAATCAATAAAATTAAGTCTTAAAGCTGTTTTTATGAGATTATTGAATAAATATTTTATGGTTGCAATGCTTTTTGTTTTGTGAAAGTGCAGCCAATCTCTAAAATCTTTGCCGTTGGCGTGCATTTCTATTGCTGGCAGATAAATGGTTTTAATATCCCAAAATGTTTCAGCAAGTGAATAAGCATAACTAATACCTGATTTATCGGTATCGGGCAAGTTGTATATTTGCAAATTTTCTTCCGCAACTTTTTTATATTTATCCTGTAATTTATTATAAACTTGAAGTGATATTTGCTCGGCTTCGGAGTTAGTCCAAATGACTAAATAACCCATACTAGCAAGTGTTAAACCATCTGAACCACCCGATGCGATGATCACTTTTAAATCATCATCTTCATTTTTATCAAAATTATCAATTTCACTAAGCACATAATCTAATCCAAAAACAAACTTTGATTTTATACCGATTGACGAGTGTTTGTATTCGCTTTTTGATGATTTTGGTTGGTAAATCTTTACGAAAGTATCAGCTTTATAACCAAAAATAGGGAATTCAGGCGTTGCGGAAATTTTGCAAAGGGTTTTTTGATTATTTTTTTTGTTGATGAAAATAAATTCGTAGCTGGATAATTCAACAAAATTGTATTTTTTGGCGGTTTCAATAGTTAAAAAAGAATGTACTTGATCTAAATTTTCATAGTCTTTTTCTTCAATATGGTACCAGTCGGCAGGTCTATCATCATCAGTAAGGGTGTGATATTCTAGTGTTGGTTTGTAGAGCTCGGCAGAACCATTGAGCGATAAACCAAATTCATTGTATAAATGTTTCATGGCATCGCCAAACTCTAGACCCATCTTATCCATAACCACGTCAACAGGACTGTAGTTTTCGCCACCAAAATCAACAACTACAAAGTGCGTATTATCTTTTGATGGCTTTATATAAGCTGATGGTGTTTTCTCGTTACGATAGGCAAACGGTATTTTACCATTTTCAACGCCAGTAGGCAAGTTGTTGATATAACGTAAAAGTATATCTAAACCCTTGTTTGTGGCTTCATAGAGAGCGTTTTTATCAAAGATATAGCTGTTATTCATGAAACAACTTCTATAGTGTTAATAGCTATTTGAAGTTTTTTGTTGTAAATGCCAATTAAATTAACGTAAATGGTAGTTAAATCAATTTTTTCTTGCGTTGTGAGATCATCACTTTTGGTAATAAAAAGCATTTGTTTTTTGGTGCGTTTTATTTTTTTTTGCAAAGATTTAAAGCCTATTTTCATACGTTATTTGTTTAAGTTAAAAAACTAGACACACGACCGTGTGCCTTTACGCTATGTTTTCTATTTTCTTTTCAAGCCTTTTTTTGGTTCTTATTTTTGTATCAATGAGTTCAACTATTGCTAGTAAAACTTCATTATTTGATCGTTTTTCAACTATTTTGCGTATGCTATCAAATGAATAGTCTTTGCCTAAAGTGTTTTTTAAACCTTTTTCAATCAAATGATTTGAAATTTCGGGCGAATAGTTTTTGCCAAAAACTTCTTTAACTTTAATTTTTAATAGGTTAGGTTCTTTCATGATTTTTTATTAAAATTTGTGTCAACTTCGTTTTTTGGATCATCTCCCACATAATGCGGATATTTATTTTTGTATTCTAGATCTCGCCTTTTTTGGTTGGTATAGCCAAGTCCTTTCAAAATAATGAGTGCTATGATTATAAAACCAACACAAAAAATAATGATAACAGTTTGAATAATTGCAAGTTGTTCCATAAACTAATTATTAGAAAAGTTATAAAAAACATTTGCAATAGGTTTGTTAAAAGCTTCATCATGCGCTATAGCCATGATATTTTTACTAGCTGGCTGTGGAATAAAAACTGGTTTGTAAAATTTATTAAGCTGCTGATACTTTTGTGATGTTTTCATGATTTATGTTTTAGAATGTGATTTAAATTTATTTTTTAATAAAAGGTTGATAACAACGAATAAAAACAAGACTGTTGCATAGCCAAATATCACGCCCGCAACAAAATGTATTATTTGATCATAAGTTTGTAACGCTATCATATTATTGGTATATTATTTGTTTTGATTATATTTGCGGTTCGTTTGCAGTTCGCTTGCAATCCGTTTGCGGTTCGCTTTGCAAATATATAAACAAATGCCTATTAAAAACAACAAATAATGAAAAATATTTCAACAATTGATGAAAGAATTTTACAAATTATTGATATTCAATGTAATGGAAATAAAAAAAAGTTTTCAGATATGATTGGATATGCTCCACAAGTGATTTCAAATATAGTTTCAGGAAGAAAAAGCAACCCAAGTTTTGAAGTTATAAATGCAATTCTATCAACATTTGATGATTTTTCAGCGGAATGGTTAGTTTTAGGCAAAGGCGAAATGTTGAAGATCCAGGGCGTTAATCAGCCAGAGGTTTTATCATTAACTGAAAATAATATTTATTTATTAGAATTATTAAAAAAAAACCTAAAAGAAAAAGAGCTACAGCTTGATGATTGCAAAAACGAGGTTGAGAGCCTAAAAAAATATAAAGGTGCTTCACATGGTGGGTAATTTGTTAAATTAATAAATAATGTATATATTTGATTTTTAATTTTTAACCCTTTAATTTTTATATTTATGAAGAAATTTTTATTAATTTTGGTATTGGTAGGCGGTTTTCTTTCATCATGTAGTAGTGATGATAAACCAATAGAACCACAGTATGATCCTATTCTTGGCAATTGGAAAATGATAGCAGCTACAAGTCAGTTTAACAACGAACCACCAGTTAATGATTTTGATACGTGTGATATTTTAAATACTTACCAGTTTAATGGTTTAAGAGTAAACGGCACTGGAACAATTAAACAGTATTGGGAAAACAGTACTACTTATTTATGCGAACTTGGAGCAACTTTAAATATTGAATGGGAAAACAGAGGTAATACAAGTTATATTTTTAAACAAACTTATGATAATCAAATATTGATTGAAGAAATAAATATAACTTTTGAAAATAATAAGATGTTTATCACCACAATTGATGGCCCTTACAAGTTTGTTCAAACTTTGCAAAAGCAATAAAATATATTAAAAATTAAAAAGGTTCTTTTTATTATCTCAAAAGCTTAACGCCAAATGAAGCCGTTAAAGAAGCAAAAAGTATCAATTCAATAATACCTGTTTTAGTAAAACTTAAAACTATGATTGAGCCTATCAATGATGAAAAATTTAAAGCGTTTCAAATGGTTGCTTTATATTTTTTTGATACAGTTGATTTTTTAAACGCCAACTTACAATAAATTGCTGACGTTAATAGTTCATACGAACTCTCAAAACCAGTTTTATCAACTGACTGGGATAGTGATATAGATGACCATTGGAATAACTACTAAATTTTGATTATATTTGATTTTTAATTTTTAACCCTTTAATTTTTATATTTATGAAGAAAATTTTTTTATTGTTTGGATTGGTGCTATTATCAAATTGCGGTGTGCATCGCATACCTGGTAATATTGCAGAAGATAACGTTTTGAAAAAAGTAAAAGAAAGTAAAAAACTAGATGATCAAAAATTTGTTGATACCAAAATACAAGTTGGTAATTATCTCAATTTATCAGATGAAGTAAAATCTAAACTGGTTACTCATTTTGAAAACGAAAAAAAGGAATTAAATGCCGTTGAAGATTTTCAAGAACAGGAACTAGCAAGGATCATTATTAAATATGAAACCAACTTTAGAAATAATTTAAATAAAGACCAATTAGAAGTATATAAAAAATTAAGAAAACGTTTTGATGATATATATTTTTATTCAGAGTATTCAACAGATATTTTGAAAAACAGATATTTTAAACTAAAAAATTAGCAAAACACAAATAATTTAAAGCCTTTGCCAATGCAAAGGCTTTTTTTGACACTGTTTGTAAAATTGTTTGTAAATTTTTGCAAACAATAATTTTTGCAAACAATTTTACAAACAAGGTTAAAGCCTTTTTTTTCTATCTTTTTTATTGTTGTTTGTAAAGTTTGTAAAAATTTTATAAAAAAGAATAAAAAAGATATAAAGAAAAAAAAATGGGCTAAAAAAGCGTAGCCCAGCCAAAAAAAGGTAAAAGGTGTTTTTTTTCAAAAAACGTTTTTTAATATATTTTTTTAAGAAAAAATATAGATTAAAATGGTGTTGATTTTTGCAAAATCAACGGTTTAGTTTGCATTCAAATTATTGTTTAAAAAAAGTCTCTTTTATCAAAAATCCTATTTTTTAAACAATAATTTGAATGCCGTAGCCGTGAAAATCCGCATCATCGCTACTTTGCTCGCTACTGACCTGTGTCATAATTGTGTCAAAAAATACAAAAAAATGATGTTTTTTTATTTTTATATAATTGATAATTAATATTTTAACTTTTAAAAAATGAATAAATTAATTCCTGTCCTCGCTACTAAAACAACAAAAACCCCTTATTTTATTGGGGTTTTCAAGTTTTTAATAAATTTATCGTGTCAAAAATGTGTCATTAACATTTTACGCCTAATATTAATTTAATGGGTGTAAAAAAAAAATGGATACAACTCAAATAAATCACAAAATTTTCATAGACTTTAAACCTGCAGAGCTAAAAACAGGTAAAGACTGGATTGTTGTCTATTATGCTAAAAACCCTATTACAGGTAAACTAGAACGATTTAGAAATCGTGTACCAGTCCATAAAAGCGTTACGGAGCGTAAAAAAATGGCTAAAACAATGGTGCAAAACATTAATAATGAATTTCAAAATGGCTGGACCCCTTATTTAGATGCTACAAATTATAGTTATATAAAAATAATTGATGCACAAAATGAATTTATTAGAAATATTCAAAAAGAAATTAAAGACAGTATAAAAAGACCTGACACATTAAGAGCTTATAAAAGTTATATAAGTGTTTTTAATAGCTACAACAAAGAAAAAACTTTTGTTTTAGAAATTAAAAAGGTTTTCATGGTGCGTTACCTTGATTATCTTTATAACGAAAAACAAAACAGTCCACGAACGTATAATAATGTTATTGCTTTTTTTACTAATTTTTTTAATTGGTGCATTGAAAAAGGCTATTTATCTGACAATCCAGTTAAAGGTATTTTAAGAAAAAAGAAGCAGCAAAAAACTAGAATTACTAT
Organism: uncultured Myxococcales bacterium; assembly: GCA_964493205.1. Classification (GTDB taxonomy): domain Bacteria; phylum Myxococcota; class UBA727; order UBA727; family JABDBI01; genus CAZBMJ01. Next base: position 9,897 of record CAZBMJ010000031.1, read on the forward strand.
TGATAGCAAAAAAGATGAGATTTTTGATTATTTGAAACAAAATAATTTTGGGTATTACACTTTATCTTTGTGTACTTATTTTTGTTTTATTCGTAGAACTGAATTAACAAAATTAAAAGTAGATTCAATAAATTTAAAAGAAAATACGATTTATATTGATGGTACAATTTCTAAAAACAGTAAAAGTGAAAGCGTTACGATACCTGAAACGTTAAAAAAAGCATTAGAAAAGCATTTGCAAAAAGCAAAAGTTAATGATTTTTTATTTTCTGAAGATTGGCAAACAGGAAAAAAACCTATTGCGCCAAAAAAAATCAGCGATGAATGGGTGAAAGTTAGAAATATTTTAAAGTTGCCGAGAGAGATACAATTTTATAGCCTAAAAGATAGTGGTATTACTGATATGTTTAACGCTGGCATCCCAAATATAAAAATTAGAAACCAAGCTCGCCACTATGACATTAAAATGACTGAAATTTACACCAGTAGAAATCAAAAGGCAGATGACGACATTTTAAATTTTAAATAAAAAAAATAAAAACAATAGTTTTTGAAAATTTTGCAAACATTGCAAACATTGACTTTTTTATGTTTTAAGTAATTGATATTTAATATTTTAAATTGTTTGCAACTTAAAAAAGCGGTTTACAAACTTTACAAACAATAGCTAAAAATGGCTATATTTTTACAAACAATTTAACTAAAAAGTGGTTTTTGGTGGTTTTCAACCATAAAATGCAACAAACAAAAAAGGCTTACTAATTAAAGCAAGCCTTTTTTGATAATCTAAAAAATTTAATTGACATTAAACTGAAACTTTGCAACTGGTCTTGTGCGTAGTTCTTTTTTTAATCTCTCATTTTCTTCTAAAGCTATATCCAAATCTTTTTTTGATTTGGCATAGTTTTGTTTTAGGAGTTCCAATAAATCAATTAAATTTTTAAATTGACGAATAAGCACATTCTCGTTTTCGTCTTCTTGAGGGTTGTTTTCCCTGTTGTTGTCTTTTTGCATAAGATATAAATATTAAAAAACCTACCCAAAGGCTGCAAAAAGACAACAACAATGTTGAAGCGAATATTCCGTTTCTCTCGGAACTTCCTTTGGGATAGGCAGGATTATTTTCTAGTTTGGAATACATTTTGTTATCTTTTTGCACATCAAAAGTAGTGAAAAAAGAGAGCAAAAAACAATTTTAAGAAAAATTTAACTTTTATGTAAAGAAATGATTAAAACAAGTCGCTATGACTTCCTGTATTAATAAATAAAAGCGTTAATTCGTTATCATCTTGTAACCATATTAACAACCAATCAGGTTTTATATGACATTCCCAACAATCTTTATAATTACCTGATAATTTATGAGGTTTAAATTTTGCGGGTAACTTTCCGTTTTTTTCTAATATTGAAACGACTTCTTCTAATTTTGATAAATCATAACCACGTTTTTTGCAAAGCTTTACTTCTTTGTCAAATTGCCTAGTGGTTTTTACTTTATACATTAATTTTTAAATTTTTCAAAATAGTCTTTAGAACTTTTATGAGTGGTTACACGCCCTCTTTTTACATCATCTAAAGACAAATCTATTGCTGATTTTTCAACTGGTTTAAAAAAACTCAATGAAAGTATATAGTCAAGTGTTTTTTTTGCATTTTGGTTTCTTGCATCATAAGTTAAAGTTATTTGTGCCATAATATACTATTTTAAATTACAAATATACAAAAACCGTGCTATATAATTGCAATAATATTTTTTCTGTTTTTTTTAAAAAAAAGCGACTAAAATAAGTCGCCGTGAGTTCCTGTATTAATAAATAAAAGCGTTAATTCGTTATCATCTTGTAACCATATTAACAACCAATCAGGTTTTATATGACATTCCCAACAATCTTTATAATTACCTGATAATTTATGAGGTTTAAATTTTGCGGGTAACTTTCCGTTTTTTTCTAATATTGAAACGACTTCTTCTAATTTTGATAAATCATAACCACGTTTTTTGCAAAG
>CAZBMJ010000031.1:12003-27996 GCA_964493205.1 uncultured Myxococcales bacterium
ATATTGAAACGACTTCTTCTAATTTTGATAAATCATAACCACGTTTTTTGCAAAGTTTATAATCTTTTTTAAATCTGTTTGTGTATGAAATTTTATACATTATAAGTTTAATTTTTTAAATAAATCTTCGCTATTTTTTGCTTTATTTAAACCAATACCTTTTATAGCATCACTTATAGTTTTTTCGGTTACTGCGTTGTAACGAGTTTGTTTTGGTTCAACTTCAATATAAGGAAGATTTTTAATATATTCTAAAAGTGCTTTAGCTTCTTTTTTTCGTTGGTCTATTCTAATTGTAATTTCCATTGTTTAGGATTTAAAAATACAAACGTACAAAAAAAACGCCATTAAATAAATAATGGCGTTTTTTAACACAAAATATAAAAGCAGGAATTATTTTTTAATAGTTTTTTTGGATAAACTACAAACTACTTTACCACCTTTTTTGATGATACATTTTTTCTTTAGTTGGCCATTTACCTTTTTTCTGCCATTAACGCCTATACTTTTGGCACAAAGGGTTGTTAGTCCTTTTGTCTGTGGCTTTTTTAAGCCTTTTTTTTTGGACGCTGCTTTTCTTTTCTTAGCAAGTGTGCCATCTTTAGCCATTTTTGCAAATTTTTTACGTGCGGCTAGTTGTGCTGGGGTTGGTTTTTTTGTTGTCATAGTTTATATTTTAAAAGTTAATTTTGTTTTGTTGAAATTGGATTGAATATTTGATATATATCATAAAACCCTGATATATTAATAAACACACATCCTAAGTATCTAAGATGTGCTGTAACTGGGTGTATTTTGCCTTGTATCATATTTTTTAAGTAGCGTTTATCGGATTGTAATCTATCTTTAATTATTTTAGCATGGATATACTGATAATCATGCAACATAGCAAAAGGGTCTAGATCATTTATTATTTGAATATCTCTCACAATAGTGGCACCATCAAATTGTTTAGGACACTCACAAAAATAGTTGAAAGCTTTTTTAAAGCATTCAATTTCTAAATAATCAAAATCATGATTTAACAACCATAATTCTAATAAGATTAAGTCTTGCTCTAAAGTATATGCGTTTTGAAAAAAGTATCTTGATGATTTAAACATTTATACCTATTGAAAATATTTGATTTATATTTATTTCTATTCCTAAAATTTGTGACAATACTGGTATAAATGTTTTTAATAACGAGTCTTTTCTTTCAAACACTTGACTTTTTCTACACGAAATAATAACCATTTCTTTTGTTTCTTCTGTAAAAAAATCCGAAATAGGTATTTGCTCTATAACATTAATAACTTGATCTTCTGTTAAACTTAATAACTTATAAACAGCTATCCAAAATTGACGTGATGTTAATTCGTTTGGTGTAATCGCTTCTTCGTAAGCTTCAACTTCTTCTGATGTTGCTCCTTCATAGTAAGTATTGCCATCAAACATACACTTGATGTATTTTTGTTGCTCTTCGGTTGGTATTACATCTGTAAGTTTCCATTTTTCAGAAATTTTTATATTTATAGGGTCTTCAAAAAAATCATCTGTATATACCGAAATTAGTATATTATTCTCTGTTAGTGATTTCATTTTATGTACTTCTTAGTGTTATGATAAATCCTATGTCTAAAGTGTGGACATTAAGTGTGTCCCTTACAGCTATTTGTAGAAATGAATATTCAAGAATGGGCAACGAGTGAGCATTAATTGACAGATTTTCAAAACGGGTAAGGCAACCTAAGCTACCTGTTGTTGTAGCTAGAGTATCATTACTAATTAATACTTTATTATAGCGCAAATTAGTTTGCGCACCACCGCCTGATTCAGAACGTTGAATATAAAATTCAATATTAGAACTTGTAGTATTATTGGGCTTGTTCACTAAGTGAGCAATAATGCTATCAACTATATAGCCACTAGGTATATTAATCATTGTTGCAAATACGTCAAAAGGAAACGCTGGCGTTGCTCCTGAACCGCATACCGCATTATTGCCAATATAATTAAAATTACCTACAGCAACATTACTACATTGCCACACATTAACAGGATTACATACAACTCTTTGGGGTGGGATTATTAGTGTTTGTTCTCTAGGTGGAATACTTGGTAAATCCTGCAAGTCGTAATAACTGCGACTTGGTATTTGGTTAATGTTTGTGATACTATTACTATAAAAATCTTCTAAATTATTTTTCATAACTAAAATTAACTAATTAAACTTTCAGCGTAACCTTTTATTTTACCAGCTTTATCTAAAGAATTGACCGTACGTCTAGCATTATAGAAATCCCAAGAAGCATCTGTTATATAGTTACCAAGTTTTTTTGTTGTAAACTTTCCTTCCATCATACCAACTACTATAATTTCAGCGGCATATTTAGGAATCATAGCCAAATCAGGGTTGTTATATAGATCTACTCCTAATAATTGACCAAAAGTTTTATAATTAAAATCCCAAGTTAATTGAGAAAAACCCCTGCCATAATACACTTGACCATTAACAACTTTACCATAAGCTTTATTTTTAACGTGTAATCGTGCGGATGCATCATTTTTAGCAAATCCTTCACGCAACGGACTAAAACGACTCTCATGCCAAGCCGTAGCCAAAATATAAGCTAATTTAGCATTATCACAATCGCCATGTTTTTTAAAAGCATCTATAATTAATTTAATATTCGTTTGTTGTTCAACAGTTAAAGATCCAAATGATTTTATTGATGACTGTATTATTTTTTGAGTTTCAACATTAATTGTGTTTCTAGAACTTAAAGACCTTACGCTACACATATTTGAACCACCAAAAACCCCACTTTTAGGCTTCATTGGTGCTTTTTTTAGGTTTTTATAGATATAGTATAAAGAACCGGCAATAATTAAACTAGAAATAATTTTTTTGTTAGCCATTTTTTATTGTTTTTTGTGAATAAATGTTATAGTAAACACTATCAAAAGAAGTGTTTAAATAGCGGTTTTTGTTGTTGTAAACAAAGTTTTGTTTGTAATCATCAAACTTTTGAGTGAATAAAACCACGTCTGCATCAAATTGTGATTTAGACCCGCCACGCATACTGCCATTAGTGGTTTGTTGAAAGATGATTAAAAATAATTTGCCGTCATATTTTATTCTAAAATCTTTGTCAATTTCAAGGCTTTTATCTAGTTCTTTCAATTTTTGAAAACTATCAATTATAATAACATCATTGTTTGCAATGGTTTTGTGAATAGTAGTTAAATCTTTAACAATAGGTACTTCTATATTATTGTATAGAGATGGCTTAATATACTCGTGAGCTTTGTCAATATAAAGACTACTCTCTGGGTGCTCCTCAATTGATAAATGACCAACTTTATAGTTTTGAGCAAAGGCATTAATAAACTGAAAAGCAAAACGAGTTTTCATTGAACCTTGGCCACCAGATAAAGTAATAACTACGCTTTCTTTTCTCTTAATTTCAATATTGCCCAAAAAGTCTGCAAAGTTATTGTTAGAAAGTCTGTAGAATTGTTTTTTTTTATTTAATTGATTTTTTATTAAATTTTGTAAGGAATTTTTTTTAACATCATGTATTACTGGTTTTTGCACAAAATTATTTTTTATTTTTGGTGCCGGGCTATTCTTAGCCTTTGGTTTTGAGGTTGGTTTTATTTTTGTAACAACTTTTTTTACTGATGATTTTTTAATTGGAGTATTTAAACCAAAATAAACTTCTTCTTTAAAAGGTTGCTCTATCTCAATGATATATTTTTCACAATTGCAACTAATTGCCTGTTGTAGTTTGTGTACAACAGTCGTTTGGTTTTCCAATGATGCTATTTTGATAACTTCCAAGACTTCATCACGAGAAACCTCTTTTTTATTGAGATTATTTGCTAATTGTATGCTTTTCATATAAGTAAATCAGTTGGATTAATAAGTCTTTTATTGATCCTTGCTTCTATGTGGGCGTGTGGTGTCATTTTTGGACCAAACTTTTCACCAATATTTTCAGCTATTGCAATAACTTGACCTGCAATTATTTTTGAACCAACGGCAATTGTAGGATTAACATAAAAAATTTTAATTTCTAAGTCTCCACTAGTTAAAACAATGCCATTAAATCTGTTATCATCAGCATAAGGACGGGCATAACGTTTAACAACACCATTAATTGGACTGTATATATATTCGCCTTTAGTTGTCACAATATCAACGCCTTGATGTGTTCCGTGAGTGCGTTTTGCACCAAAAGCACCAGAACCAAAAGCATCAATACCTCTTGTTTTTTGATTTTTAACAATTTTATGAAATTTAATTGAATGTTTCATATAATAAAAGGTAATTAAAGCTATTGAAAATATTATCAATACCTTTTTTTTCATTTATTAATACCCTAATAACTGCGTTACACCACCATCTTGACTTGCAGCATACTCACCCCAGGCATCAAAATTTAAATAAACTGGTTCGGCAATTGCTGGGTTATCTTGTTGGTATCTTCTTAATGCTGGTTCATCAGTAAATATATAAATAATACCGTTTTTAATAGTAAACCATTGTCCAGCAGAAGACACAAGTATTTTACCTTCATTAGCTTGTAAAAATGGTAATTCCTGCGGTTTTGTGGGTGTGGTGTTAACTGAAGCACCAAAAATTTTGTTTTTAAAAATAAAGCCTAAAGCAATTATTCCTCCGATAATTAAGATTTTTTTATTCATGATTTTAAAATTTTATTGATTAGTTTTTTACGTCTATGGTATAATATTCGCCTAAAGCATTCATCTCAACTTTCATTAAAAAAGAGTTAAGGTTCATTGATGATAATTCGTTTATCATGTCTAAAATTTCAGGTAACATGCTTAACAAATTAAGTATAGAAATTTCAATTGGAATATTTTTTAATAACAATGCCCTGTTGTTTTGGATTTGAATATCTGATAAATAAACATTACTCTCGCCTAACTTTGTTTGTTTGTAATACAGAATTAAACGACTGATATTGACAACACCATAACCACTTATATATAAGTTTTCATTACTAGGATTAAATAATTCTAAATCAATATTAAAACGTAAAAAACTATTTGCAATCCTAACATTTCTTATACCTTTCGGCGTAATCCGTAAATTAGAAAAAACCGTTATGGTTTGTTCCTGTTTATTTTTAGCCCATCTAAAAATGCCAAAAGCAACTAAAGCCACCGCCACGCTACTTGCAATAAGTATGTTTTTTGTTGAAAAAATTGATTTTTTAGCTGTCATTATGGTTTGAGTTTTATGATTAATCTAATGATGTGAAACAAAGTAAAACTGATACCTAGACCAATTAATATTTTTTGCCATTTGGTTAAAATATTGGTGTAAACTGGCACTTTAACTGGGATTTCTTTAATTTTGTGTTTAATGTCTTGTATTTTTTCGGTTATGTTTGATGATGAGTTTTTCCATTGACGCATTTTGGCAATTATTTCAAGTTGTCTTTTGCTTTGATTGTATAAAATTGAATATTCATTATTGCCAGAGATTTTAGAAAAATTAATTTGAGATAAAATTTTATTAATTTGTTCATCGCAAATTGAATCTTTAGCGTCATTAATGGCAATGATTATACTATCATCAATCGGCATGCTTACAATTTCCTTTTCTATGCGTGTAGTTTCAATTTTGAACGTGTCAATTTTTGTATTATATAAAAAATGAGGTTCACTAACTTGACTTGTTTTACAAGCTGTTAATAAAAAAATGAAAACTAAAAACAAGGTATATTTATTCATCTGTGATACTAGCTTTTCTGAATGATTGACTATTATTTTTTATATATTTTTCTAATTCTTTAATTTTTATATCTTGCTTTTCAATTGTTTGTCTTAATTTTTGCAATTCTTTTTCTGTATGTATTACAAAATTATCATATACAACCTGCATACTTGTAAGCGCTGTTGCTTCGGCTGTTTTAATTTGGGCTTTTCTACTATGCCAAGCAACATAAATGCTGACCAACGTAGTTGAACCAAAGATGTAATTAAATATTTCTGCTAGTGTCATTTTTAAAGTTTTGATTTTTTGTAATACTTATAAATAAAATAGGTTGAAACGCTAACTAAAATGATTGTGCTTAAACCAATTATATTTTTTTTTTGACCTAACAATAAATTTGCTAAGTCTAATTTTTTTAGTTGTGCAAGTTTATAAATTCTATCTGCCAAACCATTTGTTCCACCATTCACTAACTTTGTAACTTCTGTAATATTATCTTGATCTGCGAAGCGGTTAATATTTCTGCTTTGCCAAAACCAACAGGCACTATCTAAAGCTACGCTAGGAGATAATAACAAATCAGGGTTTGAAACAACCTTGTTATTAGAAGCTCTTTCATAAGCCATATAATTTGACTTTCCCGTTAATTGAATAAAACCACGCCCACGATAACGCCAACCATCGTCACTTAATTCATTACCGTTACCCATACGATTGGCATAAACTCTATTGGCGATAGCTTGCGGTTTGCGCGCATATTGATTGGCAGTTGTGGAATTAAAATATTTAGGAAAAATCTCTAAAAGTCTTGAAGCCGAATAATTTAAGTTTTCACTTACAGGTTTAAAATTGCTTTCATGGGCCAGTTGAGCAAAAAAATGAGCCATACGAAGCGGTGTATCAATTTTATATTTATTTAAAATTGATACAACATTTGGTATAGATGTGATTAATGCTAAGTTCATTATATTTTTACTCGTTTTGGTTGGTTTTGGTTAAAATAATAAGCTACACCAGCCACAGGAATAAGCCACCATAACCAACTCATACTTTGTTTTGGTGATGGTTTTGGTTTTGTACCAATAATTGTTATTTCTTCGAGCGTAACATCATCAATTTGCATTTCTAGCGTACCACCTTGCAAAGCATTTGCAGGTGCTAAAATTGTTCTGAAACCTACAAATGACAATTGAATGGTCGTATTTGGTTGGATTGCGTTATTTTCTAACAAAAAAATACCATCAGTTCTCGTGATAGTTCCAATAGTTGTTGGTTCATTATTACTGTCTAAAACAACAATATTCACATCTTGTAACGGACCTATATCATCTATAATTTTACCAGATATTCTCATAATTGACCAGGGTATCTTAATCGTAAAGTGTTATATTTTTGAGAGTTCAACTCCTTGCTTAACCAATGTTTTAAATCAAAACTTTCTAAATCAAAACCCCAAACGGCATAATTATTACCAGTCAAATTATTGTATTTTCTTTTATCAAAAGCCCTTACTACTTGACTAAATTGTTGAGCATTGACGGGCTGTAAAGCGGCAAAAATACCATCTTCACAATTTTTGTTACAAAAATCCCAAGTTCCCATATCTTTCATTGCTTCCCACAACGCATTAGCTACCGAATCGGCATTAAAAACATAAGGCGTAACGCCACCATTTCCAGTAGAACTTCCGTTACCAGTTGGATCAACAGAAACGCCTTGATTGTCTATTTTGCTACCAAAAATTAATTTATACAAAACAATAACACCTAAGCCGATGCCACCGTATTTGAGATAGTTTTTTTCTTTAGTTGTCATTTTTAGAATACGTTAGGTAAAATAAATCTTAATTGCATTAATTCGTCTTGACTAAATTGATCATTCAGCCACCAAACTAAATCTGTTTTGCTCGAAAAAGGATTAGCACCAGCACGATTGCCGAAAGCATTATACAAACGCACCCAACCATTATAATTTAAGCCTGATAAGTTTTGAGAAACTGTATTAAAGTCATTGCCAAAACCATACAATGCCGCATAAATAGAATTCGCCCTAGTCTGTGCTTCTCCCTCGCTAATATTAGCAGGCTGTAAGTTTGAATTTCCTTCAATTTTTCTAAAACGTTTAACAAAACTTGTATATACAAAATAACCAACGCCACCTACTACGGCAAATTTTATCAAAAAAGGAATTACAGATGCCGTTTGTTTTACGATTTCTGAATTATTAATCTTATTTGATGCAACAACCGCCCCAGCTACTAATGCAGGGTTTCGTAAAGCAGATTTTTTGGTATATTTTATAGGCATTTTTATATGAATTTTCTTAAAAAATCAATGTTTTGCAAAAATTTGTCAACGGCTTTTTCATTTTGTAAAAATTCTTGCATTTTGTCTGTTTTCTGTTTTAAATCAATGGGGTTTTTCCCATTGATTTTGATTGAAATGTTAATTGTTTTTTCCATACTTTTTGATTAAATCGTCAAGTTCAATGTAAAAATCTTCACTACGTGTAAGTAAAACACCAACATTATTCAAAATAGAGTTAATAGTTTGATCAAATTGTTGGTGTCCTGACTGTGGTTGACTTAGCCCTATTTTTGGAGCCAAAAGTTTTTCTAAAACAGGCGATAAAGCAGGCGCAAGCATACCTATTAATTGTTGATTACCCTCACGTTTTTTGTCATCACTTTTGATCTCAATTTCTAACTTGAAATTTTCACGTGATAACTGTTCATTTTCCTTTTTCAGCGTTTTATTTTCGGTTTCTAACTCTTTTACCTTGGCTTCCATTTTTGGATAATCCATGTATCTATAAGACACATCAGCACCCATTAAACCAGCCATATTTAAACCTTGTGGCATTTGTGATAAACTATTTGTTTGTGTTGGTAAAGTTTTAGAACTATAGTCAAACTCTAGTTTTGTTTGTGTTGGTGGTGACACTTGTTCTAATTCTTCAACTAAAACAACTTCATATGAATCGCCAGCACTTTTGGTAACACTTCCGTTAGATCTTCTAGGATAAACAATGATTTCTTTTGTGCCATTGTTTTTAATTTCATTTATTAAATTATCAAAAGTTTGAAAATTCTCTAAAACATAATAATAATCAAAGTCTCTATGTATAGGTCTTTTGAATTTTTTATCATAAATAGTTAATCTATGATATTTGTCTTTTTTAAGTTTCTCAAAATCTTGATAAAGTTGATTCATTATTTCCAAATTTCTAAAGTTACACTTTCAACATTTTTTGCACTAATTTTAACATTGAAGCAATCCCCAAAACACTCAAAAGTTTTAGAGTTGGTTATTTCAAAGTCAACATTATCAACAGTAACAGTTACCGGAAGGCTTGGATTATTGAAAATAATTAATTTTCTAATAGATGTATATTCTCTATCAAAATCAGTTGAAAAATTGACAATTGAAAGTTTAGCAGCTGGCATTTTTTAGAGGTTTTTTATAAATCAATAAAACATCAACAAAAACCTCGTCTGCATCAGAAAAAAAACTTGACACAAATAAATCTAAATCAATTACTTGTCCACCTCTAAAATTAACAGGAACGTAAGAGTCAGGGTAAGATGCCTCTCTGTTTCTTAAATGTTCCACTGGTTGAATCTTTACAACTTCTTCGCTTGATTGGTCTTTAATTCTTAAAGACAAATGATTTTTAAGTTCAGTATCATTTTTTGATGGTGTTACATAAACGCTAATTCCAACAACATCACCTAGAGCAATATTTTTACTGGTGTTAAAATTATTGTTACTCCCTAGAAATTCAACATGCACTCTAATAACTTCTTTTACTTCTGTTTCCATTTTTTAGATGTTAAAAAAGCCCTTATCTATAATAAGGCTAAGGGCTTTTAGTTAATAATTTAATTTAATTAACATTTTTTAGTGGATGAACCATAAATTTGGACATATTCAACACCGCCTAACTCAACTCTATAAGATTCTGTAGATCCAAAAGCAGCAGATCCATTAAATTTTATTTCAAAAGGCACTTTTTGTCTAATTTTGAAAGGAATGTCTAACACTAACCATTTTTCGTCTGATGTAGATCCCTCATACAGTTCTCTAGCCCCTACGCAAAAAGCTTCTTGATCTTGAGTTATTTTAATTTGCGTATTCTTAATACTTCCTGGCAAAGCAGTTGATGATCCTAAAGCTATATTACTATAATCAGCAGATACAACTGAAGCATCATCAGCAGCCGTAGCGTATAATAATCTGGCCTTAGTAACAAGAAAGTCATTGTCTAACATATCATTAGTAAATGTTTTTTCACCATTCTTTTTAGCTGTGCTACTATCAACGATGTTGCCATTGTCAAAATTTACAGCGCGCTTAGAAATAAAATGAGTAACTTGTTTGGCTTGAAATTTATCATCTGTAGTTCCATTATCTTTTCTAAAAAACTCTGCAACTGAACGTCCTGTAGGTATTTTTTCTGCTGCAAATGCTAATAATAACATTACTTGTAATTGGATTGATTTTAACATGATTTTAATTGTTTTAATTATTAATGATTTGATTTAAATTTGTTTTTAATTTTTACTTTGCTTAAATAGCAATGTCAAATATTTCTTGAGTGTTTTCGTTATCTAAAGATTTTGAATAATCCAGCCTTGGTGCGGTTGAGGGATAATTTAAAACAGGTGTAGGATAAGCAATGTTTAAATGTTGGTTTTCACAGGCACATCCCAACCCTAATGCAATACGCATTTTTGAATTGGATACGTTTTTGTCTGAAGCAAAATTTTTAATAGCATCAAGTCCTTTGTTTATTGCCATACCTGCAAAAACACCTTTTAAAGATTGACCAGTTACATCTTTACCATCTACTGAAGCCATAGCAACAACAGATAAAGCCACCACGCCTAAATTAATATATAAGCGCTTGTTGTTAGTTGTTTCAACGTTATCAGTCATTGTATTGTCAATAATAGCATCTACAACAACATTAGACAACATGCCACCAACTAATGCACCACCAACAGTTGCGCCAGCGGAAACAATTTGATTTTGATTTGGTTTTTTGAACATTTTAATTAATTTATTTAAAAGATTTGTATAATTTATTTGCAAAATAAACGCCTGCAATAGCGGTTAATAAAGACACAATTGGGCGTTTTCTAAAATTTAGCAACCCAAATAATTCAGTTTTTTCGTTTGAAACATTTGAATTAGATAGATTAATGATTGGTTTTTCTTGTCCTGTTGGTTTTGCAGGCGTGGTTGGTTTTGGTATTTCTACCGTGCTTGATTGATTGTTTGCTAGTTGAACAACTGGTCCTCTAGGCGTGTCTATAACAACTGTATCTAACTTTAAAAAATACTCGTTAAAGTTTGCAGTAAAAGCGGTTGTAGCTGTTAAATAAACATTACCAAATGATATGTTATTGCCAGCCTTAAAGGACTCCGACCTACTTTGTGATAATGTGTTTTCATCAATATTAAAAATTGCTTTTAACTTTTCAGATAATTCTTTCATAAAAATATCTACAACTTCAATTTTTGCTAAGATGGCATTGCTTGATAAACCTTGAATTTCATTAGTTAAATGATAGTTTTTATATAAATTATATGATTTAACTAGGTTGTTGTATTCTTGCAACTGTGCAACATAAGACCTTGCGTTTGATATGTTTTGAAAAACACTTTCAACATATAAAAGAAAAGGTTTTACATAATGTTCTATGTAAACTTTTAATATAACATCTTCGCCAGCTGTTGGCTCCCATTCTTTGGGTATGCTTGAAGCGTTGTTCCAATTGGAACGCAATTGAGTTGAACGCCATTGAAATTCAGAATTATCATATTTATCAATAACACTTAAAATTTCCTTTGCTATAATGCTACCAAATGGAATAAAATTACTAGCAAATTTTATTGCACCTCTTAGCCAATCTCTCCAACCATTTAAGCCTTGCGGACTATTTAAAGCGTAATGTTTTAATTTCATATTATTTAGTGTTTTTGTCACTAGGTTTGAACCCATAAAATAGAACCCCTAAAATTAAACCACCTAAAATTAAATTGTTTGCGCCAAAAAGATTTGTTTTACCTGTTGTACCACCTGAATAGTTTGGATTTTGTGGGTTATTAAAATCAATTGTTGAGCCACCGCCTGAATTATTATAACCGCCACTCACAATAGGTAAAAGCGTTTTAAATGAATCAATAATATCTATAACTGAAGTTGTATTGCCTTTCAAAACATTTACAACAGGTGCAGTAAATTCTAATAAAGGAATATTTGTAACGCCCTGCTTTAATGTGTATTTGTGTGGTACAAAAGCACCAATATTAGGTCTGTAATATTGACAATCGTTAGGACCGCAACAGGTTTCGCCAACTGGTACATTTCTACAATTATTAAAATCTATTTGAACGCTAGGTAATAGAGTAATATCAAAATAAGTATCTAAATATGGCTGAAGAACTTGATTGTTAAATCTTCTTATTAATACATCTTCTGCATGCTTATATGCAACTACTAAATTAGCCTTTGTACACTCTGAACTCCAAGATTTATGGTGTCTATAGCCATAAATTGTACTGAAAACATTATACATATCTATCCATGCCTTGTTTCGAGCTTCGCCAACTGGATTATAATCAGCCGAGAAAGGACGTGGCGAGTTTAAATGTATAGCAACGGCCTCATTAATTCTTTCTATAACAAGTCTTAAAAAATCTGCCTGTTGACTCAAATTTCTTTGTAATACATCATCACCGAAAGCGTTGGTGTTGCAACTAAATGCTTTCCAAAATCCAACTTTAGAGATAGCATTTTTGATATTCTCAATTTGTGGTCCAAATTTTTTAAATATATCTTTAAATATATCTTTTAATTGACTTTTAATTTGGTCGCTGACTGCTAGTGCAGTTGCTGGATCAACACCCAAACCACCATAATAACCTAAGCCACTAACGTTAATCTGAAAATCATCTTTGGTAATATATGCCACTTCGTCCATAGTTGGAAGCGTTCCGTCGATAACATAGTAACCTTTACTTATATCTTTGTTTTGTTGATCGTTGTAAACAATAACGTAAACATGAGTAAACTGTTCAGGAATAAATGTCGGTTGCTTTACACGTCTAAACGCATGAGATAAACCTAAATTTGATAAAATTATTGATGCGGAAATAGAAAAACTTTTGCAGTCAATACCTGTTTCTCTCTCTGCCCATGAGCAAGATAATGAACGTAATATTTGGTCGCTTTCATCAACTTTGTATTGGAAATTATTATACAAAAAGTTATGAATACTCGCACAGGTTTCGGCTAATGTTTTTTGTTGTAATACAGTTGAAAGTTTTGAACCTTGATAAACATTGTTATAGACAACGTCTGCCATTTTCATTAATGAATAACCCGTATCTCCTGAGCCTATATAATTTGGGTTGCAACCTGATTTAGGAATATATTTTTGGAATACACTTTTAGGAATTAAAGGACGATACAAATGGTTATTCATTACTATCTCTAAATTTATTTACGGCAAAGTTGAAAAGGCTTTGCATAAAAACAATTTAGTTAGTGGGGTATTGCAAAGTATTTGCGGGTTTAGTTATATATAACTTAGTTTAGTTGTATTTGGCAGGATTTAGTGGAATAAAATAAGTGTTTTATATTGATAATCAACAAAATTATTACCAACACTACATACCTGAAAGCAGAGGTTTATTACTTTGTTGCGAATATTATCAAATAAACTTAGATGTGTCATAAAATACTCACCTAGCACGTATGCTCAACATTATATACTATGCTGTGAACCCTCAAGTGTAACATGTTTTTCATTCAAACAATTTTCAATACTTACTTTTAAAAATTGACTGCCACTAATAGAAATTTCTAAAGTATCTCTATTTATGAGTCTTGACATTTTTGAAAAATATACCTCATTTTCTCTGTACTGATAATTTTCTTTTGAACAAACGCACTTTTGAAAACTTATTAGATGGACTACAATTTGCTGTTCTGTTCCTTCTTTTTTTATTGCAAAGGTTCCGTTTGGTTTTGTAAATTGAAATTCAGGAGTTCCATAAACTAATTTTGGTTTTTCGTGAAAATCGCAAGTTTGTAAAGTCATTGCCCTATATATAACATTCATAATTTAAATATTTTGTTAATTTATAACATTGGTTTAGCGAAAAAGCGGTTTTAGGCTTACTTTAATGTTGGTTTTGTATTTGTTTTGTTGGTTTTTAAGCCGAAAAATAAGGCTTAACTTTCCGCTTCATCGCTAAGCCAATAGTTATGCTCCATTGCTCCATTTGTTCTCCGAATAAACTTTAGTGGAAGTAAAAATGAATTAAAACTTTTTGCCCACGCTCTATCAAATTTTTCAAATTTGTAAAAGGTAAGGAAATTTTGCGTATATTTGCCACAATCTTTTTCACTAAAATATTTCATTATGGCACAGAAACCATCAACAGGAAAATATCGGTTCAATACATTTGCAGATTTAACCGTAACAACACAATTTAATAGTGCAGGTATTCCTTTGAAATCTGTATTATACCATTTCAACAATGGAGATGTAATTGATGTGCAAAAAATGTTTTTCAATGATAAAGGTGAAGGTTGGGAAGCCCAAGTTTCAGCAATTACAGAACAAAACCGAACTGTTCCTTTTTCTATCCTCACTAAAGTTGCTGATACTACTCCAGTAACTACTAACATCAGTAGAACCGAAAAGACATTTAGCGGAAGCACCGATGGTATGGTATTCGGTGGTGGGCAACCAAATAATAGTTCAACTAAACAAACTGCCAATCCAACTACTGCTAAAAGCATATTTACTCCTAAAAATATTGTCATTGGAGTTTTAGCTATTGGTGCTATTCTTGGCTTGTTGAAGTGGCAAAAAGTAATATAAAAAAGCCCTCCTAAAAAAAGTTTTAATTCATTTTTACCGTTTTTCGTAGGAAGTTTATCGCTTGATAATCCGCAACGAGAGCATAACACACGCTTTAACAAAACCAATAAAAAAGGCTTTGTCGGTAATTTTAAGTATGTGCTTCTATCAATCATTTTCGGTTTATTAAACATTTGTGCTTCTAATCTTTTTTATTGGCTTCGTAAAGCGTAATCCGTTATACGCAAGCACTACATTTCGTTTCCAATTGAGCATTTGTCGTATCATTCTTTTTCTTTTCTTTTTTTTGCCACCGCACATTTAAAAAAATAAAGACGGTTGCGATTTAATTATTTCGGTTCTATCGGTTGCAGTTTTAAAGTGTTTAGCATCAATCTCAAAGCCGATAAAGTTTCTGTTTTCTTTTGCACTCATAATACATTCCGTTCCGCTTCCTGCAAAAGGTATCAGCACCAAATCATTTTCATTAGAAGCCATTTGTATTAACATTTTAGTAAGTTCAAACGGTTTTTGTGTCGGGTGTGTCGTTTCGGATAGTTCTTTTGTGTTCTCCTTAAATCTAAACACATCCAATATACCAGTTGAATTAAATGTTCGTATGCTTTTTGAGTATAAGGTTTTAAAGTGGTTGTAAGAATAATTCCATCCACCTATTTCATTATACATTTGTTCACTCATTAAATCAAATCTTGTTTTATGTTTCCCTGTTTTATAGGTTGCCAATACCTTTGCACTTTTTTCGTTTTTGCAAATATTTAGTTTTGTAAAGCATTTTACAAAATCTTCCGTTGTTGCAGTTTCGTTTATTTGACTAATCAAAACGGAGCAAAGTTCCTTGTTTGTTTTTCCTGTGCTATACATTAAAAATCTTTCGGAGCAAGGAGCAAATCTTCTAAAACTTTCTTTGTTGCTCCTTCTTATATGTCCTGCTGTCAGTTCTATTGCAACATTACTTTCTAACATAAAATATTTATCTAAAATTACTTGTGAGTATGCAATCTTTTTTGAATGTCCATACCAAAAAAGCGTTCCATTATCAGCAAGTAAGCGTTTACATTCAATAGCCCATTTTTCAACATCTTTTAAATAATCGTCAAATGATTTCCATATAAAATCAAATTCTCCTTTTACTTCAAAATATGGCGGGTCTGCAATAATCAACTGAACCGATTTATCGGGTAGTTGGTTATTCATCCAGTCATCGTGATATATTTTATTTACTTCCAAATCTTTATTTTTTTTAAATTTCCCTCCCTCAAAAAAGAAAAGAAAAAGGTTTTGTATTCCAATTGAACATTCTACTAATCAACCGTGCCAGCGTATAACAGCGGTTTTGTGCTATTTGCCCCATCAACATTTGTAG
>CAZBMJ010000032.1:0-24897 GCA_964493205.1 uncultured Myxococcales bacterium
GCTTTACAAACACTACGTGTGCGGTAGGTAATGGCCCAGATAATTGTACTTTTGCTGCTAACGCTTCGCAAACAGATACAGACTTAGACGGTATTGGCGATGATTGTGATACTTGTCCTGCTGGTGATAATACTGTTGATACAGATGGAGATGGTATTGCCAATGCCTGTGATGTTTGCCCAGCAGATGCAAGTAATACTTGTGCCGCTGATACAGATGGAGATGGCGTATTAAACGTTAATGATAATTGTATCGCCATAGCTAACCCGTTCCAAATTGATGGAGATAATGATGGCGTAGGAGATGGCTGCGATATTTGTCCTACAGACCCACTAAACTTTTGTGATGCAGGTGATGTAGATGCGGATGGTATTCAAAATATTAATGATAACTGTATTTCTAAAGGTAATGCTTTACAAGCCGACACAGATGCAGATGGTATGGGCGATGCTTGTGATCCCTGTCCAGCCGATGCCACTAACACCTGTGCAACCGATACAGATGGAGATGGTGTATTAAATACAGCGGATAATTGTATAGCCGTAGATAATTTAACTCAAATTGATACAGATAATGATGGGGTAGGTGATATTTGTGATCCTTGCCCAACCGATGGCTTAAACCTTTGTAATGCAGGTGATGTAGATGGAGATGGTGTACAAAATAACGTTGATAATTGTATAGCTAATTCAAATACTTCACAAAATGATACAGATAATGATGGCATAGGTGATGTTTGTGACCCTTGCC
Organism: uncultured Myxococcales bacterium; assembly: GCA_964493205.1. Taxonomy (GTDB): domain Bacteria; phylum Myxococcota; class UBA727; order UBA727; family JABDBI01; genus CAZBMJ01. The sequence continues at coordinate 751 of CAZBMJ010000032.1, forward strand.
CAGCTGATTCCAGCAATACCTGCGCAACGGATACAGATAACGATGGTGTATTAAACGTTGTAGATAATTGCATAAGTATTGATAATCCATCGCAAACTGACAGTGATTCAGATAGTATAGGCGATGGCTGTGATTTTTGCCCAACAGATGCCACTAATACATGCACTACAGATCTAGATTTAGATGGTATACTTAATGGAGTGGATAACTGTGTAGGTATAGCAAATCCTTTACAAGAAAATGCCGATGGTGATTTTTATGGAGATGCTTGTGAAGATCATCAAGATAATGATGGAGATGGTGTAGAAGATGAAATAGACGCCTGCCCACTTGATGAGCTAAACGACATAGATGGTGATACTCTATGTTCTAATTTAGATAATTGTCCATTTCAATCCAACCCGAATCAATTTGATTTTGATAATGATGGTCTAGGAGATGCTTGTGATCCATGTCCAGCAGATGCTGGTAATAATTGCGCTCCAGATGCCGATGGTGATGGTATATTAAACATAGTAGATAATTGCCCAGTTCATGCGAACCCCTTACAGGAAGATACAGATGGCGATGGCCAAGGTAATCTTTGTGACGAGATCCATAATCAAGATCAAGATGCTGATTTAATATTAGATGTGAACGATAACTGTCCTCATATATTTAATCCAGGGCAAGAAAATGAAGATAGCGATCCTTTTGGTGATGTTTGCGATACATTAAACGACCATGATTTTGATAATGATGCTATAGTAAATAGCCTTGATAACTGCCCAATTCATCCTAATCCTTTGCAAGAAAATTCTGATGGTGATGCTTTTGGTGATGTTTGCGATCCATTTAATAGTATAGATTTAGATGAAGATGGTGTTGAGAATGATGAAGATAATTGTCCTCATATACCTAACATACATCAAGATGACGCAAATGAAGATGGCATAGGCGATGCGTGTAGTCCTCTGCCCGTAGCCATACCCCTGCCGCTTCCACCTGTACCACCTGTGTTTGGGCCTGCAACGCCATTTGCTCCTGCGGTTGGTATACCAGAAATAGCGCAGCCTGTAGCGCCAGAAATTGTTGATGAAACAGCAAAAGCACCAAAGGCTCCCGAAGTAGCACTACCTTCCATGGAAGAACTAAATGCAGAAAGTGAACAACAAGAATCAGAAGAAGATATATCTGGCGCTGGCTGTTCAAGTACTAACACTAAAGCGCAGGGGCAATTAAATATATTATTAATGCTAAGTTTAGTTTGTATAAGTATGTTTAGGAGAAATATTTTAAAGAAAACTAGATAAAAATAATATATACATAAAAAATTTACAGCACTCATAAAATGGGTGCTTTTTTTATGCGTTTTACTCAAATAAGACATTAAAGAATAGTTGATTATTGTAAAATTACCAACTATAATTGGTTATAAGTTGTTAAGCCAGGAATGTTAAAATGCCTTTAAGTGGCAAAGAAATGCAAAAAAAGTTTGAAAAAGCAGGGTGGCACAAAATACGTCAAAAAGGCTCACACGTTATTATGGCTCAAGGTGAAGATAGGGAAACCATTCCAATGCACAAGGAATTAGGAAAAGGATTAGAAAAATATTTGCTCAAAAGAATAGGTGAATAATATGCAATATCATTTTAAAGTACATTCAGAAAAAAAAGGCTATTGGGCAGAGTGTGTTGAACTTAAAGGCTGCCTTACTCAAGCGGATAGCAAAAAAGAACTTTTTGATAATGCTTATGAGGCGTTAAACTTATACTTAGATGAACCTGAAAACTCTAAAGTTATTTTTCCCAAGCCTAGTTTTAATATAAAAGGCAGTAATATTATTAAAATATCAGTAGATACTAAAATAGCTTTTGCGATGATTTTACGCCAAGAGCGTGTGAGTAATCATCTAACACAAAACCAAGTAGCCAAAAAATTAGGGTTTAAAAATCCCTATAGTTATCAAAGATTGGAAAATAGCAAAACCGCCAATCCCTCTCTCTTGACTATAGTGATGCTAAAATCAATATTTCCAAATCTTAATATTGAAGCAGTAATGGCCTAAAAATAAAAGAAAGCAAGGTTGAATATACAGGTGACTATTGGGAGCAAATTCCCAAAATATTTTGTGCAAAAATACCTATCTATTCCACACCTCCTACGTGCCACGCATCCAGATAATTAACCTTTATAATTGTAAAGATTAGTTTTCTGGATACCGTTTAGGAGGCCATATATGCACGGTCGAGGCCTTTGTCGGGCAGTCCAATATACTATTATGTTACCGCTAATTTCATGTGCGCATTGCCATTGCCAATCTTGTCGGCGGGCTAATAGCGCTGTATTTGTTACGTGGGCTAAAGTTTTAACTTCACAATTGAGTATTTCATTAGGGTTTGAAAAATTAACTCGTTATGAGTCCTCTGTTGAGGCCTACCGCATATTTTGTGGCATTTGTGGAAGTCAGCTATTTATGGAATATGGAGAGAATCCAGAATATATCTACTTAACTGCTGCTAGCCTTGAGACAACACCTGACGTAATTCCCGACAAGCACATTAGTTACGAAGAAAGAATTAGTTGGTTTGAGTTTAGTGATGCTCTTTCAAAATTTCATGGAAAGTCTAGCCTCAAAATAAAATAATCCAGCTTAAACATGGGTTTTTTAGTTTTAAAAATCCCCCTGTGCCAAAGAGATTAATTGTGTTACCTGGTACTGTTTGCAATGCATATATGAGAAATGGTGGGAATTAAGTGAGTAACACAACTAAAACAGATGCTAATAATGTCTATGACGCTTCTTCTATTAAGGTTTTAGAAGGCTTATCAGCTGTAAGAAAAAGACCGGGTATGTATATTGGTGATACCGATGATGGTTCAGGGCTTCACCATATGGTTTTTGAAGTAGTGGATAACTCTGTGGATGAGGCATTGGCTGGTTATTGCGATACTGTTGAAGTTCTTATTCACCATGATTCTTGGGTTTCTGTAAAAGATAATGGTCGTGGAATCCCTGTTGATATGCATGAATCAGGAAAGCCTGCTTGTGAAGTCATTATGTGCGTGCTTCATGCTGGTGGTAAATTCGACCAAAATTCTTATAAAGTATCAGGTGGGCTTCATGGTGTTGGTATTAGTGTGGTTAACGCTTTAAGTGAAGAGTTAAAATTAGAAATTCATCGAGGTGGTTTTTGTTATGAACAAAGCTTTAGTAGGGGAGACCCAACTTCAGGTTTAATCCAAAAAGGCCCTAGTGAGACTACTGGTACCAAAATTAGTTTTAAACCTGATGAACAAATATTTTCTCATATAGAGTTTCATTTTGATATTTTAGCTACCAGACTTAGAGAGCAGGCTTTTTTAAATAAAGGCATTAAAATTCATATTAAAGATGAACGCAGCGGTAAAGAGCACAACTTCTTTTTCGAAGATGGTATTAGTGAATTTGTTCAGCACTTAAATAAATCTTTTTCACCTATTCACAAAGAGCCAATTATTGTTAGTGGCCAAAAACAATTGCAAGAAGCAGGAGCTAGTGGGCAGTGTCAAGTTGATATTGCTATGCAGTATAATGACTCTTATCAAGAAAGAACTTTTTGCTTTACCAATAATATTAAAAATAATGATGGTGGAACTCACCTTGCAGGCTTTAGAGCAGGTTTAACCAGAGCAGTGAATGGCTATATACAAAAAAATTATGAAAAAGCTTTGGGTAAAGGCGAAATAAAAAGCGAAGACATTCGTGAAGGTTTAACGGCAGTGTTATCAGTTAAGCTTCCTGATCCAAAATTTAGCTCTCAAACTAAAGATAAATTAGTATCTTCTGAAGTAAGATCTATTGTTGAAAATTTACTTACGGATCATTTAAATAGTTGGTTAGAGGAACATCCATCTGAATCAAGACAAATTTGCCAAAAAGTTATTGAGGCGGCAAGAGCTAGGGAAGCTGCCAGAAAAGCTCGTGACTTAACGAGGCGTAAAGGAGTGCTTGATGGCATGGGGTTGCCTGGCAAATTAGCTGACTGCCAAGAAAAAGATCCCCAGCACGCTGAAATATTTATTGTAGAGGGTGCATCTGCAGGTGGGACAGCTAAAGATGGTCGTAACAGGCGTCATCAAGCTATTTTGCCGCTCAGAGGTAAAATTTTAAACGTAGAAAAAGCTCGTTTTGATCGCATGCTCACTTCACAAGAAATTACTACGTTAATTATGGCCTTAGGTTGCGGTATTGGACCTGATGAATTTGATGCCAGCAAAGTGCGTTATCACAAGATTATTTTAATGACCGATGCGGATGTTGATGGAAGTCACATTAGAACCTTGTTATTAACTTTCTTTTATCGCCAAATGCGTGAATTAGTAGAAAGAGGTTATATTTATATTGCTCAACCGCCTCTTTTTAAAGCCCAAAAAGGTAAAAAAGAAATTTATCTAAAAGATGATATGGCTCTAGAAGCCTATTTAATGCAGCAAGCTTTAGAGGGCTTACAAATTAAATGTGGCCAGACATTAATAGATGAAAAAATAGCCATTAAAGCTTTAGTTGCTTATTATGCCTTTAAACGTGGTTTAGAAAAGCTTAAAAAACGTTATGAGCCAAGCGTGTTAGAGTCAGTGATCAGTATATGTGCATTGGACAATTATGAAATTTCACCAGAAATAATTATAGCTAGTCTTGTTGAAAATAATCCTGATTTAAGAGATTTAAAAGTAGATATTATAGGTGATAAAAGTTTAAGTGACTACTGTATAAGTATAAAATTTGAAAAAGATGGTGAAAAAATAGTAACTGTTTTTAATCAGAATTTTTTTAGTAGTATGGATTTTAATGAATTAAAAAGGCATTTTAATAACTTTAAAATTATTGGTGATAAAGACTTTTATTTAATAAAAAATAATGATGAATATTATTATAAAAATATCGAAGATTTAGCGTTTTATATTGAGCAATTAGCAAGAAAAGGTCATAGTATTCAGCGTTATAAGGGTTTGGGTGAAATGAATCCGAAGCAGCTATGGGAAACCACTATGGATGCAAGTGTTCGTACGCTTTTGCAAGTTCGTATAGAAGATATTATAGAAGCCGACCAAACATTTTCAGATTTAATGGGTGATGAAGTAGAACCAAGAAAGCTATTTATTGAAAAAGTTTCATTGGATACTTTTAATTTAGATTTTTAAGCATATTGATTATTGAGGATATTTTTGCCATGCTTTTTGGATGAAAATAATAAATAAGCATGCATATATCCCTAAAACGGTAGGCGAACCTAAAGGTGAGTTTGGCACTCGTTTAAGCCAACGAGTGACCTGTGAAAAATGCCAAAAAGTAGATTATGTGACGATAAAGTTATCAAAAATACATCAAAAATTTTGCCGTTCTTGTGCTCAAGACGTTTTAAAAGTTTATGAAGTAGGCAGGCATATTCTTGAAGAAAACAAAAAATGTATGTGTGAAAAATGTGGTAAAAATTTTTTCATGAAAGATATTGTTTTAGCAAAAAAACAAGAAAATGCCCAAGAAATTTTATGCTTTGATTGCCATAAAGGATTTGATGTATGGCGTGGCAAAGCGGGCGATTCTCAATCATTGATAATAACTGAATTTATCAAAACCAGTTCATGCACTGTTCTTAGGAAATCTAAATAATGAGCCAATATGATTTTAATTTAAAGCCTCAAGGTCCAGAACCAAAAAGTATGCTGGTTGCAGTATTGGCTACTAGTATGATTTTTATGCTTTATTCTTATTTTTTTGCTCCTGAAATACCACCAGAAGTAGCTAATAGTGATACCCCTGCTCAAATAGTAGCTGATACTAAAGTGCAAGAGCAAGGGGCCATTATTGATCCAGTTGTGCATGAGCTCGCTACTAATCCTCAGTTAGCTTTAATTACTCATAGTTTTAAACAGCCAAGCAACAAATTAGAACAACGCTCATCTTATGAGGCTTTGACTACTAATTTTGGAGGTAGTTTATCCGTTTATAAGCTTACTGATTTTAAGACGGATAACATTTTGTTTAATAAAGACAGCAAAATCTTAGCTGTTTATTCAGCAGACAAAAATATTACTTTGGCACCTGATGCTCCTTATGAAGTTATACAAAAAACTGATACTTCTATTTCCTTTAAACATGTAACCAAAGAAGGGTTACAAATAACTAGAAATTGGCAATTTTTACCTGATGCTCAAATAACAGAAGAAATAACTTTTAAAAACTTATCAAGCGTGCCTCTTAAGGCTAATCTAAAAATAGATACGGTTAAGATTGATAAGAAAAAGCCTGCTGCTGGTTTATTTAATCCAGGGGTATCTGCTGATAACTTAGTTTTTAGAGCTAATAAAAAACATGAACGGGTTATTTTATCTGACTTATTAAAAACACCTAAAGAAATTACTGATTTTGATTACATAGGTCTTGATGAACAGTTCTTTTTGTTTGCCCTGATCCCTTATGATAAAAAAGATCTCAAATCTCGTATTAGTACTAAAGAATTATCTGATGAAAAAGAGGAGCTAGATATTAGTTTGTCTTTGCCTACCTATGTTTTAATGCCCAATGAAGAACAAAAAATTTCTCATAAGTTGTTTATTGGTCCTAAACAAATGGATTTATTAGCCAGCGTAAGACCTCCTTTGGACGAAAATATAGATTTTGGATGGTTTGGTGTATTAAGCCGGCCAATGTTATGGATGCTTGTTAAAATCAACTCTTTTGTTGGTAATTACGGCTTAGCTATTATTTTAATCACTTTTCTGATTAAGCTTTTGACATATCCGTTAACCAGAAAATCTTTTAATTCCCAGCAAGACATGAAGCTTCTTGCCCCAAAAATCAAAGAAATACAAACTAAATACAGCCATGATAGGACTTTGTTGGGCCAAAAGCAAATGGAACTTTATAAAGAGCATAAAATTAATCCGCTTGCAGGTTGTTTGCCGTTGTTTATTCAATTTCCTGTATGGATTGCCTTTTTTCAAATGCTTAGAAACTCAGTGGAACTTTATAATCAGCCATTTTTTGGTTGGATCACCGACTTAACGCTAGCTGACCCTTATTATATCTTGCCTCTTTTAATGGGTGCTAGCATGTTTGTGCAGCAATCATTAACGCCCATGCCCAATGACCAACCACAAATGAAATATGTTATGTGGGGTATGCCATTTTTCATCACTTTGGTTATGTTAAATATGCCAGCTGGCTTATCGCTATATAGTTTAGTTAATAACTTATTAACTATTTTACAGCAGCTTTTACTTAAAAAGAAAGAAGCCTAATATTGAGCCGTTAGTTCTGTATTTTAAATTGTTTAATTAGTCTTGTTTTAAAAAACATTTTTAATAAGCGTTTTTACTAATTAATACCCTGTCAAAGGGTGCGTGAATAATTTGCTATCCACTATATTTTAAATCCAACTATTTTATGCTATTTGTAAGAAGTGAAATTAAAAGATCATTTTCATTATTAATACCCTAATAAAGGGTCCATGGTTTGCATAAAATATATTTTTTGAAGTTAAATATTTGTAATTTAAAGTGATAAAAGTGAAGTATTTTTTTATTAATGAGGTTAAGCATATATATGGATATTGGAAATAAAAATATAGCTTATTTAGAAGAATTAACTAAAGGTTCACTTACTTTTGCACAAATGATACATTCCATAAGAATATGTAATGAAATTCCTCAAGTAAAGCTTGCTAAAATGATGAATATTTCTCGCTCTTATTTATGTGATATAGAAAATGGGCGTAGATTTGTTAGTCTTCAAAAAGCTAGAATGTTTGCACAAGTCTTAGGCTATCCTGAAACTTATTTTATCGCTGCTGTAATAACAGATCAACTACGTGTTGCTGGTATGCCATATGTTGTAGAACTTAAAGATAAAACGTAAAGCCAGCACTTACTGCTAATGAAGATTCAGTGAGTAAAAATTTATTGGAAGCATTAAACGAAGTGATCCAAGGAAACTCTATATTTATAGCCAGATTTTTTGTAAAGTTAAGTTCGCACCCCAAGCCAGGGCCTACTCCTAGCATAACGATATTTTTCTTCTCTGACAACACATATGATTCTGAAATAGGAGTAGTTATAAACTTGGGATATTTTTCCCGAGCATAAGAAATCGTAGTTGATATTAATCCATAAAATTTAAATCCTAAATCGGGAAGCCTTGTGGAATTAAAATTAATTCTTTTAAGTATGTATATAGTGCTTAAAGAACCTCCAATATTAATATTTTGATCACCAAAATATAATTTTCCACCAACAATGCTCGATAATCCAAAATTCTTTTCAGAGTAGTGTCTATAGCTAAAACCAAAATCGTACATAGGAGTATTTCCTATGCCAAAACCTATAGCTGACTCATGAGCATTCATGCTCAATGACAAAAATAAGAGCATAAAAATAAAAATGCTTATTTGTTTCATCTTATCAACCTTACAAATTAGAAATAAAAATTAAAAGAAGCACTTGCTGCGATCATAGAGTCATTTAGTTCGGCAGTTTTTTTTATTTTAAAAGAGGTTATCCAAGGAAGATCTACGCTAACAGCCAAATTTTTAGTTAAATTAAACTCAAAACCCATCCCTGGTCCACCACCCACAACAAAAGAACTATATTTTTCATCATACCTACTTTGATAATAATGTGACTCAGCTAGGAGTAAACCATAAAATTTGAAGCTTAAATCAGGCAAGCTTTTGGCATTAAAATTAATTTTTTTAAAAATATACAAACCAGCAAGAGAGCCGCCAATTTTTTTACTATATTGGTTATATTTGCCAGTAACAGCTGCTATTATACCCAGCTGATTATTAAAATATTGCCTGTAAACTGGCCCTACCTCATAAAAAACAGTGTTGCCAATACCTACACCTATGGCAGAAGTATCAGACGCACGAGCGCTTAAAGAAAGGAAAGCCATGATGGAAATTAGAATGCGTGCTGTTTTCATAATAAAAATCCAATTCTACCAATTGAAAGATAAATATACTTATAAAGCGAATCTTAATGTGTTTTTTTCGATTTCTTTTTTTACTTCTGTTGATGCTAAAAATTTTTTGTTAGCAGGGTCGTAAAGCATCATTAAACCTACTTCAAAATTATAAACCCATCCAAAAATATGAGCGCGACCAGATTTTAAAGCCGCAGATACTGATGGGTGTGTTCGCAAATTTTCACTTTGAACAAGTACATTTTCCTCGACAATTTGATTTATAGTTGGATCAGGCAAATGAGCTAAACGCCTTTTAGTTGATTGAGCATGAGTTAGCCAACGTTTTACAGAGGGCAAACTTTCAAGATCAATTTTTCCCATTAGTGCAGCCATGGCTCCACATTTATAATGTCCACATATTACAATATTTCTAACACCTAAGCCTTCAACAGCAAATTCGATTGCAGCCTCTTCGCCACCTTTTGATGCTCCAAAGGAAGGTATGATATTTCCTGCATTTCGAACCACAAAAATTTCTCCAGGATTAGTCTGTGTGACTAAATTTGGATCAATTCTTGAGTCAGAACAGGTAATCATTAATGTATGAGGATTTTGTCCTTGCGACAAAGACTCAAAAAGTTTTTGATGTTCTGGAAAAACTTGTTCACTAAATTTTCTAAGACCTGGAAGTAGATTTATCATTTTTTTTCTTTAAGTTATATAATTTTAGTACCTACTATCAACCATACACTTCTTTAAAGTATTTCTTTTTATTGATACCAAGCTCATCGATTACCGATTGAACCCATTCCATAAATCTAGGTTTTAGTTCTATATTTTGAGCTAAAGCTTGTTTTTTTTGCCACTTAGTAATAGCTGGTCCACAAGCAAAAAATAGTGTTTTTTCTTTATCTTCTAAAATATTTTTTATATGACTTATTTCTGGTCTACCGTAACTATAATTATCTCCCCATGCAGAGATATTTCTTTCTTGGGTTAAAAAATGCTTAATAGTTAGACGGCTTTTATAAGTGTTTTGCAACTCTATTAATTTTTGATGATAAATAATATCTTTTATTGTTTTGTTTACAAGTATTAATGTGTGTTTTATGTGGGTTGATTTATTATTGTATAATTCATCTTTTAATATGGCATAGTTGGGTACTACACCAGATCCAGCAGTTATATGGATAATATGGTCAGTATCTTGACGTAAACTATCGTGTATATGATAAGCACCTGTGTAGCCGCTAAATTCAATCTCTCTGCCCAATAGAAAATCTGAAGCAAGTATAGGTGATAAAAGGGGCGGAAATTCATCGCTTGGATGATACACTTCTGGCTTTATGGTAATGCTTACATATTCGTCAGTAGGACAAGAAGCCATGGAATAGGCTCGAATGGTTTCTTTTTTTTGTTTCTTATGTTCTAAATAAGCAATAAAATCTTTAAGTTCTACAAACTGGTGAGGATTTATGCTGATAAATTGCCCAGCAATGTAGTTTTTATCCTGCTTGTTAACAAATATATCTAGTGTCCATGAATCTGGAGTTTCTTTAGTTGCTTTTACTACCACACCTTTTATTAAGCGTATTTTTTTGAGTTCTGTCATATATTTACTTTCTACCCCACTAGTTGACCATTAAAACCTATTTGATTATTTTTAGGCGCCAAGGGGTATAAAACAATTAGACATATGTTTTTTGCTTATGAGTTGTTAAAACCTATTTGACTTAAGCTGTTGATAAGCTAAACGTGAGCTAGACGTAAGAAAACTTGAAGTATAAGTTTTGAATAAGCGAGCTGTTAAAATTACATTTTGAGGCTGTTTCTACCTGCCACGCCTTGTGCGAGGCATCCAGATAATTAGCTTCTACATTTGTAAGAATTAGTTTTCTGGATAGCGTGAACAAGTCACGCTACGTAGGGAATCAATGATCTCTAGGCTTTTAAGCAGTTATGAATATGGAACAACAATTATTCGAGGATCAACCAATAAAAGTTTCTGTTTTGGTGGCCTTGTTAAAAAATGACATTGAAACCAAGCATAAAAATGTAAAAGTTGTTGGTGAAATTAGCTCCTTTAAAAAATGGCGTTCGGGTCACTGCTATTTTGATATTAAAGACGAATCAGCACTTATTCCTGCAGTGATGTTCAAAGGTTTTTTTGATAAACTAAATTTTGATATTAGTGATGGCTTAGAAGTAGTTTTAAGTGGACGCTTAAGTGTTTATGCTGCACAATCAAGACTACAAATGCTTGTAGAACGCATAGAGCCTATCGGTCAAGGTGCATTGGCCTTAAGATTTTTACAATTAAAACAAAAGCTTTTTGGATTAGGCTTTTTTAAAGAAGAATACAAAAAACAATTAAAAGCTTTTAACTTAAAAGTAGGTATTGTAACTTCCCTTAATGGCGCAGCCTTGCGAGATATGCTTAAAATTATTCATCATCGCAATCCTAAAATTTCCATACTTTTAGCTCCCGTAAAAGTTCAAGGTCAAGGGGCGGCACAAGAAATAGCGCAGGGCATTTATGATTTAGATAATTATGGCTTTTGTGATGTGATTATTGTGGGCCGAGGCGGGGGCTCTTTAGAAGATTTATGGGCATTTAACGAAGAAGTAGTGGCTAAAGCTATATTTGAAGCGGGTACTCCTATTATTAGTGCAGTTGGTCATGAAACTGATTTTAGCATTAGCGATTTAGTGGCCGATATTCGCGCTGCGACCCCCACTCACGCCGCACAACTTGTGAGTTTTGATTATGCTGATTTTAATGAAAATCTTTGGCGCACTATTAATAATCTTAAGTTATTATTACAAAAATTTTATGAGCAAAAAAATTCAGAACTACAAATTAAAAAAAGGCTGTTAAAAGATCCTAAACTACTAATTTATAAAAATATGCAGATCATTGACGAATATAGTTTGTTGTTAAATAATTTAATTAAAAAATTAATAAGTAATAATAAAAATAATTTAAATATTTTAAAAAATAACTTAGAAAAACATTCTTTAATTAAAAAAATTAATAATAATCATAAGTTATTATACGAAGCAAAAGAGAAATTATTTAAATTTGATATTAAAAGTAAAATAAACATACATAAAATTAAATTATTAGATTATGAAAAATATTTATTATTATTGCTTAAAAAAAGCTATGAAACTAAAAAAAATACTTTTAGTAATGCCTGTTCAAAGCTTGATTCACTATCACCCCTAAAAGTGTTATCTCGTGGCTATGGGTTAGTGCAAAACAAGCAGGGAAAAGTAATAGTTTCTAGTAAAGAAATTACGGTGAGCGACGAGTTAATAATTAGCTTAAGCGATGCAAAAATTTTGGTGGAAGTAAAAGAAAAACTATAGGTGAGCAAATTATGGATAATAAAGAGATGAGTTTTGAAGAACTTATGACTCAAATAAACGAGACTATTAAAAGCTTAGAAAAAGGTGATTTGTCTTTAGAAGGCAGTATGAAAGCTTATGAGCATGGCGTAAAAAATATTTTTGTAGCTCAAGAAAAGCTTAATCAAATGGAAGCTAAAATAGAGCAAATTTTAAACGATAAAACTATAGTTCCACTAGATTTGGCTAAGCTTGCAGGCAGTAATGAATAATTTATTGTCTGAAATTGAGCTTGCTTTAAAAAAATATATTCATTCTCAAAAATACACTTCAGATATATTTTGCAAAAATTTACAAGAAGCCATGGCTTATTCTTTACTAAATCCAGGCAAACGAATTAGGCCTCTTTTATTGCTTGTGTGTGCCCAGGCTCTTAGGCCTACGAATAAAAATGTTATAAAAATTTGTATAAATCCAGCCATCGCCTTAGAGCTTATTCATACTTATTCTTTAATTCATGACGATTTGCCTTGCATGGATGACGACGATTTTAGAAGAAATAAGCCATCGCTTCATGTTAAATTTACGCAAGGCATTGCAGTGCTTGCAGGAGATGCCTTATTGAGCGATAGTTTTAAGTTATTAGCACATCATAAAAATGGCCATAAGCTTTGTTATGAAACGTCATTGCGCATAGGCAGTAGCGGCTTAGTGGGTGGTCAAGCGCTAGATATTTTAAACGAAAATTTATCAAGAAGCAAAGAAGATTGGCAAGTTATTAATAATGCTAAAACTGCCAAATTGTTTGAGTTAGCTTGTTTGCTAGCAGCCATTTGTGTTGACGCCAGCAAAGAAGAGATAAGCTTATGTAAAAATTTTGGTTTACTGTATGGTCAAGCCTTTCAGCTAAAAGACGATATTGACGACAAATCAGGTTTGTTTGCCTATGGTCATACTCAAGAAAATCTTGATGAATATAAAAACCAGCTAATAAATTTGCTGGCAAAGTTTAGCGAACCCAAAATGCTTTATGAATTGGTGACGAAAATCTTGTGATAGTGCTTTTAGCTGCTCTAATAATGGAATAATCTTTATAGTATTTTTCTTTATAATGGTGTTTTAGCCTCAAGCCTATTGGGAACACCATGAAAATACTTAATAAAATAAAATTAATTTTTATAGGAGCAATACTATTTTCTGGGTTCGTTAGCGCTGGCCCAAGCTTTAATACAACTGCTGTTCAAAATTGCACTACAACATTAGTTAATTGTGCCATTGCAGCCTTAAATATAAATCAAAATCAAACGAACTTTAGTAATTGCACAACCCCATTTTCAACTTGCTTATCTAATTTTGCTTTTAATGATCCTCCACCCACTCCTGTAGAATGTTATCTTTCTGAGTCGGCCTGGGAAAATTTTTATATTTCCATAGGAGCTTTCACGGGTATAATGATAGTCAATAATTTAGTTATACCTGCAGTTTTGAAGGGAGCGGCTCATGGTATTACTAAATTAATCAACTTGGATCCTGAACGTCATCCAATTCTCAATCGTATTGGTAAATTTGTGGGTGTTTTTTCTGATGGAGATGGAAATGGCACAGTAACCGCTTCTGAACTACTGACGCCGCAGGCCTTAATAACTTTTGCGTCACTGTCTCTACCTTTTTTTTATTGGTATTTGGCTAATGATGCTCAAGCAAAATGCGACTATGCTTGGGCTTTTTACAAATATACTTATCCTCAAGTTGATGACGATGAGATGTTTAAATATTAGCTTAATCACTGCTATTAGTTAGAAATGTAGTAGAATTTTCACTTAGTATACCTACTATTTTCTCTTGTAAATTAGTGTATTTGGCAGAAGAGCCAATAAAACCATTGATCATAATGGCAAAAGCAATCTTATTGCTATTGTTCATGGTAGTATAGCCCACTAAGCTATTGATGCCAGACATAGCACCTGTTTTGGCTCTTACATAACTTTTGTTGGGAGAGTTTTTAAATCTATTAGTTAATGTACCATCAGAACCTGCAATGGGTAAGGCCACCATAAATTCAGGTCCTAGGGGAAATTTATTATTAGCATAGGCTAACAAATTGACCATTTGCTTAGGAGTAATAAGGTTATAGCGCGATAAACCTGAGCCATCGGCCACTATTATTTCGTGATTTTTAAAACCTACTTCTTTACTTAAAAATTCTTTAACCAAAGATAAACCTTTGTTATAGGTACCAAGGCCAGAATTTTGTGCGGCTATAACTTTTATTAAACTATCGGTGGCCATATCGTTAGATATTTTAATAAAGTCTATGAGAGCTTCGCTTAGGGTTCTTGATAGGTGGGAAGTAACTTTTATAGAAGACTCAGGTGTTTTTTTTCTTTTAATTTCACCTTTAAATTTAATATTTAAAGTAGTTAATTGATTAGCTAAGAATGTGGCAACCATTAGCCCAGGATCATGAAAGGCCAAAGTGTAATAACTTGTGGGGTTATTTAAACCTACTTGGCCTTTAATTATAATCTCATCATCTTTTTTTAATCCTTGGTTATCTGTGCTACTAGGATTAATTGCAATAACTATATTAGAAGAAGAGTTTGATAGTGTTTTTGTCTGATTGTTTATACTTATAAAATTACTAAAAGGTTCTATGCTTACCAAAGCGTTGCTGCCAGCTACAAACCCTGGTTTAGTTTTAATAATGATTTTATTATAATTTAAGTTTAATCCACACACAGGAGCAGCATAGCCTCGGGGGCGATCATCCCACATTGCACCCTTGCCCCATAAAATGTCGTCAAATATAAAATCGTCCACATAAATATCACCAGTTATTTCTTTTATGCCCATCTGCTTGATTTCTAGGGCCAATTTTAGTAAATCAGTGTCCATAAGCCCTGGATCACCACTGCCTTGAACATATAAATCATGCAAACTTTTATTTTTATGGTCATAATTATCAGTAACTAATTGGGTAGTGAACCTATATGATGGTCCTAAATAATAAAGAGCAGCAGCTAAAGTAATAATTTTTTGCGAGCTTGCCGGCACAAAATAGCGATTAGGGTTTTTTTCAAAGATAATTTTATTGGTATCTAAATCTATTATGGAAACGCCAATATTGATATCTGGATCTGTGCTCTTAATAATTTCTTCGATTGTGTCATTAATACTTGGTTTTTTAATAGTGACATTAAGTGGAGCTAAATTTTTATTGCTACAAGCACTGCTCAATAACAAAGCTACCATACACAAATTTGTAATATAAATCATAATTCTCAATCCAATTTCTCTTGAATTTTGATTATAAAGCCTGTTTTTGCTTTGACTATGGGGTTAGTTTACTCCTCAATATAAGATCAAAATAAAAAAATAGCGGTGATTGTTTATTTCTTGAAAATTTTCAAGGAGTTACCAATGATTTACCGCATTTCTTTGTTGTTTTTTATCACCATGATCAGTAGTAGTGGATATGCTTTTAATATGAGTTTTGCGAAAGATGCTCTTCAACTTATGGCTAAGCATTTCTCCAAAGAATTACCAGCCCTAGAAGAACAGCTCAATAATGATGCATTGAACTATCTTAAGGCCTCCATCTCTTTTTGTACAGATGAACAGTTTCCTCACTATGCCTTGTTTTCTGGTTTTAGTTTTGAAGAATTGGGAAGCTGTAGCATAATGACTTGCGGTCAAAGTATTATATCTTATGGTAATGGAATCATTTCTATTAATGGGGTGCGGCAAAAAACTCATATTCAGACTATTTATGAATTAAAAGCGGCTTTAATAAATAATCATTGTTATTCAGTGAGAAATTTACTATCAGATATTGCAGTTGCGGCACAGCAAGAGCTTGTTGATTCTAAAAAAGAAGAAAACATAGAACATGCTAAAACTCAAGCTACTTCTTCATCAACACCATCAGAACTTCGCTCTAAGCTGCTAGGTGTATTGGCAAATGTGGAAGATCCAGCTTTAAGGGCGTGGCTGCTTAAACAAAAAGATTTTGAAGGAACTGCTAAGGATAATCTGATTCAAAGGCTTGTGGACCAATTCTTAGCTAATAATCAGCCTCAAGAAGCTGAAAAACTTATTAAAAACCACCTTCAAGCTGGCTATAGTGCTCAAGAGCAAGCATCTGATAAGCTATTTTATTATTATTTTAAAAAAGGCGATTTGAACAGTGCTGAGCAATGCCTTCAACGACACTATACTAAAGGATATTCATCAAGTGATAAGCTCGTAAAAGTATTGGTGGACTATCTTGTTGGGGGTAATAATTTTAAGGAGGCTCGTGCTATTGCAAATCGTAATATGAGTGTAGGTTATACGGAACACAACAAATTAGATAAATATATTCTTGAGCGCCAAGTAGAATTTTTGAGTAATAAATAGTTTTTTTATTTAAACAAAAATCAAGGCAGCAATTTGGCGGTTGGTAAGTTTTTCATTTGTTGCCTTGACAGTAAGCTTGATTATGGCTAGAGCTTTTATGTTGTTTTTTGGCTAAAAGCTTAAAATCTTTAAGGATCAAAGCGTGGAAATTAACGGAACTCTCTTTATACAGCTGATTATTTTTTTAAGTTTATTATTATTTTTGTCTAATAGTTTGTTTTTACCTATTCTAAGTTTATTTGAAAAAAGAGATCATTTAATAAAAGATGTTAAAAATCAGGCAATAGGCTTAAGAGACAAGGCTGAAAAAATTGGTCGTGAATGCGAAGAGGCCTATGCTATAGCTGTGCAAGAGGCGAAAAAAGAACTCGCTCATTTGAAATATTTGGCCGATAAAGAAGCCCAAGAGCTGTTATTGCAAGCTAAAAACAGCACACTCATAAAACTTAAAAAACACGAAGAAGAGCTTGTAGAACAAGAAAACGCCGTGAAAAATAAAATGGATGCTATGAGTGATCTTTTGGCAAAAGATATTTTGCTGGCTTTATTAGCAAGGAATTAATATGAAACTGGTGTTTTTTATAGTTTTTTATTTTATATCAGAAATTTGTTTTGCTTCTAGTGATACTCATAATCAAATTAATTGGTGGGGCCTTGGTTCTCATTATAAAGATGCTCCAGCTATTGGTTGGCTTATTTTAACGTTTTTGATTTTTATGGGTATTTTAATCAAATTTATCAAAAAGCCTCTTGCTGATTTTTTAGCATTGCGTTCTGAAGAAATTAAAAAACATATAGAAGAAAGTAGGCTTGAAAAAATAAAAAGTGAAGAAAAGCTTAAGGCGTATGAATTAAAAATAGCAGCTTTGGAATCAGAAATAGCCTTAATGAAAAATAATTTTTTGGATTTAGCTAAAAAAGAAAAAGAAGAGATGCTTAAAAAATCTACGTTATTAGCCAATAAAATGCAGACAGAATTAGAAAATAGTATTAAAGCAAGCTTTGATAGGTCTAAAAATAATTTAGCTTTGCAAGTGATGGATATGGCCATAGAAAAAGCACGCGAGCAAATAGCTTTAAAAAATAGTGAATTTGATGAACATTTTAAAAATAATTTTATTGACCAAATAAAAAAGGCTAAGGAGATTTCTTTATGAATCACCAAGTGATCGCCTTGCGTTATGCTAAAGGTTTATTTTTATCATTAGATAAAAATGATTTAGAAGAGGTGGAAGAACAGTTAGCTGATTTTTCATCAAATATGGAAGAAAACAGTGATTTAAGAATAATTTTTGAAGATCCGGCTATTTCTATTGATAAAAAATCTATTATAGTCTCTAATATTGCCAAAATTAGTAAATTAAATAAAAATCTTACTAATTTTTTATTAGTAGTATTATCTAAAAATCGTATGGCCTTATTAATACATATTAATAAATTATTTATTGGATTAATAGATGAATATAAAAATAGACTTAGGTTGATAATAAAAAGTGTGGCAAAAATAGACCCAAGTTATCTAGAAGAGATTAAAGAAGCTTTATCTAAGAATACGGGTAAAAGTATAGTTGCTCAGTGTGTTATTGATAAAAATTTGCTTGGTGGCATAAGGCTTGAAACCCCCAGTATCGTTTTTGATGCAAGTATTGCGGCTAAGCTTGCTTCTTTGAAAAATAATTTTTTAAACCAAATTAGGTGATGAATATATGAGACTTAATGCAGAAGAAATATCCAGAATTATCAAAGATGAAATAAGTAATTTTGATACTCAATCTAGAGGCATTGAAACCGGTTCTGTTTTAAGCGTTGGCGACGGCGTGGCCAGAGTGTATGGTTTGATAAATGCACAATCAGGTGAGCTGGTTGAATTTAATAATGGCGTTAAGGGCCTGATATTAAATCTTGATCAAGACAGTGTTGGTGTGGCCGTAATGGGAAGTGATGCGGGTATTAAAGAGGGCGATCAAGTTAAGCGCACTGGCCGTATTGCTGACGTTGCCGTTGGAGACGAACTTTTAGGCAGGGTAGTAAATGGCTTAGGTGAGCCTATTGATGGTCTTGGTCCTATTAAGTCTAGTTTAAGGCGCAAAATAGAAAGTAAAGCACCTGGAATTATTGCTCGTGAACCTGTTAGCGAACCTATGCAAACAGGTATTAAAGCTATTGATGCTATGATCCCCATTGGGCGAGGACAACGTGAGCTAATTATTGGTGATAGACAAACAGGTAAAACAGCTATTGCTATTGATACGATTATTAACCAAAAGCATACAGGTGTTAAGTGCGTCTATGTGGCGATTGGGCAAAAGCAATCTACGGTTGCTCAAGTTATGGAGCGCTTAAGAAAGTGTGATGCTCTAAAATATACGGTTATTGTCTCTGCTAGCGCCTCAGATCCAGCTCCATTGCAATTTTTGGCACCTTATACGGGCTGTGCTATTGCTGAATATTGGCGTGATAAGGGTGAACACGCCCTGATAGTTTATGATGATTTATCTAAACAAGCTGTAGCTTATCGGCAGCTATCTTTGCTTTTAAGAAGACCGCCAGGGCGAGAAGCGTTTCCTGGTGACGTATTTTATTTACACTCACGTTTGCTTGAGCGAGCCTGCAAAATTTCTTCTAATCCAGAAGAACTAAAAGCGTATCCAGAAATTAGCAAAGGTGGAGGGTCTTTAACTGCTTTGCCTATTGTGGAAACCCAAGCCGGCGATGTTTCTGCCTATATTCCTACCAACGTGATTTCTATTACCGATGGTCAAATATTTTTGGAAACAGAATTATTTTATTCAGGTCAACGCCCCGCTATTAACGTAGGTTTGTCTGTTTCTCGTGTTGGTGGTGCTGCACAGGTGGCATCCATGAGACAACTTGCGGGATCTATGCGCCTTGATTTAGCACAGTATAGAGCATTGGCGGCCTTTGCGCAGTTTGGTTCTGATTTAGATAAAGCAACCCTTGAGCAGTTAGCAAGAGGAAAAAGATTATTTGAGCTATTAAAACAACCTCAATTTGAGCCATTATCAGCAGAAGAGCAGGTCATACAAATATATGCGGCAACCAAAGGCCCTGATGAAAAATCCAGAGAAACTTTTATTCGTAAATATCTCTCTTCTGAAGTTCCTCGTTATGGCGCAGAGCTAATTATGTTTATGAGAGCAAAATATGCAGATATTTTAAGCGAAATTAAAGATAATCCTAGCAAAAAAGTTGATGCAGCCATGAGTATTCGTGTTAATAAGGCATTACTTGAATTTGCAGCTACTTTTGATGGCAAACTGGCTAGTGCAGACAGCATAGATTAAAGGACTAATTATGCCTTCTTTACGGGAAACTAAAAATCGTATTAAAAGTGTACAAAACACTGAGAAAATTACTCGTGCTATGAAAATGGTGGCTGCTTCTAAGCTAAGAAAAGCTCAAGAAGCAGTTCTTAAGCCCAGAACTTACACTAAAAAATTGGCTGATTTAATAGGGCTTCTTTGTAGTTTTGATAGTGAAGAAGGAGAATCTAAGCACCCTTTATTACGCTCAAATAGCCAAAAAAAGCGTGTTGAAATACTTATTTTAAGTTCAGATAGGGGCTTATGTGGTTCTCTTAATAGCTCAGTTATAAGAGCTGTGCAAAATTTTATAGCCGAAAATAATTCACAATATGACGAGATTATAGTATCTTGCATAGGTAAAAAAGGTTTTGAAGCTTTATCAAGAATGGGTTTAAAGGTTCGTAAATATTATGAGCCGTCTAATAAAATATTTAATTTTTTAGAAGCCAAAGCTATTGCTAAAGAATTTTGTGAAAGATTTTTGGATGGCCACATTGATGGTGCTTTTTTAATCTATAATGAATTTAAATCTGCCATGACTCAGACTATTAGCGTTGAACAAATGTTGCCAGTGATGCCCGTTGAATCTGGCGAAGATTCTTTGACAGATTTTATTTATGAGCCCGAAGAGGGCGAGTTATTAAATCTTTTAATACCTAAGCACTTTGCTTCGCGCATTTATCACGCTTATTTAGAATCCTATGCTTCAGAGCAAGGGGCTAGAATGACTGCTATGGATAGTGCTACTCGTAACGCCAAAGAGATGACGCAAAAACTCACTTTGCAATACAACAGAGTTAGGCAAGCGGCCATTACCAAAGAGTTGATGGAAATTATTGGTGGCGCGGAAGCTTTGTAGGGAAAATGTATGTTTATAGCAAATTATCCAGTACGTTTTAGCGATATTGATGCCGCAGGTATTGTATATTACCCAAGATTTTTTTATTTTTGTCATCAAGCTTTTGAAGACTTTTTTAACGAAAAATCTTCTTTTAGTTATGCTGCCATGATCAATGAAAAAAAATTTGGGTTTCCTGTTGTGAATATTGAATCTAACTTTATTAAACCCCTAGCTTTTGGTGATCATATTAATGTTAGGGTTAAAATTAAAAAAATAGGAAATTCTTCTCTTAGCTGTTCTTATGAGATATTTTTGGATGATCCTACAAGTATCCATTTTAAAGCTGAAATTACTACAGTATGTGTGGATTTAATTAGCCGCAAATCTATGCCTATTCCTGATGATATTAAAAATTTCTTGCAAAAGTATTTAAGTTAATGGGTGAGAAAAATAAAAAATATGCAGAAATTTATAAGTCTTATATTAAAGCTTCATCAGTTGGCTTAGAATTTGGGCTGTCTATTGCTTTGCCAACATTGATTGGTTACTTTGTTGACAAGCATTTTTTATCTTCGCCCTATGGTTTGATAATAGGCTGTGGAGTAGGTTTTTTGGCTGGAATAAAGACATTATATGTATTTAGTAAAGAATATATAAAGAAAAATAAAGATGATACAAAATGATAATAGATATTGATAATAAAAAAGAAATTAAGAGTGTTGTAAACATTTTTAAAAAAATAAGTGTAGTTGTTTTGTTTCTTATTGGAGTATTAGTTTTAGTATCTTTTTTGAAATTTGCTTTTACTATAACACTTCTTGTTACTGGTTTTGGACTTGGCGCTTTTTTATCTATTGTAAACATAGCAGCCATAGGTTTTTATGTATATAAATTATTCTTAAATAATGCCACAAAAAGCATGGTTTTTTATCCTATTGCAAGTTTTTTAACAATGGGTTTAACGGCATTTTTGTTATATGAAAATTTTTGGTTAATTTTGGGCTTTGGTATAGGTTTAACAACGCCTCTATTATTGGCGATATTAGTAGTTCTTTCGTTAAAAAAGAAGTGAGGTTATTTGTATGGATCATCATACATCGTGGTATAGCTTTTTGCCTTATTATCATGAGTTTCATAGTTATTTACAAAATAACTTTTCGTCTAGCGTAGTTTTTAGAAATGGCCTTTTGCCTAAAGAAAGAGTCTTTGAAACGGTGCATCATGTTTTTGCTGCACTAATAGTTTTTTTGATTCTTGTAAGTTTTTCATTACTAGCTAGAACTAGTCTGAAAAACATGGATAAGATGGTGGTTCCTTCACCAAAAATAACTATTTTGAATTTATTTGAACTTTTAGTAACAGCTCTTTCTTCTTTTATGAAAGATGTGATTGGCCATGATTATAAGCGCCATGTTCCATTAGTAGGGACTTTGGCTTTATTTATTTTGGTATCTAATTTACTAGGTTTGGTGCCTGGATTTATTCCCCCTACTGATAATCTTAATACCACCATAGCTTGTGGTTTAGTAGTTTTTGGCTATTTTAATTATCAAGGCTTACGAGTTAATGGTTTTCATCATATTACTCACTTAGCTAATCCTTTGGGTGTTTGGTGGGGATGGTTTTTAGCCCCCTTACTTTTTCCCATTGAAGTGGTGGGATTAATAGTAAGGCCATTATCTTTGGGTATTAGATTGGCAGGTAATATGATAGGAGATCACAAAGTTTTGATGGCTTTTGCAGGTATTATGCCCTTTTTATTGCCTTTGCCCTTTTATTTGCTTGGTTTCTTGGTATGCATCATTCAAACTATTGTTTTTTGTCTGTTGACATGCGTGTACATATCGCTACATACCCAAGAAGAAGCTCATTAGTTTTGTTTAAATAATCATGGAGATATTTATGTTTAAAAAATTAAGTTTTGTTTTTATTGCCGGTCTATCTTTTTCTTTTGCAGCCTTTGCAGATGGCGATGCAGCTTCAGGTGCATCTTTTTCCAATGCTGCTTATGCTTTATCAGCAGCCATTGCTATTTCTGTTGCAGCTCTTGGGGGGACTCTTGGTCAAGGTCGTGCAGCGGCGGCAGCACTTGAGGGAATTGCCAGAAATCCTTCTGCTTCAGCTAAAATATTCGTGCCTATGATTTTGAGTATGGCTCTTATTGAATCATTAGTATTATTTGGTTTGATCATAGCCTTTATTATTTCTGGTAAAATAGCTTAAGTGGCAAGCGTAGAAAAACCATATTGGTTGCAGGTTAGCTGTAATATACCTTTTGGGGCATCCGAGGAAGTGCAAGAAATACTGCTTTCTTTGGGTGCTTTATCTACTCAAATCGTAGATGTTTTTTTTGCTCATAAGCTTGATCTTGAAACTCAAGATTTGGTAAATTTAAGAGCATTATTTGACGCAAGTTTTGTTTTAGAAGACGAAGTAAATAAAAAATTATTACTATTTACTGATAAATTTGAGTGGCAAAAAATAGTTGAAGAAGATTGGCAAGAAAATTTTAATAAGTCTTGTACTACTTTTAAAGTAGATCCAGATATTTATATTGTGCCTTCTTTTGAAATCAAAGATTTTATTAAAAAAAATCCTCAAAAATTATTCATAGAAATAGAGCCTCAAAATGCCTTTGGCAGTGGCCATCATCAGACCACTAAGCTTTGTTTAACCGCTATTTATGAGTATTTGCAGCATAAGCCTTTAGCTTGGCTAAATAATGCTAATTGCCTAGATATTGGTACAGGTAGTGCCATTTTGGCTATTTTGATGGGCAAGCTTGGTGCCAAAAATATTTTAGCTACAGAAAACGACGCCAATGCTTTGCAAACAGCTAAAGAAAATTTAATTAAAAATAATATAGCCAGCTTTACTATGGAAGTTGGTGATGATTATCAGTATAAGCACGAAGCTTTTGATTTAATAACGGCTAATATTTTGGCCCATGTTTTAAAAAATATGGCGATTAATATTTGTAATGCCCTAAGACCTGATGCTCATTTGATTTTAAGCGGTATTTTGCAAGATCAAGCCCTTGATGTGCAGAATCATTTTAAGAGCTTAGGATTAGAATTTTTAGGCAAGCGCCAACTGGATGCTTGGGTGGCGCTTGAATTTAAAAAATTAAATTAACTATTCAAAGAGTATATTTTATAGAAGCTTAGCTATATATAATCTTATTTAAATAAATACCTCGAACTCACGTTAAATTTAACCTCAGTTTTGGATAAGCGAGGTGATGGAATTATATTTTCAGCCCTTCTCTACGTGCCGTCGGCTTGTCCCTGTGCAATCCCCACAAA
>CAZBMJ010000033.1:0-23914 GCA_964493205.1 uncultured Myxococcales bacterium
AGAGAAATAAAGGAAGTACGAGTGTAAATTCTCCACTTTTAGGGGGTTGACCCGGAACTTTTCTAAAAAACATTTTTCTGGTTGCCGCGGACAAGCCGACGGCACGTAGAGAAGGGCTAAAAATAGAATTCCATCACCTGTGCTTATCCAAAACTCAGATTAACTAATCAATACTTATGGGTAATCATATGGTCACGGGACGTAGGGAATGAGGTGAAATAACCATATGATATCTGCTTCAAATCCTTAACCTGCCGCCTATGAGCGGCAGCGTGGCCATCCAGAAAGAAGCTACCGCTCGTCAAGAGACGATAGGAGTAATTTTTGAGGGAATACCTCAGAGCTTGCGAAAGAGTTTTTAAACGATTGCGGCAATCTCATAATAAAGATTGCCACACCTTTTCGTTATGTTGTGATGATTATTGATCAATTAATGAAGGATCATATTCTATTAAATATTCAGGATATAATTGAGGATGATTAAGGCAATAATAACTAGTAGACCCATCTTTTTCAACCATACTTAACATGTCGTATTTAAAACCCTTGCTTCCTAAATTTATAAAAATATTCTTCAAATTTTTAAGTACCGTATCTTTATCAAACGTATCGCCTTTAAAACAAAGGGTTTTTGCTTCATCTAAAGTACTATTTTTAGCAAATACTTTTAGTACAGGAAATTCTAGTTCTTGATTATAACCCATATAAGCAATCAACATTTGTCTATTATTATTATTATTATTTTTACATTGATAAGCATCTCGTTGTAACTCAGCATTATTGAACTTAGTGCTTATCAAGTAATAATTTGTATCTTTTGCAACATGTGCAACATAACAAAGTTGAGTACCATATTTATTATTTCCAAGCACAATAGACCTTGGAACTATCTTTTTAGAAGCAAAATAACCCTTAACCTTTCTGTGAGGATATTTAGCGGTAAGATCATTAAAATTCATAACATGCTGCAATAATTTTATATATCCTTTTTCATTAAATATTGCTTTATTAGGGTTAAATTCTCTGTTTTGGGTGGGGTATATACTATTATCGAAAGGAGATACAAAATCAGAACAAAATAAGTTAGTTTGCAGTGGATACCAAGTTTGTGGAACATTCAATTTATTATCAAACAAACTTAAAAATCTATTTATTTTTACCTCTTCTTCATGAGTACCATCCTGATAAATAGCGTCAATAAATAATGCATTATTTAACAAAAGAATATTAATATTTTTTAAACTTTTATTTGTATCTATAACAATTTCTTCAATATGTAATTTCTTTGTTGACAAGATAGCAATAATTTTTTTAATAGTTTTTTCAGTAATTAATTCATTATTTACCAAGGTATTAATCTTTGTAAACATTTCGTTAACTTGGTCATTATTAACTGCTAAAGTTCTTATTTTTTTTTCTAATTCGACCGTTGCTGGGGGGGCAAGTAAAAATGAGTCTTTATTACCAACTAATCCATTAGAAGAGGTTTTTGAAATAATATAGATATAATGAGCAGGTATAATTAAGCCGTTTTCTCTTTTTCCATCTAAAGGATTTGATTTATCATGAATGCTAAATGCTAAAGTGCCATTAAAAGGGTATTTTATATCATTAAAATACTTATTTGTTTCATCTATTTTTCCTATTAGAAGTTTAGAATGGCTTATAGAACTTGTGAATTCATCGCCATGGCCTTCAGCTACATGATGAGCAATAGATGCAAAATAAAATGCCAATAAAGCCGCTTTTTTGATTGGTTTTATTTTCATTTGTGCACACTCATTTTCTAGTAATGATAAGGTTTTTTTATTGTTACTATCAGGGGTTGCAGTTGCTGTAGTAAAGGAATTAGCTTTTTTTAAAAAATTAATAAGAGTAGTTTTTTGAGTACTTAAAAAATGATTTGGTTTATCTTCATTTTCTAAATTTAAAAATTCTATCAGAAGTGTTCTATTTTTATCTGCAAGTGTGTTTATTTCATCTTTAAGTTTGCTTATTTCATCGGGTGTTGATTCTTTTTGTTCGAGTTCATGGATTAATGATTTTTTTTTATCGATTACTTCTTGATAAAAAGTTTCTTTATAAAGAATTTTTATAGAAGTTTTTATATAATCCATAATATTATTTAAGATATCTTCAACTAGATCTTTAGTGTAATCTAGTTCCTTTTTATCTGTTTTATCTGTACTCTGTATTTTTTTTTGATTTATAAAAAATTTTTTAATATTTTCTATTTTTTCTTCATTGTTTTTTTTATTTACTAATTCTTCAATAATAAGATTATAAGATTGTTTTTCTTTTTCTTCAGTTATAGTCTTAGGAATATTGTTTCTTAGTACGACTTTTAAAGCATCTTTAGCCAAAGTTACATCCATAAACCACTGCAACAAAGCATCTGGATCCAGTTCTAACATTTCTTGTACAAAAGATTCATATATTATATCTACGGGCTTATTAACAGCCATTAAGTTGAAATTTATAAACAGCAACAAGCAGCATATTATTTTATTCATATATTTTCCTATGTTTAATTATCTATGTTTAAATAATTTGTCGAGATTATAGGAAGAATAATAAATTTAGCAATACAGATAAGATGCTTGAAATTAAGAAATAATTTCTAAAAAACCGTGAAATAATATGGCTAGTATAGCTATTGGTGATATAAAAATAATTAAAAATTGCCATATTTTAAATAATAAATTATTTTTAATTTTAATAACTTTGTAGGCAAAAACGGCTATTAATAAACCGCCAATAGGAAGTAGCAAATTTGTTGAGATATCAGCAAAAAAATCAAAAATATTCCATTTATTAAATATTTTAATAGTGTTTAACAAATTAAAAGATAAGCTGCAAAATGTGCTGCCAATTATTACTAAAGTTCCAATTATCAGCACTGATTTATTTCTTTTAATATTAAATTTATCTATAAGCAAAAATACTAATGGTTCAGCAAAAGATATGCTAGAAGACAAAGCTGCGAAAAATAATAATATAAAAAATGCTAAACTTAATAATGAACCAAAGGGCATACTAGCAAATATTACAGGTAGCGAAATAAACATTAAACCAGGACCAGAAGATGGTGATAAATCATGAGCAAAAATTAGAGGAAATATGGCAAGGCCTGATAATAAAGCCACTAATAAATCTAGAAGAGTAATAATAAAAACTGATTTGAATATGGAAATATTTTTAGGCAAGTAAGCGCCATAGACCATCATGGCACACGCTCCTACTGCCAAGGTAAAAAAAGCATGGCCCAAAGCAGATAAAATTACGCTTGATGATAGTTTGCTTATGTCAAAAGAAAATAAAAAAGTACATGCTTTAAAAAAGCCAGGCGTAAAAAAGCCATAGATAACTAAAATACTTAATAACACCAAAAGAGCTGGCATCATGAGTGAACAGCTTTTTTCAATACCTTTTTTAATACCAAAAAATACTACGCTCATGGTAAAAAAAATAAATAAAATGCTGCATATTAAAACAAAAGGCGTATTGCTTAAAAAATCTTGCCAAACAGTTTGAATTTGCTCAGGATTTAATCCATAAAACTTGTTTTGTAAGCTAAATAAAATATAGGCTAAACTAAAGCCAGCTACGACGCTATAAAAACAAAATACTGCCCAGAGTGTAAATAAACCTAAATAGCCAGTTATAGCCCAATTTTTTGAAAGATTATTAGCTTTAGCTAAACTTAAAAAGGCGTCGATAGGATTTTTTCTACTGCTAACGCCTAAAAAAAATTCCGCAGCCATAATAGGAGCTGCTACTAAAAATACAAAAAATAAATAACATAGAACAAAAGCTGATCCACCGCTGTTGCCGGCCATATAAGGAAATTTCCAAATATTTCCTAAACCAATAGCAGCGCCTGCGGCCACCCATACAAAGGACAGAAGCGAAGACCAAGAATCTTTTTTTGTGGTTTGAGTCATAATAATCTAGAGTTTGGAGGTGCCGACCGGAATCGAACCGGTGTACGCGGTTTTGCAGACCGATCCCTAACCATTCGGGCACGGCACCACTTTTTTATGATATGACATTTTAGTTTGCTTTGGTCAATAAATCATTAAAAACTTTATTAATTTTTTTTATGCTTGTGCCCCACCAGCAACGCTTACAAAAGAATAAGGAGAAATACCTAAATTTTTAAATGAAAATGACCAGCGTTGTTCAGGTTCAATATCAAATAATAATTCATGACAAAATGGTGTATGAAGCCACTCGCCCTTAGACAATTCTGCAAATAATTGTTCTTTTCTCCAAGTAGAGCAGCCTAAAAAGAGCTCAAAGCGCCCATCAAGTTCACCATTTATAGCTTTTTTTAATAAGGTTAAGCTTGGAGAAATGGAAACTGTTGATGAAATCATGAATCCTTTAGCGAGGGGAGTTTTTTTATCATGTTCATACATGATAAAACCAGAGTTTTTTTTGCTTGGACCACCAAATAAGATTGGTTTATCGCAATTGCTGCTCAATTCTTCTTCGTGATCTAATAGGTTATTAACGGTAAGCCCAATGGGTCTATTGAGGATAAAGCCAACAACTAAATCGTTTCTTTGTCCAGCTAGCACAATAACCGATTCATCAAAGGGAGGATTAAACTTAGAAGGTGGCGCTACCAGCATTGAAGGAGTTATTGAATTAGCCATTTTTTACTTCCTTATATGAAACTTCTGTCTAATCATAGCCATTTAATAGTATAGGACAAGATAAATTTCGTTTCTTTTAAAAATAAACTAGTAAGCTTATTTGCTCTATTATTATGGCTTTTATGGAGAAGTACTTGATATGAATAATGAAATTAAGTCTAAGAAACAAAATTCTCAAAAAATTACTAATTTTGTTAAAAAAGCCTTAATGAGTGGAGTTGGTGCAGTTTTTATGACGGAAGAAAGCATAAGAAACGTCTTGCTTGAAATGAAATTACCAAAAAGTGTTATTTTATCAGCTATTTCCCAAGCAGATAAAACAAAAAAAGAAGTAATGCAGCTAATAGCCAACGAAGTAAGGCTATTTTTAGATAATATAGAAGCGGATAAACTCATTAAAAAAATTATTTCTGGCTCAATTATTGAGGTGAGCGCAAGCATTAAGTTTGTTGATAAAGAGACGAAGCTTAATGCTAAAAAGAAAATTAAATAATAATTTTATCTAAAAAAGGAGTTTCCATAAATACTAAATAAATTAAAATTTCATCTTTTGAAAATTCGCTTTTTAATTTATTATAAAGCCCAATAACTTTTTCTTGGTTAAGTTCTTTAAAAAAGTCTGTTTCCACTTCAACTAAACCAAAGTCATTTTCTACACCTAAAAAATCCAGTGCTGCTTTAAGCATAGGTCGTTTGGTAAACAAAAAATTTCTAAATAATTCTTTTAAAAATCCTTGTTCTTTGGGGTTTGAAGCTAATTTGAGTTTTTCATGCAGTCTTTTTGTGCGATCTTCTTTTTTGTCCTTTATTTTTGATAAGGTAAGCATGCCTTTGGTTTTAATATCATAATGAGAAAAGAGTGATTCTCTGACTTTTCTAGGTGCAATAGCAATAACATCGCTAAAGGTTTCATTAGAAATATGGCCTATCAGTTCATTAAAATTCATAAAAAGCCCTGCTGTAAAAAGTTATCAAAGAAGAGCTATACTAAAAATATTTCATATGGCAATGACCTTTAACTATTCAGTCTGATCAGATTTACTCATGAGAATACTTACCTAGTGAATAAGCTTTTCTTAAGAGTTTTTTTATTCTTTCGTGGCTTCTTTATGTTTTTCCAATAATTCTTTTATTCCCTCCAATATTTCTTCTTTTCTTTTCTCTGCTGCTTCCAGTTTAGTATCTATAGCAGTTTGAAATTCATTCATACCATCTGCTAAATCATAAGCCATCATCCTTTGCTGCGTGTTTTTTATAGGGGGAAGGGAATAAATTAATTAATTCCAATAATACTCGCTATTTTGCTATCGCTAAGCATACCCGAACTTGCTTTAGCGCTTGTAAGAATCTTGTTAATTATTTCATCAGTGGCAGTAATATTGTTTTTAGCAAGCCAATATTTAACATTGGAAGCTCCACTCATGGGGCCAATGCCAATTTCTTGCTCTTTACCAAATAAGCTAGCATTTACTGATGAGTAAACAGTATCAGCAAGCATTTTATTATTTTTATTTAACGCTTTAATAATAGCTGCTGCATGAACGCCTGTGGCCGTTTTAAAAGCGTCATCGCCAAAAACTGGATAATTATAAGGAATAGGGCTTTGGCAAAATTGAGCGACTTTTTCCACATACTCTTTTAATACAAAAACATTATGTTCATAAAGCCCAAGCATTTTTAAGTTGACAATAAGTTGATCAATAGAGGTATTGCCCACCCGCTCACCAATACCTAAGGCCGTGCCATGGATTCGATGAGCACCAAATTGAGCAGCAACTAATGCATTGATTAAGGCTAGGCCTCTATCATTATGCCCATGCCAATCAATTTTTGTATCACTTTTATTAGACTCAATAATATTTTGAGTAAACTCAATTAAATTTTTAACGCCATTGGGTGTTGCATGCCCTACAGTGTCACATAAAACTAATCTTTCCACACCTAGATTTATAGCGTTTTCAAATAATTCTCTTAAGGTATTTGGGTCTGAGCGAGTGGTATCTTCTGTTACAAAAGCTACTTGCAAATTTTCTTTTATGGCAAAATTAATAGCTTCTTCGCTGGTTTTTTTCAGTGTATCTAGGCTCCATTCTTCCACTATTTGTCTAATAGGGCTGCAGCCTAGAAAACAATAACAGGTTATGGCTATACCTACCTCTTGAGAAATTTGTGCAATGGGTTTTATATCTTGCACTAAAGTTCTGCCTGCACAGTTAAGTTTTATGGCTAAATTATTTTTTTTGACAAACTTAGCAATACTCAAAACGTCATCATAGTTTCGTGTGCTGGCTGCAGGTAGTCCAATATTAGCAATAGTTATTTTTAGCTTATCCATGATAGTTATAAGTTCTAGCTTATGCTCTAGCTGTGGGTCTATTATAGAAGGCGATTGTATACCATCACGCAAGGTTTCATCACAAAGCTCAACACTTGTTAACTTAGGCTTGTTTAATAAATTCCAATCATAGATTAAGTTTTTTTCTTGCATTACAGGCTCCTAATGATCAAAGCGATACCTTGGCCACCTCCAATACAAGCAGAACCTAATCCCAGTTTATTGGGTTGATTTTTTAAAGTGTGTAATAGGTGAGCAGTTATGCGAGCGCCAGAAGCTGCCAATGGATGCCCAATAGCCAATCCGCCACCGTGTATATTAAGTTTATTTATGGGTAATGAAAGCTCTTTTTGTACGGCTAGCACTTGTGGAGCAAAAGCCTCGTTTACTTCTATCATAGCCATATCTGAAATAGTATTTTGGGATTTTTCTAATACTTGTCTAATAGCAGGTACTGGCCCAATACCCATAATTTTAGGGTCACATCCACTTACACTAAAGTTTACTAACTCGCCTAAGGGTTTTAAGTTATATTTTTTAACAATACTTTCGTTGCACATAACTAAAGCTGCCGCGCCATCACAAATACCAGAAGCGCTAGCAGCATGAATAACACCATCTTTTTTAAATACTTTGGGTAATTTACTAAAAGCTTCTAATGACGAATTGGGTTTTGGGTGTTCATCACGTTCTAAAATATCTAGCATAGGTGCTATTTCATCATGAAATATATTTTTATTTAAGGCCTCAGAATAGAGTTTTTGGCTTCTTAAAGAATAATTATCCACTTCATTTTGGGTTATTTCATATTTTTGAGCTAAATTTTCAGCAGTAATAGCCATGGGCATGTTGATAAAAGAATCTGTTAATGATGCCCATAAATAGTCTTCTAATACTCCTTTTCCTAAGGATATGCCCGTTCTGGCCCCTCTAATAATAAATGGCGCTTGACTTAAGCTTTCGCTTCCCCCCACTAACACGCATTGAGCTTCCTTTGTTTTTATTAATCTTGCACCTTGAGTAATAGCTTCAAATCCAGAGCCACATAATCTGTTCACAGTAAGGGCAGGAGTATGTATGGGTAGTTCGCTTCTTAGGGCTATATGTCTGGCTAAATAAATAGCATCATTAGATGTTTGTAAGACATTGCCAAAAATCACTTGTTCTACTATGTCTAGTGGTATATTTGCTTCTTGCAGGGCAGCGCTAGAGGCATGTAGTCCTAAATCAGTGGCCGATAATTTTTTCAATGATCCTAAGTAGGTGCCAAACGGGGTTCTTTTTGCTGAGACAAAAAATATGGGTTCATTGCTGAAGTATTGCATAGATGTGCTCCTTGGGATTGGAACAAAAAAAAAGATTAAAATATTTAGAAAAGCTATTATATAATTAAAATTTAGTGGATTGATGGAGTGGAGTAAATGATTATAAAAAAAATGGGGCTAATAATTTTTTTGCTAAGCCTCTTTAATTATTCTCTTTTTGCAGATGAAGTAGTGGTTGGTGTGGAACTTAAACCTATTAACACTATGTCATTATTGTTTACTCCTGTGGTTATTCCAGATTTATTAAGTGCAAAAATGGCTTTTGAGTATAAGTTACATAGAAAATTAAACTTAGTGATTCCTCTTGAAGCTAAATGGATGGATTATGGCGGCTTATTTAGGCTTATAGGAAAGACTTTTAATATAGAAAAAGAGATGGATCCACAAGAATGGTATAGCGGAAAATATGGTTTTAAACCTTTGTGGGATATTGATATTTCACAAATAAAAGTCAGTAGTGGGGTGGGTATAAAGTATTTTCCCTTTAGTGGGTCAATGCAAGACGGTTTCTTTTTAAAAACAGCAGCTTTAATAGGAATGGAAAGATTTTATTTGTACAAATCTAAAACTAATCAAGATAGTGCTGTGCTAACAGGAAATTTAAGTTCAGGGTATACTTTTGTAACTTATTTTAATTTAGCTTTTGGTGGCGAAGTAGGTGTGGATTATATTTATCATACTAATCCTCCAAAAACGTTGCCTAAATATGTTACTCCAGTCTTCTTTTTATCAGGATTTTCTCCTTTTATTCAAGGCCATATTGGTTTTGTATTTTAATTAACCAAAATAATATTTAGAAAACTATTAGTTATAAAAAATAGAGGGGTTTTTTATGGCTAAGTTATTATTTATTTTTCTATTTGCAAGCTTTTCTTTATTAAGTAATTTTGTGGCATCAGACTATTATGGACAAGCAAGTATTGATAGCAATCAAAAACTTGTAGTGTTAGAAAATTCCAAACAAGCTTCTAAAAGTAAAGACTTTATATTTATCCGTGTTAGAAATATAGATATCTCAAAGATTAAAGAGCATTCCAAACTAAGACTAGCTATTTGGAATAAAGCAGGGAATTATGCTAGTGAAATTATTGCACCATATAAGGCTTCATCTTTTTCAGCCAGTGCTTATAGAAACACTGAAATGCTTTTTAAAATATATATAGATTTAGATCAAAAAGTATCTATTTTTATACATTTAGATATAGATGATAAAGGAAAAGTCGAACGAAATTGGATAGGTATCCCTAAAGATCCTTACATGTTTTCTAATGCTAGGACTAATAATGGTTGTCCAGGCATTGCGCGAGAAGGTTTATCTTTATCTGCGCCCAGATTTGCTCACACGCTCATAGACATCAAAACTAGCGGGCAAGTAATAGATATGTGTTTTTGAGATTAAGCCCTGCCTTCTCAAAGGTATTTTAGCAGATATTCTTTAGTGGCGAGGCATAGATGATTAAAAATCAGAAAAAGGTAAGATTGTCAGAGAAGGATCTTAATGCATTAAAGACTATATTTTATAAATATTTTTTAGATAAAGATAGATTATGGCTTTTTGGATCCAGAGTTAATTTAGAAAAAAAGGCGGTGATATAGACCTTTATATAGAAACTTATATAGAAAATATGGATTCAGCGATTAAAAATAAAATAGATTTTATGTGGGATTTGGAATAAATAATTGGTGAACAAAAAATTGATGTGGTGTTAAATATATTAAATCGTCAATATGAATTGCCAATATATAAAGTTGCGAAAGCTGAAGGATTAAGGATTGTATGAATAAATTTAACGAAATGATTAAGATTGCTGATATACATGCAGATAGAATTAAGCTAGCACTTAATGAATTACAAACTATTGTTCCTTTTGATCAACATAAAGTAATCGCTTTTACTACACAACAATTATTGCTTATCGAGTTATTGGTGAGTAGGTTTGCAAAATTACAAGATTTTCTTGGCAAGAAATTAATTAATGAATTTTTTGCTCTTAAAGAAGAAATGATAGATGATCTTACAATGCTAGATAAAATAAATAAACTTGAACGCCTTGGTGTTATTGAAAGTGCAGAATTATGGAAAGAGATGTGTGATGCTAGAAATCATATTGCACACGAATATCCAGATCATCCTGAATTGACAGCTCTGTATCTTAACAAAGTCTTTTATTTAGCACCAAAGCTGTTAAATTTTTTTGATACAATAAAAAATAAAGGGGCTAGGGACGAATAACACACTATGAAAATAAATACCTAGCCCTAGTTTAACAAAATTTTTTCTTTACTTTTTATGTGAGTAATGTATTTTTACTTTAGTTATTATTATTGTTAATAAAAATATTTTATTTTAATTTAAATTAATGGAAAAAATATGAAAAAAATTATTTTATTTAAGGTGTCTATTTTATTGTCTTTTTTTGTCCATTCTGCAGATTTAGAAAAGAAAGATCATGCTTCTTATTTGTTGTCTCTTTTTGATCGCTATTCAGATTTAGAAGAAATTTGCTTAGAGGAAAATTTGCAACAGCTTGAACAAAGTATTGTTCGATTTCTTGATACAGATATGGATAAAGAGGAACATGATATCGTATGTTATAATGAACCAAAATATATTAAAGTTAGCCCAGAATATGAAAAAATCAAGGATTTGTTTTCGAGCCAATATGTAGATTATTTATATAACTGTAAAGATTTAAAAGTAGAAGAAACCCCTGAAAATCCATTTTATTATGGTCCTATGGAAGCATTGATACTAGCACCAATTTCAGCTTATTTAGAGCTGCGAAATTCTGATAAGATTTTTATGAGTTTAATAACTGAAGAAGAAGTTATAAGAGATATAGACGGAAGAATAAAACTTCATAGGAAATTATTTAAGGAGTCTAATTGTGGTGCTCATAATAAATTACGAGAAATAATAATGAATGCTAAAGGGATATCTGAAGAAGTAAAAACAAAAATTTTTATTTTGATTGGGGAAAATTATTTTGATTTACAGTCATAAATACCTAGCCATCAGTAGGTCATTTTCATAATTATTATCTAGTTTAATAAAATTTTTTCTTTCGCCTTCAATAACAAAGCCAAATTTTTTATATAAATTTTGTGCTTTTATATTTGACTTAAATACAAATAATTCAAGGCGCTTAAGATTATTTATTATTGCCCAATCTAGGGCTTTTTGCATTAACACACTGCCTAGGCCCATAGATTGAAATGTGGGTAATACACCAATAGTAAGTTTACCTACGTGATTAAGCTTTTGTGCTTGATACCTAATAATATCTATTTCGGCGATTATTTTATTTTCATATTCGGCTATGAGCCACAAAGAGTTTTGAATGCTTAAAAAATAGGCAATTTGCTCTTGTGTGTCATAGCTATTAAATCCAATCTCTTCTGGGGTGCTGATCATGCCTTCTTTGGCTTTTGCGAGGTTTAAGAAAAACTCATGTCTTTCTTGGGTATCTTTTTGTTCTATGCTTCTAATTTTAATATGAGTAAGTTTCATGAGTTATCCAAAATAAGTTATTGATTCATTTTTTAAAGATGCTAATTACATATTTTTAAATAGTTGGAGTATTAATGTCTACTTCCTTATTAGATATTCAAAGAACACATACGTGTAATGAACTCAATAAACAACATATAGGTCAAGAAATAATTTTAATGGGCTTTGTTCAAAGCCTTAGAGACCATGGCGGTAGAAGATTTGTGGACTTACGAGATCGCTATGGCTTAACTCAAATTGTTTTTAAGCCTGAAACAAGCGAAAGTCTTCATATACTAGCCCATGCCTTACGAGATGAATGGTGTATTGGCATCAAGGGCATTGTGCAAGATAGGCAATCTAACGGCGGTTCTTATAACGATAGGCTTAGTACAGGCGAAATAGAAGTAGATGTTAAAGAGTTAGAAATTTTTTCTAAGAGTGACGCGCTACCTTTTTTAATACAAGATACTATTGATACCAGCGAAGATAAGCGCTTAATGAATAGGGTGCTTGATTTACGCCGACCAAGCTTACAAAAAAACTTTATTTTACGTCATAAAGTTATGCAAGCTGTAAGAAATTATTTTTCAGCTAATAACTTTTTAGAAATAGAAACCCCAAGCTTAGTAAAATATACGCCTGGTGGAGCAAGAAACTTTTTGGTGCCAAGCAGATATTTTGCTGGTAGTTTTTACGCTTTGGCCGAAAGCCCTCAACTTTTTAAACAAATGTTTATGATGGCAGGATTTGATAGATATTTTCAAATAGCCAAATGCTTTAGAGATGAAGATTTGCGTGGTGATAGACAGCCCGAATTTACTCAAATAGACGTAGAAATGAGTTTTGCCACTGAAGAGATGGTTTTTAAAGTAGCTGAAGGAATGCTAAAAGCTGTTTTTAAAGCTGCTCTTGATATTGATTTATCCTTGCCGTTTAAACGCATGAGCTATGATGAAGCTATGCTTAAATATGGTTGTGATAAGCCCGATACTAGATTTGATTTAAGACATTATGACTTAACTAGTTTATTAAAAGAGCTAGATGGCGCCAATGTTCCATTTTTTAAGGAAACCCTTGCTAAAAATGGCATGATCAAAGCTATGAAAGTAGATGCTCAGTATGCTTTATCCAGAGCGGAATTAGATAAACTTGAAGAGCTTGTAAAACAAATGGGTTCACTAGGTTTGGCCAGAGCAAAAGTGTCTGAAAATACTACAGTGTTTACTCAATCACCTTTTGCAAAATTTTTATCCCCTGAACACACCATGGCTATAAGCAAAGCTTGTAATGCTGTTGATGGTGATTTGATCTTGTTTCAATTTGGTAAGCCAAAAATTTGTCATACGGTATTATCAGGCTTAAGACTTTACTTAGCTAAAAAATTTGGTCTTATAGAAGAAGAGGGTCAAACAGTAAAAAATTGGAATATTTTATGGGTTACTGATTTTCCTTTGTTTGAACATGATGAAGAAAAAAATACCTATGTAGCAGCCCATCATCCATTTACTTATCCAAAAGTATCAGATGCCTCAATGCTCACTACTAATCCCGCTGCCTGCAAAGCTAGAGCCTATGATTTAGTGATTAATGGTTGTGAAGCAGGTGGAGGTTCCATAAGAATTCACGAAGAAGAACTTCAATGCAAAGTGTTTGATGCTTTAGGAATTAGTGCTCAAGATCAAAGAGAAAAATTTGGCTTTTTACTCGATGCCATGAAATTTGGCCCGCCGCCTCATGGTGGAATAGCTTTTGGATTAGATAGATTATGTATGTTATTAACTTCATCTCGCTCTATTCGTGATGTTATAGCTTTCCCAAAAAGTCAAAAAGGGACAGACTTGCTTACTAAAGCTCCCAATATCGTTGATAAAGCTCAGCTTTTAGAACTTCACATAATGTCTATTAATAAAGGAAATACATGAAAAAAGTATTGGTAATTTTATTGTTAAGTTTGTCTGTATATGCGAAAGTTACTGAGGAGCAATTATACGAAGTACAAGCAGATATAGCTTCTATTAAAAGCGATTTGGAATCTACTAAAAATTTGGCGGAACAAGAAAGAGCCAGTGCTTTTAATCCAAGTTTGTCAGTCATAGGCAGTTTATTAGGGAATTATGTAAGAGAACATGCTGCTCATAAACATGAACATGATAATCATAACCATACTCATGGGTCTCATAATGATCATAGCCATCAGTATGGCAATGGTTTTTTTATACGTGAGTTAGAGTTTGAATTTAGTGGAGAAATAGACCCCTACGCTCGTGCTCAAGCAATAGTGGCTATTGAACAAGGTCCTGATTATGATTTTAATCTTCATGTGGAAGAGGCACTTATAGAAACAGGGCTTTTAGGCATTGAACTTAAAATTGGTAAATTTAAAGCAGCTATTGGTAGAGCAAACAGAATACATAGACATCATCTTAATCAAATAGATTATCCACTTGCTACTAAGGTATTTTTAGGTGAAGAAGGTTTTGCTAATCAAGGTATTTCTAATAAATTTTCTTTTAATACGCAAAGTAACAGTGCTTTGACATTTTTCTTAGAAAGCAGCATTGGAAGCTCTTCACCTATGCAAAAAAAAGGTTCAACAGAAGTTCCTTCAGCCAATGCTCATGCTTGGTGGCATACGCAACTTGATCAAAACAATATGCTTGATTTAGGAAGTAGTGCGTATGTGGCTCGCCAAGGCAAGGCCCATAGTAAAGCATTTGTTATGCTTGCTGGTGATGTCCATTATAGTTATTTACCAAGTGGCTATGGAGCTGATCCAGTGTTTTTATTAGGGTCAGAATTTTTTAGTGCTAATCCTAATAGTGTTAATAAGTGGCCCATGGGAGGGTTTGCCTGGAGCCAATTTTTGATAGTCCCCGCAGTATTTGTAGGGCTACGTTATGACATAGCTCCAAAAGCAAAAGAACTAGATCATATGGAATCAGCTGCTTCAGTATATTTTACTTATTATACCAGTGAGTTTTTACGCTTTCGTCTGGGTTATGAGCATGCTATGGCAGATTTGCATAGTATTAAGGGTGATGATCGTTTTTCTTTATCAATGAATTTTGTATTGGGATCTCATCCTAGTGAGCCGTATTTTATAACACGTTAAACAGGGGACAAAATATGAAAATTCTAAGTGCTCTATTTCTATTTTTATTAGCTAATACTATTTTTTCGGCTGTAGTTGTAGCTAAGCCACTAAAAATAGTCACTACTTTGACTGTGCTTAAAAAAATTACGCAAGATTTGGCTAAAGAAAAAGCCATAGTGAGCTCTTTAACCCTGCCTAATGAAGACCCGCATTTTATTAGAGAAAAACCTACTTTTAAAAAACAGTTGCAAGAAGCAGATATGTTTATTCAAATTGGACGAGGCCTAGAGCTTTGGGCGAAATTAGTATTAGCTTCTTCTCAAAATACTAAAATTAAGGAGTCTGGTAGTGGTTTTGTGAATGCTTCTAATAATACAGCCTTGTTAGAAGTTCCTAATAATTTATCTAAAAGCCAAGGAGATATACATCCTCAAGGTAATCCTCATGTATGGTTAAGTCCTGCACAAACTTTAAAAATAGCTACTACTATTAAAAATGCTTTAATAAAAAATGACGCTAAAAATAAAGATTTTTATGAAAAAAATTATGTAGCTTTTAAAAATAGTCTTACTCAAGCAATGTTTGGTCCAGAATTGGTTAAATCTTTAAGCGCAGATTTTTTATGGCGCTTAAAAGAAGGTTCAAAACTTAATGCTTATTTAGCATCTAAAAAGTTAAGTATGGGTGGCTGGTTGAAAGAAATGGCAGAAATAAAATCTCCTTTTTTTACCTATCATCAAGTATTTTCTTATTTTGCTAATGATTTTAATATAAGCATAGTTGGGCAAATAGAAGAAAAGCCAGGCATACCTCCAAGTATAAAGCATCTAGCTGCTCTTAAAGAACAAGGACTTACTCAAAATATTCATAATATTATTGCTGCTACTTATTATTCAGGCTCAAAGGGTTTAATGGACAAGCTTGCTGCTGATATTAAGGGCAAAGCTATACTTGTACAAGCTGATGCCTCTGATAACGAATCCTATGTGGAAATGATGAATCGTATAGTAAAAGCATTTAAGAGCTTTTAAATATGGAAAATATGATCCTACCCCTTGTTGCCTGCATTCTTTTGGTGGGTATTCATGCATATTTAGGTATTCATGTGCTTGCTCGTAAAGTTATCTTTGTGGATTTGGCATTGGCTCAAATAGCAGCCCTTGGAGCTGTATATGGATTATTTATAGGCCTATCTTTTGATGAGCATCCCATTTTAATAAAAGTAGTTTCTATTATTTTTAGTTTACTAGGAGCCATACTAATTTCTCTTAGTAAAGTAAAACATAAGCTAATTCCCCATGAAGCTATTATTGGGGTTATTTATGCTACTGCTTTATCACTACTTATTTTATTAAGTGCTAATTTAGCCCATGGAGCAGATGAAATAAGACAGCTTTTATCTGGTTCTATATTGTGGGTTAGTCAAAAAGAAATTTTATATACGTTATTTTTATATGTGTTTATTGGCCTTGTGCATTTTATTTTTCGCCAAAACTTTTTTGCACTTTCCTATGGTGTATCTATTCCCAATAAAGCCTTATGGGATTTTTTATTTTATGCCACTTTTGGCTTAGTCGTTACCAGTTCTGTGGGTATTGGTGGTGTATTGTTAGTATTTGGTTATTTAATCATACCGTCATTAATAGGTGTACTATGCGCACAGACTACTAAAAATAGATTGTTTTGTGCATGGTTTTTTGGTGTGCTAGCCAGTGTCTTAGGTGTAGTTTTTTCCTATGAATTTGATATGCCTTCTGGACCATCTATAGTTGTTATATTAGCGCTTATTTTGTTGTTTATATTCTTATTAAAAACTTTTTATACATCAAAAACTAAATTTTTTATATTTTTATTATTTATATTTTTATTTTTTAGTGTTGTTTTTTTAATAAACTATTTTATTTCTTCAAATATAAAAACCAATGAGCATGCTTTAATTATGGATACTCCCAAAATTTTAATTAATGATTTAACAAGTGATGATAGTCAAAAAAATCTAGAAGCTCTAAAACTTATTGATGAAAAAAATAGCCAATATTTAATGCCCTATGTTGCTAAATTATTATTGTCCAAAGACTATCAAGTGAGGTTTTTAAGCGTAGAAACAATAGGAAATCAAAATTATACTAATGCCATAAAAGATTTATTATTATTGGCAAATACAGAAAATGATGTTTTTTTACAAATAGAAATAGCTAAAACTTTATGCGCTCTCAAAGAAGCAGAAGGTATTTATATACTAGCTAAAATTATTAAAAATTCTTCAGAAAAAATAGCACAAGAAGATGCCTTAAATGTTTTAAAAAATATTGTATTAGAAGATTCTTATAAAGAACATAATTTTATAGATAAAATACTTAATAAAAAAATAAATTTTATATTTAACGAAAAACTTAATAAGTTTATTAGATAAAGGAATACGTATGGAAAAAAAATTATTATTGCTATTAGCCATGTTTGTATGCGCTTCTTTATCCGCCAACGATAATAATTCTATTAGTGAAGAAGATTTGTTTGATGAGATTTCTTTAGAAGAAGATTTTTCATCTTCAGATTCTTTTGTGAGCACTAAGAAAGAAAATTCTGTGATTGATACTCGCTTTGAATTGGCTAAAGATAAACACTATTTTTCTTTAGCAAGTATTTATGAAAAACGAGGCCAGATGTCTTATGGCACTCTTTTTCCTCAATTTTATTGGCATTCACAAAATTTTAGTATTCATGCAGGTTTGCCTCTAAGATTTTCTATTTATGATTCTTTTGAACAGCACGGGGAGGATTTTGAAAGAAAAAGAGGTTTTGTTTCTTTTTATAAATTTATTAGGCCTAAGAAAAATGATTTTATGTCACTTTTTGATGTACAAAGAGTTTTACAAAATATGCGCTTGGCAAGTACTGATTTAGACTATGTTCTTGAGCTAAGTAGAACTAAAACTCTGAGTTTATCTAAAGGTATATTAGTAAAAGATTTGGTTCCTAACTGGCTTTATGACCAAGATTATTTATTTGCTAGTGGTCATGCTAATTGGGAAGTGGTGCAATTGCAAAGCTTTGTTGGACCATTTTTTAAGATGCAAATGTTTGGAGCAAATCTTACTACAAGACCGTTTTTTGCTCTAGACGTACCAAGCTTTATTAAAGATATGAACTTAGATGTTACCTATGCGGCTGATTATAATGCTCCTAATTACACTAAAAAGTTTAGAATTAATGATGAAAAAGAAGTTTTTGAACTAGATCATGAACAAAGAATGATCAAGCGTTCCAAAGGTGTTTCTCAAGGCTTAGCTTTAACTTTTTTATCTAGCTATGTTCCTATTCATTGGTTTGGTTTAAGGCCTTATAGCAGTTTTTCCCAATTATTATTAAGTGGCATACATAGTAAAAGTGTATCGTACGGTGCAGGTTGGCACTTAGGCAATGATATTGATTTTTACCTTTCTTCAAATCCTAAATCAGTTATTACCCTAAGCACAGAAGGAAGGTTATTTTCACCTTCTTATTGGCCAAGCTATTTTGATTCAACCTACATGCTTGACAGATATTCACTCAACCAGCTTGCTAGTTTTGGTCCTAATAAAAACAATACCAAGTCTTTATTTTTAAGTAATCCTCTTAATAAAAATGTGCGTTTAGGATATTTATTCGGTTTAAATTATTCTTATAATGATATAGCTTATTCTAGCATAGAGTATGAAAATGCTCATAGTGGCAATAATAATTTTATACCAGAAATGAGAAAATTAAAATTTTTTGTTGGTGCTAAAATACTTGATCGTGCCGCGTTATCTTTTAGATATGAGGCTTATAATATAAAACAATTTAATAAACTCTTTGATTTTGATAAAAATCGTGAGTTATTATCTAGTAAGTGCCAAGTTAAAATATTACCTTTTTTATATGCTGATGTTTTTGCACAGCATAAATTTGGGGTTAAAGATGTTTATAGCTATTCAGAAGACGGTGATTATTTAAAAAATTTACATTGGTTATCTGGTAGTGGTGAAACAAGAAGTTTTGATTTTGGTATGGGCCTAGAGCTTGCTATGCAGTTTTAGGCAAAGAAAAAAAAATTCTTGGGGGAGAATATGGGCTTTTTACAATCAATGTTATCAACTATTGAATCGTTGCAGGATAAAAAAGAATATGAAAATCTGCATTGGGAAGGTTCATTTGACGATTACTTAGGCTTAATTAAACAAGACCCAAAAATCACTCGTACCTCTTTTATACGCTTATACGATATGATTTTATCTTTTG
This sequence comes from uncultured Myxococcales bacterium, assembly GCA_964493205.1. Lineage (GTDB taxonomy): Bacteria > Myxococcota > UBA727 > UBA727 > JABDBI01 > CAZBMJ01. Next base: position 19,169 of record CAZBMJ010000033.1, read on the forward strand.
GGCGCAGTGAATACATAGACTCTAAAAAACGTATTGTTCATTATAATTTTTTTGATGACCCCATGGATGGCGGTAAAGATGCCATTTTTGGCCTAGATATTCCGCTTATGCGCTTAATTAACGTTATTAAAAGTGCAGCTTTGGGATATGGTACTGAAAAACGAGTTATTTTGCTTCATGGGCCTGTAGGTTCTGCAAAATCAACTATTGCTCGTTTATTAAAAAAAGGTTTAGAAAATTATTCAAAAACACAAGAGGGCCGTCTTTATACTTTTTCATGGCATTTAAGCAAAGAGTTACAACATATAAGTGGAGGCCAGGAAGTATTGCTTGACCCATTGCATGAAGAGCCTCTAAAATTATTGCCCTTAGAAATTAGACAAAAAGCTATTGAAAATTTGGCTCTTGGATCAGACCAATATCCCATAAAAATTAAGGGTGAACTTAATCCTACCAGTCGCTATATATTTAGATTATTAATGGAGCATTATAAAGGCGATTTGATCAAGACTTTATCTCATGTGCGAGTTCATAGATTGTTATTGAGCGAAAAAGATCGAGTAGGTATTGGTACATTTCAACCTAAAGATGAAAAAAATCAAGATTCCACTGAGCTTACCGGTGATATTAATTACCGTAAAATAGCTGAATTTGGTTCAGACTCAGACCCAAGAGTTTTTAATTTTGATGGTGAATTTTGTGTGGCTAATAGAGGCATTATTGAATTTATCGAAATTTTAAAATTAGACGTAGCGTTTTTATATGATTTGCTCGGTGCTACTCAAGAGCATAAAATAAAACCTAAAAAATTTGCTCAAACAGATATCGATGAAGTTATTATTGGCCATACTAACGAAGCAGAGTATCGTAAGTTATTAGCCAACGAATATATGGAAGCTCTACGTGATAGAACAGTAAAAATTGATATTCCTTATATTACTAAAGTTAAACAAGAAATGCGGATTTATGAGCGTGATTATAATAACCATATTATTAAGGGTAAACATATCGCTCCTCATACTGTGGGTATGGCTGCTTTATGGGCAGTTTTAACCAGGCTAGAGGCTCCCAAGGGATATAATTTAACATTATTGCAAAAACTTAAGCTTTATGATGGCAAAAATCTAGCAGGTTTTACCGAAGACAGTGTTAAAGAGCTAAGAAAACAAGCCATGCGTGAAGGTATGGATGGTATTTCTCCAAGATTTATTCAAGATAAACTTTCAAATGCTTTAGTGAGCGAAATGAGTTCTACCTGTATAAATCCATTTATTGTCATGAATGAGCTTGAAGCAGGTTTAAAAACACACTCACTAATTACTAACGAAGAAGAACGCAAGCGTTATTTAGATTTATTGCAAGTTGTAAGACAAGAATACGAAGATATTGTGAAAAACGAAGTTCAGCGAGCAATTGCGGCTGATGAAGATGCCATAGGCAAGCTTTGTGGTAATTATGTGGATAATATTAAAGCTTATACCCAAAAAGAACGGGTAAAAAATAAATATACTGGTCAAGATGAAGAGCCTGATGAAAGATTAATGAGATCGGTGGAAGAAAAAATAGACATTCCTGAAAGCCGTAAAGAAGATTTTCGTCGAGAAATCATGAATTACATAGGCGCTTTGGCAGTTGATGGCAAAAAGTTTGATTATCGTACTAATGAGCGTTTGCAAAAAGCCCTAGAATTAAAGCTTTTTGAAGATCAAAAAGATACTATTAAGCTTACGACTGTGGTTTCGAATGTAGTTGATAGAGAAACACAAGAAAAAATAGATATTGTTAAACAAAGGCTAATAAAAAATTATGGTTATAACGAAGAAAGTGCCACAGATATTTTAAACTTTGTGGCCAGTATCTTTGCTCGTGGTGATGCTAAACAAGATTAGGAGCAGATTGTGGTACTTAAAATTCATAATGATCATGCTCGCTTTAACGATGTAGTAAAAGGCTTAGTTAAAAGCAATTTAAAAAATTATATTAAGAATGGAGAATTTATATCTAAACAAGGCAGCGAAAAAATATCGGTGCCTATTTCTAGAATTGATTTACCGCATTTTCGTTTTTCTGATGAAAGTCAAGGAGGAGTTTCTCAAGGAGATGGTCAGCCTCAAGATTCCTTGAGTAATTCTCAAAAAGCGCAAGGTGAAGATAAAAAAGCAGGTTCAGAAAGTGCAGAGCATATGCTTGATATTGAAGTATCATTAGCTGATCTTGCTGATATGCTTGGTGAAGAGCTAGAATTGCCAAAAATTATAAAAAAGGGAAGTAATAATTTAGTAAGTGAATCTAAAAATTATAAAAGTATTCATCATTCAGGTCCCAATGCCTTACGACATTTTAAAAGGACTTTTAAAAATGCTTTAAAACGTCAAATTTCATGTGGCATTTATGATAGTAATAATCCTGTAATTATACCTATTCGGGAAGATTTCCGTTACAAAAGTTATAAAAAAGTCAGTAAGCCTCAATCTAACGCCGTTATTTTATATATGATGGATGTCTCAGGTTCTATGGGTGATGAGCAAAAAGAAATTGTCCGTATAGAAAGTTTTTGGATAGATACGTGGCTTAGAAGGCATTACGATGGTCTAGAATGTCGTTACATAATTCATGACGCCATAGCAAAAGAAGTGGATCGCCATACTTTTTTTCATACTAAAGAATCAGGTGGTACCATGATAAGTTCTGCTTATCGCTTATGTGCTGATATTATTGATGCTGATTACCCAAGTGATTCTTGGAATATTTATCCTTTTCATTTTTCTGATGGCGATAATTGGTCGGTAGATGATACTAGGCTATGTATTGGTTTATTAAAAAAGCGTATTTTGCCACTTGTGAACCAGTTTGGGTATGGCCAAGTGGAATCACCTTATGGTTCTGGGCAGTTTATTAAAGATTTAGAAGAGCAGCTAAGAAATCATGAAAAAGTAGTATTATCAGAGATTAAAGATAAAGATGCTATTTATAATTCTATCAAAGATTTTCTGAAGGGATAAATCATGGCTAAAGCTCTTTCGCAAGAATTAAAAGATTTACAAAAGCAAGTAGAAAAAGCTGCCAAAGGCTTTGGCTTAGATTTTTTTGAATGTATTTATGAAGTCCTTGATTATGATGAAATAAATATGGTGGCGGCCTATGGCGGTTTCCCTACGCGATATCCTCATTGGAAGTGGGGCATGGAGTATGACAGGCTTAAAAAAAGTTATGATTATGGTTTAAGTAAAATTTATGAAATGGTTATTAACAATGACCCTTGTTATGCTTATTTACTAGAGAGCAATTCTTTAGTGGACCAAAAATTAGTTATGTGTCATGTGACTGGCCACAATGATTTTTTTAAAAATAACTTTGCATTTGCCCACACTAATAAAAAAATGATCAACGAAATGGGCAATCATGCAGCCAGAGTCAGACGCTATATGGATTGGTTTTGTGTTAATGAAGTAGAGTCTTTTATTGATTGTGCCTTGTCTGTAGAAAACCTTATAGACTTTAACTCTGCGTATGTATCTAATACAAAAAATAGTGATGAAATTAAAGATGAATTAAATTCTATTGAAAAAAATATTGCTAGGTTGCCTAATAGTAAAGAATATATGGAGCATTACCTAAATCCCGAATCTTTTATTAGACGTCAGCGACTTAAGCTTTTAGAAGAGCAAGAAAAAAAAGAAAAACAATTTCCAAAAAACCCCACACAGGATATTTTAGGTTTTTTAATAGAACATGCTCCCTTAAAGCGTTGGCAAGCGGACATCTTAGATATTATAAAAAAAGAAGCTTCTTACTTTGCCCCTCAAGCCATGACAAAGATAATGAATGAGGGTTGGGCGTCGTATTGGCATGCAAAGCTTATGACAGAAGTAATTTTACAGCCTGCTGATTTGATAGATTTTGCTGATAGACATTCAGGTGTTATGGCAACGAGCCCTCAAAGCCTTAACCCTTATAAGCTAGGCATAGAATTATTTAGAGATATAAAAGAGCGTTGGGACAGGGGACAATTTGGTTTAGAATATGCACAATGTGACGATAGATATAAAAAAGAAGCTTGGGATAAACATACTGGTTTAGGCAATGAAAAAGTTTTACAGGTGCGAAAAATTTATTCTGATTTGACTTTTATTGACGAATTTTTAACCCTAGATTTTTGCAAAAGACACAAATTATTTAGTTTTTCTTATGATAAGCGAAAAAGTGAGTATGTAATTGAATCAAGAGATTTTGGACAAATTAAGCAAAAGCTTTTAAATAGCCTAACTAATTTTGGCAGGCCTTGTATCCAATTAGTTAATGCCAATCATGAAAATCGCTCAGAATTATTACTTGAGCATATTCATTATGGAGTAGACCTTGATTTAACCTATGCCAAAGAAACCCTAAAAAATTTAAGTCTTATTTGGAGCAGGCCTGTGCACTTGGTAAGTAAACTAGAAGATAAAAATATATTATTATCTCATGATGGCTATGAATATAAAGAACAAATAATAGTAAAAGAATATTAAAATTAAACCCTTGAGATATTAAGAAATTTTTGTATCCACTAAAAATTCTCTGCACTGATGCAGAACCAACTTTGCTCTTCTGGGCAGAATCAGGGTTCTTTATGTACTAGGTGACAGAAAGTTTTGCGGCTTGTATTTCAGACTTGCGCACATATAAAAACGAGTTGGTTGTTGCCATTATATCTGTCCAGCCCCCTATATAATGTGGAGAGAATTAAGTCGTAGATTTAATTAA
>CAZBMJ010000034.1:0-22950 GCA_964493205.1 uncultured Myxococcales bacterium
TCTTAAAACGGATGAATCAAAATTTTTTGGTCCGATTTTATGGGTGCATTATACTATTTGGTTAGGCTATCCTTCAGCAGTTTGTTTATTATCGGCTTTATCCTATTTTAACCTTACCGATGAAATTCCCAAAAAAGTATGGATGATGGTCGAACATACTAAGATTTCACACCGTTATGAACTGCGTTTAGTTAGGCTTCGCAACCCTAATTGGGATATAGGTATTAAAAAAACAAAGCAGTTTTGGATAAGCGATGTAGCTAGAACAATCATCGATATTTTTATGCATCCTCAAATAGTTAGCACGACGATAGCCGTACAATCTTTAAAGCAAGCCATTAAAGAAAAACAAACTTCTGTTAGAGAAATTTATGATATGTCTTTTGCCCTTAGAATGAATAAACATATTTTACCTTATTTGGAAATGTTATCATGAGCCTTTTAAGCAAAGGAGTTTTCGTTGCAGATGCTCTTAAAAAACTAGCCGCAACCGAATTATCACTCAGTTACAATGAGCTTAGAGTTATAATAGCCATTGAGCGGGCTGTTGCTCGATTATCAACAAATAAATAGCTAGCGAATAGTTTAGTGTTTAAGGGCGGTTTCGTTTTACTTAAAACCATCATTACTACAAGATTTACAAAAGATCTCGATGCTGTGATAGTTGGATTATCACAGACAGAAAGCTCTTTGCTTATTCAAGAAGCATTGAAAATCGATCTTGACGACGGGATTTGGTATGGAGAGTCTAAAATAGACGAATTGGCACAGAGCCCTTATCCTGGACTACGATTCAGTATCCCATTTCAAATAGGAGAACCTCCTCCTACCAAAGGAGGGATAAGTAAATTGAGTCAAATCTATATTGATGTAGTAGTTGACAGTTATTTTGATCAAGTTAACGTTTCAGCAAAAATAATGCCATCTTTGCTTAGCACCGACAAACCAGTTTCATGGTTGATTTATCCTCCAGAATATATTTTTTCAGAAAAGCTAGAAGCACTGATCAGTTTAGGTTCATTTAGTTCAAGAGCAAAAGATATTTATGATTTAGTTATTTTACATAATGAATGCAATAATTTTCAGTTATTATGGGAGGCTATAGAAACCACTTTTAGAGTTCGCCAAACCATATTACCTACTTCAATTCATAAAACTGTTGTTCTATTTAACTTAACAGCTCTTAGAAAGGCTTGGATAAACATAAGCAAAAATATGAATAATATATTATTCGATGATGTCTGGTTGATCTTTTTGGACATACTGAAAAAGATAGATAAGTCTAGAATTGGGTATAGAAAGGTCAATTAACCTTCACTTCTATGGCTCTTTAATAATCTTTCAAACTTCAGCATGCTGTTGCTACTTAGACTTAAGCCTTTTGCTAACATGGTTTTTAACTGATTTAGCAGTGCATTCATGGGTAGAATACTAAAACCCTAAACTAGCTTTGCGTTCAAGCGCGCCAGGATAAGCTTCTTGTTTTTGGCTAATATTAGGTAAGCTCGCAGACTTTTGAGCATTTATACTCAACCAATGCTCCTTTTCTTTTGGCAAATTAGCTTCATCATAAATAGCTTCTACTGGGCATTCAGGCTCACAAGCGCCACAATCAATACACTCATCTGGATTTATATACACCTGCTCACCATCAGCATAAAAGCAGTCCACAGGGCAAACAGAAACACAGTCCGTAAAACGGCACTTATTACAATTATCGGTTACAACGAATGTCATAAAAAATTCCTCATATTGACACTTTGGCTAAAGCTTTCTAACTTATTATCATGAAAACTCAAACAGAATTTATACGTTTTTTGCAAAAAAGTGCCCACCATTTAAAACCGGTGGTACAAATTGGCAAAAATTCTCTTACCCCCGGCGTCATAAAAGAAATTATTGAAGCCCTCAATACCCATGAGCTGATAAAAGTTCAGTTTTTGCCTAGTCAAAAGCCGCTTATGAATAGCATTTGCCAAGATATTTTGAGTGCTACCAATGCTTTGTTTATAAAACAGCAAGGAAATATAATAACTATTTTTTTGGCTAAAGCTAAAGATTCTGCGTTTATAAACGAGTAAAAAGTTATGACTATGTTATTTAACCCCATAAAACCATTTAATAGTTTTTTTTTAAAAGTCGACGAAACACACGAAATTTATGTGGAAGAAGTTGGCAATAAAAATGGCATTCCTATAATTTTTGTTCATGGGGGCCCAGGCGGCGGTATTAGCCCAGATCATAGACGTTATTTTGATCCTAAAAAATTTAGAGTAATTCTCTTTGATCAACGAGGTTGCGGCAAATCAAAACCATTTGGTGAACTTAAAAATAATACTACGCAAGATTTAGTTGCTGATATGGAAAAAATTAGGATTAAACTTGGCATAAATTCTTGGCATCTATTTGGTGGTTCGTGGGGAAGTACTCTTGCTCTTGCTTATGCCATTACTCATGCAGATAAAGTGCTAAACATGATCTTAAGAGGAATTTTTTTAGTGAGACCACAAGAAATAAAGTGGTTTTATCAAGAAGGTGCAAGTTTTTTTTATCCTCAAGAATGGCAAGACTTTTTAAGTGTAATCCCTAAAGATGAACAAGATAATTTAGTGAAAGCTTATTATAAAAGACTTACAAGTTCTAATTCAGAAGATGTGAAAAAAGCAGCTATTGCTTGGAGCAAATGGGAAGGTTCTACCTCTAAGCTAATAAAAGATACAAAAATGATAGATAGCTTTAGTGATGAAACGTTTAGCTATGCATTTGCACGTATAGAATGTCATTATTTTATTAACAATGCTTTTTTTAGTAGTGATAATTGGATTTTGGAAAATATTCATAAAATAAGCCATATAAAAAGTGTTTTAATACAAGGTCGTTATGACATGCCTTGTCCACCTGTAAGTGCTTTTCTATTACACCAAGCTTGGGCAAACTCAAAACTTTTTATTATTGAACAATCAGGTCATTCTGCATCTGAAGCTGGTATTACTAAAGCTTTAGTAGAACAAACTAATAATTTGGTAAATTAATGAACGAAAAAAAATTAATCTATAAGCCTAAAGCTTTAAAAAAACTAAAAATAAGTTCTTTATACTTTTTTTCATTAATAAGTGATATTGCCTTAATTTCTTTTCAATTTGTTTTAGGAGCCTTACGCACACCTGCTAGCGTTGATTATTCGCAAAAGCATATTAATAATTTTGCAAAAGTTCATTTTGATGCTACTGGGACAACTTTATATGCTACTGGCTTAGAGAATTTTGATGTAAATAAAACCTATGTGTTTATATCTAATCATGAATCATGGATGGATATACCAGCTATATTAACAGCTGTTCCTCAAAAATTACGCATGGTAGCTAAAGAAGGTTTGGTAAAAATACCCGTATTTGGCAAAGCCATGCTAGATGGTGGCTTTATTATTATTAATAGAAAGAACCGTGCCAAAGCTATCAAACAATTAGAAATAGCAAAAGAAAAATTACAACAAGGAATTTCTATTTGGATTGCCCCTGAAGGTACTCGTAGCAGAACCAATGAAATCGGTGATTTTAAAAAGGGCGGTTTTTACCTTGCCTTAGAACTTGGCTTGCCTATAATACCTGTGTTTATTGAAGGCGCTGCAAAAGTAATGCCACCTGATTCTGTGTTTATAACTACTAATCAAGATATTACAGTGCATTTTTTAGAAGCTCAGTATGAAAAAGATTTAAACATATTAATAAAAAAAGTACGAGATAAAATAATTAATAAAAGAAATTCTTTGAGGAATGAACATGACTCTAGCAAATAAAGCCAATGAACTTAAACAACATTTAGAACAAACTATTTTTGGTCAACCCATACTTATTCAAAGACTATTATTAGCCCTTTTTGCTGATGGGCATTTATTAGTAGAAGGCGCGCCTGGTCTCGCAAAAACTAAATCCATTAAAGCATTATCTAATTTAATCGAAGCTGATTTTCATAGGATCCAGTTTACACCAGATTTAATGCCAGCCGATATTACTGGAACAGAAATTTATGATCAAAACAAGGCTGAATTTCATTTTCAAAAAGGGCCCGTTTTTCATAATTTAATTCTTGCTGACGAAATAAATAGAGCTTCAGCAAAAGTACAATCAGCCTTGCTAGAAGCCATGGGCGAAGGCCAAGTTACCATTGGCAAAAAAACTTATGAGTTACCAAAATTGTTTTTGGTAATGGCCACACAAAATCCCATTGAACAAGAAGGTACTTTTAACTTACCAGAAGCCCAGCTTGATCGCTTCATGATGCATGTGCAAATAGATTATCCATCGGCAATTACAGAAAAACAGATTTTATCTCTAAGTCGCCAAGAACAAGTTAATAAAAATAAGCCATTAAAAAACCTAATTTTATCCCAAGAAGATATTTTTGCCATACGAAAAGAGATCTTAAATATTCACATGGATAGCTCACTGGAAGATTATTTGATCCAAATAATTATGGCCACAAGAACACCTAAAAAATATAGCGACGAACTAGCTTTATTAATAGAATATGGGGCAAGCCCAAGAGCTAGTATTTATTTAGATCGCTGTGCGAGAAGCATCGCTTGGTTAAATAATAGAGACTTTGTCACACCATCAGATATTCAAGATGTGGTTTATGATATTTTGCGCCACAGAATCGGCTTAAGTTTTTACGCTGAATCCAAAGGCCTAAAAGCTGATCAGATTATCGATAAAATTTTAAGCTTAGTGCAACAGCCTTAAGGTTTAAAAAAAATATGAAAAAGATTTATCAGGGCAGCTGTCACTGTAAAAAAATTAATTTTACCATTGAAGCAGAGATTACTCATGTGAGAGTTTGCAACTGTAGTATTTGTGCTAAACGTGGAGCTTTAATATTTCGAGTGGAAGATAAAGATTTTCATCTTAAAAACTCGCTTCACGATTTAAGAGTATATGAGTGGCATTCCAATACCGCTAAGGATTACTTTTGTTCCATTTGTGGAATATTACCTTTTCGTAAACCCAGGCATTTAACAGCAGCTGAAATAGAAAAAGGAGCAAAGCCTTTCCATGGATGGGCTGTGAATGTTCGTTGTCTGGATGATGTGGATATTGAATCGCTTCCAATTATTCATATCGATGGAAAGAGTTTGGAATGAACTACATAGCACATTCTCTGTGCTGTGACTTGCTCCTGAGGTATCGACACGAAAATAGCAAATCGAAATACCCATTATACGCTTTTCCCTCCCTCTCTACGGGCTCTGACTCGTTCAGAGCATCCAGAAAAAATTTCTTTCAACAAAGTTCCTTATATAAATCTCGTCACCTTAGGTTAAACTCTTCGATTAAATTTAGTTTCCATTCTCTACACCACTTTTTAAAACACTTTTCTCCTTTTGCTGCCTTAATGCATAACTCCTGAATTTCATAATAAACAAGCGTATGTACGTTATATTTTGTTTTGATCTTCCCAGACTCTTTTTATAAAATCTGTCGTAGAACCTACGTATAATGTTACATTTCGCTGATTTCATGAAATTGGAAAGTTTAATTTTCTGGATGCTCTGAACGAGTCAGAGCACGTAGAGAGGGAGGGAAAAGCGTATAATGGGTATTTCGATTTGCTATTTTCGTGTCGATACCTCAGGAGTTGCTCACAGCACGTAGAAATAGGGTGAAATAGGCCCTAAATATTTAAAGTAAAAATTTTAATTTCAGATAAAGCACTGTCTATAATTCTTTTAGCAGGATAATTAAAAGATTCAGAATAATTATTTATTATATTATTTAAAATATTTTTTTTATCTTCACCATAGGCTATAAAAGCTATACTTTTAGCTGCATAAATAATTCTTGGGCAAAGAGTAATTCTTTCACATAAAATATCTTTATGAGCAAAACTTGCCACTAAATCAGTTTTATTGTCTAGTAAATCACTATTAGGAAAGAGTGAAGCAGTATGGCCATCGGTGCCTATTCCTAAATAAATCAAGTCAAAAATTGGAACTCCTGATTTATCTTTAAGTAAGTTATTTTTAAGCAAGTCTTCATAAGCCTTAACCGATAATTCAAGCCCTAAATTTTCGTCATACATACAAAAAAACTGATTTTTATCAAAATTTAAATTACTTAGGGCAGTTTTAGCATTGCTTTTATCATCTGTTATAGCAACAGCCCGTTCATCACTAAAAAAAAACCTAATTTTATGCTTATTGGGTATAGTTAGTTGGTTTATGGCCTTAAATAGACCCAAAGCACTGCTGCCCCCTAAAAGGGCTACATCAAAATAATCTTTTTCAGCTAAACTCTGCCTAGCTTTTATTAAAAAATCTTGTGCTGCAGCAGCAAATAAGTCTGCTAGCTCAATAAATTTTTTTATTTCCATATTTATATTATTCCATGCTACGCCAAGAGCGGCCATCTTTCATAAGCAATAAATCTGCTTCTTTAGGGCCACTGCTGCCTGATTTGTAATTAGGAAAATTTTTTGGTTTCAAAGCATCCCAAACATCAAGTATGGGTTGCACAACACGCCATCCTGATTCAACCATATCTGCTCGCTGATAAAGAGTAGCATCACCCATCATGCAGTCATATAATAAAGTTTCATACCCTGTTCCTGGTTTTAGGCCAAAATAATCTTTGTATTTAAAGCGCATATCAACATTTCCAATTTTAACCATTGGACCTGGTACTTTTGCACCAAATCTCAAGGATATACCTTCTTCGGGCTGAATATGTAGAATTAGTAAGTTAGCTTCTAGCTCTTCAGTTTGAGTTTGTTGAAACATCATAGATGGAGCACGCCTAAACTGTATAGCTATTTCGGTTACCCGTTTTTTTAAGCGCTTACCAGTACGAATATAAAACGGCACATCCGCCCATCGCCAGTTATTGATCAAAAGTTTCATAGCCACATAGGTAGGTGTAAAAGATTCAGGATTAACTTTATCTTCTGCTCGATACTCATCGTATTGCCCTCTTACGGTATTTTGCAACACATCTTCTGGAGTAAAACATTGAATAGAGCGCAAAAGTTTCGCTTTTTCATCTCGTACAGCCCTTGACTCAAACGATACGGGAGGCTCCATAGCGATTAAACTTAAAAGCTGAAATACATGATTAGGAACCATATCTTTTAAGGCTCCTGCAAAATCGTAATAATTTCCTCGCTTAGCAACCCCTGCACTTTCTGCAACAGTTATTTGTATATGGTCAATATAGCGGCGATCCCAAATAGGCTCAAAAATACCATTGGCGAACCTAAAAGCTAATAAATTTTGAACAGTTTCTTTACCTAAATAATGGTCTATGCGAAATATTTGTTGTTCTTTAATTAATCCTAAAATAGCTTCATTAAGAGCAATAGCTGATTCTAAGTCATGCCCAAAAGGTTTTTCTATAATTACTCTTCTAAAACAATTTTCGCTTTCTTCAAATAAACCATGGGCATGAAGATTTTTAATCACAGTAAAAAACATTTGTGGAGGAATTGCTAAATAAAAAATAATATTTTTACTGGCATGTTCTTCTTTGGCCATTGCCTCAAGGCGTTTCTTTAAAGTAATAAAAAGATCATTATCTTCAAATCTACCTTTAATATAGTGCACATTACTACTTAATTTTTCAGCATACTCTGCAGCTTTTGGATCATTAACTTTTTGCGCAATATCTTTTAATAAATATTCTTTAAAAGTCTCATCAGTGTAATCTAGCCCAGCCACGCCTAAAATTTTAAAATTATTACTTAGTAAATCTTCTGCACCTAAATGACAAATAGTAGGCAATAAAAGCCTAGAAGTTAAGTCTCCTCCAGCACCAAAAATTACCATAATACAATCTTTAGCTGGCTTTGCTTTATTTTGTGAATAAGAATCTACATTGCTTATCATCTATTTACCTTTTGTTTCTTTATGACCACCAAACTCTGCTCGTAAAGCTGATAAAATTTTATTGGCTACTGAAGAATCTTGCCTTGATCTAAAACGAGCAAATAAAGAATTGGCTAGATTACCAGCTGGAGTATTTTGCTTTATTGCTTCTATTAAGGCCCATCTGCCTTCTCCTGAATCAGCCACGTTACCACTAAAGCTTGCAAGCTTTTCATCTTTATGCAAAGCCGAGCTAATTAAGTCAAGCAACCAAGAAGATACCACAGATCCATAGCGCCAAACTTGGGCTATTTCTTTAATATCAAAGTCATAGCGTTGTTCATGAGCTAAGTGCTCTTTATTAGCATTAACAAGCATTTCAAAGCCTTCTGCGTATGATTGCATCAAGCCATATTCAATGGCATTATGAATCATTTTTACATAATGTCCTGCACCACTTTTACCGCAGTATAAAAAACCTTCTGTAGGGTTGCCTAGAGGACTTAGAGACTTAAATATGGGTTTGAGATAATCAAAAGTATGTTTATTACCACCAATCATTAAACAATAGCCTCGTTCTAGCCCAAATACACCGCCACTTACTCCAACATCCATAAACTCTATGCCCATAGTAGCAAAACTATTAAATTTTTTAATGGACTCTTCAAAATGACAATTACCACCATCAATAACTATGTCTTCTTTTTTGAGAAGCAATTTAAGTTCATTACAAACTTGCTCTACAATAGTATCTGGCAACATTATCCAAACTATTTTTTTAGGTCCTAAACCTTCAGTCATACTCGCTATGCTTTCAAAAGTTTTAATACCATAGCTAGCAGCGGCTTCTCTGGCACTAAGCAAAGCATCATAAGCAAAAATTTCATGCCCATCCTTAATTAAACGGCGTGACATATTCAAACCCATTTTACCAAGACCAATCATCCCTAATCGCATATATTTTTTATCCTATAAATTAAATCAGCAAAACCTTGATTTGATAAAATATCTATCCATACAATATTTTTGCCTTTTTGAGATAAAGCCATAAAATCACCCATAGCTTGACTAAAATGAGCTTTAGCAAAAGAAAATTTATTATTGAGCATCAAATCTTGTTCATAGAAAGAAGTTAACAATATAAAATGAGAATTATTGCCTCCCCCTTTAAATAATTGCCCCGTGCTATGTAAATATCGTGGACCAGTTTGACACAAAACTTCTGCTTTAGTATTTGTTAAAGATTTTTTTAAGTCTAGCAAAAACTCTTTATTACCTTCATGTAAAAAAGATAAAATGGCACAATAATCACTAGATTTAATTGGTTTAATAAAATCGTGTAAATTTAAGTTATTGCTTGAATATATTTTTAAATTATCTTCAATAAAGTGGGCTTTTAAATTATCTTGCCCATCACTTAAAGCTTTTTTAGCTAAAATTTTACTAAGTTCCACGTCAGGCTGATCAAATGGATTTATGCCAAGTATAATTCCTGCCACACTCACTGCTATTTGCCATAAGAACATATGTGCCATAAGTTCTTGTTTATTTTGTAGGTTTAGAACTATGCTTGAGCTAGTATCCTGAGCATTACTAATCTTTTCGCCATGAAGCTCAATAAAACAATGCATGACATCAGGTTTTTCTATAAAATCATCAGATACTACAGGCACAATTCCCAAACCTTGTTTACCTAATGATTCAGCAATAAGTTGTTCAAGCCACATGCCAAAAGGTTTTAGGCTTTTTGATACATAGATTTTAAGTTTATCACAACCTAATTTCGCGTTAGTTCCTAAAAAAGTACCCAGTAAAAAACCTGGATTATCTTTAGGCAAAACACTTGGGGCACATTCATTGACCATAGTGACAGCATGTTGCAAAAGCGTTTTAGCATCATGCCCCATAAGTAATAAGGGCACTAGCCCAAATACTGAACAGGCAGAAAATCTGCCCCCAATATTGGGCTTACCAAAAACACTTAATAAAAACCCTTTTTCCATTGATTCTTGTTCAAGAGAAGTTACTGGATCAGTAATAGCCAAAAAATGTTTATAAATATCTTTAACATTAGCTTTTTGCATTTCTTCTATAAAATAATTGTATAAAACATTGGGTTCAAGGCTTGAACCTGACTTAGAAGAAACAATAAACAGCGTATTTTTAATATCTATTTGAGCTTGTATAGTGAGTATTTCGTGAGGATGAATGGAATCAAGTACAAAAAATTTAGGGTAATTAGAATTCTTTTCAAACACTTCATTAAAAACATAAGGAGCAAGACTTGAGCCTCCCATGCCTAATAAAACTACATGGCTAAAATTATGAGCTAGTACTTCTTTAATTTTAATTATCAAATTATCAAGATTTTCTAGCATACTTTGTGGTTCAAATAGCCAATCCATCATGAGGTTTTTATAACCAAATAAAGATTCATCTTTTGACCACAGTCTAAAAACAGCCTTTTGATGGGTAAAATCATCAAGCTGTGTTAAATAAAGCTCATTATTTAGTTTTTTTTTTGAAGGCTTAAGGCCTTGAGTTTAACTGATTCTAATAAGTTCATAAATGCCTTTTTAAAAATATCTAAGCCTTCGTCTAATAACTCGTCGGTTATACGATCAATATTTATGCCTTGTTTTTCTAAATCTTTAAAAAAATCTACTATTTTTTCACTATCATCAAGCACACTCATGCAAGCGCTACCTTTTTGCATAAAGATTTTCAAAGTACTTGGAGGAATAGTATTTACAGTATGTTTGCCTATTAAGTTTTGTACGTACAAAAGGTCATCATACTCAGGATTTTTAGTAGAAGTGCTTGCCCACAAAAGTCTTTGGGGATTAAGGCCCTTGTTTAATAATTCTTTAATTTCAGTTTGGTCATAAAAATTCATAAACTCTAAATAAGCTTTTTTAGCGTTCATTAAGGCAAGCTTACCTTTGGTTTTTATAAATTTATCAGCCTTAGTATCAATACGACTTAAAAAAAAGCTTGCTACACTGTTAATATGAGCAATTTCTAAGCCTTTTTTAACCCTTTCTTTAATAGCATCTATATAGGCTTTGTTAGCATTTTTATAGGCTTCTACGCTAAACAATAACGTCACATTTACGTTCATGCCCAATAAAATTAGTTCATAAATAACTTTCATACCTTCTGGTGTTGCTGGTACTTTGATCATTAAATTTTTTCTATTGATACTTTTATGTAATTTTTTTGCTTCTGCTACACTACCTGCAACATCAAAAGCTAAGCTTGGATCAAGTTCTAAGCTTACAAACCCATCAGTCTTATTAGTTTGTTCATAAACATGAGCAAATTTGTCACAAGCTTTTTTAATATCATCTATGGCTAGAGCTTCATAAATAAGCTTAGGATCAATACAGCCCTGCTCTTTTAGAGCTAAAATATTGTCATCATAGTCATTGGTTTTACTAATAGCCTGTTCAAAAATAGCTGGATTAGAAGTAAGCCCCATTAAACCATCTTCTATAAGCTCATCAAGCTCACCAGAAGTAAGTAACTTAGAAGAAATAAAATCCAGCCATAAAGACTGACCCAAATTTTTTACATCGATCAAAAGATTATTTTTCATGCAAGCATATGTAAGATAAATATTATTTTTTCTCAAGTGCTAATATTTTATTTAATCGCCTTACGTGTCGCTCTTCTTGTGAAAATTGTGCTTCCATAAAAGCTTTAGCAATATTTAGTGCTAAGCTTTTATCAATAACTCGGCCGCCTAAGACTAAAATATTCATATCATCATGCTCAACGCCTTGTTTGGCCGAATAAAGATCATGGCATACACTTGCACGAGCACCTCTAATCTTATTGGCTGCAATGCTAGCACCTACGCCACTACCACAAATCATAATGCCTTTTACATGGCCACTTACTACATGTCTGGCTAAGTCTGCTGCATAATCAGGATAATCAACAGGATCAGCATTATCACAGCCCAAATCTTGCCACTCAACACTTTTAATATTCGCTTTTAAATAAGCTTTTAACTCAAAACCTGCATGATCACTGGCTATATATAATTTCATAATTGGCCTTTTAAAACTAATCTTCCATAAAATCTTTTATAATCTCTTGGGCTTCATGCCTCATGGCTGCAAAGCTATTTTTGGTCTTGATTTCTTCTGCTATGAGTAAAGCTTTTTTACGTATTTCTTCTATAGCTAAATCAGAATAAGTATTAAGTAAATAAGAAATAAGACTTTTAGCAAAATTATTTAATGCACCAATTTTTTTTGATTTATAATAAATAATATTATTATTTATTATTTCTATATCAATAATACTCTTTAAAATTTTAACTAATTCAGCATTTTTGTTGCTAAAAAAAGCAAATTTTTTTCCTAATTCGTCTCTAAAGTCAAACTGTTCTTTTTCAGTCACACTCACATAAGCTTTTGGATCTTTCAATTTTTTTAATATACTAAATACTTTATTACTTTCAAAATATTCTCCTTCAAATATTATTCCTAAAAAACTTGAAAAATTTATACTTATTTGGAATTTACTTAACTCTTCTTTGGCATACTCTTTATCAATAAATTTTTCTATTAACTCCACAGTATCTACTTTATTGTTTTCATGGTCTATAAGTTTTAATGAAATTACATAGTCTTCTGGATCTGATTTTTTTTTCAGTTCTTTTTTTATTTTTTTCAAATAGTCTTTGCCAAGTGGGATTCTATCTATTTCTAAATTATTAAGCTCTTCTTCCCTCATATGAGGATTGCTCTTAAGTAGTGCTGCTAAATTAGGAAGAACTAAAGCTTTTTCAAACACTTCTAACATAAGTTTATAAGCGATTTTTTCATTGATTACATCAGCAACAATTTCCTTCTTACCTAAGTAATTTATTTTTATTTGTTCAGCCTTAGCACCATTTTTTAAGGGACTAACAATAGATGAGTCTAGCTTAAGATATTGAGCTTGCTCTAATTTGGTTTTTTTTAAAACATTATAGGTTTCTAAAGTAGTAACTTTATTCTTAAAAGAAAGATAATAAAGTAATTTATTTATTTGTTTTATGTCATTTTCTAAATATTCATAATTTTCTAATGGTGTTTTAAAAATATCTAAGGTATTACTTATTTCTTTATTAACACTTTCTTTAAATTTTTTCTCATCAAAAGTTTTTAAAAAGCTAATCTGCTGAAAAATATCTTTTTTTTCTTCAGCGTCTTCTATAGTGTTTAAATAAGTATCTAATATTATTTTGGCTTGAGCAAAATCAATATTTTTAACAAAATAATCGGTTAATATTTCTTTAGTTTTCTGCTTTTTATCCTCTGTTAATGATGAAAAAGACTTTTTCTGATGGTTATTTTGACTAAAAGCTTTTAGTTGATTAAGAGATGCTTCATCAAGAGGATTAGTAGGCTTAACAGAAAAATTAGATATAGGTGGTGCAAATGTAGAATTAGCACCATATGGGTTACTAGATACTATAGGCGTACAAGCATTTAGACTTATTATTAGCAAAAATAAACTTTTATGTACTAACCTTTTCATCTAATATCTCGGGAGTAAAAGGCATGCAGTAGTTACAGCGATTCACCAAGTAAAAGATATTTCCCATTTTGACAACTAAGTATTTTTAACAAAGGAGACGTAAAAGCATATTTTTTTTCAACTTCTGCTTCATTAGTTAGGACAACACAATAATATTTATCTTTTGAAGTCTTTAGCGTGCTTATTCCTTCATAATAAAAAATTTTAGGAACCTTTTTTCCAGCCAAAGAATGAGTTAAAATACAGACTCTATCTAGGACAGCATCATAAGACATATCAATATAATTTGAATCTTTTAAATCATAAAAAAGCGTTTTACTTCCATTTTTATCAATTTTATATACTTTTTCATCTTCTACAACCAATGTCTCGCCATCTATGAAGTATTTTAAACATTTATCAAAGTTTAAATCTTTTCCATTAAATTCATTAATTTTTTCAATTTTATTTTCATTATGTATAATACTATATAGCTCATAACTTACTGCTGAAAGCTTATCTCGTTTTCCTAAACTGATTACAGTGTCTTTTGTTAGATTTTCCGAACCTTCTTGTTTAACATTAGTGTTTTTTGAAAGATTTAGATTTCCTGAACCTTCTTGTTCAACAGGAGTGTCTTCCTCCTCTGTATCAGAACTAGAGTCTGAAACAAAATCTGGTGGTGGTAAGGCTTCTGAAGCTTTTTCATACGGAACTTTTGAGTTGTTAATTTCTTTTAAGTGCTTTTTTAATTTTTTTAAAACCATTCTTGTTACATAAATATTATGATTCTTGTTCAATTTTTTATACTGCAAACATATTTGTTTATTTTCTGTATTCACAATATAACCAGATGTATGTTTTGTATCCTTTCTTTTATTACGTTGAATTTTTAATTCATTTTTAAGCTCTGAGGAAATTTCAAAAACAAATTGGTCTTTTGGCCCTTCTTTCTCAGTATTCAAGTCTTTTATAATCTCATAAAGCTCATTGATATTTGTAAAGAGACCTTTTATTAGTATTTCTTTCGATAAACCAATTTTAGAATACAAAGTAAAAACAATAAATATACATAGTAAAAACTTATTCATAAATTCCTTTTTGATAAAAAAATCAACGCACTATAACTAAATAACAAAAAAAATGAAAGATAGTTTAATTAAATTATTTAATATTTAAAAGCTAAGACTGAGCAACAAAGTCATCCCACATAGTTTTAAAATTTTTATTTTTCTCAAGAAGCTCCTTAAGACTACCCTCATCAATAACGCGATCAAAAAGCTTAAGTAAATTCATTTTGTGAATTGAGGCAATAATGCTTTTATCGCTAAAAGCTTCCCAAATGTTTAGGAAGTTGTTTAATTATAGTATCAAAAGCAGCTAACTTAGCTGCCTGCAAAACTACCTCATCGTCATAATCAATATGCCAAGTATAATATTTTAATGTGTCAGAGCTAGAGGTTTCTTTAGAAGAATTCTGATTATTCATATCAATCAAACCCATTTATTAATGGCGTTAGCAAAAATGATTCTATGCTTATTCCTTGTGCGCCTACAAGCAATGCTCGTGCATGAGGATAATGAGATAAAAATTTATCAATTCCAGGTAAAGCAGTTTTTTGCATATTGCTTTTTACTTCAACACATCTACTAAAACCTGTACAAATTTTCTATTTTCTTGGAGTCTTTCCAGCAAAATATTGGATATTTTTCTGCAAAATACTATATTTTTCATAATGATAGCCATTTAATATTGAGTAAAATTGCTCAATGCATTGAGTAATTTTACTCAATGTGATGAGTAAAATCAAGAATAATAATAATTTTTTATATAAACTAGACTCATAGCCTAAGACTTAGCAACAAAATCATCCCACATGGTTTTAAAATTTTTATTTTTTTCAAGAAGCTCGTTAAAGCTACCCTCATCAATAATGCAACCATTTTCAAACATAATAATGCGATCAAAAAGCTTAAGTAAATTCATTTTGTGAATTGAGGCAATAATGCTTTTATCGCTAAAAGCTTCCCAAATATTCTGGTAAATCTCATATTCGTTTTCTGGATCAACAGAACTTGTGGATTCATCAAGAAGTATCAGCTCTTTATTTTTAGAAAAAAGTAAAGCGCGAGTTAAAGCTAGACGTTGTTTTTGCCCTCCTGATAAATTCACACCTTTTTCGTTGACTACTGAATCAAGGCCATTAGGAAGTTGTTTAATTATAGTATCAAAAGCGGCTAACTTAGCTGCCTGCAAAACTACCTCATCATCATAATCAAGGCCAAGAGTAATATTTTCTCGAATAGTAGATGAAAAAATTTCTGGTTCTTGTGGCACCAACATAGTTTTTAGATCAATATCTGCAAATGAAGTAACAATAGGATCTTTATGGTCTAATACTAAAACTCCACAAGCAGCTGGATACATACCATGAAGCACTTTTAAAAAAGTAGTTTTTCCTGAACCAGATTCACCAATAATAGCTACTCGCTCACCATACCTCATATGAAAGGAAATTTTATTGAGGTTTAATAAGTCTGCTTTGTTATGGTAGCTAAATGATAAATCTTGAATGCACAAGTTCTTCCAAGCATCCTTGCTCTCTGCCCTTATTAAGCTATCTTTGGTTAAAAAAGCTTTTTCAATAGATTCAGCATTCACAACACGATTTTTATATACAGTAACTTGCTCATAAAAATTTCCAAATCGATAAAATACAAATATAAGTTCAACTAAATAAGAAAATAAGGTTGCCAATACACCAACATCTACTTCTAAACCCAAATGCGCATGATAATAAATATAAATACCCAAAGGAATAAAAGCTATGGCTTGAAATAGCATAATACCAGTGAACCATTTTGCTTCATTAAGAACAACATTTGACTTATACACTGGACGTGGTGCAGCATATCGATCAAGCACCCCTGCTAAAACTGACTTTTCTATATGAAGTATTTTAACTGTGGTAATGTTTGATAATGCATCAAAAATAGCAGCTGAAGCTTTATTACTAAACTTATTAAGAGTTTTGTACTGTGGAATTAAGCGTTTATCAAATTGCAATATTATAAGTAAAGAAAGAACCCCACAAATAAAAACCGCCGTTCCTATAGTTTTGGAAAATAAAAACAGAACTAAGGAAGTTCCTATGAGCTTTACCACTATTTCCACTATTTGATAGACATTTTCAGCAAACTCAAAAAGGCCTTTTGCTGCTTTATCTACCTTATCGATAGTGCTACCTGAATCATGTTCATTATGCCACGATAGCCTTAGGTCTAAAAGTCCACCCAAGAGATACTTGCGATAATTAAGCATGGCACTAAAAGCGACCATTCGTTCTATCACTCTTGCAGGCCCATGCAACATCCAAAAGAAAAATTCTTTTAAAAACATAGCTAATAATAAGAATAATAAATACCAAATATTATTTAAACTAAGACCATTTTTTTGTATTTCACCAATAAAAATACCAAAGATAACTGGACCTAAAAGCATAATGCTATTTGCTATAAGCAGCATACTGATATATAAAACTATTTTACTTTTTTTTTCTTCGGCAAAACGCCATAATTTTTTTAATAAGAATATGCTGGCTTCATTAGCGATTTTTTCGACTATCATAGCTGACCACCTCACTAATTTGCAGTTAGGTGCATACTATTCCTTTGGAATGGGATTATCAAGAGCAGGCTAAAAACCTTACTCTAGCCAATAATTATCATATAGATCAAGAACTTATCAAAATCTATGAAAATCTTATTGTAATAGTAATATTTTCATGAAAAACTATAATCATGAAAAGAGATGAATATTTACATAAAATTAAACAAGCCTTTGAAGTTAACCCAGCAGTAGCTTTGTTAGGGCCTAGGCAATGTGGAAAAACTACTTTAGCAAAAACATATGCCCAATCTTTTAAAAATATTTTGTTTTTAGACTTAGAAAATCCGGTGCATTTAGCGAAGCTTGAATCACCAATGCTGGCTTTGGATAAAGAATATGATTTAATAGTCATTGATGAAATTCAAAGAAGACCAGAACTTTTTTTAATTTTAAGAGTATTAATAGACCAGAAAGAACGCAGACAAAAATTTTTGCTTTTAGGTAGTGCCTCTCGTGAGCTAATAAGACAATCATCAGAAACTTTGGCAGGAAGAATATCATATTTAGAACTAACTCCATTTTGTTTGTTTGAAACAGGAGAGATGAAAAAGCTATGGCTTCGAGGGGGGTTTCCTCAGTCATTCTTAGCTAAAAATGATAGCGTTAGCCTTGCTTGGAGAGATTCTTATATAACTACGTTTTTAGAGCAAGACATACCAAGTTTGGGTTTTCATGTACCTCCTATGCAAATCAGGCGATTTTTTATGATGTTAGCCCATTGCCATGGAAATATTTTAAATGTGTCAGAGCTAGGAGTTTCTTTGGTAGTATCTCATACGGCCATTAATAACTATCTTTCCATACTTACTGGAACTTTTATGATAAGACAGCTTTTA
Organism: uncultured Myxococcales bacterium; assembly: GCA_964493205.1. Classification (GTDB taxonomy): domain Bacteria; phylum Myxococcota; class UBA727; order UBA727; family JABDBI01; genus CAZBMJ01. The sequence goes on from CAZBMJ010000034.1 coordinate 17,876, forward strand.
CCTTGGTTTGAAAATATTCATAAACGGCAAATTAAATCGCCAAAAATATTTTTTAGAGATTCTGGTATCTTTCACGCTTTACTTAAAATATCTAGCGAAGAAGATTTATATTTTCATCCAAAACTTGGAGCATCGTGGGAAGGGTTTGCTATAGAAGAAGTTATTAAAAAGCTTGGACTTCCGCCTGAACAATGTTTTTTTTGGGGCGTTCATGCACAAGCTGAACTTGATCTCTTAGTGTTTATAAACAATAAAAAAATTGGTTTTGAAATAAAATACAACGAAGCTCCCACCATGAGTAAATCTATGCATTTGGCCATGGAACTATTAAAACTTGATGAACTAAATATTATTTATCCGGGAAAAACTAATTACTTGTTGAGAGATAATATTAAAGTTTGCTCGTTGGAAGAATTCTGAGATAAATCAGCCACTTATCAAAATCTATGAAAATCTTATTATAATAGTAATATTTTCATGAAAAAATTGTGAGTACACAGCAAATTCCCGCTCGCAAACTGAGCATTCCCCACGAATTTTTTTCTCCCCAGACTTTAGTTCGTGGGGATACCTCAGCTCGCAAAGAGGCTTTATGTGAAAAACTGTTTTTTTAGAAAAACTTTAGATTATTCGTATAAAAAGCAGGCAGCTTTTTGCTTATTAAGTTCAATAAATTTAGGAACTTCTACTTTGCATTTGGGCATCACGTGCCTGCATCGCGTATGAAACTTACAGCCACTGGGTGGATTAATGGGGCTTGGTACCTCGCCTGAAAGTAATATTCGATTACTTTTTTTGCCTTCTTTTGGCATGGGGCTGGGCACAGAACTTAATAAAGCTTGTGTATAAGGATGTTTAGGAGCACTAAAAACAGCTTGTGCATCTCCTATTTCTACAATATTTCCTAAATACATAACGGCAATACGCGAGGCTATATGTTTTACAACGTGCAAGTCATGGGCAATAAACAAATACGTTAAGCCCAAGTTATATTGCAAATCCTGCATTAAATTAATTATTTGAGCCTGAATAGAAACATCTAGGGCAGAAATAGGTTCATCACAAACAATAAATTTTGGATTAACAGCCAGTGCTCTAGCAATGCCAATACGTTGTCGTTGGCCACCTGAAAATTCGTGTGGGTAGCGATAAAGAGATTCTTTTCGTAAGCCTACTACTGATAAAAGATCTAGAATTTTTTCTTGCCGCTCTTTAGGATCTTTGCCTATTTTATGGATAATCATCGCTTCTTCAATAATACTTCCAACGCTCATGCGAGGATTAAGCGAGGCAAAAGGATCTTGAAAAATAATTTGCATTTTTTGACGCAAAGCTCTCATTTCTGATTTGCCAATATGAGTTATATCCTGTCCCATAAACTTTATTTGGCCTTCACCTGGTTCGATCAAACGCAAAATAGTTCTACCTAAGGTAGATTTCCCACAACCTGACTCACCAACCAGTCCCAAAGTTTCACCTTCATCAATATGAAAATCAACTCCATCAAGGGCTTTGATAATGCTAGTGTGTTTTTTTATAAAACCTGATGTTTGAATAAAATGCTGTTTTAGTCCATTAATTTCAAGCAATGCGCTCATCTAAATTTTTCCTTGAGGGTACAAGCAACGATAGGTATGATTATTTAAGTTATCTAAATTTATATTTGCTTTTAAACAACTATCTTGTCTATTAGAGCAACGCTCATAAAATCTACATCCAGGACCAATGTTAAGAAGGTTTGGAACCATGCCAGGAATAGCTTTTAACCTAGGCTTTTTATCAATACCCAAAACCACTTCACCTTTATAATAGCCAGGAATGGAGTTTAATAAGCCTATAGTGTAAGGGTGCTTTGGTTTAAAAAATAAATCAGTAATGCTCGCTTCTTCTACTATTTGGCCAGCATACATAACCGCTACTCTATCACACATTTCAGCTACCACACCTAAATCATGAGTTATTAATAATATACTCATATTTAATTTTTGCTGAAGGCTTTTCATTAAATCCATTATTTGAGCTTGAATAGTAACATCAAGGGCCGTAGTAGGTTCGTCAGCAATCAGTAGATCAGGATTACATGATAATGCCATAGCGATCATAACTCGCTGGCGCATACCACCTGATAATTGATGTGGATAATTATCAACTCTTGTACTGGCTGAAGCGATACCTACTAAATCAAGCATTTCAATAGCTTTTTGCAAAGCTTCTTTTTTACTTAAGCCTTGATGAAGCCTTAAAACTTCCATGATTTGGTCGCCTATAGTAAATACAGGATTTAGTGATGTCATGGGTTCTTGAAAAATCATGGCTACTTTATTACCACGAATTTTTCTTATTAAATGCTCGGGCAAAGTTAGTAAATCTTCTCCATGAAAATAAATCTGACCATTGGCGATTTTGCCTACAGGTTTAGAAATTAAACGCATAATGCTTAAGGCAGTAACACTTTTACCACACCCTGATTCGCCCACCAGGCCCAAAGTTTCACCTTTTTTTAAACTTAAGCAAGTTTTATCCAGTGCTCTAATAATTCCATCTTCAGTAGCAAATTCAACCACCAGATCGTTGATAGTAAGCAAGTCTTGGTTTTCGTTCATAACTACCCTAAAAATCTATTTTGGCGGCTTAAGATAAAAAATTTCTTTATCTTCATGAGCACCATTTAACAGTACTTCATTGATCAAAAACTTAAAATTAGTTTCTCTAGATTTATCCTTGATGCTAAAAACCATTTCTTTAGGAAAATAAATCCCATTTATGTTAGTAAAATTTTTATAGGTTGCATTATATTGCAACTCCAAAGCTTGATTATTCCAATTAATTGCTGTGATATGCTGCGTATGCTCATCAAAATAAAAAGAAATTTGCCAGGCTTGCTCTCTTGTGCCAGTTATTTTATACAAATTTTTGTCTTTATAAGTCTGTAAATTCTGTATACCTGACAATAATACTTTATTCAGCATTAATTCAATCAATATTTTTGGATAAATTTTAGTTTCAAAAAGTGTAAAAAAAGTATTTTTATTATAATCAATACTAGTATAGTTATTTTCTCCACTAAGACTAAAATCATACATAGTTACAAAAGAATCGTTGGAAGCAACTATAACACTGGGAGGGCCTATAAAAGATTTAACAAAAAATAATAAATTTTGCGGCTCTTGAACGATAATATCAGCTTGTTCGTGGAAAAAATGTCCTAAAAAACCAGTGGCTCTTATATCTATTGAAGCTTTTAGTTGAGTTATTTGAGAATTAGCTTTATTAATTTGCTCTATAGTATTGGCTTGTTCATCCCGTGATAAGGCAATGAATTTTTGTGAACAAGACATCAAAAAAGCTAAGCTTACTAATAAAAAATAATAGCGAAGCTTATGCATCACAATAATAAACCCTTATAAGCATCAATGTTTTCTAAAACTTGACCAACGCCATCAACTACTGCATGCAAAGGATTTTTCGCAATATACACAGGAATGCCACACTTTTCTGCTAATAGTTTATCAAGGCCTTTAATATTAGCTCCTCCACCACAAATAAAGATACCTCTTTCAATAATATCTGAACAAAGTTCTGCGGGAGTAAGTTCTAAGACTGATTTAGTTGTGGCTACAAACTGTCTGATGTTATCTTGTAAGGCTTCTCTAATTTCTACACTAGTGACAATTATGGAACGAGGAACACCAGTTATTAGATCTCTACCTTTTACTTCAACTTGTAACTCTTCATCTAGAGTATAGGCTGAACCTATCTTAATTTTAATAAGTTCAGCAGTACGCTCACCGATTAAAATATTGTGTCTTTTACGCACAAAATTAACAATGGATTCATCCATTTTATCGCCCGCAACACGTAAAGTTTGCGAGGCTACTAAGCCACACAAAGAAATAACTGCAACGTCAGTGGTTCCCCCACCAATATCAATGATCATGGAACCACGTGCTTCTCTCACAGGTAATCCAGCACCAACAGCTGCGGCCATAGGTTGTTCTATTAAGTAAACTTCACGCATACCAGCGCCTAAAGCCGCTTCTCGCACTGCTTTTTGCTCAATAGAAGTAATTTCTGCAGGCACAGAGATCAATAAACGACCTCTCACCATCATGCTTCTGTTGGTAGCTTTAAGAATAAAACGCTTTATCATTTCTTGAGTAACATCAAAATCAGCTATAACACCATCTCTCATGGGTCTAATAGCTACAATATTGCCAGGCGTCTTGCCAAGCATTTCTTTAGCTTCTCTCCCAACCGCTAAAATCCTATTTTGCCCACCATCTTTTAAAATGGCCACTACACTAGGTTCATTTAGAACTACGCCTTTACCTTGTACGTGAACAAGAGTATTGGCCGTACCAAGATCGATTGCTAAATTAGCACCAAACATGTCTAAGAATTTGCCAAACACAAATAAAGCTCCAAAGCTGTTAAAAGATTAAAATATGATAATTTCTCAAAAAACCTATTTTTTATCTCCATAAAATTTAATAACACTATTTGCTTATCACAGTCGTTTATAAGTGTGGAATAGGTAAAAGTGTTTTTTATGCAATCCTTAGAAATACAAATTAAAAAAGAAGTAATTATTGGTGTCTATGAAAGAGAAAAAAAAGTAACTCAGCCTATTACTATAGATATTTATTTGCAACTAGAAGACAATAACAAACTATTAAATAAAAACACTATCTTAGATATTATAAATAATCATCATAAACCAGTAGAACTAATAGAGCATCTTGCATATGTGTTAGGCCAAGATATTTTAAAAAAATTTACTAACGCTCTACTATTAAAAATAGATATTAAAAAACCTCTGGCTATTAAAAATGCTGATTATGCTGCTTGTTCCATATTATTTGAATTAACAGAAGATATTTGAAAACTACTAAGACCATAATTTTATTGAATAATTAATAAATTTATTTATAAATATTGCCACTTTTTTAAAAAAGTGTCAATTTTCATAAACTAAATTTTAGATAAGCCAAGATGCTCAAATTCTATTTTCAGCCCATTCCTACGTGCCACGCCCATATGATTACCCATAAGTATTGATTAGTTAATCTGAGTTT
>CAZBMJ010000035.1:0-22541 GCA_964493205.1 uncultured Myxococcales bacterium
CTCAGATTAACTAATCAATACTTATGGGTAATCATATGGTCACGCTACGTAGGGATGACGTGAAATAACCATATATGTTATCTATTCAAACCCTCAATCTGCCGCCTATGCACAAATTTGACCTTAATTATTAGAATTAGTAGGTATTTAGCTACGGCATTGAGTCATAAAATGTCTTTTGTAGGTCAGGTTCAGTTTCATAACTTTTAACAAGTTCACTTACAATAACATTCTCGATCATCTTGCCTATTATGGGTAAGCTTACGGTTATTTTGCCAGACATGCTTCTAAGGCAGCCATTTTTTATGCTTTTAAGCTTAGCCATACCTTCGCCATTAAATTTTAGGCTCTTACTTAAGGGAGTGATCTTCCAGTGGATAGTATGATCTTTTAGTGAAAGTTTTGACTCTTCTTGCCAAGTAATCACTCCATCGCTTACCATGTTTTTAATAGCTGATGGTAAATTAGCTTCTTTTTTTACTTCAAAGATCCAAGTTTTATGCTCTTTTTCTTCTGTAAAACTTATAAGTTTACGGCTCTTAAAACCTAGTTCTTTTTCAATAATTGTATTTAGAGTTTCATGATTAAGATATTTTTCAAATTTTTCTAAGGAAATATTTAAAAATTTATGTTCTAACTCAAATGTTGTTGTCATAATTTTCTCCACCCATAATTTCTGCTTCACCTTTTCTAAGTAGTGTGGGTGAGCTTGAAAACCATCCAACGAGTATTTTGGATAATAATATACAAATAAAAAATCCTGCGATTAATACCAACGCTGGCCACATTATTATTCCTTGACCAACTAAATGAGGAATTAGACTAATAATAGAAATTTCAGCAAAAGCCACTCCAAAATAAGAAATACCAAAGTCTTCAAGGGCTCCTGATTGCATATCTGGATCGACAATTCTTATTAATATCATAGACGTTGCCACTGAACCGGTGTTCCAGCCAAACATAAGCATCGATCTCTCAAACCAAAAATTATGGCATAAATGTCTGCCTAAAAACCAAACAATGCACAAAGTAAATAATGTTCCAAAAATAAACATAATAACTAAAGGCAAAGCAAAGCCAAAAACTACATTAAGCGACATAGACGCTATTCCAAAAGCTACTAAAAAATCTGTCACCATAGAGCCTATACGATGGATTAAATGCTGATCTACATAGCGTCCTACTTTGATAATATTTAGTAATTTTTGTAAAAAAGCGCCTGTTAAAAGTGCCACACAAAAAGTAGGTACCGATAACCCGCTTAAAGAGTTGACTAATTCAGTGATTGCATAGGCAAATACAGAAGTCGCTATAACAATTGCAATATGCCATGTTAAGGGATCAAGAGCTATGGGGCTTACTGTTTCTCTTCCCATGGATTGCTGCTCTTCTTCTGGTACAAATCCTGTTTTCATACTGATGGGCATTTCAGAGACTGATTGAATAAGCCTAGTCCAGCCTAATCTGGTGGCAATATTAATAATCACCATGCCTAATAAAATAGCTATTAAAATACCTACTGTTGCGCAAGCATAGCCGATACTTAGAGCACCTTCAAAACCATAGGTTTCTAAAACAGAACCGATAGCAGAAGCGGTGCCGTGCCCACCAGCAAAACCTGCGGGCAAAAGTAACGCAAAGCCTTTGGGTAAGTTAGGAAAGAATGGGGTTAGAAAAATTAGACCAAATAAGAGTGAAAAACCATATTGACCAAATATTGAGCAAAGATTGTAGAAAAAAGTATCACCTGACTGCTCTAGCGTCTTTTTCAAAGAAAGAGATTTTTTGCGCTTTCCTAAAAAAAGGGTTGAGAACAATAGGACAACTAAAAAACTTGGATAAGTAGCAATATTAGTTTGATTATTTAGATTTACGCTAAAAGGCAAAATATTTAAGTATTCTTTTCCTAGAAATAAGGCCATTACGCCGGCTATAATAGCGCTTGGTACATAGGTATTTTGTAGTACTTTAATGCGATTTCTTAATAAATGGGCGATCATGATCAGCGTTGATATTATACCAAAATCCACTAATACAGGTAGTGATGAGGCAAAAGTCATGATTTCCTCCCTAAAGGTAATTGCTAAGTGTTAAAAATGCCTATAATAGGAAACCTTGAGTGTATGACATGTTTTAAATGCTTTGGCAAACTGTTCATTTTTTTAGAAAAAATAATTTTAGTTGGTTTTATTGTTTTTTGTTTTATGATCTAATTTGTATATTTATAGTAATTTTATTTTAAAGGGCGTAATTATGAGTAAAAAACATCTTATCTTGTTAAGTGCTTTTTGTTTTTTCTCTTGCAAAAATAACCTAATCCCTCAAACAGATATACCCTTTGAAGTGCTTTATCTTGATTCTCCCATAACCGTAACTAAAGAAAACATGGGTGATATGCGTGCAGAGATAGAAGGTAGCCTTGCTTCTAGTAAGGGAATTGTTCTTGCTATGCCTAGTGGCCCCGGCTTAGTTCCCCCAGATCATTGTTTAAATAAAGCCATAGAATGGATGGAAAAAAAAACTGAAGAAGGAAGGATCCCTAAGACTACTTTGAATGCTCTTCAATATGCTCTAGGTGTACCAAATGCCACCCAATGTCCAAGCTTTAAAACAGAAAGTCTTATTAATTTTGCCTTAGGTGAATATTTGAATTCAGCTGAATCTAGCGGCAGTGGTATGTTATTAGATCTAGTAGGATCTTATATTAAAGGCCTTGAAAAAAATGATTGTTTTAAAGGAATGGCTACTAAATTTAGAAATCGAATCAAACTTGATAAATTTTTATTTAATGTGGGTAAAAATACTTTAAATATGCCTCTGCCACCCATAGAAATGTATTATGTGGGTAATTCATCATTAACCAATAAAGATTTGGAAGAAAAAAATGCTAAAGCAGACTTAGCTAAAAAAGGTGATATTGTATTACTTGCTAGGACACCTAACACTAAAATAGGTTTTCTAGGTACTATTGATTTTGAGACTGTTGATTTTGAAAAAGAAAAAATAGAAAAAATCGTTGATGCTAGTGCTAGATTAGTTATGTTCTTTGGCCCTTATATTGAAAAAGCTAGCTATATTAATGAAGGTGGACAAGAGTATTTTTATATTCCAGATGGCGAATTTTCTTTTTCCATAGGATTTAGAGGCACAGTAGACCCATCTGTTGGTATGGATGGTGTAGATATAGGATGGTGTTTTTACAAAGAGTTAAAAGATGAAGCTAAAGAAAAACACAGAAAATATCAAGATAAGTATGACCCCAATAAAAATAAAAGAGAAGACCAGGAAAGAAGAAGCAAATATACCCCGGCCACATAAAAAAGATATTTTACTCAATCCACTGTTACATATAGTGCTAGATAGACCAGCTATTGCAGCTAATATTGCAGCCATTGCCCGCATGTGTGTAGCCACTCAAAGCGTGTTGCATGTATGTGGACCTTTGGTTTTTGATAATGCAGATAAAACTAAATGGCGTGCAGGATTAGATTATTTTTATGGATGTAGAATCCATTTTCACCAAAGTTTAGCACGTTGTTTGCAAGTATTAAATAAAAAGCCCTGGCTTTTAGAAGTAGGCGGACTAAAAACTCCTTGGGAAGTGAGTTTAAAACAAGGTGATGTGGTTATTTTAGGACCTGAGACTGCTAGTATTACTCAAGATGTTCTAGATACTTATAAAGAAAGAATTATAACATTGCCTCAATTAGGGCCGGTGCGTTCTCTCAACTTGGCCCAATGTGCAGCTGTAGTAGCTTTTGAGGCCGTTAGGCAGCAAAGTTTGATATAAACTACAATCCTCAAAAAAGGCGCACTAAACAGGCGCCTTTGTAGTTTTATTTAATTCTAGCACCGTCTCCTGTGACGTGGATACACTGGCCATCAAACATAAAATTTGGATGTAAAATAAAATCTATTTTATGTTCAGCCTCAGCTTTTTTTAGTACTTCATCAATCATGCCCTGGCTCATGCCTGAAGACATAGCAAAATTATCCTTACAAAATGAAGATTCTACTTGGCCAATATTTTTCAAAGAAGCACTATCAGGTAAATTACGATGCTTCATAGAAGCAGCATTAACCTTTAAGAGATCCATTTTATGAGCACAACCAGTAATACCTATTACAATACAACACAATAATAATTTTTTCATTTGTAACCAATCCCTGTAACAATTATACATTCTTTTATGTATACGAAGCCGTTAAGACTGCTGCTACTGGTGGACATATCGTTGACGTAGCGCAATCTTTGACCTTTTTTAAGAGCTTTTTGAGCCTTTTCCAGAGCCTTTTCTAATGAAGGGGCCCCACCGGTGGGTATACCAAGAATTGTAGTTTGACACGATTCTCCTCTGATATTACCAATGGATTGTGCGGGATGTAAGTTATCATCAAACGAGACCATTTTTACTTGATGAGCCCATCTATAAGTTTGGCATCCACCCGATAAAAAAGCGAGTAGGGAAGCCAAAACAAAAATTTTTTTCACAATAATAAACCTCTTATAAACATAACAGTCCAAATAGCATAATGATCTATCAATAAGTAAAAAAAAATCAAGTGTCTTAAAGTTATATCCCACTGACAATTTCATAGTTATAAGGAGCTTTAACTGCAGGTTTTTTTCTTAAGACCATGCGATTTACATCTTTAATAGAAACCCATTCATCTTGGTTTGGTATATTTAGCAATGCTTGTTCATTGAAATAAAAGACTACTTCATATAAATCTTTTTCTAATCTTTTAATATGTTGAACGAACATACCTAAATTCAAGTTTTTTACTCTTGAAAAATGATTTTCTAAACGTTCTTTTAGGCGTAAGTAATTAAATTTTCCTTTTGGGTCTTCTGATGCTGCATTATCTTCAAAATCAGGTGCTACAAGTGCTAAAACGCTTTCCACTGATTTTTTTTCTAATGCTTGTTTATAAACTTCTAAAAAAGCTACAATGCTTTTGTTTTGCAAACTATATTCTACACTAGTACTTGGTATGAACTTAGCTTTGCAGCCAAGAATGCTAAATGTAAAACCAATAAATACAAAAAATGTTGCGAGTTTCAGGAAATAAAAAATCTTTTTCATGCTTTCATACCTATGAGAATTTTTTTGATCAATATAATCATTTTAAAGCTTACTATATTTATTGGTGGATAAAAACATGTTGAAAATATTTTGGCGAATTTTTATTTCTTGTCTTTTCATAAGCCTCACTTCTTGTTCTGGATGTCAAAAGAAAACTCCTCAAGAAAATATAGAAAATAAAGTAATCAAAAAGTCCATTACTATTGGTATTGCTCAAGAGCCTGATTCACTTTTTGTGCCTTTTAAAGAAATGTTAGCTTCTGAAGAAGTTGTGCGTGCAGGGGATTATAGCTTAACTCATTTTAATGAAAATTGGCAGCTAGTTCCTTGGTCTGCCAAAGAAATACCTAGCAAAGAAAATGGCTTACTTGAAATATATCAAGAAAACTCCCAAACTAAAATGCGTACTACTTGGCACATTAAAGAAGATTTTTTTTGGGCTGATGGCAAGCCATTAACTGCAGAAGATTTTGTTTTTGCTCATAAAATTTATACAGATCCTAACCAAGAAATACTCGATAGAACTATCGTAGAAAAAATCGAAAAAATGGAAAGTATGGGTGAGGATAAACGTACCTTAGTTGTAACATGGAAAGAACCTTATGCTTATTACAATAATTATTCGCAACATGAAGCATTACCTAAACATATATTAGAATCTCTTTATAACCAAGCGCCTGATAAACTTAAAAAATCTAGTTTTTCTCAAACTCCAGTATTAGCAGGAGCCTTTAGTATTAAAGAGTGGATCGCAGGCAGTCATATTGTTGCCCAAAAAAATCAATATGCTAAAGGGGACGTAATACCAAAATTGGATGAAATTATTTGGCGTATTATTCCACAAACAAATACGTTGGAATCAAATTTAGTCTCGGGGACTATTGATGCTATTTCTAATCCAGGTCTAGATTTAGAACAAGCACTAGATTTTGAGAAGCGTTATAAAGGTCAATATGATTTTCACTACACCGAAGGCTTAGTATGGGAACATATTGATTTTAATCTAGACAACGACATATTAAAAGATAAAAACGTGAGATTAGCTCTTGCTTATGGTGCTGATAGAGAAGGTATTGCCAATAAACTATTTCATGGAAAACAAGCTGTTGCTCATGCCACAGAGCCACCAAAATCTGTGTATCATAATGCCAATGTTAAAAAATATGTTTTTGACCCAAAAATAGCCAATGAACTTTTAGAAAAATCAGGTTGGGTAAAAATTGCTGGCAAAGAAATTAGAGAAAAAAAAGGACAAGAACTTAAGCTTATTTTTATGACCACTTCAGGCAATAAAGGGCGGGAACAAATTCAGCAATTATTGCAATCTCAATGGCGCAGCATTGGAATCAATATTGAAATCAAAAACCAGCCAGCCAAAGTCTTTTTTGGAGAAACTTTGCGCAAGAGAAAATATGATGCTTTAGCTATGTATGCCTGGGTAAAAGATCCCGTAAAAGTATCTGATACTACTGTAAGATGTGATTATATCCCTAGTGAAAAAAATAATTATCAAGGCCAAAATTTAAGTGGTTGGTGCAATCCTAAAGTTGATGCCTTAGTAAAACAAGCCACCAAAGAACTAGACTTAGATAAAAGAATAAAAATTGCTCATCAAGTTGAAGAGCTTTTTGTGGAAGATCTGCCTTCACTGCCCTTATTTTTTAGAGTTGATGTAAGTGTAACTAAAAAAGGTTTATCAGGATGGAGCCCCACGGGTACATTACAGCCAGTTACTTGGAACGCTCAAAAATGGTCTTGGAATTAAATAATGCTTTACTTATTTCAGCGTGCTTTGCAAATGCTTTTTATTTTAGCACTTCTTAGTGCCGCTTTATTTGGTTTACTTTCTTTGATGCCAGGCAATCCTGTTGATTTATTGATCACCAGTAATCCTAGCATTAGGCCAGAAGATGTTTTGCGCCTCAAAAAAATACGAGGCCTAGATAAACCTTGGTATGTTCAGTATACCAGATGGTTATGGGGCTATCATGAGCCCTTAAAACCTGCAGAAATTTCTTATATTGATGCTATAAAATTTGATGATACCAAAGACAAAATTGCTATTGATATATCAAACTATATTTATGACCCAAATTATATGCCAAGCGAGAAACTTGCTGATAAGTGGTTACTTGAAATTTGGCCAGAAGTTAAAAAAACTGAATATTATGAATCCTTACTATCTTTGGCTAAAGAAGCTAATTGGTCAGAATTTTTGCTTGTTTTAGGGAATAACAGCACCTTGATGCAAGAGCAGTTTTTACAAAAAATAAAAATAAAAAGTCGAGAAACAATAAAAGTAGTTGGGTTATTTGATACTAAAGCAGATGATTTTTTATTAACTAGGCCTAAAGTCTCAGAGCATCAAGGCTTATGGTTTTATTTAATAAATAGCTATAATCAAAAAAAATTAAGTTACATAGAAGTTGTTAATAATCCCTATCAACCCAAGATTAAGTTGGTAGATACTATTAAAACACAGCTTTTATACGATGAAGATAAGCCATTTATGCTAGATTTGAATAAATTTGTGGCAGCTAATATCACAGGTAAATTAAAATTTAGTCTTTATGAATCTAGCATAGGCCAAATAGATGAGCTTGGCATTTATTCTCATAAATTTACAAATGATGGTATGAGCGTTTTATTATTTAAAGCCACTGATGAAGAAGATAACACCCAATATTTTGCCGTTGATATTGAACATGGTGTACTAAAAAACCAAAATAAATTTAACAAAGGATTTTTGTATGCTTTTTTGGGAGATAAGCAAGCATTAGGATTTTCTCAAACCTATAAAAGGCCTGTATATGATTTGTTATTTGGAAATCCAGTCATTTGCGGTGATAACAAACTGGATCCAGGTGAAACCTGTGATGATGGTAATAATAAGTCAGGTGATGGGTGTGCACCCAGCTGCTTTTTAGAATCTAATAGTACTATGGAAAAAATAAATGCCAGTGTGGGCGGTTATATTGTTACTTCCGGGCGCATTGGTAATACCATACAGCTTATGTTGCCTGCTATTTTATTATCGTTGTTATTTGCCATACCCTTAGGAATTTTTAGTGCTTATCGACAATATTCTTTGCTAGATTACATTATTAACTTTTTGGCTTTTATAGGTATTTCTTTGCCGGTATTTTGGTTTGGCATTATGATGGTTTATTTATTTTCAGAAGTTTTAATGCTTTTTCCTGCAGGCGGGGTACAGACACCAGGCATATACGCTCAAGGTGTTTGGGCAGTATTACTAGATAGGCTTAAATATGCAGTATTACCTACGGTAGTTCTTTCTATTTTTTACACAGGAATTTGGCTTCGATATATGCGTTCTAGCATGCTTGAAGTATTGCCCAAAGATTTCATTCGCACTGCCAGAGCTAAGGGCTTAAGTGAACGAATAGTTATATTAAAACATGCCTTTAGAAATGCCTTAATACCGGTAGTTACTGTTTTAGCTTTATCCATACCTTCATTGTTTGGAGGAGCAGTTTTAACTGAAACCGTATTTTCTTGGCCAGGAATAGGAAGGCTTCAATATGATGCTGTTATTAACAATGATTATTATGTGGCCATCGTAGTATTTTTAATATCTGCCATGCTCGTTATGCTTGGTAATTTATTAGCTGATACGGTTTATATTATGATTGACCCACGAATTCGCAAGAGATAAACATGGAAACAGTAGTTGAATACGTAGCCCATAGACACCAAAATTCTTTTAAATCTTTAGTGTGGCGTCGTTTTAAAAAGCATCGCTTAGCTTTATTTTCTTTGTGTATGTTGGCTTTTTTGGCTTGTTTATCTATTGGGGCATTTTTAATAGAAAATTTTTTAGGGGTTTCTCATAGTGTAGCTTCTTTGGATATGGCCAATCTAGCTCCTGCTTATCCTCATTTATTGGGTACTAACGAACTTGGACAAGATGTTTTTTTAAGACTTATTTTTGGTGGACAAATCTCCTTATCAGTGGGTTTTTTATCAGCCTTGGCATCTGCAATAATTGGAACACTAATAGGTTTATTAGCTGGCTATTTTGGTGGTTATATAGATAGCATTTTAATGAGATTCACTGATGCTATGCTTTCTGTACCAGTATTGCCCTTAATGATTGTCTTTGCAGCACTAGATTTAAATTTAATTTTTAAAGCTTCCTTAAGTGCTTCTTTTTGGGGCATACTATTTTTAATATTTTTAAGTGGCTATTTATTATTAAGATTTTTATCAGATAGGACGGAAAAAGCTAAGTCTAGGGGTTATTTTTTATCCCTTTTTAAGGACTCTTTGTTAGTCTCAGCAATTTTGTTAGTGTTATATGGAGTAGTTTTTAGATTGATTCCTTGGCAATCTTTTAGTAGCGGTAATTTTGCTTCTGTTACTAAGCTTATTTTTATAATAGTATTTTTTGGTTGGATGAGCGTAGCTAGGCTTGCTAGAGCTTCTGCACTACAGTTAAAGAATATGGAATTTGTAACTGCTGCCCAGGCCTTAGGTGCCTCTCATAAGCGTATTATTTTATCTCATATATTTCCCAATGCTCTTGCTCCTATTATTGTGGCAGCAACATTGGAAGTTGGCAGTAATATTTTGTATGAAGCTGCATTAAGCTTTTTAGGTTTAGGAATACAACCACCAGTGTCATCTTGGGGAAATATGCTTAATAATGCTGTTGATTATATTAAATCCAATCCAAGCTTAGCTTTTTGGCCTGGTTTATTCATTTTAGTTACTGTTGCCTGTTTTAATTTTTTGGGTGATGGATTAAGAGATGCTCTGGATCCACACCAGGTTATGAAAAGTGCAGAAAATAAATGATAATTGGCGTTTAGTGAGTATGACAGGAGCGGGTAGGGTTTCTTTATTGTCAGACGGTTTACAAATAGATGTTTTTATTCGCAGTATTAACCATAAAACTCTTGATTGCAGAGTTATTTCTCAAGATAGTTTATTACAGTATGAAGACGACATACTAAAGCTCTTAAAATCAAGTCTTATAAGGGGTAGCGTTCAGTGTTATGTGAATATCCTGCCTTTAAAAAAGCGATCTATAATTATAGATGAAGAAAAGGCTTTAAATTTAGTTAATAATTACGAAGAATTATCTGAAAAACACTCATTTTTAAAAAAATCTGTAAGCTTGACAGATTTACTTTCTTCACAAAGTCTGATTAACTTAGACACCTATCTTACACTAGGTAAACATGATATAAAAAAAATATTTATAGTTATGAATAAAGCTATAAAAGATTTGCATAAATCTAGAAAAAAAGAAGGTGATTTACTATCTGTTTGTATTAATAGTTTTTTAAGTGATATAAAGAAAAACTTAGCGACTATAAAAAGTGCAAATAATAATAGTGTGTTAAATAGATTTGAGAATATAAAATTAAAAGTTTTGGAAATTTTAAAAAATTGTGATTTAGATGAGCAAAGAATGTATCAAGAAGCGGCATTATTAACACAAAAATCTGATTTTACTGAGGAGCTAGACCGATTATTTTCTCATGTGGAACATTTTGATGAACTATGTGAAATTAGTAGCGCTAAGGGTCGTAAACTAGATTTTATTTGCCAAGAAATGTTAAGAGAAGTTAATACCATGCTTAGTAAAGCTTTTTGCAGCCACATCATAAAAATTGCAATTGATTTAAAATCTTGTGTAGAAAATCTTAGAGAACAAGTCCAAAATATCGAATAAAATGAGGCAGTTATGGCTAGAAAAGGATTTCCTGTAGTATTGAGCGCACCAAGTGGGACTGGTAAAACTACTTTGGCTCATTTGTTGGTCAACAGTATGGATAAGCTCTGTTTAAGCGTAAGTTTTACCACCAGAGCTAGTAGGGGTGCTGAACAAGATGGTATTAGCTATCACTTTGTAGATCAGACTAAGTTTGACGAGATGGTCGCCAATAATGAGTTTATTGAGCATGCAGTAGTTCATGGTAATTCTTATGGCTCTAGCTACGCTTGGACTCAAGAGATGTTATCTTTGGGTAAAGATGTATTATTTGATATTGACGTGCAGGGCGGATTGCAAATTAAAAAGCATTACCCTGAAGCGGTAACTATTTTTGTTACACCACCGTCATTTTTGGAGCTAGAAAATAGGCTTCATTTGCGTGGTACAGATTCAAAAGAAGATATTGAACAACGTCTTAAGTCAGCTAAATCAGAAATTATGGTGGGCTTAGATAAATATGATTATGTTATTAATAATGAAAAATTAGATAGAGCTCTATTTGATTTAACAGCTATTATGAGAGCACATCATATAACCCGTATCGATAGAAAAAAAATACGAAATAGATTAATGAGTTAATAAAATGGCTAAAAAAGTAGTAGTGGCCATGTCTGGTGGTGTTGATTCTGCAGTAGCGGCTTATTTAATGAAAGAGAGTGGCTTTGAGGTTATTGGAGTCACGCTGCGTCTTGCTCCTGATAATGCTAGTGAAAAAGTTGAACGTAGTGGCCGATGTTGCTCTATAGATGATATGACAGATGCACGTATGGTGTGTGATAAGCTAGATATACCTTTTTATGCTATAGATGCTCAGTCTAAATTTAAATCAGTAGTGTTTGACCCATTTGTAGAGTTTTATAAAAATGGTTTAACACCCATTCCTTGCTTAGCGTGTAATCATGAAGTTAAGTTTGGCGATTTGTTTGCTTGTGCACAAAATCTTAATGCAGATTTAGCCACTGGGCATTATGCTCAAGTGCTTGATTATAATGGCTTTTTAAGTATTGCTAAGCCTGTTGATTTAGCAAAAGATCAAACCTATTATTTATATGGCACCAATGCTGAAATTATTAAACATTTACATTTTCCATTGGGTAAATTATTAAAGCCCCAAGTTCGAGAGATAGCTAAAAAAATAGGCTTATTGGTTCATGACAAAAAAGATAGCCAAGAAATTTGTTTTGTGCCTGATGGCAATCATGCCAAAGTTGTAGAAAAAGCACTAAAACAACAATTTTCTGGCAATATTATTGATGAACACGGACAAAAACTAGGGGAGCATACCGGTATTCATAATTTTACCGTAGGTCAGCGGCGTGGTCTTAAAGTTGCCGCAAAAGAGCGTTTATTTGTGGCTGATTTAAATCCTAGTACTCAAGATGTTACCTTAGCTAAAAAATCTTCTCTAGCATGTGGTAAAATTAAACTAAGTAATATGCGTTTTATAGTTCCAAAAGAGTATTGGCCAAGCAAAGTTAGTATTAAAATTAGAGCTCGCAGTGAAGAACAAATAGCTTCATGGCACGAAATAGATAATGAATTTTATTTTAATTTTGACGAAGATAATCATAGCGTAGCCTTAGGTCAAGCAGGAGTGATTTACGCAGGTGATTGCATGCTTGGTGGCGGCATTATTACTGGCCGCCTTGATGGTTTGTTTGTTAAAGAGGTTAATTTGTCCGCTTAAAGCCAATAGCTTAATATTTACTTTCAATAGAATATTTAGATAAGACGCTTTGTATTTCTTTTAAGTTTTTACTCAATGTTTGTAGCTTTAATAAAGATAATTCATCCGGATTTAAGGCTTTTTGACCAACTTTATGGTCTATTTGTATGATACCTATACCCCAACGAGACAAATAGTTTAGTTCTCTATAACGTTTATACCAATTTTCTCGCTTAATGTCCCCAATATTAAAATCCCAATTAGAACTAGTTGATTTCCACATATTAACATGAACGGTTTGTTTATCTTTAGGTAGGTGAGTGTGTGATTGAAAACGTCTTGCTCTACCGATAACTTGTTCCATTACTGTACTATTGAGCATAGGTTCTAAAATATGCATATGCTGAGTGCCTTTGAGAGAAATTCCTTCGGTTATTTCTGGATGAAGTAATAAAATTTTAATTTTTTCTTCGTTATATTGTGCTACGATATTATTTACTTCTTCTACGGACATATCAGGTGTAAGAGTAGCAAAAGGTTGGTCATAATTTTGTCTTTTTAAAAATTCAGCAAAAGCTAGCGTACCGGTCTGATAAAAGTTTGAATAAATAACTGTTTGTTCATTATGTTTTTTTATATCTTCTAATATATTAACAAATTTAGGAGGCTCTATTCTTAAGCCATTTTTATCTATAAAATCAAAGTTACCAATATCCCTACCCGAGCCTATAACGTTATTTATTTGTTCATGAATAGAAGTATTATTTATTTTAACGAATTCGTCATTTCTTTGCACTGGCTCATTTTTTAGTAGTCTTTGTAGTTCGTTAACTGGCAGATCGCCTTCTACCAAATGAAGAAAAAATGAATATTGTGGTCGATTATAAGCAATATCTTTAATCCGATAATCTAGCGCAGGAAACTCTTTAAATGAAGCTTCATCAAATTTAAAAAAAGAAATATAATCATTAAATATAGGGGCCATTTTATGGGCATCAATTTCACGTAGCTTATATGAGTTTAAGTCATATAAATTATTAATTACCACTGGCGTAAATATGCCCCCTAAAATGCCTGCCCCCATGGCCCACATAGTATAGCTTATCTCTTGTGACAGAATAAATGTTAATGAAGCTGCAAATAATCCTAAAGCATTGGGAAACACGTTGGTCACAAAATTGCTTTCTGTTAAATAGCCTCTAATAAATTGTTTTGTGGAATTTATTTTTGTATATTCAAGCCTAAAAGTTTCTTGGTTAAACGGCATAAGTTCTTTATGTGAAACTAAGTTTACTAAATAAGCAATGTCCGAATCATTGTTAAATATAGGTGTCCCAGTAAGGCCAATAATTTTATAAGACTTTCGTAATTTACTATAAAGGTCAGTATATAAAGAATTTTGATGAGGATCAAAGGTGTGCATATTTTTGATTAAGTTATGAATTTCATCTGCTAGTATAATAGAATTACTCAAATCCGTAGTTGCTAATTTTTTTGGAGCGTCATTGTAAGAAATAAATTGATATCTTGAAGCATCTTTAACTCCAAATTTGCTTATTTCATTTACCCATTGGCTTTCTAAAAATCTTGGGGCAATTATTATTACAGGGTTGCTTGGAAAACTTTCTGCTACAGCAATACCCAATAAAGTCTTTCCTGTACCCATATAGTGATTAACAATAAGGCCTTTAATATGAGGGTTTTTTTGTAAGTAATCCACAGGAAGCATTTGATGCCTGAGTAACTTAATATCATTTTTACTTTTAGGAATAGTGTCAAACTGGACTAGATCATAATTAGTCTTGTTGGTCTTTACACTAGAACAAGATATAAAAATAAATATCATGAATAAACCAAAAATTTTTAATAAATACATAAAATACCGCATATAAAGATTTTTTACTAATCAAGAGACCTATTATTTTTTTATTTTACCATTAGTATAGATTTTCTAAAAAACCAATACGGATGGAATTTCTTATGAAAAAATTATTATTTTATATTCTTATTAGTAGCTTTTTATATTCCACAAATGAAGAGCCATTTGTTTTAGGGGAAGAAACAATAGATCCTATCAGGTTTTCTAAATTTCATGGAGCTTATGGGCATGGGTTTGTAGCCAGAGCAGGAGATGCCAAATCTTTTAGTGAAAAAGTTGCTTCACAGACTTATTATAGCGTATCGGTGGAAACAAATCTTTATCACTACATGAATGCAGGCGCTCGGGTAAATTATTATTTTGATAAAATAGAAAAAAAATCTCTTGTTAAAGAACTGGAAGACTACAATTCTCATAAAAGATTTAATTTCAGCCTATTTGCTAAACCTTTTTTGCCTTTAACTACTTCTATAGCTCTTTATGGGATACTTGAAGGAGGCTTTGGTGTTAACTTTGTATCCTCTAGTGTTCATATAAGAAATGTGAACGTAAATTATGAAAAACTTTATGGGGATAGCTTTTATCAACCTTTCTTTATTCCCTTGCTAAATGCTTCTCTAGGCTTAGGAGTGGAATATTTTTTTCTTCCAAGATGGGGCATTTTTATTGAAAGCTCATATATTGCAGGAATCAGCTTACTAAAAAAGACTAAAATAGAAGGTCCACTTGCATCTGTTATTGAAGTAAAAAATGATAAAGGCCCAGCTTCTCTATGGCTTATTAATCAATCTTTAGTTTTATCAGGCGGCGTAAGTTTTGTATTTTAATTAATAAATACTAAACATAACCTGAGGTATTTACCGTCAGAGAAACCTAAAATAAGGGTCAATATGGCGGAAATGGCGTAAATTAATTTAGGGACGCGCATCATACTCTTCAATATTCGCCTTTGTGAGGTTATAAAATGGATTTTGCACCACTCGATAATCACCTATCAGGCCTTTGTGATGATTTTGAAAAACAATTGGCTTATTTTTTTGGCGTAAGCGATGAGGGCCCCGTCAGCGAGGCTTACATAGCTGCCTTGCATCAGCTTGAAGGTGTTGATTGTCGTAATTTATCACCACAAATCGAGCGCAATGTCCTGCGCTTGTTTGAAGTAGCGTATGGATCCATTGCTGAACAACAAAAATGGCATTTTGATATCGAGGGTGCGGCCAGGCTTGAACTTCAAATTATTTTGTATCAGGAGCAAGGCATGTCTTTTGAAGCAGTCGAGAAATTGTCGATTGAGCTTTATAACGTCGTTTTTCAATCAGATTCGCCCCAAATCCGCAAAGCTGTAATGTTGCGCACCTTTCTTTATCATTACAAATATCAACTTCAAAAGAGCGATATAAAAATTTCGCCAGCTGATAAACTAGTAATGACCCACCTGGCGGCGACGAGCGAGGAATATCTAAACTCGGCACGCAAAAAATCAGCTGTTGAACGCTAAGGATTAATAGCAATTCCAATATTTTTTAACAAATATCTTCAATCATAAGCTTTATTAATTGGCTTAGCTTCCAGACTTCAGTACAAAATGGGTTTTGTAATTTTTTTAAGCTAGATAATATATAGATTATTTATTTGAGATTTTTTGTTGTGCTCAGCCAAAACGGGGAATTTCAAACGTAGGCCCTGGTTTTACACTGGTAGATACTAAAGAAAACTAGTTTTGTTTCTATCAAAAGTTTTTCGCAAAATTGGTACATATAATCTAATATGAGCAAAAATATTATTGGCTAAAGCTTCATCGTAGGTATGAGAAGTTAAATTGCGGTCTTTTAGCATATTTAGCCAGGTAAATTCATCATCGAGAAGTCCAGCACTAAATGCTTCTTTTAGAACATCTTTAGGATAATTTACTTGAATACCTTTATTGTTTAGAAAAATTTTTAATAATTTCCAAAATAATTCAAAGGTAAACTCAAAACGTTGAATTGTTGCATCAATAATGCTTCTATCGTCTGATGGTGGCTTTAGATAAATTTGTTCTAATGAAATTAAGGCTTTTTCAAATTTATTTGCGTTAAGAATTAGTTTTGACATAAACTTCTAAACCTTCACTTTTAATATTGTTTTTAAGATCAGTATTATCTACTAGTGTATCAAATCTTACACAATCTATTTTAAGCAAGGTATCAGCATTTTCTATACAATCTAATAGTGATAACCATTCTTTGTCAGTAGCTTCTGGACAAACAATGGCAATATCAATATCTGAGCGTTCAAGATTATCTCTACGTGCTCGTGAACCAAATAGAATAATTCTCTCAACAAAATCAAACTTGGTTAATTCTTTAAAAAATTTATATTTTGTTAAATCAAAATTATTCATATTTTTTAACAAATATCTTCAATCATAAGCTTTATTAATTGGCTTAGTTTTTCTGATACTTTTAAGTTTATTTCCATGACTTCTTCATGATTAATATTTTTACTTGACAGCCCAGCAGCTTTGTTAGTTAAACATGAAATTCCAGCCACACGTAAACCCATATGACGAGCGACAATGGTTTCAAATACTGTACTCATGCCCACGGCATGTGCACCGAGCAATTTTAACATACGTATTTCAGCAGGAGTTTCATAAGTGGGGCCAAGTAGGCCAGCATAAACACCAGTATGCATGGTGATACCAACCTTGCTGGCTGCATTAAGAGATAAATTTATTAACTCTTTATCATAGGCGTGACTCATATCTACAAATCTAGGCCCATATTCTGCATTATTTTTACCAATAAGAGGATTCTGGCCTGTAAAATTAATATGATCAGTAATGGCCATGAGCTCACCTGGCTCAAAATTATCACCCATAGCACCGCTAGCATTGGTCAAGATTAAATTTTTAATACCTAATTGGGCCATGACTCTTATGGGGAAAACTACATCTTGTAATGCGTGTCCTTCATAAAAATGCAAACGGCCACTTAGAGCTATTACTTGTTTATTACCAAGCTTGCCATAAATTATTTCACCCTTATGACCTTGTACACTCGAATTGGCCATATAGGGCACACTAGAAAACTTACAGAACTTAGCATTTGGGCTATTTTTTAAATCTTCGCCTAAATTGCTTAAGCCAGAGCCAAGCACTAAACCTATGCTTGGTAAATTATTTTGAGTTATATCAAAATAATTATTTATAAATTTACAAGCTTCATTAATATTTTGAGCATTGGCATTAAACATACGTAAAATCCTTTAAAAAATTATACCGGCAATAGCTGCAGTTTGTAGGCAAGCAAGAGTACCTGCGATCATGGCTCTCAATCCAAGCTTTGCAAAATCTTGTCTTCTGCTGGGAGCTAAAGAAGCCAAGCCACCGATTTGAATACCAATGGAAGCAAAGTTAGCAAAACCACATAAAGCGTAAGTTGCTATTACTGCACTCTTAGTGTTTTTTATGAGACCATTATGTAAATAATCTGATAACTGCAAATAAGCTACAAACTCGTTAACAACAGTTTTTAAACCTAAAAGATTTCCTATTGCTGATGCATCTTCCCAGGGTACGCCTAAAATATAAGCAAAAGGAGCAAAAATAAAAGCAAATATTCTTTGTAAGCTTAAGTTTTCAATGCCAACAAAAGATCCCATGCCACCAATTAGCCAGTTAAACAATGAAATAATAGCGATGAAAGCTACTAACATTGCGCCTACGTTTAGGGCTAAACTTAAGCCATCAGATGCACCTCTGGTGGTGGCATCAAAAGCATTAATGTCATCCATGGCAATTTTGATATTTTTTGCTGATAAGTCACCAAAATTAGCAGTTTCTGGAACCATTATTTTCGCTAATACTAATGATGCTGGAGCGCTCATCACGCTTGCTGCAAGTAAGTGGCCTGCAATATCAGGAAAATCAGCCACAAGCATACCAACAAATGCTGCAAGTACACCACCAGATACAGTAGCAAAACCGCCTGTCATAATGGCCATAATTTCAGATCTAGTCATATTGGCGATAAATGGTTTTACTAAGAAAGGAGCTTCTGTTTGACCAACGAAAATATTGGCTGCGGCGGAAAAACTTTCTGCACCAGAGCATTTTAGAGTTACTTGCATGAATCTGGCGATCCACGAAATAATCCATTGCAAAATACCAAAATAATATAAAACAGCTGTTAAAGAAGAAAAGAAAACAATAGTAGGTAATACTGAAAAAGCAAAAAAAGCTCCTGTATTAGCCATATTTCCAGTAAATTCTAAGGCTGCCATACTTTGAGGAGCTCCAGGGCTAGGTATGCCAACAGGTACGTTTAGTCCTACTAAGTTACCAAATAAAAATCTGGCTCCATCATTGGAAAAGCTTAATATTTTTACAATTAGCTCGTTAGCTGTATCAAAAATAACCCGTCCTATTTGAGTTTTTAATACAAGTAATGCTAAAACAGCTTGTAAGCCAGTGCCAAGAATAACTAAGCGCCAAGAAATAGCCTTTTTGTTATCAGATAAAGCATATGCAAGAATCATAATAAAAATTAACCCCAAAAAACCAGTCATTCTCTCAGGTATAGTTTGCTCTGGAGGGTTAGCTATTTTTAGAGCATTTTGGACATTGGGTGATTCTTTGACGATGTTTTCTATTTCTTGCTTGGCTTCTTCATTTAAATCCATGGGCTCAGCAAAAGACATATTCGCAAATAATAAACTCACTAACATAAAAATTTTCATTGCATCTCACTTTATTTTATAGGGTCGAAATTCTTTCTAAACAAATAACAGGTTTACTTATTAAATTTTGAGTAATAGAAAAAGCATTGGTAAGTTTAATAGTAGCTTCTTCAATTCCTTTGCTATTTACATGCATAGTAAATATAGGCTGATCTTTTTGCACTTTATCGCCAATTTTTGCGTGTATCTCAATACCAACTGCAGGGTCAATACTATCTGTTAGCTTAAATTTACCGCTGCCTAATAAACTTGATGCAATACCAATATCTTCACAATTCATACGAGAAATAAAGCCGTTTTCTTTGGCCATAAGAACTATTTTTTGATGAGATTGGGTGAATTTAGTGGGATTTTCGATATAACTTATATCGCCACCTTGGGCTTTAACCATTTGTATAAATTTATTAAAAGCACTGCCATTATTTAATGAGTCAGTAATTTTTTTGCGGCCTTCTTCTAAACTTTTTACTAAGTTGCCCAATAAAAGCATTTCTGCACCAAGCTCAATAGTTAAGTAGGTGCTATCTTTAGGACCTTGGTTTTTTAGTATATTGATACTTTCAATTATTTCTAATGAATTGCCTATCATACTACCCAAAGGCTGATCCATATCAGTTATGCATACAGTAATATGCTTATTCATATGGCGGCCAATATTTACCATGGCTGAAGCTAGAGCATTTGCGTGGCTTAGTTCTTTCATAAAAGCACCAGAACCAAATTTGACATCTAAGACTAAGCCATCAATGCCTTCAGCAAGTTTTTTTGACATAATGGAAGAACATATGAGCGGTATAGATTCTACACACCCGCTAACATCTCGTAGAGCATAGATTTTTTTATCAGCTGGAGCAATACTTGAAGTTTGGCCCATAATAATACAGCCCACTTCTTCTACTTGTTTAACATAATCACTAGAAGAAATATCTGTTCTAAAACCTGGAATACTTTCAAGTTTATCAAGTGTTCCACCTGTATGACCAAGACCACGTCCGGCGATCATTGGCACCCTCAGCCCACAAGCCGCAGCTGCAGGAGCCAGTGGAATACTTATTTTATCGCCCACCCCCCCTGTTGAATGCTTGTCTATTAAGGGCCGTGAATCTTTTTTATGTTCAATAACCTCACCAGAGTGAAGCATTATATTTGTTAAAGAAGATGTTTCTTCTTCATTCATGCCATTGATACAGATAGACATTAAAAAAGCAGACATTTGATAATCAGGAATTGCGCCAGTTACATAATTATTCACCATATATCTTATTTCATCTGTATTTAAAATTTCTTTTTGGCGCTTTTTCTTGATTATTTCTACTGTCTGCATAGTTATCTTTTCCTTTTTAAGGGGCTAAAATTATTCTTGATTTAGACGAGCCTATCCTGTCGGCGCCTGCCGCAATAAGCTCTTGGGCGAATTCATGATCTTTTATTCCACCAGAAGCTTTAATCTTTATAGAGCTTGGTAATAATTGCCTCATTAGTGCTATATCAGCCGCTTGAGCACCTGCTTTATGTAATCCTGTGGATGTTTTAATGAAATCTGCTTTGGCTAAAGCTATTAAAGAGCAAGCAATTGCTAGTTGTTCTTTAGTTAAGGCACTTGTTTCAGCGATTACCTTTACTAGAGCTGGAGAAGCATTTTTAACCACAGCTTTAATACCAGCTAATACTTTTTCATAATCTTTATTTATTAAAGCTTCGTAATCAAGAACCATATCTAGTTCGTCAGCCCCAAATGCTTTAGCAGCTATAGTTTCTAATATTTTTTGTTCATCAGAAGCTTGACCTAGGGGGAAATCGATTACTGTTACTATTTTTATATTTGTGTCTTTAAGAAGCTTTTTAGATAAAGCGACCCATTCCAGAGGTATACAAACCCCAAAGACATTTAATTCTATGGCTTCTTTTATATGAGAGGTTAGGGCTTCGTAGGAGACATTTTCTCCCAAAATAGTGTGTTCAATTCTCTTAGCGAGTTCTTGCTTCATAAAATCTCATTTGAACTAAAAATTTTATGGAATAGTTTGGTATTTTTCTTGGTTGGTCAATACCCAAGAAAGCTTATTGTAAATAATAAGAATATTTATTTTGTATATTAATTCCTCTTATTTTAAGAGTTATTAACTAAAATATAAAACTTAAACCGCTAGATAATATGACAGATTGGTTCATAAACCAAAAGTAATTTGGTCCTGTTTTTATTTCACTTATATTTTGGGACACTTTTAGATTCTTAGCAAGATTTAACTCGCCTAAATAAGTGGACTCTACAAAAATACCAAATCTAGAAAAGAGAAAATAATCTATTCCTACAGAAATTGAAGTATTAACAGAAGGCAAAGATTGATTACTATAAATAGAATCTCCGTACTTATCATAAGTGGCCGAAAGCTGCTCTTTAGAACCCCCTCTCATAAACTTATGAGTTGGATAGGAAAATGAACTACCAAAACCACCACCAAACTTAGTATAAAAAGATATGATATCTGTAATGGGAAGAAAAGGCTTAGCAAAAATACTTAAATTTATTTTATAGGAAGATAATTCTCTATCAGAACCATCCAGATCTAGTTTATCCATAAAAAAACTAAATTTAAAACCAGCATTTATATATTTATATAAATTATGTTCGTTACCTAATGCATAATATCCTTTAGAAATAGTTTTTTGTTTAATAATAGTGTTTAGATCATAAGCATTACCAAATACTCCATATCCATACATAAAATAAAATTTAGGAAACCTTATTCTGTCAACGGTTTCTTCTCCCAATAAAATATCTTGAGACCATACATAATTAAAATTAAAAATATGCAGTAAAAAAAATAAAAAAAATTTTTTCATCATAAATATTCCAGTTGCCTAGTTTTTTAAAATATTTATATTATTGTAAAATAAAAAAAATAATAGTGACAAATATTTTTATTTTATTAAAAATAGATTTTTTATAGCAAGTCTTTAGAATATTATTATGGATTGCTTTATAAGGTGCTCAAATGTATTTATATAATTTTTTTGTTTTAATACTTATGCTTATACTTACTTCTTGCTCCACAGTAAAAATAAAAAATGTTGATTACAATTTAATTAACAATCAAAATATACCTAAAAGTCCTAATAATATTCTTCTTCTTAGGCATCAAATGCTACCAATTGATTACTTACATAAAAATCCTCAGATAAAAGGTATTATCGTTAATCACTACATGGGTACGGGTAAAACTTTATTAGGTATTGGCGTTGCTGAAAGCTTTCCCATAAACCCAGTAATTATTTTGGCACCAAAATTTTTAGAAAGCCAATGGCAAAATGAAATGGTTAAGTTTGGAGTAACAGATAGAACCCGCTATAAATTTGTTTCATATGATGATGCTCCAAAAATATTAGCTACTATGGATTTAAGCAACCATATTATCTTAGCAGACGAAGTACATAATCTTATTA
>CAZBMJ010000036.1:0-21654 GCA_964493205.1 uncultured Myxococcales bacterium
TGTGCTTATCCAAAACTCAGATTAACTAATCAATACTTATGGGTAATCATATGACTCCAGCCCCTTCGACAAGCTCAGGGCAGGCTTTAATTTGTCTTTCTATAGCTACGCTCTGATAAAAAAGTGATACAAGATTGTATTTCAAGATATTAAAAAAGATGGTAAAGATGATCATCTAAATTAATAGGTTAAGAGATGATATACTGTATTTCATTCCGCAAAAAAGTACTTAAGTTACAATCCTCCCGACTTCAGTACAAAAAGTGACTAGAGACAGTAAATACGTGGTTATTGCAAGAAAGTTGGGCACAACAGTGGATACTGTTGCTAATAGTTAACCTAAGGTTTGGATAAGCACAGGTGTTCAAATTCTGTTTTCAGCCCGTTTCTACGTGCCCTGACTCGTTCAGGGCATCCAGAGAAAATTTTTTCAACAAAGTTCCTTATATAAATCTCGCCACGTTGGATTAAACTCTTCAATTAAATTTAGTTTCCATTTTCTACACCAAGTTTTAAAACACTTTTCTCGTTTGGCTGCCTCAACGTATAACTCATGAACCTCATAATAAACAAGCATATGTACGTTATATTTTTTTGTAAAGCTATGTATTATTTTGTTCCTATGCTCCCAGACTCTTTTTATAAGATCTGTCGTAGAACCTACGTATAATGTCCCATTTCGTTGACTAGCCAAAATATAAACATAAGCTGATTTCATGGTATTTCCTTGAAATAATTTGATTATATTATAAATTGGAAAGTTTAATTTTCTGGATGCCCTGAACGAGTCAGGGTACGTAGAAACGCGCTGAAAACAGAATTTGAACACCTGTGCTTATCCAAACCTCAGGTTAATACAGAAGTTTTTACGTCTTGGACTAGATAAATTTTGTTACCTAATCTCAAGCAAAACATATAAGACGTTCTACAAATTGTTCTATTGATCAAATCTTTAACACACATCTAACATAACTTTTTTATGAGATCTTAGCTATAACAACTATGAATAAGTTTTTTAGAATGTTGTACTAGACGATTTTCTAAATTATCTGTGTGACCAGTATAATAACTACTATCTGCGCATTTTAAGATATAATACCCAAAACATAATTACAGCCCCACAAAAAGCCTTGCCAGACGGCGTCAAAACGCCTCCTCAGGCCGAACGAGCTCTGTTCTTTTCTGATATGTAATGCGAAGCATTTGCTGTGCTCAGGCCGAACGGTGGTTTTATCACATTAAATTCTTTTTCATGCGTAGGCCCTGGCTGACATCTAAGTTTAATTGACCACCATTTTGCCACTAATCTCTATAACAAAAAAGCCACCTAATTTATAAGTGGCTTTGATTTTTTATGATAGTTTTATGTTTGTTTTATTATAAGTCATAATAGACTGCTTAAATTATTAATATATATCATTTATTTTTTAAATTATTTGATAACTTGTATTTACATTATCTAAAAAAATATATAAATATAAATTATTAATTTAGTTATATTGTTAAACGGGAATATTAATGAAAAAAATAAGTTACTTTTTATTCATATTAGGACTTTTACATGCTTTTTCTAGTATGGCAATCGATGGCTTTGTAAAAGCCGATATAGGTTGGGAGGCAAAGAAATTTATCTCAAGAAATTTGAATAATTCACAAATATACAAAATCGAAAATGATACATTTTACTTAAAATTACAAAATGAAAATCTAGAAGAAATAGGTAAGTTTACTGGTGAAACATCTGATAGTTGTTATGCATACGTTGAAGCTTTTTTAAAGAGTAAATATACTTCATTATCAAATTTTAACTACTTGAAACCTTTCGATTTTATAAAATTATTTATTGAGCATTTTGTGGAGGAAGTGAAAGAGCCACAAAAAGACGATATAGTGTTCTATTATGACAACAAGGGCGCCATTAATCATGTTGGTGTAATGGCTTCTCATAATATGGTCAAAGCAAAGTGGGGTAATAACCTTGATGGAAAAGTATTAGAGCATAAATTAGAAACAGTGGTCTGTAATTATGGTCCATATTTAAATTTTTACCGATTAAAAGATGAATTTAAAGATATAGAAGCTTATAAAACCGGATTTTTTGATCCATTATATGAACAATTATTTTTAAATTTTAGCCTTTTGTGCAAAAAAGATAATTACACCCTTAATGGTCAACTTATTAATGATATAGAAACTCAATTGTTAAACCTAAAAAAAGAAATTAATAATATTATAAATATTTATATTAATAAGTGTTTTGATGAGCATAAAATAAAGTTCTCACTTATTTGTGAGCAATCTTGTGTAACACCTATTTTAACAGCCCGTCCTATAATAATTGATAATCTAATAAGGAATTGGTTAAAAACAAAAAACGACTGTGAAGTTCACTGGTTTGTAGATAAGTTTTTATTAAAAATTATTGAACAATTACATAATAGTAAACAAATTTTTCCTCTTACAAACGATTGTACTGACAGCATGATAAATTATATAATCTATATTAATAATATTTTGAAAAATGAAATAAATCAAGAAAGGGAAAGAGAAAAAAAAGAACAAATTGAACAAATTAAACAAATTGAACAAATTAAACAAATTGAACAAATTAAACTTTATAAAGGTAAAATAGCTGACTACATATATAATAAAATAAAAATGTATCAAGATCTTATGGATCTCTTTAAAGAGAATCCTAGTGTTGATT
Source organism: uncultured Myxococcales bacterium (assembly GCA_964493205.1). Classification (GTDB taxonomy): domain Bacteria; phylum Myxococcota; class UBA727; order UBA727; family JABDBI01; genus CAZBMJ01. The sequence continues at coordinate 2,708 of CAZBMJ010000036.1, forward strand.
TATTAGAAAAAATTAAATCCGCATTAATAAATAAAATATCATCATATGAATTGAGTTCTATTTTTAGTGAAATATCCCAATTATACCCAGAACAAAAATTAGAAGATTTATTGCCATCCCAAAGCGAAGTAACAAAAGACTGTCCTCGTAATAGGCATTTTATTATACTTTTTTACTCATTTCAGCCTCTACATATTGATTTTGAAAAAGATGGAGAAACTATTAGATTTGAACTCCCTGATACACTGTCAATAATTAACTGTATGAAGGAAATATCTGAGTTTGTAGGCAATTTAGATAAAGCACCTAAATCTTTAGAAGCAAGAAATAAGGCTATTGAAGTATTAGAAAGTATTGGCGTATCGCGCTTGAAAATTGAAAAGTTCTTTGAAGATTTAAATAATAAAGATAAAGATACCAATGTAAGCCATGAAATTTAGCTCATACCTCAGGTTAAGGATTTGAAGTAGATGACATCTAAATTTAATTAGCCACCGTTCTACCACTAATCTCTATAACAAAAAAGCCACTTAAGTTATAAGTGGCTTTAATTTTTTATGATAGTTTTAACTTCACACTACGCCTTTGTGCTTATCTTCGCGAGTATACCCTGTGCTAGTAGTGTTTGCATTAGTATCATGATGGTGAAAATACTTTTTAGCTAATATGTAAGCAGCAGGAGCTACTAACATAGAAGTAAGGGCACCAAAAGTAATACCAACACTTAAGACAAGAGCAAAAGTTTTGATCATACCGTTAGTAAAAATATAAATAGCTAAGCTTGAGAAAAGCGTTGTCAACGTAGTATTTATGGTTCTACTTAAGGTATCGTTAATAGCCTTATTTACATAGGGAATGGTTTCTTCAATAGACAGAGGTTTTTTGGGGTTGCTTGGTAGAGTTTCTCGAATTCTGTCAAACACTACTACGGTATTATTAATGGAATAACCAACAATGGTTAATAGTGCCGCAATAGATGGAGCATCAAACTCAAGTCTGAAAATTAAGAAAAGCAGCATGGCGATCATAATATCGTTGATGAGAGCAAATATGGTTCCAGGAGCGAAATACATATCAAATCTTACCATAATATAAATAACAATGGCTAGAATAGAATAGACAACTGCTAGTATCCCATCGGTTTTAAGCTGTTTAGATACTTGGCTATCCACAAAGTCCACTTTTCTAATTTCAATGCTTCCAAACTTATTTTCCAACTCTTTTTGAATTTTATTAGAGACGCCTGCAAAATGGATAGTATATTTTACTTTACCGCTTTTAGGTTCATCCGCTACTACTGCATTATTAGTGCTTGCTTCTTCGGTGAGAGTTGCACGAGTTGCTCTAAGTTCTAATCCTGCTTTTTGCTCAATAATAGTTTTTATGTCGTTTTTTTGTTTGCTTAGAGAATCTTTTATGACGTTTGGATCTTGGCCAGCTTGTATAAAAGGCTCATCTATTATTAAAACTAGTTGATTACCCGTCTTTTCGTCAAACACAGTTTGTATGCTTTCTTGCTTAAGACCAAGATCTTTTTGCAACATTGGTTTTAAGCTATCTACTTCCTCATGTTTTAAGGCGGCAGCTCGTTCTACTCTAATAAGCATTTCATTGTTTTGAATAGGGCCAAATTGCTGGATTTGGTTTTTTTCAAAACCTGATTCGTTGAGAACTTGCCTGATTTCTGCGCTGGATACTGGTTTAGAAAACTTTATATGCAGCTCTGATCCACCCGAAAAATCGATTCCCAAGTTTATGCCAAAAATAAACAAACCAATTAACGTTACAATAGGCAAAACAACCGCAATTATCATGGATAATTTAAATTGCGAAGCAAAGTTAATGGGAGTTTTAGGATCAAAAATAGTTATGAATTTATGTTTCATTTGAATTCCTTTTAGTCTTTATATGGATAGGGTTTTTTGGCCATTTGCGCTTAACATATCAAAGAATATCCTAGTGATAAAAATAGCACTAAAAACCGAAGATACTGTTCCAATCAAAAGCATAGTTGCAAAGTTTTGTACTGGACCAGTACCAAATTGCCATAAGACTATACCTGCAATAAGTGTGGTAATATTGGCATCTAGGATGGCGCTCATTGCTGAGTGATAGCCCGTTTGTATCGCTGATAAAGGAGTTTTGCCCAAGCGTAATTCTTCTCGTATTCGTTCATTAATAATCACGTTTGAATCTACCGCCACACCAATGGTTAATAATAGACCCGCAATACCAGGCATGGTGATGGTTGCTCCAAGCACTGAGAGTGTAGCCAAAATACAAAGCATGTTAAAGACTACACCAATAATAGAAATAATACCGGCCACGCGATAGTAAAATATCATAAATACAACAACCAATATTGTACCTATTAAAAATGCTATTTTGCCTTCTTCAATAGAATCTTTACCTAAGGATGGTCCCACGCTTTTTTCTTCTCTAAAGGTCACTGGTGCAGGCAATGCTCCAGATTTTAGCACAACAGCTAGTTGATTAGCATCTCTCATAAGTTCTTGGTTGCTTCTTGCACCACCCATACTAATAAATGCATTACCATCAGGTATTTTGGTGTTGATTACAGGAGCACTATCAACAATATCTTCAAGCACGATTGCCATTCTTTTGCCAATAGAATTAGCCGTAAGATCAGCAAAAATTTTAGCACCAACTGGACTAAAAGATAGGCTGACGCCAGGCCTTGGATCCATACTAGAGCCTGCAGAAACTCTGGCATCTATTAAATCATCACCACTTAGTGGAACTTTTCTATCAAGAGTATAGGTTCTCATTAAGCCATCTCTATCATTGCCGTATTTAACTACTAAGTTAGTTGGTACTTTATTAGTTAAATAGTCTTTTACACTAGCTAGTTTATCTTTATGAAACTCTAGATAAATATCTTTAGCGGTTCCAGTGTTAGATCGTGAATAGCCACTTTCTATGAGTTTAGCGCCTTCAGGTAGATCTTTGAGGTCTTTTAAGAAAGTATTTGAATCATCACACATTTGAAATTGCAATTGAGCTGTACGTCCAAGCATACTTTTCGCTTGTTCAGGATCATCATACCCTGGCAGCTGTATTACTACGTCATCGCCTTTTCTAGAAATAGATGGTTCGACTACACCCATTTTACCTACTCGGTTAGTAATAGTAGTGATAGTTTGATTTACGGCATCATGTTTAATAGATTGCACCATGCTAGAATCAAGTTTTAGCTCAACAGTAGTTGCAGTACTGCTTACATACACAAAGTCAGAGAACTTTTTTAAAACGCTAGATTTAAACTTATCCAAATCTGTCACAGAGGAAAAAGTTAGCTCTGCTTTATCTTGTAGAGTCGGTGTTTCACCAGTTTGTTTGCTAGAAGCTACGTTTATCCCTTCATCTTTAGCAAAGCTCACTAATCTATCAAGAGCTCTAGCTGTTTTATCGGTGATTGCCTTCTCAATATCGATTCCTAATACCATATGAACACCACCTTGAAGATCAAGGCCTGCTACTATGTGGGAAGTAGGTGACCAAGATGGTATAAATTTAGTGAAAGCATCTTTACTTTGCCTTACTTCTTTAAGCTGAGTTTCATCTAGAGTAAAATAAACTATTGATGGATAAAGAAAATAAAATGTTATACCTAATAGGCCTGTAGCTAATAACAGGCGTATTTTCCAACTCTGTTGCATGTTGTTGTCTCCTAAAAACTAATTATGGCTAAGCTTAGTTAGCTTTTTCTATTGCGGCACTTTCACTTGGGGTTATTACACCTTGAACTGCTTGTTTTAATACTTTTAATCGAGTTTTATCGCTAATTTCAATAAGTACTATCTTATCTTCAACCAAATATATTTTACCCATAATCCCTGAAGCTAAAATAACTTCATCACCTTTTTTAAGGTTATCAAGTAAATTTTGGTGTTTTTTTTGTTGTTTTTGTTGCGGTCTAATCAAAATAAAATATAGCACAGCGAACATAACGCCAAACATTAATACAGTTCCCATTAAACCACTACCGGCTCCATTACCCATAATAAACTTCTCCTTAAATTGACTTCTATTCAAGCATTATCTGTGCTTATGCGCAATGGGTGAGGATTTAACTTAATGACGATGAACTAAATGCTAAGAATTAAAAAACTGTAAAAAATTAAAGGGCTTTATTATTTTACCGCCTGTATATTTTTCTAATACCAGAAGATCTTTATCACCAGAAACAATATATTTTGCCTTAGTGGATACAGCTAAATCTAAAAACATTTGATCTTTTTGATCTCTACACATTTGATTAGCTTGTGTAGCCGGCGTACAAAAAATCGATTTAAGTAGTATCATATCGATTAATTCATCAAGGACCTCGCTATCAAATTTTTTGACTTTCTTTTTCAGTTTGTTTGCTGTTTCAATATATTCCTGAGCTATTTCTTTTGAGCAAATGTGAGTGAATTTTCCTTCATCCAAAAGAATAAGAATATTCCTAGCGTGTCCTGACCAAAATATACCAGACATGATAACATTTGTGTCTAATATTGCCTTCATTTTTTGTTCTTTTGCTCTTTGCGGGTTTCTTTAATCACTTGATTTACATCAGCTTTTTTTAATCCTGATTCTTTAGCTAGTTTTGATGCTTTTGCTAATAAACTTTTAAACTTGCTAACTGGTGGAGGAGTTATACTTTTTAGGACAATTGTATCGCCTTGAGCAATGACAATAAACAAAGTACCTTCTGAAAAAGATAAATTTTCTCTGATTGCTTCAGGAATAACCACTTGTCCACGTGAAGACATTTTAGTTGTAGAAACTTGATTCATTTAACACCTCATGATCTTACTGGTAAGATTATAAGATTATTTAAAAATTTGCAAATAATTTTCTTTTTAATTTTTTTAACTTAAATTCTCGTGACTTTTTTTGCGTTGCTCATAAAACTTATCAAATTGGTTATTTAAAATGGCTTCACGAGCTTTATTTACTAAATCTAAATAATAGAAAATATTATGAATAGAAGCTAGTCTAAAATATAAAAGTTCTTTGGTAACAAATAAATGCCGTAAATAAGCTTTGGAAAAATTTTTACAGGTATAGCAAGAGCAATTAGCATCTAGCGGCCCAAAATCTTCTTGCCAGCGAGTATTTTTAATGGAAACTTTGCCATTACTTGTAAATAAAGAGCCATTTCGGGCATTTCGTGTGGGCATAACGCAATCAAACATATCGATACCTGCTTTTATACCGTCTAATAAATCATCAGGGGTGCCAACACCCATTAAATATCTAGGTTTAGACATAGGCAAAAACTGAGCTGTTTTATTGGCTGTATCCCACATTTCTTCTTTATTTTCACCAACACTTAAGCCGCCAATGGCATACCCAAATAAATCTTCTTCTAAAACTTGTTGGGCATGTTCTTTACGCAAATCTTCGTGAATGCCACCTTGAACAATACCAAATAATCTAGAATCTTCTTTAGTCATGGCTATTTTGCAGCGTTTAAGCCATTTGGTAGTTATGTCCATGGCTTTGCGAATATCTTCTCTTGGAGCTTTGGCCATAGGGCAAATATCAAGAGCCATAATAATATCCGAACCTATGGCCATTTGAATATTCATGCTTTCTTCTGGAGGCATATGATAAATACTGCCATTTAAGTAGCTTTTAAAAGTAACTTGGTGCTCATCTATTTTCACCAAACTATTGCCTTCTTGTGCCAAGGAAAAAACCTGAAAGCCACCAGAATCTGTGAGTATAGGCTTACTCCAACCCATAAATTTATGCAAACCCATATTTTTTAGGAAAAATTCTTTAGATGGCCTAAGCATTAGATGATAAGTGTTAGCCAGAATTATTTGGGCATTGCAGTCTAATAAATCTTGTGGTGATAAAGATTTAACGCTGCCTTGAGTACCCACAGGCATAAAAATAGGAGTTTTAATTTCGCCCCTAGGAGTTTTTAATAAACATGCTCGAGCGTCACCATCTTGGTGTTCCAATTTAAAATTAAAATTATTCACGATGTATATCCAAATAGCAAGCATCGCCATATGAAAAGAAACGATAGTGTTGCTTAATAGCTTCTTTATAAACACTAAGAGCTTTATCTTTGCCCATAATAGCCGATACTAATAAAAATAGCGTTGATTTAGGTAAGTGAAAATTAGTTATTAGAGCATCTGCTGATAAAAATTTATGGGGTGGTTTAATAAAAATATCAGTACTATCTTCACAAGCAAAAAAAGGTTCTGCATAAGCACGCTCTTTTGACCACGTTATTATTTGCTCCAACACTCTTAGCGAGGTGGTGCCTACGGCGATAATCTTATGATTATTTTTTTTGGTAAGATTTAGAATATTGGCACACTCTTGGCTCATGATGAAAAATTCTTTGTGCATTTTATGTTCGTCGATATTTTCTGTACGAATAGGGAAAAATGTTCCTAAACCAACATGTAACGTTACTTGAGCTATATGTACACCTTTATCTTTAATTTTTTGCAGTAACTCTTCATCAAAGTGCAAACCAGCAGTTGGAGCAGCTACAGCTCCTAAATTATTATCCTGAGCAAAAATAGTTTGATAGTCGCTTTCGTCTTCTTTGTTAACAAGCCTATCTATATAAGGAGGCAGAGGCATTAAACCATTTTTTTGGGCATACTCTTCTAAACAAATATTTGAACTCACTTCATAGGTTTGATCTGGTGATTTATTTACTACTTCAATAAAATTTTCTTTATTATTTAGGTCAAAAAATAGTTTTGTATGCTTATTTAGGCTTTTAATAAGAACAGACCACTTATTATTATCAATTTTTTTAATCAAAAAAACTTCGCTCATGCCGCCAGTTTCTTTGTAAGCAAATAATCTCGCTTTGAGTACTTTGGTGTTATTAATAACTAAAGTATCGTCTTTATTTAAATAATTTAATATGTCATTAAATTTTCCATGATATACACCATGGTTATTAACCGTTAAAAGCCTGCAGCTGGAGCGGTTTTTCAATGGCTGTAAGGCAATAAGCTCTTTGGGCACTTCAAAATCATAATCGCTTAGTTGATTCATCAAAAAAAATCCATTATTTAAAATTTACTAGTTTTTAGCAAATTATTGGTTATTTACAAGGGAATTCTTTCGTTGATTCATTATAACAATGAAATAGACCATTGCTGTACTAAATTTTTTTGTTATATATCTTATGTTTAAAAATTATTATAAATATGATAAGTAATATATAATTTATCTTATTTGTAGCTATTTAAAAGCGAGGATAAGATGAAACTTTTGTTATCTATTTTTGTGGTATCTTTATTGTCATTAGGTTTATATTCTAATGCTGATATGCCTGCTCATTGCACTACGTTAACCCATACAAGTAATGAAGTAAAAAATATTTGTGATAAAGATAATAAACCTTATTTGCTAGTAGAATTCTTTTCTGCTGGTTGCGGACATTGTCAAAGAAACGTAGAGCCGTTTAAAAGACTTGAGGAAAAAATAAAAGAACTAGCTTTTAGTAGGCTTATTACATCAGACTCGCCACAAGTTGCTATTAATTTTGCTAGAGCAAATAATATTCAAACTCCTATTGCCCTAGATACCCAAAGATTGGCAGCAAGAGCATTTAATGTAAGAGGTTATCCTACTATGTTTGTGTTAGATGCAAATAATCAAATTATTTTTACACAAGTTGGCAGCTTAACTGATGCAAAAATTGACTTTATTTATGAGCTATTGACATCCTCTCCCGGCACATGAACAGTTTTGATTATTTGCAGTATTTAGAGCTTAAAATTGCACAAAAAATGACATAAAGATTGCATAATGTGACGTAATATGTCACATTATAGAAATGACAAGTCAAAGACAAAACAATGAATTATCCCGTTTTATTGAGGATTTAGCCTCAAATGGCCAATATACTTTTTCATTTTCTCAAATTGCGAATACTTTAAAGATTTCTAATGCTGCTTTAAGAAAAGTATTATCTAGAGGATTAAAGAAAAACCTCATAGTATCACCAGTTAAGGGTTTTTATATTGTTGTACCAGCGGAATATATGAGTCTGGGCTGCTTGCCTGCAGCAGAGTTTATCCCTCATTTGATGTCATATTGGAAAGAAGATTATTATATTGGCCTTCTTTCAGCGGCCTCTATGCATGGAGCAGCTCATCATGCTCCTATGACTTTTCAAGTTATGACTTCTAAAATTCATAGAAATATTATAATAGGCAAAGTGTCAGTTAATTTTTATAAAAGCAAATATGTGAATATTTTGCCTACAGTTAGTAGAAATACCAAAAAAAGTATTATGAAAGTTTCTACTCCAGAAACTACTGCTTTTGATCTAGTAGCGAATTTTAAAGGTGCTAGTGGTTTTAATAATATGATCAATCTACTTAACGAATTAGCAGAAATTCTACAGCCACGCCGATTATTACAAGTTTCAAAATTGATTAATGAAACTACTTATATCCAACGTCTTGGATATATATTAGACACTTTAGGTTTTTCAAAAAAATCATCTGTATTACTAAAAGAAGTTAATAGAAGAACCAACAGATATGTTTTATTAGTTCCTTATGTGAAATCAAAAAATGTAGTAAAAAATGCAAAATGGAAAATTATTGAAAATGAAAAAGTGGATTTAGAAATATGATTCCTCAATATATATTAGATTCTTGGAAAAAAATTGTTCCTTGGCAATCACTGTATCAAATAGAGCAAGACCTTGTAATATGTAGGGCTCTTATCGAGATATTTTCCAATCCAATTTTAAAAAAGAGTTTGGCATTTAGAGGTGGTACTGCACTTCATAAGCTTTTTTTAATGTCTGAAACTAGATACTCTGAAGACATTGATTTAGTTGTTTGTGAGGAAGGTGCTGTTGGCTATATTTTTGATGAGCTGCAAAAAAATTTAAATTCATGGCTCGGTAAACCAAAAAGAATCTTTAAGGAAAATAGAGCAAATTTAATATATAGATTTAACTCTGAAGATGCTTCTGTTATTATATCTAAATTAAAAATTGAAATAAATACGGTTGAAGATTTTTGTGTGGACGGTTTTTATTTTATTGATTTTTCTCATAATTCTGATTGGTTTAAAGGTTCAGCTAAAATTAAAACGTTCACTCTGAATGAAATTTTAGCTACCAAACTTCGAGCTTTATATCAAAGAAAAAAAGGTAGAGACTTATTTGATCTTTATTTTGGTTTAAAAAATGCTGATGTTGATGCTACCAAACTAATCAATATTTTTTTGAAATACATGGATTTTTCTGATTGCAAAGTTTCTCGTGCCCAATTTGAATTAAATATGAGTGAAAAAATAAAAGACCCAATATTTAGGGATGATATTTCAAGTTTATTAGTTAGAGAAAAAGATTTTGATATTGAACAGGCATACCTTGATATATCTAGTATTTTGCTCGCTAAATTGCCCGGTGAGCCTTGGAAAGGTAAGTGATTTTTTTATGCCTATAAGCTTTTTAATTTTCTACCCCAGTAATGAGATAAATCTGGTATCAGTAGAGCTTAGTAAACTTTCACCAAACTTGTTTGTGGATAATAATGGCTTAAAATTTCTTTGAAATTTTTGCCTGCTTTGGCCATACCTAGCGCCCCATATTGACACATACCCACAGCGTGCCCAAAACCATGGCCACCTATATGAAGTTGATCATTTTTTATAGATAAACTTGTTATATAGGTGGATTTTATAGCCATGGGAGAAATTTTCATTCTAAAATCTTGACCTGTTAAACTTATAGTTTTTTGTCCCTTAATAACAAAATTTTTAACTCTTTCATCGGTATTTTTTTGCCCTATTTGCACTGATTTAACACTAAAGCCCAGTTTTTTACTTAACTCAGATAAGGCAATACTAGTGTTCCAATTATATGTTGGTGATTTTTCACAATAGCCGCAGGTATGTGAGTTTAAATAACTATAATTTCTCCCCCAAACTGATTGAGCTGAAGCCGTATGGCCACCACAAGTGGAATGAAAAGAGCTTTCTACTAAGGAATTTTCATGTTTTAATACTAATGCGTTGGTAAGCTTTGCCACTTCAATAAATATAGCATGAGTATTTTTTTTAAAAACTTGGTCGTGTATGGTAGCTTTTACATCAAAATTTTTCTTTTTATTCTCACTCATGCGCTTTAAAGCGTAGGTTCGGATGGCAACAGCTTGAGCTTTAAGCGCATCTAGAGGCCAGTTATGGGCAACTTCACCAGCAAGTACGTGAGCTACATATTTTTCTAGAGGCAAGTTAATAATACTATTATTTTTTAGTACTCTTATATTTGGGCTTTTTAAGTTAGAATTTATATTGTAAAAGCAAGAAGTTAATGAAAATATAATTAATAAGAAAAGTTTATTCATATAAAAGCCCAAAAATTTTTTACCTGGATTGATTTATAGTAGAGCATGTTTCATAGCAAAGATGTACTTTTTTTAAAACCCTTAGGTGAATACTTATGTTAATGTCCAAGCTTTTAATGCCCACCATGAGACAAATGCCATCAGATGCTCAAGTTATTAGCCACCAATTGATGCTTAAAGCTGGTCTTATTAGAAAGGTGGCTTCTGGTATTTATACATATTTGCCCTTAGGTCTAAAAGTTATTAAAAAATTATCTGCTATTGTTGAATCTGAAATGAATAAGGCAGGGGCGCAAGAATTATTAATGCCCATGGTTCAACCTTGTGAACTTTGGCAAGAATCAGGGCGCTTTACTCAATATGGACCAGAATTATTGCGTTTTAAAGACCGCAAAGAAACGTGGTTTTGTTTGGGTCCTACTCACGAAGAAGTTATTACGGCATTGGTGAGAGAAAATATTCAAAGTTATAAAAATCTGCCCCTAAACCTTTATCAAATTCAAACTAAATTTCGCGATGAGATCAGGCCTAGGTTTGGTTTGATGAGAGGGCGTGAATTTATTATGAAAGATGCTTATTCATTTTGTATTGATAAAGCGTCACAAGACGAAATTTATCAAAAAATGTGGCAAGCATATAACAATATTTTTAATCGCTGTGGTTTAAAATTTAGAGCAGTTAAAGCTGATACAGGTTCTATTGGTGGTGATTTAAGTCACGAATTTCAAGTTTTAGCCAATTCTGGTGAAGATGCCATAGCTTCTTGTACAAGTTGTAATCACGCAGCTAATGTAGAGCTTGCTTTTATTAAAGAAGAAAATTTAGCCTACCAGTTAAGCAATCTTGATTACAAAGAAGTTACTACTCCTAATACAAAAACTATTGATTCTGTCTGTGAATATCTAAATCTGCCAGCTCAAAAAAGTATAAAATCTTTAGCATTAAAACTTGATGGGAAATTGGCATTAGTAATCTTGCGTGGCGATCATAATTTGAGTGAAACTAAACTAAAAAATCTTTTAAAAATTAATAGCATTGAGCTTGCATCAGAAGAAGAAGTACAAAATTTTATAGGTCCATGTGGATTTTTAGGAGCCATTAATACTAAGTCTAGTGTTAGAATTTTAGCAGATAATTCGCTAAAAAATTCTACAGAAATGATTATGGGTGCCAATAAAATAGATACACACTTTTTAAATATAGATGTTACAAGAGATATTAAAGCTGAATTTGGCGATTTTAGAGAAGCACAAGCCAAAGATTTGTGTATAAACTGTGGACATTCTTATGAAATATTAAGGGGAATTGAAGTAGGGCACATTTTTTATTTAGGACAAAAATATTCTAAGGCTTTTAATTTAACTTTGCAAAATGAATCTGGTCAAAATACTCTTTTAGAAATGGGTTGTTACGGTATTGGTATTGGTAGAACGGTGGCAGCTTGTGTTGAGCAAAATCACGATGAAAAAGGCATTATTTGGCCTGCTGCATTAGCTCCTTATCAGGTTAGTTTACTTGCTATGAGCAATGATGAAGAAATTAAAAATGCCTGCTTAAAAATTTATAATACTCTGCAAAATGCTGGTTTGGAAGTATTGTTTGACGAGCGAGAGGAAAGAGCAGGTGTTAAGTTTAACGATGCAGATTTACTGGGTTGCCCTATTCGTATATGCGTGGGCAAAAAAAGTTTAGCCAATGGTGAAATGGAAGTTTTTGTGCGTAAGAACTTAGGTGATGGTGCTACAAATATTTCGTTGCAATCTGATTATATAACGAGCATCAAAAATCTTTTGAAATAGTTAAGCCTGTAGTTTTGTTTTGAACAAAACTTTATAGGTGAAATAATCATGCGAATTTTGTTACTAGTTTGTAGTATATTTGTAAGCTCCTTATGGGCTAGCTCAGATAATGGCGAGATTAAAAGAATATATTTTAATTTTGGCCATGCAGATTTAGATGCGCAAAAAAAAGAAATTACCTTTGATTTTATTTCATTTTTGCCTTATAAACAACATTATACTTTTATCAAAAAAGATCAGAATACTACAGGGCATTTTGTATTAGAATCAGAAAAAAAATATGAAATTAATGAAAATAATAGATTTTATTTAGATGGTAAATATTATTCTAGTGTACAAGATTTTAATTTAAAATTACAGACTAATTTAGTGATTAAGAATAAGTATTTAATAAATGATTTTAATTCTTTTTTTGCTGCTTTTAAGCTTGCATCTGATGAAGATAAAGCATTTATAGTACAACAAGATTATGATTGGTTTTTATCCACCATAAATTTAGAAGAATGGATTGCATATAAACATGATGACCAGGCGACACTTTTACTTTTATTTCTTCGTCATCAAAAAGATCATATAGTAAATAATTGTGTTGAAAATTTATTAAATAAAAATTATTTTTTGCATTATAAATATGATCGAGATTTATTTTTTAATTATTTTTTTGATCGTTTAAATAGCTCAAATAAAAATAATTTTATTATAAAATTGGCAGAAATTTACAATAAATTTTCAGAGTCTGCCTGGAAAAATAATATAGCTAATTTAGTGAAGGGTAAAATCAATCATAAAGAACAAGCTTTAGCATGGCTTAATAGTTTAAGTTTAAATGAGCGAGTAAAAGAAAGTAAGCAATTTATACCTTATTTGACTGATTTAACCATTCAAGAAAAAGAAAAACTTTTTGTAGAAATTATGGATGTTAAACAAATTAGTGTAATTGAAAATTTAATTGCTAAAAAAATTAAAAAGGATAAAAAAATAAAAGTTTTTTATGATAATTTTATACTAAAAACAGATGATGATTATAACTGTATTGCTATTTATTCTTTAAAAGAAAACTTAGAAGTTTCTAAGTATTGTCAAGGTTTAGGTAAATCTTTTTTAGTGATGCATGAAGAGCAAAATCATGCTATAAATAATCAATTTAATATCGATGGTCATTTGATTAATAAAGAATATATTGAAATGATGAAAAAATATAATAAAGATATTTTATCTAACGGTGGCAAAGTATCCTCTTTTGAAGAATTAATTTGTTTGCTTAATAGCGATAGAATTAAAAATTCAGCGGGTTATCAAATTATGGTATTAAAAAATAATAAAAAATTTATTAAGTTTACTAATCTTGCTTGCTTAAACTTTCTTGTAAAAAATCTTAAAGAAGCGGCAATTATCTATATAATAAAAGATGTTAAACCATTGGACTGTGATCAGCTTTCATACGGACTACAATTGGCGGATTTTAGTGACCAAGGATTGACAAAACTTGCATATAGAATTAACGATAAAGAGAAAAAAATACAAATTATTAAAAGAATAAGAAATCAATTTTTACAAGATAAAATTATTAATGAAATTAAGTAAAAATATTTAAATATAAAGACTTTAAATTGTCTTTATATTTAAACTTAATCAATTAATAAGTATTATTTAATAGATATTAAATTTAAATGAGTTTTAAAATGCAAAAAAAATTATTTTCATTGTTGTTCTATTTTTTTATAATGCCTTATTTTTATGGTAATGCTACAAATATTAATTACCCAGTTAGTAATTTTATTTTTGATAAAATAAAAGATAAAGTAAAGAATGCTGATGATAAAAATAAATTGTTGGAAATTGTAGAGGATTTATCTGATTTTTTTTATAATAAAGATAATCCTAAAAAGATAAAACAAAGAGGAGATGACCAAGAATTATTTTGTGAATTTGGTGATAAGATAAATACTAAATTTGGAATTAATAAATTTACTGTTAATATATTAGAAGGTTCATTTTATTCTATTATAAAGAATTTAAAAAAAGAAAAAATAATACATTCTATTAATCGTAATTTAATTCCAGATTCTTCTTTAGAAAAAAAACAAATAGAGATATTATTATGCCTAATTCAGTGGAAAAATATTTTTAAAAGAATATCTAAAAAAAATCTTAATGTTCCAGTTTTAAATAATGCAGAAATAAATTTAGGTAAAAGAGTTCAATTAAATAATTTTGAGAATAATAATAAAGTTTTTATTGTAGAAAATAAAAAAGATATGGGTGAGCAAAAAATTATACCCATCAAAAAACAGGAAAAATGTAAATCAAAGGACCAAGAATTAGAAGAACTTTTAAAAATAACGCTAACTCAAAGAAAAGAACTTGAAAAAAGAGTTATTAAAAGTGAAGAAGCTAACTATGAGGCTTTCTGTTCAAATTTTTCCCATGCTTTAACAGAATGCCAAGTAAAAGCTATTGAAGAAATCAAAAATGATTTTGCATCTGGCCAGCCTATGAATAGAGTTTTGCAAGGTTCGGTGGGGTATGGAAAAACAGAGGTAGCTATTAGAACTGCTTATATTGTAGCTTCTGCTGGACAGCAAGTAGTAATAGTAGCTCCTACTGTTACTTTGGCTCAACAACATTATGAAACTTTTAGGAAAAGATTTTTAGCTACTGATATAATGGTTTGTGAAATTTCTGCGAGATATAAATCAAAAGGTTTATTAAAGAGTATTCTTTCAGGTGAAGCAAAAATTATTATTGGTACGCAAGCAGTATTTTCTAAAAAGATTGAATATCAAAATATAGGATATATTATTATCGATGAAGAACAACGCTTTGGTGTGAAACATAAATCAACATTACAGTCACAATTTAATAATGCCCATGTTTTGTTTATGAGTGCTACCCCCATACCCAGAACCTTGGAGCTTATTAATCAGAATCTTATGACCTGTTCTAGGCTTATTACCCCACCTGTTGGCAGAAAAAATATTATTACCAAGTATCTTAATAACGATGAGAAAGAAATTAAAGAAATTATTGATTTTGAACTTAATCGTAATGGTCAAGTTTATATAATTTTTAACAAAATTGAAGCTTTAAAAAAAGAGATTGATAAACTAAAAAATATGTTTATTGATAATGATATAGTGATTGAAGAAGTTCATGGTGAGATGGCTCGAGATGAAATTACAGAACAGCTTGACAAGTTTAAAAGTAATAAAATAAAAGTTTTAGTCGCTACGAGTATTATTGAAGTAGGTATAGATAACCCTAATGCCAATACTATGATTATTTATCAGGCTAATTATTTTGGAATGGCACAGCTTGCACAATTACGTGGAAGAATAGGTCGTTCTGATAAAGAAGCTTATTGCTATGTAGTTGGAAGTTTAGAAGATAATTTAACTAAAGATGCTCAGGAAAAATTAGAAGCTTTTGTTGATAACTCTGCCTTAGGAGATGATGCTAAGCTTGCTGAAATAAACTGGATATTACAAGGTTCAGGGAATTTATTTAGTACTGAGCAAAACGGTAAAGGTGGCGATTGGAACACGAATTAATCCATCTTTTCAAAAATACCTCTATAAATAGGGGTATTGTTATCTAAACATTTTTTTTCTCTATGAGTCTTGGCTTTATTGAAATCTTGTATTTCTTCTTGAGTTTTATTAGCTTTTATAAAGCCATTATTTGTTAATAGATCTTTATAATATAAGAATAAGTCATGAACATCTGTTTGTAATATAATACATGATTGATTGCCCATTTTTGATTTTAAAAAATATAAAAAATCTTCGTTTAAGATTAGTCTTTTTTTATGCTTTTTTTTCCACCATGGATCTGGAAAATTTATAAATACATTTGATAAAGAACTATCTTTAAATAATAAAGGCACCAGCGACCAAGCATTGCCGTGTAATGCCAGCGCATTATTAATAGTTTCTCTGACAATTCTTTTTTGAGCATTTTTCATAAATTCATATTTATATTCAATGCCTATTATGTTTCTGTCATTAAAATTAAGTGCTCTATCAAAGAAAAAATGAGGTCTGCCACAACCAATTTCTAAATCTAGTGGATTATGGTTGTTAAAAATGCTACTAAAATCAACGTTTGAAGGCAGAAGAGTTGGCAAGGTTTTAATATTTATTACGTCAGTCATAATTTACTCTAAAATAGTGAGGATCTATGAAAATTTGGGGCATAAGCGATTTACACCTATCTTTCGCAAGTAACAAGCCCATGGATATTTTTGGTGATCATTGGTGCAATCATGCAGAAAAAATGGCTGAATATTGGGATAGGTTAATTAGCCATGAAGATATAGTTTTAGTACCAGGGGATTTATCTTGGGCTATGAAACTACAAGATGCTAGACTTGATCTAGACTGGATAGCTAAGCGGCCTGGTTTAAAAATATTAGTGAAAGGTAATCATGACTTATGGTGGGGTAGTATTGGTAAAGTAAGAGCTTTTATCGGTAAATCTTGTATAGCCTTGCAAAATGATTCCTATGATATTGGTGAATTTGTAGTAGCTGGTTCTAGATGCTGGAGTGCTCCAGGATCTTTTGATTATACGCAACATGATGAAAAAATTTATCAGCGTGAGTTGCAAAGACTAAAAATATCATTGGAACATGCGTGTAGCCTAGCTCCTAATAAGCCTATTATTGCTGCTATTCATTACCCACCCTTTACTATGAAAAAAGAAAACACAGCATTTGCCGATTTATTAGAACAATATCCTGTAAAAATTTGTGTTTATGGCCATTTGCATACACAAAAATCTTTTCAATATGCTTTTGAAGGTATGCGTAATAATATTTTATATATGATGCTTTCTTGTGATTACTTGCATTTTAAACCAAGGCTCATTTGGCCTTTACTACAAAGCGATGAAGTGGCCTATGCTTAAAAAAAAATGGCAGCAAAAAATTCATAAACAAGATTTATTTACTACTCTTAAGTCTAATCATAATAACCTTTGTGATATTAGCCTAAATCTTATGGCCAATAGAAATATTGGTATAGAGACAGATTCTGTAAATTTTTTGACTTCCAAGCTTAATAATTTAAGAAATCCATTGCTATTTGCAGATATGAGCAAAGCTTGCAAAAGAATTATTCAAGCTATTAAAAATAACGAAGTGATAGGTATATTTGGTGATTATGACGTTGATGGTGTGGCTTCGGTAGCCTTATTATTAGATTTTTTTAAGTTAGTTAATGCTTCCGCAGTTGCCACCTTGCCCAATCGTTTAAACGAAGGATATGGCTTAAGTAAAGTAGGCATAGAACGCTTAGTGAGCATGAAGGCTTCTTTGATTATTACTACCGATTGTGGCACGCAATCTTTTGATGAAATAGCCTATGCAAACTCATTGGGGCTGGACGTTATTGTGATCGATCATCACAATGTAGGTGATAAGCTGCCCGATGCTTTGGCGCTAATAAATCCTAAAAGAAAAGATTGTGAATCCAAAGCAAGTATTTTATGCGCCACAGGTGTGGCTTTTTATGTCTGTTTAGCTTTACGAAAGATGCTTTTTGAAGAAAATTATTTAGCATCAAAGCCAGAATTAATTCACTTGCTTGATTTAGTAGCCCTAGCCACTGTTTGTGATGTGGTGCCCTTAATTGACGATAACCGTATTTTTGTGAATTTTGGTCTTAAAATTATTAAACAAGGTTTAAGGCCTGGGCTAAAAGCTTTATTAGAAGTTTCTAAGGTTGAACAAAAGAAAATTTCTTCTACTAATTTAGGGTTTCACTTAGGTCCAAGAATCAATGCCGCTGGCCGCCTTGATGACGCAACTCTTGCCTTACAATTAATGAATGATTCCTATGAACAAGCTTTAGAAAAAGCTCAAATTTTGCAAGCTCATAATCTTGAGCGACAAGCCTTAGAGGAAGAAATAGTTAAACAAGCTTGTGCCCAAATAGAAAGTGATAAAGAACTTAGCAGTGCTAAAGCTTTAGTTTTGCATAATGAATCTTGGCATATAGGGGTGGTAGGTATTGTCGCTAGCAGAATTAGCGAGAGATATCATAGGCCTTCTATTATTATTGGTGAGCATGGCAAAGGCTCGGGAAGAAGTATTAAGGGTATAGATTTGCACGCTATGGTTGAGCAAGTAAAAGAGCATTTATTAGGTTTTGGCGGTCATTTTCATGCCATAGGATTAAGCTTAAAATCACCAGTAAAAGATTTTAGAGAAGCGCTAAATAATGTGATAGCCAGTCAAATCGATGAAAAAGTGTTTGAGCAAGTGCTCTTTTATGACCAAGAGCTTGGTCTTAATGAAACCAATCTAGATTTAATAAGAAGAATAAAAATATTTGAGCCTTTTGGCGCCCATAATCCTTATCCAGTATTTAGAATTAATAATTGCTTTATTAGAAATTTACGGGAATTAAATGGAGGCCATATTAAGGGCGAGCTTGAGAATAATTTAGGATTTATAAGCTTTATTGGCTTTCGTATGAGCATAGATAAAGATTTAGCCAATCAGGCCATAGACGTTTTAGGGGTGATAGAAGAAAACCAGTGGCAGCAAAATATTACTGCTCAGCTAAGAATAATCGATTATAAAATTAGATGTTAATAAAAAAACCTGGCTCAAACAATCATATGCTGCAAAAAAGTGTGGAATTTGGGATATATAGCTAAGCTTCTATAAAATAGTCATGCTAACATCATCGTCATTGCGCATAGGCGGCAGGTTAAGGGTTTTAAGCAGGTAATATCTAAATTTAATTGACCACCGTTGGTAGTAAACTTCCAA
>CAZBMJ010000037.1:0-21531 GCA_964493205.1 uncultured Myxococcales bacterium
GTACGTACGGTGGTGTGGGGAGGAAAACCCGTGAGGGTCTACCTACCCCGATCAGAAAAAAGCTACTATCTATGTGGATCTTTTTACTTTACTTAAAGTGCTCTGCATAAAAAAATCTAAAAATATTTAATCACAAACAAGTTACAAAATAAAGCTTTTATGGATCTGCGAAAATCTGGATGGCCACGCTGCCGCTCGCCAAGACGCTTTGGGTGAAAAGCTGTTCTTTAGTGGCGATACCTCAGTTGGAGACGCTGTCAAAAAAGCTCCTCATCACACAGGCATTTGAGTAATATTTTTTACGCTATTGCTAGATAGCTCTACCAACTTGGCATACATTTGTTCTTTGAGTAAATAATTACTTAAGTTATATTGAATCTTAAGTAATTTTATTGGCGCTACATTTTTTTGATTTAAATATTTTTTAAACATACTTAAACCTTTTTGGTGATTTATATTCGCTGAGTGCCAAAAATTTTGTAAATTTAAATTATTATTTTGAATAGATATATTATTATTTTTATGCTTTAAAAAATCTTTAAAATTATTTTTTTTTATGATGCTTTTATTAGTAGGTAACTTAGTTTGCTGTATGCTGGTTATTTTCATGATTAGCCTTTAATTTTTGTTTTTTTCTTTAAGTATATTAAAAAATCTATCACTAAGTTTTTCCAAAGCTTTGGCATGCTTGCGACAAGTCCACGATTTGGATAAGCCCATTTTATTTCCCACTTCCTCAAGGCTGAGTTCTTCAAAATAATAAAGTTTAATAATGTCTTGTTCTTTTTTGGATAAATAACCAATGGCTTTTTTCATTTTTTCATAAAGTTGTAATTTTGCCATTAAATCATCGGCTCTTTCGATATTTTCATCTTTTATACTAATATTTTCTTGCTGCTCTAAGGAAACTAAATAGATGCTCGCAGTTTGTTGGGCTTTTTTAGTAAAATCATCACTGGTATTTAATTTTTGTGTTTCATGTAGGCAAAGCCATTCCTTTTCTTCATGAGTTTGTCTTTTATATTCTGTTCTGCTCAATGAACCCATGCAGCGCAAACCGTCATAAATAGCACCTTTTATTCTATAATAGCTATAGGTAGTAAAATTTACCCCTAGGTTAGGATTAAATCTATTAGCGGCTTCTATGAGTCCAGTCATGCCATAACTAACTAAATCTTGTGTTTCAATATTAGGGTGGAGGTTGCTCTTTATTTGTTGTGCAATCTTAACCACATAATCTGAATATTTATTTACTAAATCATTTGATTCTGTCTTGACATTCATAAAAGCTCGCTACTACAAGGTGAACGGTGTAATAGACAAACGCAAAGTTGATTTAGTATGTTCCAAATTTTATTATTTATAATTTGCAATAATAGTTTTTTCAGTGTCGCTTTTATTTTTTAATATATTAGATTTTGCCATGTGTTCATTGTTCATATCATTATTTTGAGCTTGTAATATTAACAAACGTTCTTGTTTTTCCATGGCAGCATTTTGAATAGACTCTAAACTAGAAGAGTTTGGGTCACTTGTGCCACTAGTCATATCTAGCCCAACAGAATTAACTGCTTGAGATAATACTGACGATAATTGAGGAGCTCCAGGTACAGAAGCAAAGCCCTTTTTAAAAGTATCTGAGATACTTGAAACGGTTTTATTAGACATACCCGCCATATTTTCTTGAAAGCTTGTATTAGAAGAAGTTTTAGGGCGGTGGCTTTGGGTATTAAGTCGTAGGGAGTTATTGGAGGATTTTATTGGATTAGTCATAGATTTCCATAAATTGTGGTTAGATACTATAATTTCGTTACTTTTAGTAATAAAGTTGTGAGAATTATTAACAAAATATAGTATTTTTGGCACTTGTCAGGTTAAAAATCATGGCTATAACCAATGTATTATGATGTTAAAAATAGTGACGCTTCAAGAAGCCAATGGTTTATTGCCTTTAGTCAAAGAACATTTTTTGCATATTGGTATGCTTTTGGGTAGTTTACATAAAATAAAGTTTGATATTGAGCAAGGCCATTCCACCTGGAAAATCTGCCCTGATAGCGCTTTTATTAAAATAATTAGAAAAAAAAATCGTAGACAAATTAAAGAAGAACTAAAAAAAGATGTTAAAAAATATGAAAATTTAGTAGCAGAAGAACTAAGTAAAATAGCTAAATTGGGCGCTGTTATTAAAAATCTTTTTCCCCCCCACATTGATTTTTTATCCACTAAAAATAATGAACTTATTTATTTATGTTGGCACGGCAGCGAGCCCGAAATTACTCATTGGCACTATTTAGATGATGGTTCACCCATACGAAAAGTCATTAATAAAGAACAAGAATTTGGCCCAAGCGTGGTGCATTAATGCCTAACCTGCCCAGAGTAAGCAAAAAAGCCTATAAACTTAAAGCTTCTGGGCCGCAGATTGTGCTATTTCATGGCTATACAGGTAGTCCTTATGATTTAAAGCCCTTAGCATTATTTTTACATGAGCATAATTATGAAGTTATCGTACCCTTATTAAAGGGCCATAGCACAAATGTTAAAGCTCTTACTACTATAAAATTTAGCCAATGGATTAAACAAGCAAAAGATATTCTAAAAAGTCTAGATCCTAAAAGACCAATTTATTTGGGCGGTCTATCTATGGGGGCTTTATTGGCTATTATTTTAGCCCATAATAATTCGACCATAAAAAAACTTATCTTAATCTCGCCGGCATTAGAACTATTTTTTTTGGGCAAATTATTGATAAAAAGTTATAAATTTAATTTCTTTGGAAAATATTTTTCATGGCCTAAACTAAATGGCCAAAGCGATATTGCCGACGAGCAAGCAAAAAAAATATGTCCCTCTTATGAAGAACTTCCGCTTTTTGGTCTTAACGAATTTAATGAGCTACGAAAGATGACTTTGCCTTTAATCAAAGATCTTAGTTGTGATATTTTTGCAGCTTTTGGAACCCAAGATGGTACTATCGATGTTCATATGAGCAAAAAGCATTTACTTAATGCTACCAATGCCAAAAAAATAATTATTAAAGATTATTCAAAAAGTAAACATATTTTGCCTCTTGATTTGCAAAGAGTTAGCTTGTGTAATGATGTGGTAAATTTTCTTAGGTGAAAACAATGGTTTTAGTATCTCCTTCTATGCTTTCTGCTAATTTTTTGTGTTTAGAAAAAGAAATTAAAGATTTAGAAGCAGCAGGTGCTGATCTACTACATATTGACGTTATGGATGGGCACTTTGTGCCTAATTTAAGTTTTGGTCCTGTTATTATTAAAGCTATAAAAAAAGTAACCAAGCTGCCTCTTGATGTACATTTGATGATCACTAATGCTGAAAATTATATTGATGAGTATATTGACAGTGGCGCAAATTACCTAACTATTCATCAAGAAGGTGTTACTCATGTTCATAGAACCCTCGAATATATTAAAAATAAAAATGTTAAAGCGGGCTTAGCGCTTAATCCAAGCACCGATCATAGTGTTGTTAATTATGTATTAGATGTTCTTGACCTAGTGTTAGTGATGAGTGTTAACCCAGGTTTTTCTGGTCAAAATTTTCTCCCTAATATGCTTGATAAAATTAGTGCCTTAAAAAATATATTTATTAATAAATCTAATTGTCTCATAGCTATAGATGGTGGTATTAATTTACAAAATGCTCAAAAATGTGTAAACGCTGGTGCTGGTATGATTGTTTGTGGCTCTTACATATTTTCTAATCCAAATTATCAATCAGTTATAAAGTCTTTGCACGCATTATAATCATTCATCAAGAGCTGCTCGAATTTCTTGTAGAGAATCTTTGTGCGCCATAATTGGATCTGCTAGCTCTGGTTCTGTTTGCAAAAATCGTCTTCTGGTGGTTTCAAGGCCCATAATTGCCAGTTTTTCCAAAGTTTTTTTGGCTTTTAGTACAATATGTTCCTCAGTGCCCTCAAGGGCAATTAATTCACCCAAACGTTTTTCTTTAGCCAGCTCTCTTAAAAAGTGCATTTCAGTAGCTAAGCGATTATCGTCCATAGATGCTATATCTTGAATGAGTTCTTCATCTTCTTTGCTAATATTTTTTTCTTCTTTTTCTACAATATTTTTTGCAGCCATCTCTTCTTTGGTAATCATAAATGGTTTATTAACAAATTGTTTGTGAGCTAATTCTTGCTTAGTGCCCATAATTGGTATTTTATGCTCTAGAGAATTTTTTTTAATTATTAGATAAACTGTACCTATCATAAAAAAAGTGCCTAGAATAATTAAACTTATGCTTGTGGGCGTTTTCATTTTTTGACTCCTTTTACAGTAGTTATCTTATTATTTGAGAGGTCTTTTTGGATTACTTGGAAAAAAATAGCGAAAATTTACTAAAAAATTTACCTAATCTTTCTATTGATCAGATGGCTGAATTAGTGAGCTACCATAATAATAAATATTTTGTGGATAATGCGCCTGAAATTAGTGATGAAGCTTTTGATAAGCTTGCACAAGCTTTGCGTCTTCAAGATCCTCATAATAAAAGTTTGGTGAAATTGGTTGAAAAAGTAATAGACCAAGTGGCTCATAAAACTCCCATGCTATCACTTGATAAATGCTATGATGATGCAAGCTTTTTTAAATGGCAGCAAAAAATCAATGAAAAAATTATTGCTTGTCCAAAAATAGACGGCGTTGCTTGTTCGTTAGTGTATGACCAACAAGGCAATCTAATTAGAGCCGCCACAAGGGGAAATGGGTATGTGGGTGAAAATATACTGCAAAATATATTAGTTATAGAAAGCATTCCTAAAAAGCTTAATCAAGATATCTTAGCAAAAATAATTATAGAAGATAACTTAGAAATTAGAGGCGAAATTTTTATGCCGGTTTCTATTTTTAACCAACAATTTGCTGCCAATTTTTCTAACCCTCGAAACCTAGCAGCTGGTGCTATTAAGCTTAAAAACAGCCAAAAATCAGCTGATTATAAACTTAATTTTCTAGCTTATGATATGTTAGGTGATAATTTAGAGACTTTAGATGAAAAATTTTTTTATATAGAGAAATTAAAATTTTTAAAGCTACCTTTTTTATATCTTGAAGATAATAAAGTTAATGAAATACTTAATTATTTTTTGAATAAACGTGAAAATTTTGATTTTGAAACCGACGGCATAGTTTTTAAGGCTAATTTAATTACTGAGCAAATACGCCTGGGCGTAACGGCTCATCACCCAAAATATGCCATTGCTTATAAGTTTCAATCTGAAGTAGCGCAAACTAATTTAATAAACATTGAATGGAATGTGGCAAGAACTGGGGCTATTACTCCTGTTGCCATCTTCTCACCAGTGACTATTTCTCAAGCAAGTATTGCCAGAGCATCACTACATAATTTGGGGCAGTTTTATAAGCATGAATTTAAAACTAATAGCCTTATAGAAGTGAGCAGACGAGGAGGGGTTATCCCTCAAGTTGAGCGCGTATTAAGTTCTAGTGGAGAAGTATTATTGCCACCTAGCGCTTGCCCTGCTTGTGGTGGTGAAGTAATTACTAAAGAAGATTTTTTATATTGCAAAGATACTTCTAATTGCTTGTTTATCAAAAAAGCGGCTTTTATATATTTTTGTAAAGTTATGGGTATGGAAGGTTTTGGTCCAAAAATTATTGAAAAATTAGTAGAGGAAAAGTTAGTAATTAATTTTGCAAATCTTTATGAGTTAGATTTATTTAAGCTTATGCAGATAGATCGTATGGGTGAGGTGCTAGCCAATAAACTTTTGCAAGAAATTAATAAAGCTAAGAATATTGAGCTAGCTACTTTTTTGCAAGCACTAGGACTTCAAGAAGTGGCAGATAATATATCGTCCATAGTTGCTAATAATTTTAAAAGCCTAGATAAAATTAGACAGCTTAAAGAAGAAGACTTAAGTAGCATTTTTGGCATTGGTCCTAGAATTGCTTCTTCCTTAGTCAGTGGTTTGTCTGGTATGGGGGAACAAATTGATGAGCTTCTCAAGTTTATAACTATAAAGCCAGTGAAAGATAATGCAGAAAGCTTTAGTAGTGCCAATATTTTTTATAAAAAAAGCGTGTTATTTACTGGCACTTTAAGCCTAGATCGCAAAATGGCACAAAAAATGGTGAAGGATAAAGGTGGAAGTACACCATCGAGTGTATCTAAAAATTTAGATTTTTTAGTAGTAGGCGGTCATAAAGAAAGTTCTAAGCAAAAAGAAGCCAGAAAGCTTATAGAAGAAGGCGTAGATATAAAAATTCTTACCGAAGAAGACTTTTTAAGGATGATAGATGAAGATTAAATTAATATTTATACCAATGCTTTTTTTAAGCTTTTACGCTCATAGCGTGATTATTACTTCCAAGACTAATCTTAAAAATATTATGATTAATAATAAAGATATTGGTTTTATGTCGGCCAATGGTTTTAAACATATTGATTTATCCTATGGCTTTGGTCCCGTTTATTACCAAGCTTACAACAGTGATAATAAAAAAATAACAGGAGTTATTAAAAGAGATGCCTTTGAGCATATTATTTTATGGCAGTCTATTATTTATAGTGTTTTTACTATTCCTCTTATGGCACTAAGCGGCGCTTATGCAGCAAATCCTCAATGGAAAGCTGCACGTGATTACTATAAAAATAGGGATAGTAATTCCTATTATGCTTATTTAAATCAAAGTATGTCATCTTTAACAATTCCTATTACAGCACTGGGTGCACTTATAGGAAGCTTTCCTCTTCTTGGGCTGTCTTTTGCGGAAAGACCTAGCAATTCCATCTATTATTTGGATTAATATGAAACTTTTATTAGTGATATTTTTATGTTTTTTAACATCATGTAGTGAGACACCTACTAAAGTACAAATAGCCTGGCCCAAACAAAATAACTTAAATGACTATGAGTTTATTAATGTAGAGCTGCCTAATTTAAAAGATTTAACTACTTTAAGTGGCAAAAATTTTTCATTTATGGGTGCTCAAAATCATTATGGTGTAGAGTCATATAATAAAACTAAGAATTTTAATTCTTTTGATAACATGTACAGTACGTTAAGAAGTGATCTTTCATCGAAGACTGTAAAACTTAATCTAGAAGCCATAGGTGATACCTATATGGCCAATAGTTTTGAGTCCTTATTAATGCTCACTGCGTATTATGCTTTTGAAGATATAAGACAAAAAGCCAAAACATATTTTAAAATAGACTCTAAGGCCTTTTCTGAATTTATTTCTATTGGGGTTTATCCAGGTTGGGTATATTCAAAAGAGTATCCATTACCAATACTTACTAATGATAATGCTATGTATTCTGCGTCGGTAGATGCTATATTTATCCTAGGAGTAGGGGATCAGTCAGGCCTACCCTATGCGCTAAATATTGGAATTTTTGGTCACGAATATTTTCATAGAATATTTCATAAGCAAGTATGGCAAAATCCTAATTATGATCTTTGGCCTTTTTTTAAATCATCTATCTTAAAAGAGCATGAAACTGAGATAGAAAAGCGAAGCCAATTTTTATTATCAGCCACTGACGAGGGCCTAGCTGATTTATTTGCTGTGGCCTACAGTGCTAATCCTGAGTTTATGTCAGTATCTTTAACTGGCAAGAACGAGCTGATCGTAAAAGAGCATAGGTCTCTTATTAATGAATTCGCTAGAATAGCTACCTATGAAAACTTAGAAGAAAAAACTCTTGATAAAAAATGGCTAAAATATTGTAATAAAAATTATTATTGTTTAGGCACAGTAATTGCTAAAACTTTTTATATGGCAGCACAAAACGATATTGATATTTTAAGAAACGAAATACTTCCTCTTATCCCTTATGGTTTAGAAGCTATTTCTAGAAACTTTAGCCAAAAAAGACTTTATAGCTTTCCTATTTTATTAAACGCCATAGTGATGAATGCCCCCTCAGCGTTAAAAAATAATTTATGCCAGGCTTACAATCAAAAATTTCATAGTTTAATGGGGCAAATATCTACATGTATTCCTTAAAAATAATAAGTATATTTTTATTAAGTTTTAGTCTTCATAGCACACTAAAATTATATATTCCCATGGGCGCGGCTACTACTGCCAATGAACTTAAAAAAAGTCACAGCGAACTGGCGTTTGGCGTTGGTGCTGAATATGAATTTTTTACAAAAAATAACTGGGGTTTTAGTTCTGGGCTAGCCTTAAGCACTACCAACCCTTTATTTACTGGCAATGACGATGTTTTTGTTAAACCAATATTTTATGGTCTATCGCCGGGAATGTTTGCCACCTACAAAATACTTGGCCAAAGAGTGGCATTTTTGCCATCTGTTGGTGTAAAAGCTCGTTTTGGTATAATGCACGTCACTAAAAAGCTTTTAACAGCTTATGCTAGCCATAATTATTTTGCTTATGGCCTTGGCCCAAGCGTATCGATGGGTTATCAGATAATCGATTTTATTTTTAGTATTGGTTATTCACTGGAATTTGGAAAGCCAAACCTAAGGCAAGAGATGACGCTTAGTTTGGCTTACGTGTTGTGGTGAGGGAGCTATAATTAAAGAGCTTGTTTAATTTGATTAAACTCATTAATATTACTGTTAAGATCTGTTTCATAAGCTTCTTTCATTTTTTTTAATTCTTCTTTATAGCTACTTTCTCCCGGTATTTTTTTATTAATTGTGGTAACTGTAAAATTTGAGTTTTTACACCCGGTATCATCAGCTTTAATCGCCTCATCTAAAGCAGATATAGCGCTTGTTGCGGCAGCTTTATAGTTATTAAAAGAAGTTTCTAGGGATGCAAATTGATTTTTAAAGCTAGTTTTTGCAGTATTGTTCGTTGTCAATTTAGTTATTATATTATTTAACACATCTGCTGGTTTCATATTTTTCACTTCATCTATTGTAAAAATAAAACCAACAGCATGTGCACCTTTAATCATATAATTGTTTTTATTTAGTGCTAGGTCATCCACTTTTTTAGCTAGTGGGTTATGATGGTCATCTAAGAATTTATTACACTTTTCTTGATTATTTGGTGGTAAACAAGAAATAACAAGTACGTTAATGCTTACTAATAAGCTGACAAATAATATATTTTTCATAATTTTTTCCTTTATTATTATAAATAACTGGTAAATCATAGCAATAATCTAGCTAATTTCAACTGAGGTTTTGTACTAGAAAGCCAAACCTAAGGCAAGAGATGACGCTTAGTTTGGCTTATGTGTTGTGGTGAGGGAGCTATAATTAAAGAGCTTGTTTAATTTGATTAAATTTATCAGTGTTAGTTTTAAGAACTGTTTCATAATCTTTTTTTACCTTTTCTAACTCGTCTTTATAGCCACTTTCTCCGGGCATTTTTTTATTGATTTTAGTAACTGTAAGACTTGAGTTTTTACATACGGTATCATCACCTTTAATAGCCTCATCCAAAGCAGTTATAGCGCTTGTTACGGCAGCGTTGTAGTCATTTAAAGAAGTTTCTAAGGCTAAAAATTGACTTTTAAATCTGTTTTTTGCAGCAGGTTCATTTTTCAATTTAGATATCATATTATTAAAAATCTCTGTTTCTGTCATAGTTATTATCATAGTGTTTATTTGATTTCTTGTAAAAATAGTTAGAATAGCATTTTGAGCTTTATTCGAAAAATTATTGGCTTTTATTTTTATGTCATCCACTTTTTTAGCTAGTGGGTTATGATGGTCATCTAAGAATTTATTACACTTTTCTTGATTATTTGGTGGTAAACAAGAAATAACAAGTACGTTAATGTTTACTAATAAGCTGATAAATAATATATTTTTCATAATTTTTTCCTTTATTATTATATAATAACTGGTAAATCATAGCAACACTATACTTAATATCAAGTGGGAATTTGAGTTAAATGCTCATAAACGTCGTTTAAATCTGGTTTATTAAAACTAAATTCTTGTAAATCTTCTTGCCAATTTTGTTTATTTTGTAACAAATTCGCTAAGTTATCTACACTTAGCTGAGCATGAAATTTATTGCTTTGTTTAAGCATTTTAAAATCAAATCTTTGTAAGGCTATGGGCAAAGTATTGGTAATGCTGCTGGCATAACAGTTAACAAAATCAAGCTTTTCTAAAAATTTATGTGGACTATCTTGAGCGATTATCTGTCCTTTATGCATCATTATTACAATGTCACAAATAATAGCTTCAGAAGGTTTGTGCGTGGCTATAATAGTAATACTTTGATGTTTTTTTTGATAAGTATATAAAAAATCAAAAAATTTTTGTGATTCTTTGCTATCCAAACTTGCTGTGGGCTCGTCTAATAAAACTAATTGTGGTTCATGCATAAACGTTCGATAAAGTTCTAGTCGTCTACGCATACCTATGGAAAGCTTTTTGGTTTGTATTAAGGCTTGTTCTTGCAAATTAGCTAGCTCTAGAGTTTGCTCTATTTTTTTTGGAATTAAGCTTTTTTCTATGCCATAAATCTTTGCTGTATAGAGTAAATTATCGTAAGGAGTGATTTTTTCATCGCTACTAAAACTTTGCATTAAAAAGCCAGTTTTTATGCGTAGATCTTGCGTGGTTGTTTGATTAGCAAGGGCATTTTCATTATGAAAATAAAGTTTGCCTTCTTGCCACAAAAGTAATCCACCTAATAAATTAAGCAAAGTGGATTTAGATGAACCATTGCTGCCGATTAAGCCTATGGTTTGCCCCGGACTAAAAGCTAGAGTAATATTTTTTAATGCTGGTGTTTTGCCGTATGAAAAATTTAAGTTTGAGCAGTTTAACATTGTGCCAGTCCTGTTTTAATAACTAATAAAGCTTTCACCTAATAACAAGAAAAACAAAATGCTTTGATAGACTAAAGAAGCTTTAAAAGTTTTTTTGGCCCAGGCGTTATAATCTTGGCTAAAAAAGTTTGTATGGCTGATATATAAAAACCAGCCACCTAAACCTAAGCAAACAAATAAAGAGCCTACACAAATAATATGGGTTAAATAAAGAGTGATAGTTGAAATAACTAATAACCAAGAAGTTATTAAAACTAAAAATTTTGAAGCATTTACCCCAAATACTTTAGGGGCTACGACAAAACCCGCTTTGGTATATTCTGCTTCTCTAAAAATACTAATGGCTAAAAAGTGAGGAATCTGCCACAAAAACGCCCATAAAAAAAGCGCAATTACTTTTTGATCTATTACACCACTTTTGGCAGTGTAACCAAGCATAACTGGCATGGCTCCAGGAATAGAGCCGATAAATAATGACAGCCAGGTTTTTTGTTTCAGTGGCGTATAAACAAGTATGTAAAGCACTAAGGCCAGAAGTGCTAATAAACAAGTAGAAGTATTTCCGCAAAATAATAAAATAAGGCTCGATATTAAACATAAGCTTAAACCTACAGCTAAGCCCCAAAGAGGTTTTAATCTTTTAGCAGGAATGGGCCTATTTTTTGTTCTAAGCATTAAGGCATCTTGCTTATGTTCACAATACATATTTAGGCTATTAGCACCGCCAACTAATAAATATATTGCTATCATACACGCAAGAGCTGGTAATAATAAAATAGGTTGGCTAGAAGGGGCATGCAAAAACCCAGCAATAGCTAACAGTAAGGCCATTAAAGAAATATTAGGTTTTGTAAGTGCCAATAAATCTTTTAAGAAATTTTTTTTTAACATGGCTATCACCAAATATTTTATTAAACCCTTATATAAATATTCTGTACTCGATATAAAGCAATGGGGATTCAATATTGATAATAAGGCAAATACTATGGCGAGATTAGTTTTTTTTGGCACTCCTGATTTTGCAGTTGTAAGTTTACTAAGCTTAAAAAAATTTTGTGATGAAAATAATCATGAATTAGTAGCGGTAATTACTCAGCCAGATCAGCCTCAAGGCCGCAAACAAAACTTACAAGCTTGTCCAGTTAAAATAGTTGCTCAAGATTTAGGTTTATTAGTTTTACAGCCTGCAAGTTTAAGAAAAAATACTATTGATGGGGATAAATTTTTTGTTGATTTTACTAATCTCAAAGTAGATTTAGCTATTGTTGTAGCCTATGGTCAAATAATTACTCAGCGTTTATTGGACGCAGCTAGTTTGGGTTTTGTTAATATTCACGCTTCCATATTGCCTCATTTGCGAGGAGCTTCGCCTATACAGCATGCTCTTAAAGAAGGTTTAAGTACTACTGGTGTATGCTTAATGGATATGCAGCTTAAACTTGATGCTGGTGATGTTTTTATTTGCCAAAAAGCTTTTATATTACCCAAAGACACTTACGAGACACTATCTCAAAGACTTTCCATTATTGGTGCTGATTTATTAAAAAATAATTTAGCAAAGCTTTTAAAAAAAGAGCTTATTAAGTACCCTCAAGATGAAGCAAAAGCTACTTATGCTCCTATGATTAAAAAAGAAGATGGTTTACTTGATTTTAATAGCTATGGCAAAGAGTTACAAAACAAAATTAGAGCTCATGAACCATGGCCAGGTTCTTTTGCTTTTATTAATCAAAAAAGAGTAAAATTTTTTGATAGTTTTTTTCTGCCAACTCTTCTTAATAATGCTGACGTTAAGCCTGGTGAAATAATTAGTGTAAATCCGTATTTGGCTATTAAAGTAAAAGACGGTGTGATCTTTTTTAAAGCAATACAAGTGGAAGGAAAAAAAATATTGCCCATTAAAGAGGCTATTCTAGGATTCAATATAAAAATAAAGATGTTTATTAATTGTTAAATTAAATTTATGCTTTAATATATCTCTAATCAGGAGACTAAATGATAAACGAACTTACCAAATATCCAAATGCTAAGCTAAGTTTATCAGAGCACAATAAAATTTATTGCGATGATGCTTTAACTCTTATGCCTTCATGGCCTGATGGTATCTTTGATGCTTGTATTACTGATCCTCCTTATAATATAGCTAGAAAATCTAAAGGTCTAACTTGGGCGTTTTCTTCTCATATAACTATGGATAGTGATTGGGATAAGTTTGCTTCAGAAGATTATGAAAAATTTATGGCTGCTTGGCTTTTTCAAATATGTAGATTAACTAAGCTAAATGGCAATATTTTTATCTTTGGATCTTATCATAATATTTTTTTACTAGGTGCTATCGCTCAAAAATATAATTTGCGCATAGTAAATAATCTTATTTGGGCAAAACCTAATGCGCAACCAAATATCACTTGTAGAATGTTTACTGAAAGTACTGAACAAATTTTATGGCTTTGTAATAACCAAGCCCATAAAGCAAAAAATTGGACTTTTAATTACGATATTTCTAAAAATCTTAATGATGGAAAACAAATGCGCAATTTTTGGTTGATACCCACTACTCCCAAACACGAAAAAGCTCATGGTAAGCATCCTGCACAAAAGCCATTAGCTTTGATGGAGCGCATAGTTCTTACTGCTACTAATGAAAATGATTTAGTGCTAGATTGCTTTGCAGGTTCAGGGACTACTTTACTTGCTTGTAAAAAAAATAAGAGAAACTTTATTGGTATAGAAAAAAATAGTGATTATTATGAAATAGCCAAAAAGCGGTTAGAAAATATTTAAGTTACAGGCCTAACGTATTTTTAACCCTTTCTCTAAAAGCCTTATTTATATTCATAACTTTATCTACTTTATTCTTTAGTTTTTCTATTTTAGTTTTATAGTCTGAATTACCAGGTCTTGAGTTAAGATTTGTCCCATCAACACCATTAAAATAACGAGCATTAGGGTGGTGGTTCTTACAAACGTCACTATTGTTATCAATAATTTTTTTAAAAGTATCTATTGATTCATCACCTAGTTTGATTAAAGTATCAAAATTTACTTGGCTATTATCAAAACCCTGCTTAAGAGTAAGTCCACCAAAAGTGGCATTTTTATTAATAGTTATATTGTTGAAAGTATTTACATCTTCACCAGTATTAAAAGATAAATTATCAACCTTAGTCTCTCCCCAGGTTGCAACTTTTAAAACATTAATGGAATTATTATACGAAGATAACTTTTCTATAAATTCTTCAAACTTGTCTATAGCTGGATTATGGTAATCAGTAACAAATTTATCGCATTTTTCTTTTGAGGCATCTAAACATGAAACAAACAATAAATTAATGCTTATTAATAAAATCATAAATAAAATATTTTTCATAAATAATCCTTTTAGTAAATTTTATCATAAAAAATATTTAAGACAAGTTCTTCTTGTGAGCTAATGTTTTGTTTATTGGTTTGTTTTTTATGAATTTCAAATAATATTTTTTTTATATATTTTGGTTCTTTTTTAATTTTTATTAATAATTCTTTTCTATCATAATTTTTTAATGTTTTTTTTATGCTTAATAATCTTTTAAGTTCTAGTTCTAAATACTTATTTTTATCTTGAATATCAAGATTTAAAAATTCTTTTTTTGCTTTAAGCATTTTTGCTTGTTTATTATCGTCGAAAAAAGATAATATATTATTATTAAATAATAAAGACATTACTAAAATAACTTGTTCTTCGGTATTCATATTACTATTTTAACCCCATTCCTACGTAGCGTGACTTGTTCACGCTATCCAGAAAACTAATTCCTACCATTGTAAAAGGTTAATTTTCTAGATGCCTCGCACAAGGCGTGGCACGTAGTAACCGGCTGAAAATAGAATTCGATCACCTTAGCTTATCCAAAATTCAGATTATTTTAGGCCAAAAGATTTTTTTTATACCATAAGCGCCAATAAGTAATGATAAAAAAGTTATAAATAATAAAATAATTAAAATTTTATTATCAAATAATATATTTTTACTAATTGGTACGGCTTGTTTTTTTTCTTGTTTGTTTAAAAAATTTAAAGCTAGAGCAGGTTTAATAACCACGCTGATATTTTCTTGATTTAGATTAGCAATGGATGCAGAAACTATTTTTTTTACTTCATCTTGTTCTAAATCAATGACGCTATTAGGTTTAAGAACTAAAATGACCGACGCTGTTTTATTTTTATTGGCTTTGAAAAATTCTTCTTGATTGTCCACAGACAAAACTACTTTTGCATCCATTACTGCGGGGAGCACTTTTAATAGACTTTCAATTTCTCCTTGTTGCGCCATTAAAAAACGTGCTTCTTCATCGAGCTTGCTTGGTATTAGGCTATTATTAGCAGACGAGTAAACGTCTTTAAAAGATAGTCGCAGATCTTGTGGCAATTGGTTATCAACAATAATTTTTAAAGCTTCTGTTATATCTTCTTTGGTTACTTCGATGGCAAAAGAGCTAGTTTTTAATTCTTTGTGAGCTATTTTTTTGGCATCAATATTATTTTGTTTTAGAGCCACTAAAATAATATTAGCTTCTCTTTGAGTTAAGCCACCTATAATTTCTTCATATTTTTGGCAAGCAAAATTCGCAAAAAATAGTAGCAGAATAAGGTAACGCATTTTTTAACCACTTTAGAATAAAAAAAGCCAGTTATAAAAACTGGCAGTAATAAAACAGTGTAAATAAGATTTTATTCTTGTTAGTTCACCATTTTTTTAACTTCATCTAGAAAGTTATCTTCTTTTTTATCGATTCCTTCGCCAACTTTATATCTAACCATTTTGGTTATTTTTATATCAGCTTGGGTTTTATTTTTGATTTCTTGCAGCATTTTTGCAACTGTTAGATCAGGATTTTTAATAAATGGTTGGTCAAGCAAGCAATGATCTTGCATGTGTTTAGCCATTTTTCCATCAACAATTTTATCTATCATAGCTTCAGGTTTACCTGAGGCTTTAACTTGTACTGCGAATATATCTCTTTCAGCTTTTTTCCAAGTATTATCTATATCGCTTTGTTGAATAAATGCAGGATTAGACGCTGCAATGTGCATAGCAAGATCTTTAGCTGCTTGGATAACTTCTAGATTTTTTGCCAGTGATTTGTCATTAAGTTGGCATTCCACAAGCACACCAATATTGCCTGAAGTATGTAAATAAGAACCGTATACATCACCATGAGAAAATTTTGCAAACCTACGAAAGGAAATCTTTTCGCCAATTTGAGCAATTTTTTCTAAAATTAACGATTCTGTATTTGTTAAAGAACCATCTATTTGTGTTGGATCTGTAATGTTTGAAGCATCAAAATCTAATCCAAGTACAACTAAGTCATTGGCAAGCTTTTTGAAATCATCGTTTCTAGCCACAAAGTCAGTTTCACAATTTAGTTCAATCATACAGGCTTTTTCGTTATTAACGCTTATGCTGATTAAGCCTTCAGATGCTATACGGGAAGACTTTTTAGCTGCTTTTGCTAGGCCTTTTTCGCGCAAAACTTTAATAGCACCTTCCATGTTACCGGCTTGTTCTAAAGCATTTTTGCAGTCCATCATACCAGCGCCAGTTTTTTCACGAAGTTCTTTTACCATTGAGGCTGAAATTTGAGTCATACTATCTCCTGATTATTTTATTTCTTCAGAGTCAGCAGTATCTTCGCTAACTACATCTTCAAGATTTACTTCTTCTTTTACTGCTACTTTGCTTAATACTTCAACTTTAGGACCGCCTTTTTTATGACTATCTCTTGGTGCTGATCTTTTTTCGTTTTCTTTATCTTTATCTTGAACTTTTTGTCTTCTTGCTACTAATTCTTCTTGGTGAATTATTTCGCCTTCTTTGCAAGCATTAGCTAATTTTTCGATAAACAAAGATACTGATCGTATTGAGTCATCGTTTGCTGGAATTGGATAATTTACGGTATTTGGATCACAGTTAGTATCAACCATGGCTACGATAGGAATTTTTAGAGTATGAGCTTCTTTTACTGCTATGTGCTCTTTTTTAGGATCTACAATAACAATTGCCCTTGGGGGTTTTGTCATATCTTTAATACCTGAAAGATTTTTTTCAAGTTTTTCAAGTTCTCTTGAAAGTTTAATGACTTCTTTCTTAGGTAGACGCTCAAAAGTACCATCTTTTGATGACGTTTCTAATTTTCTAAAACGTTCAATGGAAACTTGAATAGTTTTAAAATTAGTAAGCATGCCACCAAGCCAACGTGCATTAACATAGTATTGATTAGCATTGAGGGCAGCCTCTTTAATTATTTCACAAGCTTGTTTTTTCGTACCTACAAACAAGACTTTGCCACCCTTAGACACGGTGGTATTTAAAAAGTCATAGGCATTTTTAAATAAGGGAACAGTTTGTTGTAAGTCGATTATGTGGATACCATTTCTTGGACCAAAAATATAAGGAGCCATTTTTGGATTCCATCTATGGGTAGCGTGACCAAAGTGCGCGCCTGCTTCTAACATCTCTCTCATGCCGATTTTTGACATCTTATTTTCCTAAAATTTTGGGTTTAACTTCCATAAAAAACTGTGCCAAAGAATATTACTGCTTTGTCACCCAAATGTTCTTTATGTGCATATTTATGCCATTCTTCTAACAGATATTTATTTAATTACAATAATCACCTTTGCAAAGATTAGAAAAACAGGGTATCGTAAGAAGATAGTTTATTAATCAAATCCCTCTTAAAGGAGAATTTAACCGTTTATGGACAGTGACTTATCTTACTTTTTAGCCCTGTTCCTTTGCTTGTTTAGCTCAGCAGTTTTTTCTGCAGCAGAAACCGCTTTAACATCTTTGCCAGAATCTTATTTTCGTAAAATAATCGATGAAAAAAAAGTGTTTGCGGCCCCGTTTTTATTATGGTTACACAAGCCTAACAGACTTTTGACTGGTATAATAATCGCCAATAATTTAGTAAACACTCTAGCAGCCGTAATAGCTACAGTTTATGCACAGAAAGTATTTAGCCATTATGTTATTAGTATCGCAACTTCTTTT
Source organism: uncultured Myxococcales bacterium (assembly GCA_964493205.1). Classification (GTDB taxonomy): domain Bacteria; phylum Myxococcota; class UBA727; order UBA727; family JABDBI01; genus CAZBMJ01. The sequence continues at coordinate 17,811 of CAZBMJ010000037.1, forward strand.
ATTACGCTCGCTTTATTAATTTTTGGTGAAATAACCCCTAAAACCTTTGCTCGTCACAATGCTAAATTCATAGTAAAATGGCTTATTTATGCTATTTATCCTGTTTATTTATTATTATTTCCTGCAGTATTAGTTTTGTCTTATTTAGCAGTTTTTTTAGTACATTCTTTTGGTGGAAAAACCAAAAGAGTAGGGCCAATGGCCACTGAAGATGATATTGCTTATTTGATTAAGCTTAGTCATCAAGAAGGCGTTTTTAAGCAAGAGCAAGGCAAAATGCTTCAAAGTGTTATGTCATTTAGAGAAACTCTCGCAAGAGAAGTGATGATACCTAGAACTGATATTTGCAGCCTTGATATTACCAGTGATTTTAATGAAGTAATGTCTGAAATTAGCCAGCATGGTTATACAAGATGGCCAGTTTATGAAGAAGATATCGATCATGTGGTAGGTGTTTTGTATGTTAAAGATTTAATTAACTTTAAATTAGAAAAAAACCAAGAGTTTAGCTTAGCAAAAATATTGAGAAAAACTCTTTTTGTGCCAGAGTCCATGAAACTTGATTCACTTTTGCGTGAGTTTCAAAAACAAAAAGTTCATTTGGCTGTAGTCTTGGATGAGTATGGCGGAACAGCAGGAATTGTTACCATGGAAGATTTGCTAGAAGAAATAGTTGGTGAAATTAGAGACGAGTATGACAAAGAAGAAGATGAAGAAACTGTTACTATTTTAAGTGAAAATCATTATATAATTTACGGACGAATCAGCATTTCTGACTTAGAGAAAAAAACAGAAATTATTTTACCTACTGATGAATCTTATGATTCTTTAGGAGGTTTCTTAATATGGGCAAAAGGAAAAATTCCTAGTAAAAATTCCATAGTTGAGCATAATGATTGGCGTTTTAAAGTTATAGAAGTGGAAGAAAAACGCATAATTAAGGTTGAAGTCACTAAAATTCATAATCTTTTAAATTCTTGAAGTTAGGGCATTGCTAAAGTTAGTTTTTTTTGAGTACTCTTTGGCAGACAAGTAGGGACAGCTGGCCGAGTGGCTGAAGGCGTCTGACTCGAAATCAGGAGGACTCTTTTAGGGTCTCGGGGGTTCAAATCCCTCGCTGTCCGCCATTTTAAATGGTGATAAGCAAACTCTTTGGAGGGATGGCCGAGTGGCTGAAGGCGCACGACTGGAAATCGTGTATACTTTAACGAGTATCGAGGGTTCGAATCCCTCTTCCTCCGCCAAAAGCTGTGTGGCTTGTGGCTTTTTAAATCCGTCAGATCCGAGAGGAAGCAGCGATAAAAAGTTCACAAGGGTGCACAGCCTTTTTTTAAGTTTTTAAGGCACCATAATGAGCCATTTAGTACTAGCAAGAAAATATCGCCCCAAAGATTTTAATAGCGTAGTTGGACAAGATTCTATCGTGTCCACGCTTTTGTCTGCCATTAAACAAAATCGTATGGCCCATGCTTTGCTATTTACTGGTAGCAGGGGGGTTGGTAAAACCAGTGTTGCACGGCTCGTTGCTAAATCTTTGGTGTGCATTGGCGAGTATAAACCTTGTAATAAGTGTTTTCAGTGTGAAAGTGTTGATAATTTTAATTCTCTAGACGTCATAGAAATCGATGGTGCTAGTAATACCAGTGTCGACGACGTTAGGGATCTAAGAGAAAGCGCTAAATATCAACCAACTTCCGCAAAATATAAGATTTTTATCATTGATGAAGTTCATATGCTTTCACAAAATGCTTTTAACGCTTTATTAAAAATCTTAGAAGAACCACCAAGTCATATTATTTTTATTTTTGCCACCACAGAAGTTCATAAGCTACCAAAAACTATTTTATCGCGTTGTCAACGCTATGACTTTAAAAGATTTAGCGAAAATACGGTTTATTTGAATCTAAAAGATATATTAATAAAAGAAAATTATTCTTTTGAAGAGTCTGCCATTAAGCTTTTGGCAAAGCTAGCCGATGGCAGTATGCGTGATGCTTTAAGCATGCTTGAACAAGTATTACACCTAGGATTGACTAATTATACTGATCAAGATGTATCAGCTATTTTGGGCGTAATAGATCATCAATCAGTAAAAGAGCTTACTAAGGCAATGCTTGATAAAAATACGGCTTTGGGCTTAAAAATTATTCATGCAGTATATGAAAAAGGCTTAGATATTTGTCAGCTAATACAGGATATTACTGAAAGATTTAGAAATTTGGCGTTAATGGTCCATGTGGAATACAAAGACTTACAAAATATTATACTAGATTTAAGCCAAGAAGATTTAGAAGAAGCTTCTAACTATTCACCACAAGATTTAAAACGCTGCTTTTCATTGTCTTTGGACTGTATAATTCAAGTATTTAGCGCTAAAAACCCTTTATTAGCTATGGAATTAGTTTTATTGCGTTTTACTCAACGAGCTGATTTTAAAGACGCTCTAGATATTAGTTATTGCTTGCAAAAGCTTGATAGCGTTTTAAATAATAAACCCATAAATAGTGGTGAAGAAAAAAAAAAGACCATAGATGATTTTTTTGATGTAATAAACAAAAATTATCCATTTTTGATGGCGCATTTAAGACATTGTGTAAGTTTTATTGACCAAGAAAAACAAACTTTGACTTTAAGTTTTGATAAATCTTTTCACTACGAACAAGCAAATGAAGATAAAAATAAGCAAATTATTACTAAAACATTGAAGGAAGTTTTTAGTAATTTAAAGCTGGAAATTATTTATAATAAACCAGAAAATAATATGTTAGAAAATAATAAAAGTATTGCTCAACAAGAAGAAGAAGCAAAAAAAAAATTTGAAAGCCAGCAATATGAAAAAGCTATAAACAATCCCTTGATTAAAACTGCTCTTGAATTATTTAAAGATTCAAGAGTCTTTGTTGTTTGATTTATTTGCAATTACTTGATCTATAGAAAAACTACCACCACCATAGATAGCAAATATGCATAACAAAAATAGAACCAGCATCACTAACTCAACATTTTGTGACCAATGAACAAAGATAATCGCCCCAATTAACAAGGGTATTTGTATGAGGGCTGCCACTCGTGTGAGTAAGCCAATAGCAAGCATTAATCCGCCAATAATATGAATGAAGACTATCAAGTGATAAGATATAAAATCAGAAAAGGGCGTTAATGATAGATATTCCAGGGTCTGATCTTGGTTGATAAAAAAATTAATGCCCTTTAATAATAAACTAATACCTAAATAAATTCTTAAAACTTCTATACAAATACTGCGATTTTGTACAGTCCATTTTACTATATTATTTCCTTTTTTCATTAAGCACCAAAAATATGTTTAAATTTGTGATAATCAAAACATATTTTATAGTATAATCAGGTAAAACAAAAATATTTAACCTGATGTTGTGTAGTTACTATCTACATGCTGCCGGCTTGTCCCTGAGCTATTGTCTTCCTACGTGCCACGCCTTGTGCGAGGCATCCAGATAATTAACCTTTTACAATGATAGAAATTAGTTTTCTGAATCAATTATGATTTTGATATTTTTTTTGCCACCGTCAAAATATTCAAGCTCTTAAGTCGTTGAAATTTCGAACCATCCAGAGTGTATTGGCCAAGTGTAGCAAAGCCATTTTGCGCCAAGATGTCATTGAGCTCTTTTGCACTATATATTTGCGGGTCAACCCCCTAAAAGTGGAGAATTTACACTCGTACTTCCTTTATTTCTCT
>CAZBMJ010000038.1:0-21405 GCA_964493205.1 uncultured Myxococcales bacterium
ATCAAATTTGTGGCTTACAGCCTGCTTTAAACCCTTAACCTGCCGCCTATGCGTAGGAATGGGCTGAAAATAGAATTCGAGTACCAAAGAGCTTCTTGGGCATCACTAATAATACCTCAACCAAAAGACAAGTTTGATAAAATATGTTCAAAATTACTTAAAATTTTAGATAAAATAGACGACAAAAACTTATAATAGGTAAATACGTGCAAAATCTCAAAGACAAACTACAACAAAACTTAAACGATCTAGTTTTTCTCTTAGAACTAAATAATGAAAATATATTTAAAATCAAAGCTTTTAAAAATGCTTTGGAAATAATTAATGGTTTAAAGGAAGAAGATCTTACAAATCAAGATTTACTAAAAAATACTAAAGGCATAGGAAAAGGTATACTTGAATTTATAAATACTATTAATCATAATCAAGAGCCTTTAGAGCTTACTGAGCTTAAAAGTAACTTACCCATAAGCTTAAAAGAACTTACAAAAATTTCAGGCCTTGGCATAAAGCGCATAAAGACATTATGGCAAGAACTTAAAATTAAAAACTTAGGTGAACTTGAGTATGCCTGCAAAGAAAATAGATTGCTAAGTTTAAAAGGCTTTGGCCCAAGCATTCAAAAAAATATTACTGAAAGCCTAAAAGCAATATCTCACAACCAAGGCTTACTAAGGCTTGATCAGGCATTGGAAATTAGTGACGAAATTGTAGAAATTCTTAATAAGCTAGATTTTGATAAAATTTGTTTAGTTGGCCAAGCCTGCTGGCAGCAAGAAATAATAGATACCATATCTTTTGCTATATTAACTAAAAACATAAAAAATAATATTAATTTTACCTATAAAAATATTTCTATAAATTTACATATAACTAATGATAAAGATAATTTTGGATTTTTTTGTTTAAAACTAAATAGTACTAAAGATTTTTTTGATAAAATAAATAATTTAGCACAAAGTAAAAGCATTAATTTAGAAAAATCTAAATTTACAGAAGAAAACGATATTTTTGATATTTTAAATATACATTATGTAGAACCTCAAATTAGACATAAAACAAGTGTTTTAATGCATAAATCTCAAACTAGAAAAAAGCTTATTGAACTCACTGATCTACAAGGAGCTTTTCATAACCATACTCTAGCTTCTGATGGCAAAAATAGTTTAGAAGAAATGCGAACACAAGCCATAAAGCTTGGTTTAAGCTATATCAGTATTAATGATCACAGCAAACAAGCTTTTTATGCCAATGGCCTGTCTGATGAACTATTAGAAAATCAGCTCTTAGAAATAAATAAACTTAATAATGATGACTTAGGTAAAAAATGTTGGTTATTTAGTGGCACAGAAAGTGATATTTTGGCTAATGGAGAGCTTGATTTTGAAAATAATACCTTAGGTAAACTTGATATTATCATCGCTTCAGTACATATGAGACTAAAACAAAATGAGTTAGAAATGACTCAAAGGCTAATCAATGCTGTAAAAAATCCTTATACCACTATTTTAGGTCATCCTACAGGCAGACTTTTATTAGCCAGAAAGCCTAGTATTTATGATATGGAAGCTGTAATAAAAGAAGCAAAAAATAATTTAGTAGCCCTAGAACTAAATGCGAACCCTCATAGATTAGACGTATGCGAAGAACACTTAGTACTAGCTAAAGAATTAGGAGCGTTAATTTGCATTAATGCTGATGCACATTCAACTTCTGGCTTGCGTGATCTTAACTATGGCATAATGATTGCTAAAAGAGCTGGTCTAAGCGCACAAGATGTATTAAATTGTCAAAGTGCTCATGATATAAAGTCTTGGCTTAAACAAAAAAAATTAAAAGCGGGTGTTTGATGAAAAAAATTATAGTTTTACTTTTGTTTGCAAACATGCTGATTGCCCTTACACCTCAAGTGGATAATACTAAGTTTAACCTAGAAAAATTAATTACAGATATCCAAAAAAAGTATGCGAGCAATAAAAGCGCAAAATTTTCTTTTGAGCAAACCTATAAAAGCCCTTTTTTGCCTTCACTAGATATTTCGAAAGGTGAAGTGTTTTACAAAGAAAAAAACATGTTATGGCGTTATGACGAACCTAAAAATCGACAAAAAGCTTTTTATATTGCTGGGTCTAAATTTACCTATCATATGATTAGCGATAAAATTGCTTACACCCATGATTGCTTTGAACAAGATGCTTTATCAATCTCTATTAGTTTTTTGTGGGGAAAGGGCAACTTAAAAAATTCTTTTGTGATTAAAAAACTATTAACCGATATACCTAATAAAGATTTACGATGGTTACTGTTAGAACCTAAAGACAAAAATCTCAATATTGAATCAGTAGCTTTGGGTATTGATGCTAAAGAAGCATTAGTTAAAGAAAGTTTGGTTACCGATAAAAGTAAGGGTAAAAATCATTTTAAATTTAATAACTTAGTAACAAATATTGATCTTAAAGACGACATCTTTATCTTTAAGCCGATCCCAGGCATCAAAGTAGAAGCCATGCCTAATGTAGTTTGTCCTCCCAAACCTATTATTAAGCCTGTAATCAATACTCCAAAAGGCAAAAAATAAAATTATGCTAAAAGAATATACTTATTCATTTTTATTATTTATATTTTTTGTGTTTATTTTAGACTTTATTATAAGAGCTAGTGCTCACTTTAAAAGTAATTTTCAAAAGCAAACGTCTTTATGTGCACTTTTAATTTTATCCTTCAATAATAATTATGAAAACATACAAAATAAAAAAACTTTTATAAATAGATTTTTAGTAATAGCATTAAGCAGTATTATTTTAACCTTTATAAATATACAGTTAATATATCAAAACTTAACCCATGAAAAAGTAAATATTTATTTTTTATCTATTGGAATTATTTGTTCTTTCATCCATTCCTTTTTTTCTTTATTAAGTAATGATTTAATAAGCATTTATAAAAGCACTTATTTATTTAGATTAAGACTAACTATATCATTAATATTTTTAAGTGTTGCAGTACTCATACAATTAACTCAAAATACTGTGTTAAATATCTTTTACATCTTAATTTGTTTAGCAATTTTATCTTACTTAGTAAGTTTAAATTATTCACCGAATAATCATCAAAATAATTTTTCGTTAAAAACTAATTCAGAATATTCTTTTGGTTTAAATAGACTATATTATTATCTTTTTGGCCTCTTAGAAGAATTATTTTATATATCTGTAATTGTAAGTTTAACACAAATTTATGGATTAACTTATTTTTATGAATATCTTATTATGACTTATGTATTAGTTATAATAACCATAGTAACATTAAATAAACTTATGTTTAACAATAGAATAATATTTAATAAAAAATTTATTGAATCAGACTTACTAGTCACCGTATTTTTTATTTTTGGGTTAGCTAAACTATTAACTCATATAGTTTAGTCATAAAGAAAGCCGACAAGCGGGATCGAACCGCTGGCCTACTGATTACGAATCAGTCGCTCTACCAACTGAGCTATGCCGGCATTATTTTTTAAGTTAACCATGAACTTTTAAAAGAGTAAATAGATGAGCAAGAATATAAGTATTCACTGGTTTAGACAAGATTTAAGAATTCAAGATAACCCCGCTTTAAATGAAGCTTCTGCAGATCACGTCATGCCTATTTACATATTGGATACTCATGAAATAGGCGCAGCGAGTAAATGCTGGCTTCATCACTCTTTAACAGCACTTAACAAAAGCCTTGATAACAAGCTTAACGTTTATAAAGGTGATGCTTCAAAAATTATTCTAGATTTAAGCAAAAAATATTGCGTTAAAAATATTTATTGGAATCGCTGCTATGAACCTACACGAATAAAACAAGATACCCAAATAAAAGAGCTATTAAAAAATAATAATTATACTGCTAAAAGTTTTAATGGCTCACTTTTATGGGAGCCCTGGGAAACATTAAAAAAAGATGCTACGCCCTATAAAGTTTTTACTCCTTTTTTTAAGAACCTTTATGAAAAAATAGCGCCTAGAAAAGTAATAGCTAATATCAAAACTCATTTTATTAAAGATACTGATAATTCACTAAGTATTAATGAGCTAGATTTACTTCCTAAAATTCATTGGGATAAAAAAATTATAGAGCATTGGTCCATAGGTGAAAAAGCAGCCCAAAATAAACTGGCTAATTTTTTAGAAAATGGCCTTAAAAATTATAAAGAAGGACGGGATTTCCCCTACTTAAATACCACCTCAAAACTTTCTCCTTATTTACATTTTGGTGAAATATCCCCTAATCAAATTTGGCATGCAGTGCTAGAATATGCTCAAATAAACGGGTATAATAATGATATAGAACATTTTTTGCGTGAACTTGTATGGCGAGAATTTTCTTATAATCTTTTATATTATTTCAAAGATTTACCAAGCAAAAACTTACAACCTAAATTTAATCATTTTGCATGGCAACATAATAAAAAATATTTACAAGCCTGGCAAAAAGGTCTTACAGGCTACCCAATCATAGATGCAGGTATGCGAGAGCTTTGGCAAACTGGCTATATGCATAATAGAGTACGCATGATCGTAGGTTCTTTTTTAGTAAAAAATTTACTTATTCATTGGCACTATGGTCAAAAATGGTTTTTTGATTGTTTAGTAGATGCAGATGTGGCTAATAATAGTGCCAGCTGGCAATGGGTCGCAGGATGTGGTGCTGATGCAGCACCTTATTTTAGAATTTTTAACCCCATAACCCAAGGGCAAAAATTTGACAAAGATGGCCAATACATCAAAAAATATTTACCAGAACTACAAAATTTAGATAATAAATATATATTTGCTCCTTGGCTTGCGCCCCCAGAAGCACTTAAAAAAGCTCATATAAAACTTGGGCAAAATTACCCAAAACCTATAATAGATATAGCTCTTTCTAGAAAAATAGCCCTTGACGCCTATTTTGCTTTAAAAAACTAAAGTTTTTTGCTTAAAAAAAAGCAGCTAGCATAATTAGCGTATCCAAATAATTCAAAATCGCATTTATAGCCCAATTTTTCATAAAAAGGCTTAGCATGTTGAAAATTCATAGTTGAAACAGTAGCTAGACTGCACCCGACTTTTTTGCCATATTGGTGGACTTCTTCCATAAATTTTTTCCCAAGCCCCAGTTTTCGATATGCAGAATGCACCCACAACTGATCCGTATAAATAGCCCCATAAATAACCGCACCATTACAACCCGCTATAATATTACCTATTTCATCCCTTAGAAAAAAACCAAATGTATGAGCTGCACCGTGCTCAGAAGTTTCTTCATTAATTTTTTTAGTAAGAAAGTCCACATCTTTATTATTAGGAGAAATAGTATGTTCTATTTTCATTAATAAACCTTTTATCATCTATATTAACAATACATTAAAAAATATTTTTTCAATATTTTTTAATCAATAAAAAAAACATAATATAATAATTAAAAAAGGTTAAATTTAAATGAAAAAAATTATTTTATCACTTTTGTTTATAGCCATTAGCTTTGAGAGCCATGCCATTATTTCTGATTTTACCAACTCACGGTACTTAGGTTTAGGATATTTTGATATTAACGATACTGATTCTAGTGACTATCAAGTTTATTTAGAATTCGAAAATAATCAGCTTAAAGGTGATTATATTGTGAATGATGAATATTATAACTTAAACCTAGATTTTAGATTTCATAATTCTGATTGGTTTGATGTAGCCTATAATGGCCAGAATGTTGGTGTAGGATTTTGCTTAAAATATCATTGTTATTATGAAATGGAAATTGATGGAGCCAAGTATAGTGAAACTATGACATTTGTAAGCGATTTTTTGTATCGTGTGGGGTATAAAATTATCGCTGATACTATAATTAAATGGGAAGAAAAACTTAAAAAACTTCCTTAAATAACGCCTATTTTTTCATCCAAGCTTAAGGCTTCAAAAATATCTAAGAAAGGCTGATTATTATTTAATAAATCCATACCTTGAGAAACCAACCGGCTCACTTGAGCCTTATCTTTTTGTAAGTAGTTAGCAACTTCACTAACACTCATACCTGTTCCAAAGACACAAGCTGTGGCTAATAATCTTCTAGCCATAACTAAATCTTGTCTTCTAGAAGTACTTTTTACTTGTTCTATACCCACACCTAATAATAAACTAGTTTTTTGAGCCACAAAGTCTATGGAAATTTTTTTTAATATGTTATTGATATTAGCTTTTTTAGTCAGTTCAGAAATAACTTCATCATCTCCTCCAATACCAAAATAACTTTTTGATAAACCAAAATTATCTCCATCTAGCACAGCCTGTTCAACAAATTTAGAAAAAGCTCTTTTTTGTGCTTCTTCTTCATTACCAAAGCTTGCCAATACTTCTTTTGATGAAACAAAACTCCATTGATTAGAGCCCATACCTAGAAAGCTTGCTTGAGTACTAAAAAAATAAAATTCAGCCCTCTTAACTAATCCAACTCTTACGGGCCATAAATGCACACTGCGTACCACATTAGGCAAATCTTTTGGCAAAAATATCAATGAAGAAAAGCGAGAACGAAATAAGGGACCAGATCTATTAAGTTTTTTATTAACATATTTACTAAATTTGGTATGAAGCTTTTGTATTATTCTAGATAATAAAAGCCTACTTGGGCGGATTACTAGACGTATTTCCTGAGGTGTTAAGCAAAAAGCATAAATTTTTAATAATCTATCTTTGGTCATTTGTCTAAGCTGTTCTATATAGAATTCATAATCTTTTTCATCATTAAATAAAGATATGCCATCACAGGATTTTGCTATCACCAAATGAGGATAATTAAGCCAAGTAATTCTGCGATTTAAAGACATATTTTTCCTAAATATTATTTTAATATTACTATAATAACTTATATTTAGGTAAACTAAATCTTTTTTATTTGGCAACTTTGTAGGGCTTTATCTAAGCCGTCTGTCAGAATTGTTTTTATAGCTTTTATACTCAGAGGAATCACTTTTTCTATTATTTCTAAATCAGCATCAGTAAAATTATTTAAAACAAAATCCGCTTCTTGCCCTTTAATTAAAGGTCTACCAATACCAATTCTAATTCTAATAAAATCATTGTTTAATTTTGATGAAATATCTTTTAATCCATTATGGCCGTTATTGCCACCACCAAGCTTAATGCGAACTTCTCCTAATTCTAAATCAAGCTCATCATGAATAATAATAATATTTTGAGGCTTAACTTTAAAAAAAGTACTTGCTCCTAAAATACTACTTCCTGATTTATTCATAAAAGTTTGTGGTTTTAATAACAAGCAATCATTATTTTCAATAGAAATTTTAGAACTTAAACCATTAAAATTCTTATTAAAATTTGCACTAAACTCACGCGCCAGAGCATCGATTATTAAAAAACCAATATTGTGCCTAGTAAGCTCGTATTTAGCACCTGGGTTACCTAATCCTGCAATGATCCACATAATTAAAACACCAGCCGTTCGTGGTGAGGAGCTGCAATGCAGCGTCTCGAACCATAATAAAAAACCACCCCTTCGAGATGGCATTAAAACGCTTTTTCAGATATTAATAAAAATTATTTTTTACCACCGGCTTTTTCTTTCTCTTTTTCTTCTTCTTTAGTTGCGCCACGAGGTTTCTTAATGGTCAAAACCACTACTTTTGGTTTTTCAGCTAAAGTAAGACCTTGAGGAAGCTTAACATCTTCTGCATGAGTAGAACCAAAAGCAATACTGGTAATATCGATGTCAATGCTTTGAGGGATTTGATTTGGTAAACAACTTACACGCATTTTATGTAACACATGCTCAAGCTTTCCACCCAAAGTAACTGATTCACTTTTTCCAAAAAGTTTTACAGGTACAGAAACTATCACAGGTTTTTTTAAATCTACTTCAACAAAATCTATATGAATCGGTTCTCTTTTAGTTGGATGAAGCTGTCTATCTTTCATCATTACTAATTTATTTGCTGGTTTTGGGCCTTCTATTTTAAGATTAACCAAAACATTTCTACGCAAAGGCCCCAAAAATAACTTTACGGTTTCTTTAGGACAAATACTAACAGACAAGGTTTGTTGATCTTTCGCATAAACAACTGCAGGCAGTTCACCTTGAACTCTAAGCTTACGAGCTTGTCCTTTACCTGATTGTTCTCTTAATTTTGCTACTAATATATTTTCACTCATAGTTTCCCTCGATAACGCGAGCTAGAATAAATCTAGCGCCTCGCAAGAATAGTTAGATTATGGCTTTCTATATGAGTTTTTAAAAAAGGTCAATATTTTCTAAGTATTTTTATTTTTTATATGTTTTATCAATTATTTTATCAGCAATATCTAATTCATCCTTATCTAAATCATTAACTAGATCTTTTTTAGTGATAAAAATAAAATCAATATCAGCATTTTCATATCCGTTAACTTTTTTCGCATATCCTATAAATTCCGTCATATCTGTCGTACCATGTACCGTACTAGATTTTGAAATCATCCTAATAAAAAGAATACGCTGAGATGGTTTAGCATTTTTAATTGTGTCTTGTATTTCAACATGGCCAAAACGATTATTTTCTTCTCTTACAAGAATAAAAGATATATCATTAGGATTAACCTTATCAGAAGGTAATGTTTCAAATTTTTTATCTTTAAATACTATTTCAACAAATTTTTTAGATACCTTAGTAGTGTATAAGTAATTTTTAATTTTTTCCTGAGGATTATTTGCACCTGTTGCTGGGGCACCTGGATTTGGAACTGGAGCTGTATTTGGAACTGGTGCTGGATTTGGAACTGGTGCTGAATTTGAAGTTGGCACTGGAACACCTAGATTTGGAAACGGAATTGGAGTTGGTGCTGGATTTGAAGTTGGCACTGGAACACCTAGATTTGGAAACGGAATTGGAGTTGGTGCTGGATTTGAAGTTGGCACTGGAACTGGAACTGGAGCACCTGGATTTGGAGTTTGACCACTTGATCCTGTTCCACCGCTACTATCAGCACTAGATTGTGGATTAGGTCCAGTTGTTTGAGGTTTTGCACAACCACTTATAATTAATAAAGAAAATGTTAAGACAATCATTAATTTCATATTTATTTCCCATACGTAAGCAATATATATGAGAACTTAATAATTTTAATAAGTAAATGCAATATACTTAAACAAATAACGATGAAATACTAGCGCCAGTATGCACTCTGCTAATGGCTTCTCCAACTAGGGAAGCACAGCTAAGTTGGCGTATTTTTGCAGATCTTTTCGCTTCACTGGATAAAGGAATACTATCGGTTACTACTACTTCTTTGATTAAACTTTTATCAATGCGATCAATAGCAGGAGGGGAAAAAACACCATGTGTAGCATAGGCACAAATGCTTTTAGCACCCTGGCCTAAAATAGCTTCGGCAGCTTTTACTAAAGTACCTGCAGTATCGATCATATCGTCCATAATAATCGCTTGCTTATCTTTCACGTCACCGATAATATTCATAACTTCCGCAACACCTGGTTTGGGGCGTCTTTTGTCTATGATAGCCAAGGATGCATGCAATCTTTTTGCATAGGCGCGAGCTCGCTCAACGCCTCCTGCATCAGGAGATACTACTACTAAGTCGTTAGAAAGATCTTTTTTGTCTTTTAATAAATATTTTTCCTGAATATCAGTAATAAATATGGGTGATGCATACAAATGATCAAAGGGCACATTAAAAAAACCTTGAATTTGAGCTGCATGCAAATCAAGAGAAATTACTCTTGTGGCCCCTGCTGCTTCTAATAAATCGGCTACTAATTTAGCTGTTATTGGCTCTCTGGGGGCAGCTTTACGATCTTGTCTAGCATAGCCATAATAGGGAATTACCACGGTTATTTCTGCTGCAGAAGCCCGTTTTAGGGCATCTATCATAACTAATAGCTCCATTAAATGTTCATTCGCTGGGGGGCAAATAGATTGCACAATATAAGTATGGTAGCCCCGCACGCTTTCTGATATGGAAACAGAAACTTCCCCATCAGCAAAACGTTTAATTAAAGCGCCACCCAAAGGCATTTCTAGATACTCAACTATTTTGTAAGCAAGCTTGGGATTAGAGTTGCCACAAAAAACTTTTATGGGTGCATCAGACATGGCTTTATTGATCCAAATTTAAAGATATTGGTTGGGGCGGTAGGACTCGAACCTACGGATGTCGGTATCAAAAACCGATGAATTGCCAACTTTTCTACGCCCCATTCGCTCTCATTAGGCAAATGCTGCTTTGAGGGTTTTTTGTCAATCCCCTTTTTTTGCAATATTATTAAATTATTGGAACAAATTGGGTTTTTAATAGCCTACATTAAAGGATTTATTTTAATTTAGGAGATAAAGTGAAATTTAAAGTAGCTGATTTATCGCTGGCAGATTTAGGAAGAAAAGAAATTTTATTAGCTCAAAAAGAAATGCCTGGGCTTATGTCATTAAGATCTCAATATAGCAATACGAAGCCTTTGTTAGGGGCAAGGATAGCAGGCTGCTTACATATGACCATACAAACAGCAGTTCTAATAGAAACCTTAATAGAGCTTGGTGCAGAAGTCACTTGGACCTCTTGCAATATTTATTCAACTCAAAATCAAGCAGCAGCTGCTATAGCTAAACGAGAAATACCCGTATTTGCATGGAAGAATCAAACAGAAGAAGAATATTATTGGTGTATAGATCAGCAATTACAGTCTTTTAAAAATGGTTTGCCACCAAATTTATTACTAGATGATGGGGGCGACTTAACCCAAAGGGTTCATGAAAAATACCCTAATTTTTTTACTGGTTCAAACAAAGTTATTGGCTTATCAGAAGAAACCACCACAGGTGTGAGAAGACTTTATGAAATGAGTAAAAATAATAAGCTTTTTTGCCCCGCTATTAACGTCAACGATTCTGTCACTAAATCCAAATTTGATAATTTATACGGATGCAGAGAATCTTTACTTGATGGCATCAAAAGAGCCACTGATATTATGATCGCAGGAAAAGTTGTAGTAGTAGCTGGCTATGGCGACGTTGGTAAAGGCTGTGTACAATCAGCACGAGCTTTAGGTGCTCAAGTACTCGTTACAGAAATAGATCCCATTAATGCTTTGCAAGCTTCTATGGAAGGATACAAAGTAGTAAGTATGCAAGAGGCAAGCTTAGTTGGAGATATATTTGTTACTGCTACAGGTTGTTGTGATGTGATTCGCGGTGAACACATGGAAGTCATGAAAGATCAGGCTATTTTATGCAATATCGGGCATTTTGATAGCGAAATAGACGTAACTTATTTACATAACAGCTCTCACATAAAAATGGAAAATATTAAGCCGCAAGTTGACCAATTTACTTTTAAAAATAATAAAAAATTAATATTATTAGCCCAAGGTCGCTTAGTAAACTTATCTTGCGCTACTGGCCATTCATCTTTTGTAATGTCTACTTCTTTTACCAACCAAGTTTTAGCCCAAATAGCATTATTTAATAATGCTAAAAATAATTTTAATAATTTTAAAAATGGTCAGGTATACACTCTTCCAAAAAGCATTGACGAAGAAGTAGCCAGATTGCACCTAAATCATTTAGGAATACAGCTTACTAAACTTAGTCAAAAACAAGCGGATTATTTAGGTATAAATATTAACGGCCCCTATAAACCTGAAAATTATCGCTATTAAATTATTTTTTAAAGCCAATATAGCCCTTAGCCTACTAAATAAAAGTGTAGGTTATTAAGGGTTTTTTAGTTAATGATTTATTCACTGTATTATATTTGTTCAACAATAGAATTATTACCACGGGGGGGAGAGAACATTTAGAGTTGTAAGCCTTTGCTTATGATAATAAAGTTTTCTTTTAGAGACGCTATAAAGATATAAAAATCTTTGTGGCGTTTCTTTTAATTACAAACGCTTGCTTAAAAATGGTAATAGCCTAGAGTCTTTTGAGTACTAATCACAAAAGGAAATAAGCAAAATATGGATTTATTCTCACTTATGCGTGTAGGTGCTGGTGTATCTTACCGATTATTATTTGCCAAAAGCCTTAATTTAGCTTCTGCAACAGATTTATTTGGTATGGGCGGACAAGTATTTATTGAATTTGGCTGGTTATAGAAAAATTATTTTATGCTCCACACGGTGTGGAGCAATTTTTTATATTACTCAATAATTGGACTTTCTAACATTCTTACTCCTCTAAGTTTCATGGTTGAATCACCTGTACCACACCATCCCAAGCCTTCTCTTACTGAAGCCGTCCAATTAAAATCACGATTTTCACAAAGACACTCTGAAGCATCTAAAAGACTAACAGTATATCTAATATACATAACATTTTCGTCTTCTTCACTATTACTCTGAGGCCGGGTAGCTCTATAGTGAAGACATCCGCAGGTATCTTCAGTAATATCTGGGTTTATTACTAATTTAATTTCTTCATTACCGTATTTCAAAAACATTTTTGTAAAGTTATCAGCTAGCCTCAAATTAACGCTCTGTGTACCGCTAAATCCAAAAGTAGCTTCCTCTACTTCCATCTCTACGCTTACATCACTCTGAGCAGCATATACGTTATAAAAACAGGTTATGAATAAACCAATAGTAAGCAATAATTTTTTCATTTTTTTCCTTGTTGTTTGATTGAATCATAGCAATGAAGTAAATTAATGTTTTTTTTATTCCATCAAAAATATCAAATTCGCTTGCATTATAATTTTGAAGTTGCTATGAACTACTCAGAGCATTGCAAAGACATAAACAATTTTATTTAGGAGACTTAAATGGCGAAAAATAAAGTGTTACGTGATAGCAAGTACAAGCACCATTAAGCAAATTAACAGCTTTAAACGTAAATACTAATCTAAAAGAACCAAATTAGTTTGAATCTGAGATATTCGATTGTTGGATAAAAATACCGCACAGGTAATTTATCCATAAAATCAATCACAAATTTACTTAGGAGGTAAAAATGGCAAAAGACACAATCCAAACGGCACTGAATAAATTAAAAAGTTCAAGAACCGAAAAAGAAGTGGAACTCATCGATATGGTATCTAATATGTATAATAATCTAAAAGAGGTTAAAGAAGAAGCTGGCGAAAAAATTAGTGACACAATAGGCTATGTCAACGACTCCGTGCATACAAAACCGTGGTACTATATTGGGGGAGCTGCGCTGGGTGGATTTTTAATCGGCATGCTTTTTCATCGACGCTAATTAAAATGGTGAAATAAAAATGAACTTTATTATGAATCTCTTTTTTGAGTTAATTATCAATTTGTTCAAAAGTCGTTGTTTGACAGTGTACATAAGGATTATAGAACGATTAAGGGGATTCTTTATTCGGGGGCTCACAGCCCTATTTTGCCTGATGTTGGTCATATCAGGCTTTTTAATTATTCATGTAGCCTTATTTTTCTATCTTCCTTGGGATTTAGAAACTAAAGCTTTAGTATTATTAATCGTGGGACTTACCTATTTTTTTGTTCCTTTAACTTTAATTTGTTGGCTTTATTCTAAACCACAATGGATAAAAATGTCTGGTGCAGAAGAAATGATAGAAAATCTTTCTAAGAAAAGCTAAGATAACGCTTCTTTTAATCAAAACGCTTTATGTAGCTATGACAGTAGGGACTTTTTTTTGTCTTTAGATAATATTCCTGATGATAATCTTGCCCAGCCCAAAAAGTACTCACAAATCTGAGACTAGTAGTTATTTTAAGGCCTTTAATTTGTAATAGGCTTATTAAGTCTTGCAGGCATTGTTTTTGCAATTCGTTGTAATAAAAACCAACGCTTAAATACTGTTCTCCCATATCTGGCCCTTGGCCATTTATTTGTGTGGGGTCATGAATTTCAAAAAAATATTGGGCTACTTGAGCATAGCTAAGCTTTTTAGTATCAAAAACTACGCGCACCGCTTCCAGATGGCCAGTTTGACCAAAACATACTTCTTCATACTCAGGATTATCTTTTTGGCCTCCACAATAACCAACTTCAGTAAACACTACGCCATCTAATTTTTTAAATAAATGCTCTACACCCCAAAAGCAACCCGCTGCAAAAATACCTTCTTGGGTGTCAAGCACATGTAGGTCATGAACAAAATCAAGACTTAAAGAATTAACACAATAACGAGTATTTTTAGGTGTCTGCTTTTCACCATAAAAAATATGCCCCAAATGACCATCACACCGAGAACAAACTATTTCTGTTCGTCTGCCGTCCTGATCTGGCTTTTTATTCACTGTATTTGGTATTTCACCATCAAAGCTTGGCCAACCACATCCTGAATCAAACTGATTATCTGCTCGAAAAAGTGCTAAGCCACATTTACGGCATAAATACGTACCCAATATTTGTGCCGTTATGAATTTACCACTAAATGGCGCTTGTGTAGCCTGATCTCGAATAATCTTAAGAGCTTCTGGAGTAAGGCTGGCAGTTTTAATCAGCATTTTAACTTTTTACCTTAGGGTTTAGTAGTAAGTATTTTTGGAGGATTATTTTTATCCCAAATGGCACCTAATTTCTTTAAATCTTCTAAAGTTTTAATATAGGTGTACGTTTTAGTCTTTTCAACATATGAAATAGCAACATTTTTAAAAGTTGCTCCTGAAACGTTGGCATTTCTTAAATTAGCCCCAACTATGTTTGTAGAATCTAAGTTTGCGCCAGTTAGATCAGTAAAAGCTAGATTAGATCTAAAAAATCTAGCTTGGGACAAGTCAGTATTTTTTAAATTAGCACGAACCAACTGAGTATTTGACATATTAGTACGAGTAGCTTGGCCAGCCTCATACATTTTTACGCCCTCAAGATTAGCATCTGCCAACTGAGCATATTCAAAATTTTTTCCCTTTAGATCTTCTTGTCTTAAATCCTTTTTACTCAAGTCCAAATAAATAGTTCTGCCAGCTAAAGATGTAGCACATAGAAAAAATAAAACTATATAATTTAAATACTTCATATATTCTCCTCATAAAAATTAATTAAATTTATCGCGCAGTACCAATTACTATTGGTTGCTTACCTTCTTCCCAAATAACACCTAATTTTTTCAATTGCTCTAAGCTCACTAAATAAGCATGCTTTTGCCTGCTGCCTTCAGGTGCAGCTACTTTAACATTTGTAAAAGTTGCTCCTGAAACATTAGCATTTCTTAAATTAGCATTAACTAAGTCTGTGTTTATGAGCTTGGCGTTGGTAAAATTAGCGTTAACCAAGTTAGCATTTTCAAAGATAACTTTGTATAAGTTAACATTACTAAAATCAACTCCAGCTAAATTGGCATTCTTTAGATTGGTAATAGTACGCTGGCCAGCTATATACAATGTTGCATTGTTCATATTAGCATCTGCAAGCTGTGCATTTTCAAAATTGGCTTCACTCAAATCACTATTACTAAAATCAACTTTACTTAATTGTTTATACGTAAAATCAGTGTTTGTCTTAATATTTTCTGGCACAACAGTTTTTGAGACCAGTGATAGAGAAAAAAGAAAAAACAATATATAATTTAAATATTTACTCATAGATCTTCCTAATTATTATTTATTCAGCATATATTATACATAATTATGCAAGTTAAATAAAACAAGAAGATGATCTCTTATTTGAAAGCAGATAAATCTTTATTATAAAATCGCCGAAAGGAATCTTTTATATACGAAGCTGTTAAATATCAATAAAAATAGGTAATGCTACGGAGGCCATAGTGATTAACATATTTTTTGCCTTACTTAGTTTTAGTTTTTGTGCGTATGCAAGCGATATAATTATCAGTGATGAAGAAATGTGGACTTCCTTGCCTGATAAAACTAAATTAAAATTAACATCAACAGTTCTAGCACCCGATCTATTAAATAACCATGATATTATTAAACAACTTAAAGAAATAAGTGAAGCAAATCTTAATTATCTAAAAACTAATTATGAACTAAAAGATATTGGTTTTGTAAACAGAATATTTTTTGGTGAAGATTTTTCCTCTTTGGCTTTATTACAAAATGACTTTTCCAACACAATAATTATTGGATGTTCATTCAAAAAAATGGATTTAAGCAAAGTTATTTTTGAGAAATCGTGCTTAAGTTATTCTAATTTTGAAGACGCAAAACTTACAAATGCTAATTTTCAGGATGCAACCACATGGCACACAAATTTTTTTGCAGCTGACCTTAGTGGCGCAAACTTTAGTGGTGCTGATCTTCAATCTGCACGCTTTAGTTGCGCCCAACTAACGCATACGAATTTTACTGATACTAAAGTTTTTAATGCTAATTTTTATAAGGCTTCTATGAAAAAGTCTTTTAGATACTGTTCCTCGATGATTTTTGCTACTAAGAAAAAAAAGCTCAATATAAAGTGGCTACGAAATAATGGCGCGAGCTTACCTCAAGCTAAAAGTTCTCGTCCAAAGTTTTCAATAGACTAGCTCCATATACATAAACCTCTAATCACCTAATTATACTGCCATATATAAAAGTTTAAGTAGCTGGCAAATAGAATCCATAACAAATAAGGAAGCATCAGTAGCGACACTGCTCTTATCTTCCTATAAGCTGATAAAATTATCGTGCCGACCAAAATATCCATAGCGCCCAGAACTACTAGGGAAAGTCCGCTTAAGTGATAATGGAAAAACAAAGGCGTCCAGCTCCAGTTTAAGATAAGCTGAGTCACATATAAGGTTTTGATAACACTTAGCTTGGAAAATGCTTGAGGGCGCCAAAGGAGCCAGCCACAAGCGCCAATAATTCCGTATAAAATAGTCCACGCAATTGGAAAAACATAATTTGGCGGTGTCAAGCTTGAGCGATTTAATGCACTATACCAAGTACTAATCTCTGGTTTTGTCAAATAGCCTATGCTGAACCCAATAAAAATAAGAGCCAGGATCCATAAAATCAAAGAGATATAGTTTTTACTTCTTTTATCCATTTATTACCTCGTGAATAATTCGTTTCTGCGTTTTAGAGTCCGCACTGTTTTTATCTGAAATTTGGCATAGTTCAAATGTTGCTTTCCATAAAGCCCACGCACGTGCACGAAGCCATGTATTTTGATCCATATCCATTTCAGAAATAAAAATCTCACGAGCTTTGCCAGATAAATACGTCCAAGCCATCACAAGATCGCATGCAGGATCACCAACAGCAATACCGCCAAAATCAATAATGGCTGATAGCTTGCTTCCTTCCATCAGTATATTGCCAATGGCAAAATCCCCATGAATCCATACGGGTGTTTTGTTCCATTTTGTGGTGCAAGCCTGGTCCCATAAAGCTAATGCTTTGCTTTCATCTATAATTTCAGCCAGCTCCGCAATTTGTTCTCGTGCTCCTTTGTCATAAAAGCTCACGTGGTCGCCTCGCCACCAATTATGCTTACCAGGCTCAGGGCCTTCAAGACTAGTAATGGCCTGCAGGTCTTTTAAAAAATTAGCGAGCTCACAAGCAAGTTGTTCTTTATCTTGGTTGGTCAACGTCAGCAAATTGATACTTTTTCCAGGCAACCATTTATAGATAGAAAATGAATAAGGATAATCTGTTGATGGTTTTCCAATTTTAATAGGAGCCGGAATGCTAAGGTTTAAACATTTTGCTAATTGCGGCAGTAGCTCTTGTTCCTTTGGAACTTTTAAAGCGTAATCTGCTGCAGTTGGCATACGAATGAGCATATGCTCACCAAGCCTATAGGTACGATTATCATGCCCTTGTTTTTCAACGTCAGTGATTGGCAAATTGGAATATTCAGGAAATTGTTCAGCTATGAATTTGTGTGCAAGATTGGGGGTTGGAATGATTGTTTTTTCGCTCATAATTCTACTTTATAACTACTACAGGGTGAGACTTAAACTCATCTATGCCTATTTTCTTCCACCCAAGGCATTTGGTCAACAGGCTGTTGACCAATTTCATCTGCCTTATAGTCCTCAGCGAATTTAAGCATGTATTTCACATTTTGATGGCTAAAGCGTTTCATATTAGAAAAAGCAAGCAAAATTAGCTCGTAATCAACACTCAAAGCCGCTTTATAGCGGGATGATGCAACGCGCTCTTTAAGATCGGCAAGAAACTTATTGTAGTCTTGATTGATAATGTTTTTACTCATAACTTACCTTTTAATTTTCCTATAAAACGCCTCATTAATATGTTTTTGTTCAACATCATCGTAAGTGATAATGGCGCTAATAAGATGATGAATGTGTTTCCGCAAAGCAAGATTTGTTGTCATATCATCACGCTCCTAAATACATCTGAAACTGGCGTTTGCAGCCACTGAGGCACGAGTTCTCTCAAGGGCTCTGCTCTAAAATCTATTTCGATTAATTTATTCAAAGGCATCCAAAGTAGCTCTATATGGGCTTCAAGCTGAGGAATTTTATGATTGCTTTTCAAAGATTCTGATTCAGCCTCAAAAATGAAATTATATTCATGGTTGTGACAGATACTACTGTGCCCAGGTTTGAAGCTGTATTCTAGGCATCCTAAAAATCTCTTAATTTTACAACGAGCGCCAGTTTCTTCCATTAATTCACGAAGAAGTGATGTTTCAACCGATTCACCATGTTCAACATGGCCTCCGGGTAGAAAATAAAAACTGACAGGCAGGTCAAGCGTTCTGCAAAGCAAAATGTGCCCTTGGTCTATAATGACACCTCTACTTAAAACATGTATATTATTCTTACTCATGCACCACCTCCATCAATTACGACTCCTTGGTGATAGGGGATCTTCCAATCACCATTACGCTTTCCAGTCCTCTGGTGCATCAGACCTAAAGCCATTCCACAAATAGCCACCTTGTGGTTCCAATATCTTTGTCACAACAGTCTCAAGCGCTGTAGCATCGCCTGTTTGAACGAGGCTTTCAAATGCTTTAGTAAATTCTTCAGCAAGCTCTGAATTTTCTTGTTTTAAAATGCGCATCAAGGATTTGCCGCTGGCAGACCATTTTTTTTGGCACCTAAAATAAAACTGCAAGAGCGGTTCAAACAAATGCACAGCAGAGGTTATCTGCTCCTCTTTGTTCTTGGAAAATTTAATATCATCCAGAATATCTGTGATTAAAAAGCGTTCTTTATCTATTTGAGCTTGGGTCAATGCTGATGGCCCTGCATTTAAAACTTCAGCTGCAAGTGTTTTAATATTTTCTGAAAAAGCGCTGGGTTTTGTAACCATTCGTCCATTCAAGATCATATGGCTCAGGCCAGAGATACCATTCCCCACTCTTGATTCTTCAAAAAAATATCTCAAGGTATCAATGTCATGAATAAATGCATCAATGGGCCAAGCATCGTAAATAAAGGCTTCCCGATAAGCGTGAGCTACTTCTTCAAAAACAATAACAAGATCCAAGTCAGATGCACTTGTTCCAAGGCCCTCTGAAACTGATCCTGCCCAGAATACGGCTTTAGCATCAACGTAGCGTTCTTTAATAAGTTTTTCGATGGTTGCTAAGGGGTCATTTCTTGAGGATAAATCTTTTAACATAATCACCTACCAAACCTTTTCAAGGATATTTTCATATGAGATGGGGCCAAAAATTCAATTTGTACTTCTTTTATTTCTCTAATTCGGCGATTTTTTTGTTATTGCGGAAGCTCGAGATGTCTAATATGTCCCCGTTTTGCCCCGAATGACCTAACAAAATCATCAAAAACCTTCCAATGGGCAGTTCCTAAAACGAGCACGATTTTCTCAATCTGGTTGTTATCCCAAAACGCGTCGAGCATCGCCAATATGAGTTTAATATCTAGAGCATGTGACAAATAAGTAACTGCATTTTCTTTGTTGTTGGTCATTGGCGCACTAACATGAGCGGTCAGCGTGTCGGTAATTTCTGCAATTCTTCTAACATGCGAATATTTTCGACCAAATTGATTAATTTCGAAAAGCAGCTCATCGTTAATTGCAGTAGCTTTTATTTTTTGAAAATCTAGAGCTCCACGAGGATCAAGGGCTTTAGCGGTAAGCATTTTGCAAGCATCCGGCTCAACAAAGTATTCTGGTTCAAACTCATGAGTTCCGTAAGTCCTAAGAGACAAAAGCGCACACGGTAATTTCCACGCAATCCAGGTGGTAAATTCAGGCAATAAGTTTGGTGCATTAAGAAGAATTCGGTTTAACTCTTTCTCATCGTATTTTTTATTGAGGTCGACACCATAAAAGCTTTTAGATTCGATTAACACCAAGGTTGGAATTCTCAAATTCTCTAGGGGCATTATTTCACGCAAAAACCACTTCAATTGGTCTTCGTTTTGCGCTGCTGAACCGCATTTGTGAACATCTGCGTAAACTTGTATTAGGATATTTTTATTATTGATGTTTAATGCGCTAAAATCGTATGAGGTAACGTAGCTTACCCACCCCAACGAAGTATTAGAAAATAGATCTACCAAAATTATTAGAAATATCGACGATATTTTTTTCATTTTCATGCTCATTTAGTTGGAAAAATCGTGTTTATTAGCTACCGTTTATCTCAGATAATTACCAAACAAACAAGTACCCACGATCGTTTCCCTACGAAACAAGCATTTCAGCAAATTTAGGCATACCACTAAATAGTTTTTCACCTTCTGACCCTGATTCCACATGCATTGTTGAGCCACACTCATTCTTTCCCTCCATCAATTAAGGTTCCTTGATGATAGATAATCTTCCACTGACCTTCTAGCTTGCGCCACATTGTGCTGCGCCTTGTGACTCTGGTTTTATTTTGCATAAGAACGTATGTCAGTAAATAATTATCCGGTGCGATTTTGGTGAGCTCAAAGTTTTTTGCTTCCCAAACATCTTGATAGTTTGAGTCGTTATAGCGCTCAAGCAGTGTTTCTATGACGTCTTGTTTAGTGTAAACATTGCCTGAGGCACCTACTTCCCAAAATTCATCACACATTTGAGCCAAAATATCTTGTTCTGATTTGCCAAACTTATCGGGATGATGAAAGATTGGTTCTCTTGATTTAAGTTCATTGAGAATATTGTTTGTACTAGCTTCTGAAGTGTTGCCCGATAATATCTTTCTCATAAGATAGACTTGGTGGCCTAGAAAAGTATTATGAGGGTAAGTATCAATGATTGAAAAACCAATTTTTGTGTAAAAATCTTTTGCTTGAAAATCGGCTGTTTCCAGAGTCATAACAGAACAATGTTTTTGTTTGGCATAAATCTCAAGCTTCAACATTACGCTTTTAGCAAGCCCTTTGCCTCTATACTGTGGTTCAACCCAAATGCAATCTATATAGCAATTATCTTTGGTTATATCACCATAACAGCCACCAACAACTCTACTTTTTGTTTTTATGTACAAAGTAAATGGATCGTGCTCATACGCATAGGCGGCAGGTTAAGGGTTTAAGATAGGTTTTATCTGTTTATAAACAA
>CAZBMJ010000039.1:0-18137 GCA_964493205.1 uncultured Myxococcales bacterium
GATCAAATCTTTAACACACACTTAATATAACTATTTTATGAGATCTTAGCTATAGCATTTTTAAAAGAAGCGATTATCAATGGTGATGAAAGTCAGGTAAAACAAATCTTGCAAGAATTTCCTCAAATTTTGTTAACTGACACAAATCCACCTACTGCTTTGCATTTAGCTGCAGAAGAAGGAAACTTAGCAATAGTAAGAAAAATAGTTGCATCTTTAAAAAACTTCTTAGCCCATGAAGCCTCTTCTTATTTGAGCATCAATAGCAATGATAAAAAACGATATACCGCCTATCAGTGTGCTAATGCTAAAGCACAAGAAATAAAAGAGTTAAAAAAACAAATTGGTTTTTTTGATAAAGAGCTCACAACTTTACAACAACAAAAGCAAGAGTTACTTAGTAGTATTGAAAATATTTCTCAGGAAGAAGCTTTATTAAAAAAGGCAGGAAATCAAAAAGCCTTTTTTTCAAAACAAGAAGAAAAAAACTTACAAGAAAATAAAGTCATTGAACTAATGGCAAAAATTGCCAAATTTGAAGAAGAAAAATCTAAAGCTCTGCCTGGTTTAATAGAAAAAAGAAATAGTTTTAAAGCTAAACCTATAAATTACACCTTAATTGCTAATTCTATACATAACGCAGAATGCGAATTTAATGCTCAAAGATATAGATAATTTGAGCATTTTTTATTAGTTTATTTTACCCTAACTTATTGCCTGAATTTATAAAATTAGTTACCCACTAAACGGCTAATTAATTTGGGTATTTTTTTATGAACAGATTGAAGTTTTTTTTGTTTTCCTATTTATTTTGTGGATTGCTCTATTCAAATCTTTATTTGTGCCCTCCTAAGGGGTTTAACGACTTAAAAAAAATTATAGAAAAAAATTCTTTACAAGATTTGCAGACCTATTTTAAAAAATACGAAACTAAAAAAGTAGTAAATTACATTGAAAACAATGGTTTAAATCTTTTGCATACAGCTCTTGCTCATACGCCTCAAAATAAAGAAATTATAAAATTTTTATTAGACAATGGCGCTGATCCCAATAAGAGATTATTGAGCACTAATATGAGGTATGCTTTAAATCAAGGCAATTTTTATAAGGGATGGAGCGCAGCTCATATTGCTGTTTCTTTAAATTCTCCTATAGAAATACTTAACCTTATTCATAAAAATGATGGTGACTTCTTTTTAAAAGATGATGATGATTTTATGCCTGCAGAGCTAGCTTTTCGGTACGCTAGAACAGAAATTATTCAATGGATGCATAAAAAAAGTTTTGATTTCAAAAAATTAAAGAAACATAATTGTATAAAAAATACTGAACCAAAATCTAGAAAGTTATATTTTAAATATGTAAAAAATAATTAAAGGCCTATTGACTTATTTTTATTTTGAGTTATTTAAAAATGTTATGAATATATTTTTCTTAGTTACAATCTCATTTTTCCCAGTAGTGGTGGCCGTCCAGGCCAACTAAAAATTCCTTATATGCTATTTTTATATTTTTAGTCCACTTGAATAAGAGGTTGTTATGTCACAGGTTAAATCAATATTAATATACGGTTTTGCACTTTTTGCGATGTTTTTTGGGTCAGGTAATTTAGTATTTCCTATAAAAATTGGCCTACTTTCAGGAAGTTATTGGTTTTATGGCTTTATAGGTTTGTTTATTACAGGAATTATTTTGCCGTTTTTGGGCTTATTTGTAGTTAAGCTTCATAAGGGTGATTATAACGCTTTTTTTGGGCAAGCAGGATTCATAGCAAAAATTATTTTACCTTTGTTTACTCTATCTTTGTTGGGTTCTTTTGCCGTTGTTCCCAGATGCATTAGCGTAGCTCATGGGGGTATGCTTTATATAGCACCTCAACTATCTTTAGAAATTTTTAGTTTGGTATTTTGTATCATAATTTTTTGCTTGTGCCTTAAAGAGCAGCGCATGATGAAAATTATGGGTAAGTGGATGGCTCCAATTTTGTTAGTAGCACTGGGAGTTATGATCATTGCTGGTTTTATAAGTGCTAGCGCTATTACTAAACTGCCTAATAATAATGCTAAAAGTTCTTTTTATGAAGGTTTTTTAACTGGCTATCAAACCATGGACTTGTTTGCCGCATTTTTCTTTTCAGCTATTATGTTTGCTCAAATACAAAATTTACTACCTAAAGATACCGCTGTTAAAGACATTAAAAAATTTTTTATTAAATCTAGTTTAATAGGTGCGAGCTTATTAGGTGTTATTTATTTTGGTTTTGTATTTTTAGGGGCCCATTTTTCTTATTTATTACAAAATATTGAGCCAGAATTAATGCTGCCAGTTATTGCCCATCATATTATTGGTGAACACGCGTCTATATTTATTAGCATAGCCATGGTTTTATCTTGTTTAACTACTGCGGTAGCCCTTAATAATATTTATGCTCGGTATATATTTTCTTTATTAAAAATAAAAGAAAACAAATTTTTTATTATTTTAATAATCACTACTTTTATATCTTATTTTATATCTTTATTTGATTTTAAAGGAATAGCCGCTTTTTTAGGCCCAGCGTTACAAATTTCCTA
Organism: uncultured Myxococcales bacterium; assembly: GCA_964493205.1. Classification (GTDB taxonomy): domain Bacteria; phylum Myxococcota; class UBA727; order UBA727; family JABDBI01; genus CAZBMJ01. The sequence continues at coordinate 2,574 of CAZBMJ010000039.1, forward strand.
TCCAAGTATAATCATTTTAACCATATTCAGTATTGCTACAAAAAAATATCATAAAGCAAAAATAATAATTTTTTATAGTGTGTTATTTTTAAACTTTTTTATTTTTTTAAATTAATTTACTTAAAAGACATTGTTTAAGCAGGAATTTTTATCTATGTTTAAAAAAATTAAATATTATATAGGTGATAATAGTGAATAGAATAATGCCAATAAATTTTAAGATATTACTAATAAGTTCTCTTTTATTTTCAGTACTTAGTCCTGCTGCAGAGCATGAGATACCCACTGAACAAGAAATAGAAGAAATAAGAAATATCGTTGGTAAAGATGAAGACTTTATGGAATATTTTGACCCTCAAAATGAGGGTTCAGCTTTATTAATGATGGCAGCATATGTAGGCAATTTAAAAGTGGTAAAGCATCTTGTTAGCGGTGCTGGTTTTAAAGAAGAAAATTTACTTGTTGATAGTAGCGAATTAAATGTTTTGCATTCTGCTGTAAAAGCTAAAAAATATGAGATTGCTAAGTTTTTGGTAGAGTCAGAGCACACAGAAAAGCTTTTTGCCTGTGACGATGAAGGTTATACCCCGTTTCACTTAGCCTGCTATGATGAAGAAAATGAGAATATTATTAAGCTTTTTCTAAATGAACAATACTCAAAATACTTTAAATTATTTGTTCAACCTGATTGCGATGGCCTTACACCTCTACATAATGCTATCTTTAGATATAATAAAAAATTGATAGAATATCTTTTGCAAAATGAAGCCTATACACAAGAGCTACTAAAAGTTCAGTATGACGGTCTTACTCCCTTAAGTTTTGCGGCATCGACTGGCAACATTGAAATGGTAATTTTTTTATTAGAGTCACCACATGCAAATTATTTTTTATTGCCTAATAAGAAAGGAGAAAATGCTCTGCATGGCGCTGTTATGAAGAACGAGAATACTGAAATGGTAATTTTTTTATTAGAGTCACCGTATGCAGATTATTTTTTATTGCCTAATAAGAAAGGAGAAAATGCTCTGCATAGAGCTGTTATAAAGAACGATAATATTGAAATGGTAATTTTTTTATTAGAGTCACCATATGTAGATTATTTTTTATTGCCTAATAAGAAAGGAGAAAATGCTCTGCATAGAGCTGTTATAAAGAACGATAATATTGAAATGGTAATTTTTTTATTAGAGTCACCATATGTAGATTATTTTTTATTGCCTAATAAGAAAGGAGAAAATGCTCTGCATAGAGCTGTTATAAGAAACGAGAATATTGAAATGGTAAAGTGTCTGCTTGAGTCCAAGCATGCTTCAATATTTTTGAAACCTAATAATAAGGGAGAAACTGCTTTGGATTATGCTGTATGCAAAAATCAATTTGATATGGTCAATTTCTTGCAAGAATCAGGACATTTCACAGAAATGCAAAGAGTTGGTAATAAACGAAGGAGAGCTACTCATAGTGATAGTGATAATGAAGAAGAAAATGAGCATTTTATTAAAAAGCCTAAACAGCAACTTTAGCTTCAAAAATAGGGCTTTTTAGCACAGTTCTAAAAGCCTCTTTCATAGCTTTAACAACTAAGCTTTTTGTAAGATCTAGATGATTTTTTTGGCATTCTATAACTAGTTCGTTTTGAGATTTTTTTAAGCTAACTTTTTTATTTTTTTAAATTAATTTACTTAAAAGACATTGTTTAACCAGGATTTTTACCTATATTTAAAAAAATTAAATATTATATAGGTGATAATAGTGAATAGAATAATGCCAATAAATTTTAAGATATTACTAATAAGTTCTCTTTTATTTTCAGTACTTAGTCCTGCTGCAGAGCATGAGATACCCACTGAACAAGAAATAGAAGAAATAAGAAATATCGTTGGTAAAGATGAAGACTTTATGGAATATTTTGACCCTCAAAATGAGGGTTCAGCTTTATTAATGATGGCAGCATATGTAGGCAATTTAAAAGTGGTAAAGCATCTTGTTAGCGGTGCTGGTTTTAAAGAAGAAAATTTACTTGTTGATAGTAGCGAATTAAATGTTTTGCATTCTGCTGTAAAAGCTAAAAAATATGAGATTGCTAAGTTTTTGGTAGAGTCAGAGCACACAGAAAAGCTTTTTGCCTGTGACGATGAAGGTTATACCCCGTTTCACTTAGCCTGCTATGATGAAGAAAATGAGAATATTATTAAGCTTTTTCTAAATGAACAATACTCAAAATACTTTAAGTTATTTGTTCAGCTTGATGGCGATCACGATACACATCTAAATAGTATTATCTCTTGGGGTGATAAAAAATTGATAGAATATCTTTTGCAAAATAAGTCCTATATGCAAGAGCTCGTAAAAGTTCAGTATGAAGGTCTTACTCCCTTAAGTTTTGCTGCATGGAAGGGCAAAATTGAAATTGTAATTTTTTTATTAGAGTCATCCTATGCAGATTATTTTTTATTGCCTAATAATAAAGGAGAAAATGCTCTGCATGGCGCTGTTATGAAGAACGAGAATATTGAAATGGTAAGGTGGTTGCTTGAGTCCAAGCATGCTTCAATATTTTTGAAGCCTAATAATAAGGGAAAAACTGCTTTGGATTATGCTATATGCAAAAATCAATTTGATATGGTCAATTTCTTGCAAAAATCAGGGCATTTCACAGGAGTGCAAATAGTTGGTAACAAACGAGATAGAGATAGCAATAGTGACAATGAAGAAGAAGAAAATGAGCATGTTATTAAAAAGCCTAAACAGTAACTTTAGCTTCAAAAATAGGGCTTTTTAGCACAGTTCTAAAAGCCTCTTTCATAGCTTTAACAACTAAGCTTTTTGCAAGATCTATATGAGTTTTTTGGCATTCTATAACTAGTTCGTCATGAATAGTATTTATTAAATAAGCTTGGCAATTATTATTTACTAAATACTCATCTGTTTTAAGCATGGCAAGCTTAATAATATCAGCACCAGTTCCTTGGATGGGTAAGTTTCTAGCTAAGGTCTTTTTAGGGCCATCCAAAAAATACAGTGGTCTATTTAAAGCAGTTTTTGTTTGATTATTTTTAAAAGCCTGAATTTCTAAGCTTAATAAATAATCTTTTATGCCACTAAAATTATCCAAATAATTAGTAAGTAATTCTAAAGCACGCTCAGCACTGGTATTTAATTTTAATCCTAAGGTCTTTGCACCCATACCATAGACAATACCAAAGTTAATTATTTTTGCTTGATCACGCAAAGTCTCATCGTTAAATAATTTTTTAGCTACTATGGCATGAATATCTTTATTATTTAAGAAGATTTCAGACATCTTTTCATCCTGACTTAGGGCAGCTAGAATTCTTAGCTCAAATCCTGCATAATCAAAATGCAAAATTGTAGTATCAACGCTAGCCTGTATGCATTTTTGAAACTTAGGATTATTGGGTAAGGCCTGTAAGTTTATTTGCTGACAAGAAATCCTTCCAGATGAACAGCCCAGTTGATTAAAAGTACCTCTAATACGGCCATCTTTAATATTTTGCATAAAATTATCGCCATAGACTGACACTAATTTATTTACTTCTCTATAGTTATGTAAGTCTAGATTATTATCGCTGTTTTTAATGTTATTTAAATTAATATTTTTATCGCTAAATAGGCTAAAACCAATATCAATATTTAATATTTTTAATAATTTTTTATAAAGAGTATCTTTTTCATTGTTTAATAATTGTAATTCTTCTGCCCACGCTTGTTTATTAAAGGGCAAGCCTAAGTTTTCCATTTTTACAATCACTTTAATTAAGTCGCATTCTAGTTTAAATAGAAAATCTATATTTAGTTTTTTTATGAAGCTATTAATATGTTTTAAAGTACTTTTTACCCATACTAAAGCTTCTTCTTGATTATTAAATTCAGGGATAATAACATCACTGTTTTCGTGATAGCCTTTTACTAAGTTCTTAAAAATTTTTAAGCAAATAAAGCTTATGCTGCTATGAGCTAATTCATAAGTTTTAATTAGTTCTTTGGCATTATGACTTACTATGCAAGCATAAGAAGTAATAGTAGTTTCTAATTGGTAAGCTTTGAGCCGCTGTGCATTATTTTGAATTATATCTATGCACCAAAAATCTCCATTCTGTTGTGGCAAAATCCAAGTTGTATAGGTGCTAAGCATTATCTCTCTTCATAACTTCGGCCAAAAACTGACCAGTAAAACTATTTTTATTACCCGCCACTTCTTCTGGTGTACCCACAGCGATTATTTCGCCACCTTTAAGGCCGCCCAAGGGGCCAAGATCTATTACATGATCACAAGATTTAATAACATCAAGATTATGCTCAATAATAATCATGCTATTTCCTTGATCCACAAGTTCATGCAAAACTTCTAATAATTGGTTAACGTCATGAAAGTGCAAACCAGTAGTAGGTTCATCTAGAATATACAAGGTTTTACCAGAGGCTTTTTTAAATAATTCTTTGCTTAGCTTAATTCGCTGAGCCTCTCCACCAGATAGCGTAGTAGCTTGTTGTCCAAGATGAATATAGCCAAGGCCTACGCGTTTAATAATTTCAAGTTTTTTATGAATATTGGGTATATTGCAAAAAAATTCTGCTGCATCTTCAATAGTCATATTTAGTATATCAGCAATAGATTTGTCTTTATACAAAATATCTAGCGTAGTTTGATTAAAGCGTTTACCTTTGCATTCTTCGCAGGTAACATAAACGTCAGGCAAAAAGTTCATTTCTATTTTAACAACACCGCCACCCATACAACTTTCACAACGTCCACCCTTAACATTAAAAGAAAATCTGCCTGGCCCAAAGCCTCTAGCTTGTGATTCTGGTAGTTGAGCAAAGAGGCTGCGAATCAAATCAAATATACCAGTATAGGTCACAGGGTTGCTTCTGGGGGTTCGGCCAATAGGAGACTGATCAATATCTATTAACTTATCAATATTTTCTATGCCTGAAAGGCTTTCATGAGGCAGCACTTCTCTATTACCTAAACCACCAAAATACTGAGCAAGCTTGGCAAATAGCGTATCCATGATCAAGGAGCTTTTTCCTGAGCCAGAAACTCCTGTTACAGCAGTCATTAAACCTAGTGGAATAGTTACGTCAACATTTTTTAAATTATTACCACAAGCCTTTTTAAGTACTAAAAATTTTTTATTACCCAAGCGCCTAGTTTTAGGGGTTTTAATTTTTAGTTTTCTGGTTAAATACTGAGCAGTCAAAGAAGTTTTATGCTTCATTATTTGGGCAGGTGTACCAGCTGCTACAATCTCACCACCATGAGTTCCTGCATAAGGCCCCATATCTAGTACATAATCTGCTGCTAGAATAGTATCTTCATCATGCTCTACCACCAATACCGTGTTGCCCAAGTCTCTTAGTTTTTGCAAAGTTTTAATAAGCTTTTCGTTATCTTTTTGATGCAAGCCAATGCTTGGCTCATCGAGCACATATAAAACACCTACTAATGCTGAACCTATTTGAGTTGCTAGGCGAATGCGCTGTGCTTCACCCCCTGATAAAGTTTTAGCTGCGCGGCTTAAGGTTAAATAATCAAGGCCTACAGCGTCTAGAAAAGATAATCGTGAGGTTATTTCTTTCAAAATAGCTTTAGCAATAAACTGGTCTTTGTCACTTAAGTTTAGCTCAGTAAAAAAATCCAAAGCATCTTTAATAGACATGGCAGTAACATTATGGATTGCCATGTTATTTATTTTTACAAAACGCGCTTCCTTTCGTAGGCGTGCACCTTCACACTCAGGGCAATCATCTTTGCTCATATATATTTCTAATTCTTGCCTAATAGTATCGTTGTCTGTCTCATGAAAACGTTTTTGTAATTGATTAATTACCCCTTCATAGATTTTATTAAATTTATGAGTTTTTTTGGAACTTTCACTTTTAAATACAAACTCAATTTTTTTATCAGAACCATACAAAATAGCCTCTTGAGCATTTTTTGCTAAATCTTTAAAGGGCTTTTTAACATCGGCATTATAAGCTTTTGCTACATCGAGTATTTGTTGATAATAATAACTGGCGATATTGGCAGCATAAGGCTTAATAGCACCTTGCAACAAAGACAAATTAAAATTAATCACAGTTTCTGGAGTAAATTTAAGTAGGCTACCTAACCCATTACATCCTTGGCAAGCACCATCAGGGGCGTTAAAAGAAAACATTCTTGGTTCAATTTGAGGAAAAGATATACCACAATCAATACAACCAAAATGCTCACTAAAAAGTTCTTCGCTTTCGCTATCTTTGTGATGTTTTAAAATGATAACTAAACCTTGAGCTTTTTTTAAAGCAAGTTCTATGGCTTCAGCTATGCGTGGACGTTGGGTTTCATCAATAATCATGCGATCAATAACTAAATCAATGCTGTGTTTTTGTTTAGGATTAAGATCAATATCTTCTTCTAATAATCTTAACTGGTTATTTACGCGGACTCTAACAAAACCTTCTTTGCGTAAATTTTCTAAAACGAGCTTATGTTCGCCTTTTTTGCCGCGAATAATGGGCGATAAAATACTTATGCGTAAATCTTTTCCAAGAGCCATAATTTCATCACAAATAATGCTGGCAGATTTTTGGCTGATTAATTTATTGCATTTATAACAATGGGGCTTGCCCACCCGAGCAAATAATAGCCTAAAATAATCATAAATTTCTGTAACTGTTCCCACAGTAGATCGAGGGTTCTTGCTCGTACTTTTTTGCTCAATGCTAATAGCTGGCGATAATCCTTCTATAAGATCTACGTCTGGTTTGTCTTGGAGTTGCAAAAACTGTCTGGCATAGGATGACAAAGATTCTACATACCTGCGTTGTCCTTCAGCATAAATAGTATCAAAGGCTAAAGAACTTTTACCGCAGCCTGATAGCCCAGTGATCACAATAAGCTTATCTCTAGGCAAGGAAACATCAATATTTTTTAAGTTATGTACTCGTGCGCCTTTAACTATTATATGGGATGATTGCATTATGTATTCCTATTAAATCTACATAATGTGTTTTATTGCATAAAATAAATTAGTGCGAGAGGGCTTAGATTAAATAATAATTAAGTAATTTTAATGAGTTATCTATGGCTTATTTATTGTATATTTATATCAGGTTAAGGATTTTAAGCAGATGGTGTCTAAGTTTAATCGCCCACTCTCTACGTGCCCTGACTCGTTCAGGGCATCCAGAAAAAATTCTTTCAACAAAGTTCCTTATATAAATCTCGCCACGTTGCATTAAATTTAGTTTCCATTTTCTACACCAAGCTTTAAAACGCTTTTCTCGCTTCGCAAAAAAGCACCGCTAAGCTTTAAGACTGGCCCACTGGATCAGTTAATTTTCTGGATGCCGCGCACAAGGCGACGGCACGTAGAGAGTGGTGATAGATAGGTATTTTATGCAATTGGTATAAGCTTTGCCAAAATGGCCGCTGAATGATCATAAATTTGCTGCCCCACAATTACCAAGTGTTAAGTGCATTTAACACTTAGTAATACTAAACGCAAATAGACTTAACACTTAGTAAAAAACATCAAGATCTATTAGGAATAATAAATTTCGTAACAATGTTCTTAAGGCTAAATTGGGGGAATTCTTAATGACATTATTTTTTAAAATTACCTTAGTATGTTTTAGCTTTTTTTGTTCAAGTTTATCCTATTCAGCTTGCTTTTTATCATCGCCAAATACACCTGTTGTACAATGGCTCAATTATGAAAGTATTTTAAGCGACAAAGACAAAGATCTCTTGCAAATTTTTGCTCATCAGGGGGATATCAAGGCACAAAGACAGTTAATAGCTTTTGAATTTAATATATTAAATAAAAATTTATCTTCAAAAAAATTATATAATTTTCTTAATTATTATCATGAACAAGCTCATTGGCTTGCGGCTAAACAAGCACTAGATTTTATTACTATACCTAAAAATTTAACCAATATTCAATCTAGAATAAATAAATATGAAATTAAAATTAATCTGTTACGTAAAGAGAAAACAAAATTAGAAAAAGAAAATATAGACCAAAAACTGATAAAAGCAGCACTAAAATTAAACGTAGATCTTTGTAAACTTAAAGCTCTAATAGAAGAAGTTATAGTGCCAAACTATACTATTGAGTCTTCTCAAATTTTTATTAAGTATATAAATAAAAAATTATATAATTATAGATTAAAAAATTTAAACGAAGACTTTTTTAAAAAAGTTAATAAATATACTAATGAAACACTAGATTTACTTAGTAAAACGTAATAAAAATTTTATTTTTTGGTGAACAATGCGTTTTATCTTAATTAGCTTAAATATCGTAACTTTAATTGTTTTAAGTCTCTTTGTAAAAGACAAGTGGTTTTCGCCCACTACCCCTATGGCCAGCAATATAGAAGTGGTGTTTAGCCCAAACCAAGGGGCCACTAGTGCTATTGTTAATGCTCTATCTGAAGCTCGCAAATCCATATTAGTTTCTGCTTATAGCTTTACATCCAAAACTATTGCTCAAGCTTTATTGGATGCCAAAAAGCGCAATGTGGATGTAAAAATAATTCTTGATAAGTCACAGGTTTCTCAACGCTATTCTTCAAGTAAATTTTTTCAAAACTTAAGCTTTGACTTAAAAATCGATGTGAAGCATGCTATTTATCACAATAAAGTTATGATTATTGATGATAAAACTATTATCACAGGATCTTTTAATTTTACTAAAGCAGCTGAGACTAAAAATGCAGAAAATGTCTTGATTATTCGAGAGAACCCACAAATAGCTCTATTATATAAACAAGATTGGCTCAAGCATTGGAACAATGCTGTGGCCATTGATAAATATTCATTAAAAAAAGGGATTTAGAAGTCCTACATGGTTCCAAATATTCTTTGTGCCACTTCAGGTGGCATAAATGGTTTTAAAAACCTTAAATCATGCAGAGTAATAGGTGCCGTAGAATCTTCTTGTCCTTTTTCAGTCCAAAAAATGGCGCAAACAAAATAATTATTTTCGTATACTTCATATTTCCACATTTTATATACGTTTTTTAACACACAAGGATTTTTTTTTCTTATATTATATTTTTTTATGTTAACTACGTATTTATTATAATTAATTTTTGTACTTTTTTTGCTTTGATTCCAATTAGTGTTAGGAATGGCATGAACATCTCTTATCTTTATTTTTTTTTGATGATAAGAAATAGAATTTTTTATAGAGTGATCCTGATAATTATATGCATAGGATTCTTTCATAGGAAATATTTCTTTAAGTTTAAGAATCGCCCGATGTAACTCAGGAGACGGCTTTTCAAAATGATTAATTGCGTATATGTTGATTGTATAAAAAAATGATAAAAATAATAATGCTTGTATCATTAAATACTCCTTAAAAATGCCTGGTAGATCGTAATATTAAAAGTAAATTTAGGGAATTGAGCATACTAAAAAAATAAAGGTTATAATGAAAGAAAATGTTATTTTGTTATTTGGTGGGCCTTCAGAAGAGCGTTTTGTATCAGTAGCTTCAGCTCAAAATATGGCTGAAAGCTTAAAAATAGAAAACATCTGGTTTTGGCATAAAAACGGTGAAGTTTATAAAATAAATTACAGTGATTTGCTTGATCACAAAAACCCTTTTGTGACTGAATTTATACCAAAAAATAATTTTATTTATAAAGATATTAAAGAAGCTATTAAAAACAATAACAGCAAAGTATTTATCTTAGCCTTGCATGGTGGAAATGGCGAGAACGGTTGGCTACAAAAAATATTAGAAGAGCATAATGCCAGCTACACAGGCTCTGATTCACAAAGCTCACACAATGCTTTTGATAAACTTATTACTAAGAAAATTTTAAAAGATTATCAGGTAGTTATGGCGCCTGATGAAAAAGCTAGTGTTTCAAATATACACAGTTTTTTTGATACCCATGGTCCATTTATTATTAAGCCTTCATGTGCTGGCTCAAGCTTTGGTTGTTATAAAGTTATTAATAAAAAAGATATAGATATTGTAGCTAATAAAATAAATTTTACACAAGACTATATGCTTGAAAAATTGCTGATTGGCACAGAACTTACTGTGGGAGTTGTGCAAACCCCGCAAGGTTTAAAAGCCCTTTGTCCTACGCAAATAGTCTTAGATACCAATAGAGACTTTGATTATGAAGCTAAATATTTAAATTTAGGCAGCAAAGAAATTACCCCTGCAGGAATAAGCCCAGAACTTAGTAAAAAAGCGCAAGATTTGGCGCTAAAAGTTCATAAGGCTCTTAATTTATATGGCTATTCCCGCGCCGATATGATTAGCGTAGATAATAATTTATACTTTTTAGAAGTTAATACACTGCCAGGCCTTACTAAAACCTCTTTGGTTCCTCAGCAATTAGCTTATGAAAATATCTCTATGCAAGATTTTTTAATGGATCAAATTACCTTGGCTATCCACAGACCAAACATTTAAACGCCTTAACTTAAGTTTATAATTAGTGCCAGGTATTAGAGTGTTATTAATAATTTCATCGACATCATAAGTTTCTTCTACAACGCTCATTGCTTCTGGTGTCGCATGAATATACGTATGCTTGCCTTGTTTTTTACCAGTATAAAGCATTACATGAATAGCAGAATCGAACTTAGTGATATCACAATAAAATAGTAAATCACCTATTAGTAAATCATTAGAACTATTAATATCTGTTGATTTCTGATATTGCATACCAACTCCTCTGGGAGTATCTAAACCACTGGCTAAATAAACAATATTTACTAAGCCCGCACAATCATATCCACCGCCATCTAGGGCTGTTCTGCCTCCCCATTGATACGGCTGTCCTATTAATTTTTTTGCTAAGCTTATAATCTGCTCTCTTTTGTTATTTAAAGAAAGAGCTTTTATATGATTTAATTCACCAAGATTATCTGGATTGTTTTTAATTATTTCTCTGTCAATACATAAAACAGTGCCCATACTGTATTTCACGCCTTCATACTCAAAAAAAGGAGAAATAATCATCACAGAAGTTTTATGAGGAGAGTATTTAGCATAAGACAAAGGACGTGATATTTCCCAATCTTCTAATTTTATATATCCCATAGAAGACTCATTTTTTTCTACAAATACTAATCCTTCTTCATCAAAGTCTGTATTTCTTGTTACGCTATCATTATAGAGATATTGGTCCATTTGTTTAATGCAGGTATTACCCTTAATTACTGTTACTGCCTTTTCATAAGGTGCAAGATCTTCATAGTAATTGCTGTATTGGTTTTTATAAGGGAAAATACAATAAACCGAGACATAAGGTTTATTAATTTTATAATTATTAGCAAAAGATAAAAAAGAATATAAAAAAATATTAATTAAAAAAAACAATTTCATAATACACCTACTTAATAAAATAATTGAATAATAATAAACTATATTATATATCATGCTTTAAAAAACAAGGCCCTGATGATAGTTTTATTAAACTAGATTCTTTTTTGCTCGTAGCACCTGCTAACAGTGATCACTTTCCTTGAAATTAGGATAATAATATGCCAATCTATCCTTAATATAAGGATAGATTATGAAAACAAACGATATCATTCAAATTCTTTTAAGTGAGTTTAGCCAAAAGCTTGGCAGGCTTGATGATTTGGTACAAAGAGAAGAACAATTCCCCACAGCACCTAATAAAATTAAAGTAGCCATTGGTATGCGCAGAGTGGGAAAAACATATTTTCTTTATCAACAGATTCTTAAATTACTTAAAGAGGGTGTAGCTATTTCTCGCATATTGTATGTCAATTTTGAAGATGATCGCCTCTTTCCCATGACCAGCAAAGGGCTTGCTGAACTTATTGAAGCATTTTATGCACTCTATCCAGAAAATCATGACCAACGTTGCTACCTATTTCTTGATGAAATACAAAATATACAAGACTGGCCAATGACCATTAGACGCTTTCAAGACAGCTTAAATGCAGAAATTTATTTAACTGGTTCATCAGCAAAATTATTAAGCAAAGAAATTGCCTCAAGTTTGCGAGGGCGCTCATTGTGCAGTGAAATATGGCCCTATAGCTTTTTGGAATTTTTAAGAGCAAAAAATATAGAACTTGAATTAAAACCTTTTAGTACTAAAACAAAAAACCTTCTATTTAAACTATTTTCACAATACCTTAGTGAGGGAGGATTTCCTGAAGTCACTAATTATGAGCAAGACGAAAGGCAAAAAACTTTGCAAGAATATATCGATGTAGTTATTTATCGCGATATCATAGAGCGACATAGCATAAAAAATACTACTCTTATCAAATATATGATCATGTCCCTCATACATAACGTGAGCAAACCGTTTGCTATAAATAAATTTTACAATGATATAAAAAGCCAAGGTTATAAAATCAATAAAGACACTCTTTATGATTATACAAACCATATTGAAGATGCTTATTTAGCCTTTTGCGTACCACTTGGCGATAAATCTATAAGAAGAATAAATACTAATCCCAAAAAGATTTATTGCATAGACACAGGTTTAGTAAGAGCAGTAACCCTAGATTATGAGAGTGACTTAGGAAAACTTTTTGAAAACATTATTTATCTAGAATTAAGACGCATGGGTTACCAAATAAACTATTATCTCACAAAAGAGCGTTACGAAGTTGATTTTTTAGTTACATCCCCTCAAGGAAAAAGAAAATTATTTCAAGTGGCATGGGATAGCAGCAACCCAGACACTTTATTAAGAGAAGAACGAGCGCTCAAGGTAGCAATGAGTGAACTGGGCATTGAAGGAGAAATTATAACGCTAAATTCTTATTTACAACATGGTATTAAAATTTAGACCTTTACCTAATCACCTAAATTTCTCGCGAGCACAAAGCGTAAGCCCTAAGGCCACACTGCCAAATTTGTCTCCCTCTATAAGGCGAGCATTAGGCATTATGGATAAAATGCTTTTTCTAACCAGAGGTATAAGAGAAGAACCACCTGTCATAAAAATTGCATCAATATTACTTGGGGCAACGCCCGCGTCATGTATGGCCAAGGCAATAGTTTTAGTAATTTGTGCAACCAGCTCTTTAATTGATACTTCAAACTCTTTTTTACTGATTTCTCTAATAATTTCAGGTTGAACTTCGCTAGTAGTAAAAAGTGTTTTTTCACTATCACTTAAATTAATTTTTGCTTTTTCCACTAGTCTGGCTAAATAATGGCCAAGGCCTTTTTGCAACGTAAGAAGTAACCTTTGGAATTTTTTCGCAGAATCAGAAGTATATATTTTAGATTTTATATAGGAAATATTTTTATTATTATACAACAATCCTATTTTGTGCCACGTTGCTAAATCGCGAAACAAACCAGGAGGTACATCTAGCCATGCGCCTTCAAGACTTTTATAGCGCGCCCCAAGCCCCAGCTCTGGCATTAAAGTTTTTAGGCTCAACTGCCTATCAAAGTCTGTTCCGGCAACGTGAATACCCCCAACAGATAAAATATTTTTTTTACGATCTTTGTGAGGGTTTTTTGTGGTGGGCTCAAGCTTGGCCACTGTAAAATCAGAGGTTCCACCTCCCATATCAACGATTAAAGCAAGTTCTTGACTGGTTATACTTTGCTCGTAATGAATGGCTGCAGCGATGGGTTCATATTCAAACTCAATATTTTTAAAACCAACAGATTTTAGTATGTCGCCTAGGGCTGCTTGAGCTAGGTTGTCTAGATAAGTGTCGTCATCATTAAAAAAAACTGGACGCCCAACAACAACATTTTGCATTGCGGAGTGTGATTGGCTTTCAGCTTGCTCTTTAAGATTTTTTATAATCAGTGCAATAATATCTTTAAAAGACATTAAGCTATCTTTGATTTGAGTTTTTTCTAAAATCAGTCCTGTTCCAAGGGCATTTTTAGGAGACCAAATCATTCTTCCTTCGCAGCCATCAATATATTTTTCAATGGCAAGATTACCAAAGTATGGTTTATCCCTGTCATGGTCAAAAAATATGGCAGAAGGAATGTACTCTTTGTCCTCAAACTGGGTAAGAACAGGTTCGTCATTTTGAATAAACCCTATGGAAGAGTTAGATGTGCCAAAATCCAGACCACAAGAATTTTTTACTAGATTGCTATTATGCATGATGTTGAAGCTCTAGCATAAAAAAAGCAAAAAAAAACCCCTTTGTAAAGTTAACTTATTTTTCATTTAACGCCTCATATAAGCAGCATTAACAGTACTTAAGGCCTATTATAAACAGCTTTAGCTTTTAAAAGATCTATTTCTTGCATTAATGATGTAAAAGTGTTACACTTAAATATAAATAATGAGGTAAATATGCCAACAAAAAATCCAAGAATTAACATAACCTTTGAAGAAGCTACAGCTTTTTTATTGGTTCAGCTGGCTAAAGAAAACAATAAATCTGTGTCTAGCATAGCTAAAGAGTTGATTTTAGAAGCCCTAGATAAAAGGGAAGATATGGCTCTTTCATCAATAGCTGAGCTTAGAGACATAAAAGGCGCTAAAAAAGTGAAACATCAAGATGCCTGGAAGTGACTTATACCAAATAGAGTACTTGGAAAGTGTTATAAAAGAAGATATTTCAAAAATTCCAAATGCTGATAAAAATATCATAAAAAAAGCCATTGAAGAACGTTTAAGTATAGATCCTATAGGTTTTGGCAAACCTCTTCGTTATAGCCTTAAAGGCCATAGACGACTTAGAGTGAGTATGTACAGAATAATTTATCGAATTATTTCTAGCACAAAAATAGTTTTAATTATTGCTATTAAACATCGCAAAGATATCTATAAAAATTCTTAAAAAAAGCAAAAAAAAACCCCCTACCTTTTTCAAGATAGGGGGAAAAAACAAAATCCGGCAGCGTCTTACTCTCCCACACGGGAACCCGTGCAGTACCATCAGCGCAAGTGAGCTTAACTTCCGAGTTCGGAATGAGATCGGGTGTGACCTCACTGCTATAACCACCGAAAAACTTTAAAAAACTTATAAAATATTAAATCCATTTGCTGTAAAAAACGCTTTAGCTAATAAATAGCGCAGTAACTTTGACCTCATCCTAGAGATACTAAACCTCACGACCTATTAGTACTAGTCAGCTACATGTATTACTACACTTCCACCTCTAGCCTATCACCTCGTAGTCTACAAGGGGTCTTTAGGAGGTTTTACCTCGGGAGATCTCATCTTGGGAGAGGCTTCCCGCTTAGATGCTTTCAGCGGTTATCCCATCCGAACATAGCTACCCGGCTCTGCCACTGGCGTGACAACCGGTTCACAAGCGGTTCGTCCAACCCGGTCCTCTCGTACTAAGGTCAGCTTCCCTCAAATCTCCTACGCCTACGGCAGATAGGGACCGAACTGTCTCACGACGTTCTGAACCCAACTCACGTACCGCTTTAAATGGCGAACAGCCATACCCTTGGGACCTGCTCCAGCCCCAGGATGCGATGAGTCGACATCGAGGTGCCAAACCACGCCGTCGATGTGAACTCTTGGGCGTGATCAGCCTGTTATCCCCGGAGTACCTTTTATCCGTTGAGCGATGGCCCTTCCAC
>CAZBMJ010000040.1:0-18074 GCA_964493205.1 uncultured Myxococcales bacterium
GGGGATACCTCAGGGACAAGCCGACGGCACGTAGAGAAGGGCTGAAAATAGAATTTCATCACCTGTGCTTATCCAAAACTCAGATTAACTAATCAATACTTATGGATAATCATATGGCTCTGACTTGTTCAGAGCATCCAGAAAATTAAACTTTCCAATTTCATGAAATCAGCGAAATGCAACATTATACGTAGGTTCTACGACAGATTTTTATAAAAAGAGTCTGGGAAGATCAAAACAAAATATAACATACATATGCTTGTTTATTATGAAATTTAGGAGTTATGGATTAAGGCAGCAAAAGGAGAAAAGAGTTTCAAAAATTGGTGTAGAAAATTGAAGAGTTTAACCCAACTTGGCGAGATTTATATAAGGAACATGGTTGAAAGAAATTTTTCTGGATGCTCTGAACAAGTCAGAGCACGTAGAGAGCGAGGGAAAAGCGTAGAATGGTTTTTGATTTGTTATTTTCGTGTCGATACCTCAGGAGTAGCTCACGGTATCCAGAAAACTAATTCCTACCATTGTAAAAATTTAATTATCTGGATGCCTGGCACAAGGCCTGGCACGTAGAAACCGGCGGAAAACATAATTCACAGGTTTTTCGTTAAATTAATGGTTCCATAAGCTCTTTAAATGCTCTCAATACTTCTAATTTTTTTTCAAAAAAATATTCTAGTTTTACTTCCTTTTCTAAAGCTTTTAATTGCTCGTCAGTATGAGACATTTCAAGAAAATTTTTAGCCAGCTCTTTATTATTTATTCTATTATTATTTAGCATAATCTTAAGTGCAATTATTTTAGATGGGTAATCAGCTTCTATCCATCCTTTATTTTGAATATATATTTTATCATTCTTTTGATTTTTTAATATATTTTTAATAGTTAAAATATCTTTTTGAGTAACACTAATTTTAAAAGTTACTTCATTAATACTTTTTTTGCTACTCATAGATTTAATTTTATCCATGACTATTTCATGAAAATTTAAATAATTTAAATAAGATAATAAAGACTCTTTATATTCTTTAAAATTAAGATATTTATCATTAATTTTTCCAGCAAGATAATAAATATTAAAAATATTATTTTGCAAATGAGAACCTTCTTTTATAATATAGTAAATATCTAAGGGTTTTTTATTAGACAAATAAATTTTATTTTTTAAATTTTGAGCAAGGGCTTCTATTATCTTATTTCTATTTAACTTATTAGTGATCTCATTATTTAAACTATCTAACACAGATTTTGCAAGAATTTGTACCACTTCTTGTTGCTGTTTTTCAGACAAATTTTTATAACTATTTTCAAAAGCTTTTAAGGCATCTATAGGCTCAAGTTTTTCCATTGGCTTTGAACAGCCAATGGCTAACACAATAATTAACATATATATTTTCTTCATGGATATGCCGTTAATCTCAAAAATTATCCCAACAGGTAATTTTATTCTTTTCCTAGTTCTCCTAACATTGTTATCACTCTATTATTACCCATATCTTCTAAAGGTTTGATATAATTTCCTAGAATTTCTTCTAATGTCATTTCTTTTTTAAAGTTTTTTAGCTGATTTTCAGTGTAACTATTCTTAACTATTTCTTCAGCTAATATTTTAGTATTTATTTTATTGTTATTGTGATTTATTAAATTTAATTCTTTTATTTTTTCTAAGATATACGTCTTATTCCAAGTAGCTGTTGCCTTTTTATACTTGTTAATCATTTTTTGTATTTTTTCTAGATCCTCATCAGTAACTTTTTCTTCTATTTCTAGATTTTTTAATTCATCTTCTGTAGCATTAGGCTTACTGCTAATCAAAGCCACAAGATCTGGCCTAAAAAATGTGAAAAAAGCAATCATCTTTTGTTGGGCTAATTTTTTATCTATTAATTTCTTAACAGTTTGTTTTTTACCCATATACATAATATCTATGTCAGCAGCATCAGCATCTGTTTGTGCAAGCTGATTAATAATACTAGGATCTAACTTTAAATATTGTGCTTTTTCTAAATCAGTTTTTTTACCTATAGCATCCATATCTTCTGCAATTTTAATAAACTGTGGAAGAATTCCAAAAAGTTCTATAGTTTTTGCAAAATCTTTCATATCTTTTCCGAGGGTTTGATAACGCTCCAAAGCAGTGCCGTTTTCATCTAATTGAGAGCTTAATTTTTTTTGCATAACAGCTATAAATTTATTTTTATCAAGAGTGTTAAGAAAATCAATTACTTCAGCAAGTTCTTCTTTATTTTTTGCTTCTTTCTCAGCATTCTTTTCATCAGCTTTTTCTACAAGAATACCTGCTGCTTTACTAAGAAAATCTTTTATAACTGGAAGATCAAAATTTTCTACAATGTGAGTAGCTAATATTTTATCAGCTTTTTCTTTATCTTGTTTAGTGAGTTCGCTGTAAGGAACTTTAATTGTTTCACCTAAAGCATCGCTTTCTTCGTCACTTGATTTAGGTTTTTTACTCAACCTTTCTAGCTCATCTAAATCTTGTTTTTTAATTGGCGTTACAGTTACTTTTTTAGGTCCTTTAACAACAGGTACCTCCGGAACAGGATTGTTCACTGTTTTTGGCGATACACAAGCACTCGCGTTAATTAAAACCAATAATAATAAGCTTTTAGTGAGTAATTTTTTCATATATTATTTCCTATTTTTTTAAACATATCATCTTATCTAAATTTATTCAATACTATCCAATAAATACTTGTTGATACTTGGTATTATTTGTGGAAAGGTTTCTGCTTTTAAACGATCATTATCAAAATATTTTCTGATACTTTCTTTTTCGATACTAAAAGCTTCTTCCATATTGCCGCAAGAAACAGAAGCCAAATCTCTATCTTTGGTAGCATAAGCAATAAAAGTTTCATATATATCAATAGCTTTATAATTTTTTAGATCAAGAAAAAAAACTTGACTTAGTTTTTTTAAATTATCTTTTACTTTTGAGCTATTAACGGATTTACTATCAGCAGAATTACGAGAAGATTTACATGAATCTTCACTGTCTTTTACCGCTGTTGCATATTCTTTATTTTTGTACCATATTTGATGATTTACATAATCTATAAAAAACATAGTTAAAATTTTTGTTGCTTCATCATATTCTGTGTTTTTTAGATCACTTAAACTTTTAGAACTCAAATTTACCAATGTTTGTTTATGAGCTGGACTTAGTTCTTTAAAAGAAGGTTCTTCTTTATGGCAAGAAAAAAGAAATGTAAGCATAAAATTTAACACTACTATATATTTATTTAATTTCATAATGTATTTAAACCTTTACGTAAAATAATCATACCGCGATCTTTATCATTGCTTTCTTCAACAAAGCCTACACTTTTATATAACAACAAAGCAGGTTTATTCATGCTTCTTACAGCAATAGTTACAGATTTATAGCCTTTAGCTGTTAAATCTTTAAATGCTTGATATAAAAGTTTTTTTCCTAAGCCTTGACGCCTAAAATTTTTATCTACCCCTAATAACCAAATATAAGTGTAACTAGGGCCTTTTTTCACATAGGCCACAAAACCGGCTGTTTGTTTGTCTACTTCAGCTACTGTAATTGTTGCTAAATTAGGGGTTTTTTCATAATCTGGTGATTTTCTCAAAAGCACTCGCTCTGGCGAAAAATCTCGATTTTCTGATAATAAAAATAGATCATTATTCATTAGTTTAACTAATGGCACAAAATCTCTTTCTTCTATAAAGTCTCTAATTATCACTTTTTTTGAATTAAAATAAAAAAATAAACCATATCCTATTGCTGCTAAAATTATCGCCAAACATATGATATATAGTTTATTTTTCATAATTTATGCCACGTTTCTGATAACTTTACGAAAAGCAGTTCTTAACTCGTCTTTTCTTACTCTAATATTTTTTGGAGTTATTTCAACCCATTCATCATCATCGATCCATTCAATTGCAGAATCTAAATCAAAAGGAAAAATACCTGATAGCTTAGTAGATTCATCTTTACCTGAAGCACGCATATTGGTTAACTTCTTTTCTCTGGCTGGGTTAGCATTAATATCGTTGGTACGCTTATTTTCACCAAACACCATGCCTTCATATACTTTGGTATTTGCGCCAATAAATAATTTTCCTGAATCTTGCAAATGGTACAAACCGTATTCAGTAGCCATGCCGTTTCTATCTACTACAAGAGCACCGTTTGCTCTTGATAAACGTTTACCTAAAAAGGGTATATAATCTCTAAAAGAGCTTGAATAAATTGCTTCACCCTTAGTTTTAGTTAGTAAAATAGAGCGTAAGGCTATTAAACCTCGAGCAGGAATAACAAATTCCATTCTAACTCTATTGGAACCTTCCAAGGTAGCCATGCTTTCCATTTTACCTCCCCTCTCAGATAAGAGTTCGGTAACAGCACCTATAAAAGCTTCTGGAACGTCAATAACCATATAATCTTGAGCCTCGTAAAGTTCACCGTCTTTTTCATAAGGAATAATCTCTGGTCTACCAACCATAAGTTCGTAGCCTTTACGACGTAGCTCTTCCAAAAGAATAACTATTTGCAATTCACCGCGAGCTTTTAATAAAAACATTTCAGGATTTTGAGTTTCTTCAATGCAAATAGCCACGTTGGTTAAAGAGGCTTTTTTTAAAACTTCTTCTAGTTTTCTACTGGTTAAATACTCACCTTCTTGTCCGGCAAATGGTGAGGTATTAACTGAAATTTTAACTGCTACGCTTGGTGGATCTACTTTAATTCTGGTGAGTGGTTCTAAAACTTGTTCTTCAGCAATGGTATCACCTATTTTTGGCGCTGTATAACCAGCGATAAGGGCAATTTGGCCAGCACTTAAACTTGGCACTTTACTGGTGGAAAGGCCGCTAAAAGTTTCTAATGAACTAATAGTAAAAGTATTTCTTTTATTATCTTCGTCGATTAAGATAACTCTTTGTCCTTGCTTAACACTACCAGATTCAATACGACCAACACCTATTTGACCTAAAAAGTTTGAATAAGAAATATTGGCAATAAGCATTCTAAACAAACCATCGTTTGCTATTCTTGGAGCAGGAAATTCGTCTACTATTAAGTCTAGTAAATCATTAAGATTTTCTTTTTTAACGCCTTTATCTCTACTTGCCCAACCATCTTTAGCACATGCATAAATAACGGTATATTGAGTTTGTTTTTCATCAACAGCTAAATCGAAAAATAATTCCATTATTTGTTCTTCAATTTCGTCAATGCGCGCATCAGGTCTATCAACTTTGTTAATAACTACTGCTACGTGTAAGCCTTGTTCTAGCGCCTTACGCAAAACGAAACGAGTTTGAGGAAGAGGGCCTTCTGCAGCGTCCACTAGCAAAAAAGCGCCATCAGCCATAAATAATGCTCGCTCTACTTCACCACCAAAATCCGCATGCCCAGGAGTATCGATAATGTTTATTTGAGTATTACGCCATTCAAAATTAGCATTTTTAGCAGTAATAGTAATACCGCGTTCTTTTTCAAGTTCGCCAGAATCCATTACTCTTTCAGCCACATGTTGATGTGCCTGAAACAAACCTGCTTGCTTAAACAAGTTATCTATCATTGTGGTTTTGCCATGGTCAACGTGAGCAATAATGGCGATGTTACGAATGTGTGCACTAGAAATTGTCATTATTTATACCTAAAATTGGTTATTCAAAGACTTCCTATCAATAATTTTGTTTATAAGCAACCCAAAGCTTGTAAAACAAATCTAGGCCCTTGAACAAAAAAATAATAATGTCATTAATCTAAGTACTTATATTTAAGCATGAGGCATTTTCTTAATGACCTACAAAAACGCCTATATTTTTTTATTGTGTGTAACTTTATTAGCTATTCTAAGCTTTTGTTTTTTCTATTTTTTTTCTTCAATAAAATCAGAAGTAATTATATCTGATCAAATCAGCGAATTTATTGATCAGGTTGATAGGACTAAAGTTGCACTTAAGAAAAAGCTTATTGTCATAGATATTGATGATACGTTATTAGAATCAAAAAGTATTTTAGGCACACCAACCTGGTTTTATAATATGGTGAATAAAATTAGGCATGCTGGCGCCTCTAAATCTGAAGCCTATGAAATAATGGGCAAAATAGATAAAATAGTACAAGAGCAAATAGAAGTTCAACCCATTGAGGATGCTCTTATTGCAGCAATAAAATCTTGGCAAAAACAAAAATCTTTAGTTATAGCAATAACTTCGCGTTCTAATGAGTTTGCAGAAGTAACCAAAAAGCAACTATCTAATTTAAGTTTAGATTTTTATAGTAGCCTATTTTTTTGTGTAGAACAAAATTGGTCTGATACACACGGTAAGTTTAATAATGGAACGCTGTATGTAGAAGAGGGGCACACTAAAGGTGAATTATTTGAAACATTTTTTAATATATTAACCAATACTTGTGGTGTAGCAGTAAATCTCATTGCCCAAGCAGATGATCAAGAACGCTACATAAAACAAATAAATGCTATAGCTGAAGATAACAATATAAACTATATTGGCATTATTTATGGCAAAGCTTTATCAAAAAGAGTCTTCAATTTAAGCTTAGCTAATCGTGAATTAAATTTATTGCAAGAAACAATAAAAGCACAAATAATACCAAAAAAATTCGAAACAATTTTTAACGTATATTAAATATTAAACTGTTTAAATCGCTCCTACGTGCCGTCGGCTTGTTCAGGGCAATCAGAAAATTAATCTTTCATTATTATCAATTAGCTGCCCTTCTTTTTTATAATATTATCATTTTTTTAGCCACCAATAAGGACTTGAAATATATAGTTAATTTTTTTTGATATAAGTTTTATACCGCACACTTATTAACAATTAAATAACATTATTAATACAAGGATTAAGACAAGTTTTATATAACTTTTTTGCAAATCTCCCCGTTCGCCCTGAGCACCTCAAATGCTTCACACATTACATATCAAAAAAGAACAAACCACCGTTCGGGCTGACGAGCTTGCTTTTGCAAGCGTCTCGAAGCCTTTTTCATCAATTAAAAAATCTTTTAAATCAACTACTTACGAGCTGTTCTTTAGAAGCGATGTCTGACAAGGGTGGCATTATTTTTTAAAAGCCTTATCTCAAGCTTATGCCTTGACCGTATAAATTACTAGTGTTTATCTGATTTTGTATTGTTATAATGATTATATAATTATTTAATACGTATTTTAAATATGAGAGGTTTTAATGAAAATAATATTTAATATTAAACACTTAGTAGCTGTTTTTTGCCTATTAAGTGCTACTTTTGCTTATTCAAGCTTTGAACTGCCTCCTTTAAAAACAGATGATGAAAAGCTGGCTTTTTTACTACAAGTTCGCAAGGAAATTCCCAAGCTTTTTGTAGACGCAGCCAAGTATGATATCGATCTTTTTACGCTTTTAGATAACGAAGCCGAATTAGTTAATTTGCTTAAGAAATATGCAAGGTTTGATAAACTCTATTCGGACAAAAAATATCTCAATATAAGTGTAAAGCCCACTGGAAATATTTGGGTGGGAGAAGTGAAAATCAAGCCTGAGGCGATTAATGCTTGGAAAGATAGCATTCTTGAAAAGATCCAAATAGCACAAAGTGATTTTTCAAAACCACAGGATTTACTTACAGGAATTAATACGAAAGATATTCTGATTAGCGATCCTTTAGAGACATTAAATAAAATAAAGTTTATTAAAATAAATAAGAAAGATAAGTTAATAAATGACGATGGAGAACAAAATAATCAATTTGCAATATGCAAACGAATTCCACAAATGATAGAAAAATTTCAATGCATCAGAAACAACTATGATAAAATTAATAAATTGCCAAATCTGCCTTCAAAAGAGGATATTGATGGGATAATAAAGGGAATTCCCCTCGAAGAAAAAGTCTTTCCCCAATTTTATCTTGCTGCTGTTCTCAAGAAAAATCAAAACACCCCTGTTCCACAAGATTGGGACCAATTTAAAAATAGTATAGGGCAACTTAATGGCGAGGATTTAATATACTTGAACGATAGGGATGAAGTTTTAAAACCAATTCTTCTTACTTATTTTGATGGAGAAAAGGATAAACGCTTGTTAAGAGTTTTAGATTTTATACATAAAAAAATTAATAAGTATGCGTCTGATACTATTTCTCATAAAACCTTGGTGACATCTGAGGTTGAGCTCGTCCAGGTTCGTCCCGAGATAGGTATTTTTAGAGGTTGTATTGGAGGCGATTGCTCTTCTCGATACTCTTTTCCTTATCCCAACGATCCACACGAGAGAGTTTTTTATATTAAGACAAAAAAACTTAAGGGTTATGTCAGCACTACTGAAGTCATGGTGGGTGAAGAAAAAGCACTTTATGTGATCACCATTAGCGGTGCTAATGTTAGTGCTGAAAATGTGGAGCTAATTCTTAGAGGTTTTGAAAAAGCTAAAGAAACCTTAGGTGTCAAACATATTATCCTTCCTACGCTAGATAATCTTGTCGGCTTGATCAATTTCCCTGCTATTAAAGCAGCCTATGAAAATCACATAAAAAAAAGCACTCGTAGTGTGGAACTGGTCTATCAAGATAAAGAAATTAGAGATGAAATAGAAAAATATAAACCTGATTCAAGATACAACACAGGAAGTTATGACCATAGTGATAAAAACAAAAATGGGTGGGTGCTTTCCATTAAAAATAACCCAGTAGATGTTAATATTGCTGAACGATTAGTATCTCAAGATAATCCTTTTTCAAAGGAAGATTTTTTTGAGTCCATAAAAGAGCTGAGAATTTCTGGTAGAAAGGCAATGATTGATAAAGTTCTAAACACTCAGACAACAGAAACAGCTTTTGGCAAAGATGGGATAAGTGTAATTAATAGTCTTTTTTTGTTACTCGATTCCTGTACTGCGCCCGACGTTTTAAGCATTCATGAGTTTAAGACAAATATAAATGATAGGTTAAGAAAGTTAGGATTGGGCGAAGACTATTTAGAGAGGAATTCAAATTTGATGGTCCCAGGATATTTAAAATGTCAAGATGCATTTTCTAAAAATAATTTAGAAGAAGCTGCAATGCTAACGGCAAACGATATAAAAAATCATGAAGATGAATCATTACTATTTCCATTAATTAAAAGCCATATAGTAGAGTTAAATACAACTTCTGCATTTAAAAAATTAAATGAGCATTACTATGAAAAGCTCAGCAATCCTGACGTTGAAACGCGAAAAGCTGCCATTAGAGTTTTTTCAAAAACTAAACCTACAGATCCTAAAATTCATAGAGCTGTTGTTAAAGCTTTGGGTGGTAAAGTTTTTTCAAAAATTAAACCTACAGATCCTGAAATTCATAGAGCCCTTGTTAAAGCTTTGGGTGATGATGATTGGGAAGTCGCAGAAGCGGCAGCTAATGCTCTTGGGTATATTAAACCTACAGAACCTGAAGTTCATAAAGCTCTAGCTCAAGCTTTGGGGGACGATGATGGGTTAATCAGATATGCTGTTGCTGAGGCTCTTGAAAGTATTAAACCTACGAATCAAGAAGTGTTATGTGAAATCGCTAATTTATTGCAACACAAAAATTCAGATGTACGCCAAAAAGCTGCAAAAGTTCTCGGAAATATTGAATCTACAGATCCTGAAATTCATAAAGCCCTTGCTAAAGCTTTGGGTGATGATGATTCGTCAGTCAGGCAAGCTGCTGCTGAGGCTCTTGGAAATATTAAACCCACAGACCAAGTAGTTCTTCTTGAGATAGCTAAGTTATTGCAACATGAAAATGCAGATATACGCGCTAAAGCAACTGAAGTTCTTAAAAAGATTAAAACTGCAGATGCTGAATAATAGTAATATTGATGAACTTTCCACTACAAAGGGCTAAAACTACCTATAGTTTAGTTCTTGCAAAAATAATAAGCTATTAGATAGTTCTTGATTGGTTTTTTCACTGCTCCATTTGAGTTCTTCGGCCATAATTTCTGTTATTTTACTTAAAGATTCTATTGCTGAATTAGTATCTAATATTCCAAGCCTAATTCTTCGTAAAATTATGTCTAATGCCGTTATGGCATACTCATAGCGAATAGCGTAAATTATTTCTGCTTCTATAAATGGATAATTACTTATTATTCTTGTTAATTTAGTTTTATTATCTATATTAATAACAGAATTCGCATGGTCGCCATAATTATTGTTTAGGTGTAGAATAATATCTTTATCTAAATCTTTATACTTTAAACTTGGATCATAAAACTTGGCCCCTACTAACTTAAGATCTTTAGTGACACTGTTATTTTTAGGCAATAAATTTACTGTTTTAATAACCTGGTTAATGACATCTTCACCCATTTTTCTATAGGTGGTCCATTTGCCACCCACAATAGTAATTAAATTAGAATTACTTACTTCGATAAAATGGTCTCGAGAAATTGATGCGGTATTGCTAATATGCTCACTTGGTTTAACTAACGGTCTAAGGCCGCTAAAACTAGCTAATACTTGTTCTGGCGCAATTTTTTGATCTAGAATTTGTGATACGTGCTCTAAAATATAATCTATTTCAGCTTGTGTAGCATGGGGATTTTGAATTATTTCAGCTTTTTCATCAGTAGTTCCTACCAAGGTTTTATTTAACCAGGGAAGTAAAAATAATACTCTACCATCTTTAGTTTTAGGAATAATAAGCCCAGTGTTTTTAGGCACTAAATTTGGGGGCAATAAAATATGGCTACCTTGGCTTACTTCTATAAGTTTATGAGCGGCCGCATCATCCATCTGTCTAATACTATCGGCAAAAACTCCTGTGGCATTAATAACCACTTTTGCTTTTATGATAAAATTTTCATCAGTTACCATATCTTTAACTAGTGCGCTTGTAATAATTTTTTGCTCTTTGATTAATGAAGTAACTTGGGCATAATTTAGCGCTAGACCACCTTCATCAAAAGCAGTTAATATTAAGGCTAAATTCATTCGTGCATCATTAAATTGGCCGTCATAATAACGAACACTTCCCTTAAGATTTTCTTTATTTATTTTAGGAAATAAAGAAATAGTTTCTTTGTAAGATAAGAACTCACTTTTACCAAAACTTGCCTTTCCAGCAACAAAATCATAAGTTTTTAAGCCCATCCAATAATAAATAGCATCAAACCAACTATATACAGGAGTGATAATAGCTAAGGGATTAGATAAATGAGGGGCATTTTGTAAAAAATATTGACGTTCAGATAATGCATCTCGTACCAGCTCATATTCTTTTAGATCAAGCTTTTTAACAGCATTTTCTAAATATCGCACACCACCATGAATAAGTTTCGTACTACGACTGGATGTTTCAGAAGCAAAATCACTTTGCTCTATGAGGGCTGCTTTTAATCCACGAGAAGAAGCTTCCAGCAAAGCTCCTGCCCCAGTAGCACCTCCACCTATGATCAAAATATCAAACTTTTCTGTTTTAAGCTTTGCTATTATTTCGGACCTAGATAAGTTTTTTTTAGTCATAAAATTATTTTCAAAACTGTAAGGGGTTATTTTTACAGACTTATCATAGTCTTGGCAGGAAATTAAAATCAATATATTTAAAAGCATTAATATTAACATTATTTTACCTACTTTAATATTAAATAAATTACTTGTTTATATGATAGTTGTTGTGAGAAAATAAAGAGTAAATATTTTTAACTGGAATACATCATGGCAGGATTAAACTCTTTTATAGGACAAGAATTAGATAACAGACTTCTTACTATTGAAGCAGGTCTCATACATAGAATTTTTATGGCCATAAACCATCCTAATCAATTTGATAAAGCAGTATTACTAGAAAAACCCTACTCTAACAAAGCATTACCAAGTTTTATTTTGGGGACTTTAATGGATACCCCCAAAATATATGGCTTGCTTGGTTTAAATATAAATAATGTATTATTAAGTAGAGAATCTATTATTTCTCATCAGCCAATTTATGCAGGGCAAAGTTTAAACATAAAAACTGTTCTAGAAAATGCTTATGAAAAACAGGCTACTATTAATCCTATTGGTTTTTTAGTTTTAAATATTTTGGGACAATATAAAAATGAATTAATTTTTTGCTGTGAACGAGTTTTGGCTGTACGTGGCGGCTTTAGTCGTAAAGGAAGTTTATGAAAAAATTTTGGATTGATGTTTCAGTGGGTGATTATTTGGAAAGCTTACAAAAACCTAAAATTTCGAGATTGCAAATAGCTCATTATTCTGTGGCTTTTAATGAATTTTCGCCTCTTCAACTAGATGATGATTATGCTAAAAATGCAGGTTTTAATAGCGTATTTGCTTCCAATTTAGTTTCTTTAAGCATTGCTCAAGAAATGATTAATAATTTTGCACAAAATGTTAATTTAATATCTATTAGCTCTACGTTTCAGCGCCTCTTATGGCCTGGGGATACTATCTCAGCTAAGGGCCTCATAGTACAACACTATCAGAAAAATCAAGAGTTTAGAGTCGGACTTACTATTTGGTGTGAAAATCAAGCCGGTGAAATAATCATGAAAGGTCTTGCTAATTTATTAATGTTCAAAGATGCTTCAGAGCAAAAGAATAGTTTATTGAGCACACCAGAAATCAGTTCTGATTCTCGTGAATGGCTTAAAAATAAGTATTCAATGTGGTTTAAAGAAAAAAATAAATCAGATATAGCATTAGTTTAATTAAAATTTTCAGGTTATTTATGACTCATATTTCTCCCAAAAAAGGCACTTGGCTTTCTGTATTTTCAGGCCTTTTATACGGTTCACTAGGCTATTTTGGCGTAGTGCTCATGAAAGCAGGATTTTCTGTAGCTAATTTATCTTTTTGGCGCTTTTTAATAGCCTTTGTCTTTATTATAATTGTTTTTGTAGTTAAAAAAGAAAAATATAATGCAAGTTTTTCTGAATTAACACAAGCATTTATTAACGGCGCCATATTTTATACAACACCAGCGGTGTTATTTTTTATGGCAACTAAAAAAATTGGCACAGGCCAAGCAATGGTAGTATTTTTTGTCTATCCAGCATTTGTTATGTTATTAAACTGGTGGTTTTTAAAGCAAAAACTTAAACTCTATTTTTTTGTATGTTTTGCCATAATTTTAACTGGTTTAGTTTTTTTAATAGACGTTGGCGAAGTTTCTTTTGATATAATAGGCATAGGCTTAAGCGTATTAGCCGCATTTTTTTATGCTGTTTACGTTTTTTGGAGTAAAAAATCAAAATTATCTCCAGTAGTATCAACTATGATGATTTCCTTTGGCTGTGTAGTCTCTTCATTATTATTTGCTCTATTAGAAGGTTCTCTTATAGCTCCTAATGCTCTTGATCAATGGTTAAATATTTTAGCCATTGGCTTAGTTTGTTCAGCCATACCAATTTTATTATTACTCGAAGCCATTAAACACATATCAGCTGATAAAGCCTCGCTCTTATCAGTTACAGAGCCCATTTCGACTATTATTATTGGTGTTGTTTTACTCGATGAAGTAGTACGCTTAAACACTATAATTGGTATATTATTAACATTAATAGGCGCATTAAGCATTATGATAGATTACAAAAAATTAGTTAATTTATTATATAAAAAAAATAATTAATATAAATTTTTTTATTGACATGCATGCAGATAATTGATATGATGCATGCATGAAGACAAGTACAAAACGCCAATATACCATTAGAAATATCTCAGCCAATATTGATAAGGCTATAAGAAAACGTATGAAAGATGAAGGGAAAAGCCTTAATACAGTAGTGTTAGAAGCATTGGCTAACAGTAACCAAATAAAATCACACCGGGATCTAAGCTATCTTATTGGCAGTTTAAGCGAAAAAGAGGCAAAGATTATTAGTACAGAAATCCAAAAGCAAAAAACTATTGATCCGGATCTCTGGCTATGAAAATAGCTATTGATTCAAATCGTTATACCGATTTTTGTCGTGGCGATAAAAAAGCAATTGAAGTTATAGAATCTGCAATAGAAATCTATTTGCCCCTTATCGTCTTAGGGGAACTAAGAGCAGGTTTTGCTTATGGCACTCGCTTAGAAAAAAATGAAAGCCTCTTAAATAGATTTATAAATGAAGAAAGCGTTTTCGTACTATGCCCAAATGAGCAAACTACGCGTTTTTATGCGGATATTTACACTGCATTAAGAAAAAAGGGCAGACCCATACCAACCAACGATTTATGGATTGCAGCGTTAGCGTGGCAACATAATTTAGCTTTGTTTGCGAGAGACAGTGATTTTGACCATATCCCTCAACTAGTAAGAATCTAAATCAATAAAATCCTAAACTTTCTTTAAACCCTTAAGCCTTTTTGGAAGAAAACGCTTTATTTATCTTTTATACCTTAAGGCATAAGATACTTGGAGCAAATCATGAAGCTTAATCATCCCATTCGTTTTATTACGGCAGCTTCCCTTTTTGATGGGCATGATGCAGCCATTCATGTGATTCGTCGTATCCTGCAATCAGAAGGCGCCGAAGTCATTCACTTAGGACATAATCGATCAGTTGGAAGCGTGATCAAAGCAGCCATAGAAGAAGACGTGCAAGGAATAGCCATCTCTAGTTATCAGGGTGGCCATATGGAATATTTTAGCTATATGCTTGATCTTTTAAAAAAAAATAATGCTTCAAATATTCTCATTTTTGGTGGTGGCGGCGGTGTTATTGTTCCTGAAGAAATCAAGCAGTTAGAAGCCTTAGGAATTAAGAAGATCTATTCTCCTCAAGATGGCCTCAAAATGGGACTTGTTGGCATGATTGAGCACATGTTAAGCACCTGCGATCATTATGCCAGTCCTCCAATAAAAATCCTCAATCTTAAAAATCCAACCACACAAGAAATAGCACAAACTATTACTACTATTGAACTAGGATCAGCACAAAACAATCCAGATTTTGCAAAAGCAAAAGTTAATCTTCTTAAGGCTCTCAAGCAAGCAAAACTAGCAAAAAAAGCAGCCCCTATCATTGGAATAACGGGCACTGGTGGGGCAGGAAAAAGCTCTTTAATCGATGAGTTAATTTTACGATTTTTGTCGGCTTTTCCTGATAAAAAAATGGCCATTTTAAGCATAGACCCTACCAGAATGAGAAGTGGTGGAGCACTGCTAGGTGACCGCATTCGTCTTAACTCAGCTGACAGTGAGCGTGTTTTTGTGCGTTCAATGGCAACAAGGGAAGCAAATATTTCTATTGCTCGCAACGCCCAGGATGTATTGGCTTATTTGTCTTTGCTCGATTTTGATGTGGTAATTTTAGAAAGCGCTGGTATTGGGCAAAGTGACAGTAGCATCAAAGAAATGGTTGATGCGGCTATTTATGTCATGACTCCTGAATATGGAGCTCAAAGTCAGTTAGAAAAAATCGATATGCTAGACTTTGCTCGTCTAGTCATAGTCAATAAATTTGATAAGCCTGGCAGTCTTGATGCTTTGCGAGATGTAGCCAAAACCTATCAACGAAATCGTCGCTTATTTGACAAAAGCCTTGAAAGCATGCCGGTATTTGGAAGCAGTGCTCATATATTTGGTGATTTAGGCACCAATCGTGTCTTTAACCATTTTGTAATGCTTCTTCAAGAACTCTCTGCAAATAATTCCTGGAACTATGCCCCATTGCCTGAAGGTGAACCTGCTTCGCATCCTCTTATTCCTAAAAAACGTTCACGGTATTTGTCGTTAGTAGCGGAAAGTGTGCGTGAATACCACCAGCATGTGAAAAAGCAAGCTGAAGTTTATGATCACATTGACGCTCTTGAACTTGTGGGCAAAGAACTAAAAGACGAAAAAGCTCAGCTCACAAGCCAAATAAGCAAAGAAATGGCGGCATCTGTGGATCAATTCTTAGTAAATAAAAATCATTATCAAGAAAAAGAAGTAACCTATCAAATTCGTGATCAGGCCATTAGAATTAATAATAATTTTGAATCTTTGTCCCATACTTTTATTCATAAAGTTCAAGCACCCCCTCTTAGTCGGTGTGGTGACATTGCTCGTTTTGTTGGCCAAGAAAATTTACCAGGCTTTTTTCCTTTTACCGCTGGGGTTTTTCCTTTTAAACGTGAGGGTGAAGATCCTACCCGTATGTTTGCTGGTGAGGGCTCACCTGAGCGCACCAATAAACGCTTTCATTATCTTTGCAAAAATAACAGCGCCACACGCCTTTCTACTGCTTTTGATTCAGTGACCCTTTATGGTGAAGACCCTCATATGCGACCAGATATCTATGGAAAAATCGGTAATGCTGGGGTATCTGTATGTTCACTAGATGATGCAAAACGCTTATATTCAGGATTTGATTTAATTAACCAAAAAACATCCGTATCTATGACTATCAATGGCCCTGCTCCCACGATGCTTGCCTTCTTTTTTAATGCGGCCATTGACTTTGAAGTGGAAAATGAGCTCAAACGCCAAGGACAATGGCAAGTAATAAAAAAGCGCATTGACCAGTGGTTTTTATCAAAAAATATCTCTCAACCAAAATATCGTCAAGACAGTTTGCCACAAGGGCATAATGGTAATGGCTTGGGATTTTTAGGATTACCATCAAGTTTAATAGTTGAGCCCCAATTTTATGAAGGTATAAAAGCTCATGTTTTAAAAAATATTCGAGGCACTATTCAAGCCGATATTTTAAAGGAAGAACAAGCCCAAAATACTTGTATTTATTCAGTGGATTTTTCATTGCGTATGATGGGGGATTGTCAAGAATATTTTATAAAAAATCACATTAAGAATTTTTACAGCGTGAGCGTTAGTGGCTATCATATTGCGGAAGCAGGAGCTAACCCTATATCGCAGCTTGCTTTTACGTTGGCCAATGGTTTTACCTTGCTTGAATATTATCGAGCACGAGGTATGAATATTGATGACTTTGCCCACAATTTTAGCTTCTTTTTTTCCAACGGTATGGACCCTGAATATGCAGTAATTGGTAGAGTTGCGCGCCGAATTTGGGCCATTGCCTTAAAAAATATCTATGGTGCCAATGAGCGCAGTCAAAAACTCAAATATCATATTCAAACTTCAGGTCGTTCCCTTCATGCTCAAGAGATGGCTTTCAATGATATCAGAACCACCTTGCAAGCATTTTACGCAATCACTGACCACTGTAATTCTTTGCATACCAACGCCTTTGATGAAGCGATTACCACCCCTACTGAAGATTCAGTGCGCAGAGCTATAGCAATTCAAATGATAATCAATCATGAACTGGGACTCACAAAAAATGAAAATCCTTTGCAAGGTTCTTATTTTATTGAAGATCTCACCAATAAAGTAGAAGAAGCTGTACTTAAGGTTTTTGAACAGCTTGATGCCCGCGGTGGAGTGCTAGGTGCTATGGAAACTATGTATCAACGCTCAAAAATCCAAGAAGAAAGCCTTGATTACGAACATAAAAAGCATTCGGGAGAGCTAACTCTCATTGGTGTAAATACTTTTTTGCCAAAAACCCAAGAAGTTCCCGTAAAAATCGAGCTTATGCGCTCAAGCGATGAAGAAAAAAAACTGCAAGTCGAAGAAATTAATGAGATAAAATCTAGATTTTTAAATGAACGCCAAGAGACATTAAAAAAGCTAAAACAAGCAGCTTTAGCTCAAAAAAATACCTTTGAATATTTGATGGAAGCTGCAAAGTATTCATCATTAGGCGAAATTAGTCAAAGCTTTTTTGAAGTAGGCGGCGCTTATCGCCGATCTATGTAAAATACTAAAACCCTAAACTAGCTTTAAATTTGTTTTTATAAACAAAATTTTATAAATATTACACAAATTATAAAAGTGTGTTATATTTATAAAATGAATACTAAGATGAACCTGCCTAACTCTCTTAAAAATCGACCTTTTACCTCTGCTGAGGCAAAAGTCTATGGTATTAGTCAATATTATTTAAATCTTATGCTTTCTGACGGTTATCTTGAAAAATTGGGTCGAGGTGTTTATCGGACAAATATGGGTGATATCTCCAACGAGGAGATGTTTACTATGGCGACTATATAGTGCACCCATTTGTCTAGACCACTTTTTTAAAAATCATCCGATTTTTTAA
>CAZBMJ010000041.1:0-15068 GCA_964493205.1 uncultured Myxococcales bacterium
TCAAATCTTTAACACACACTTAATATAACTATTTTATGAGATCTTAGCTATATCAAATTTCATTAATTTTTTTGGAATGCTAGAAAAAACAATCCAAACTCCTGAAGGATATGTCAATTTAAGCACAGTGCCATGGGCACCAATGCTAAAGCTACTTGGCTTTTGTGCTGATTTGATTGGCGCAGCACCCTTTATCATCAGCTTATTTTTTCTTAAAAAACTGTTTTCTTACTATAGAGACGGTGAATTTTTTACGCGTAAAAATGCAATTATCTATCGAAAATTAGGTTTTTTGTATTTTATTGATGCATTATTTATCAAGTCACTCAGCCAAACTTTGATGATTTTAGCCGTAACGATGACCAATCCTCCAGGAGATAGATATTTATCAATCTCCTTTGGTACGCCTAATTTATCTTCGTTGTTTTATGGCACTCTTGTAGTCATCGTATCGTGGGTGATGCTAGAAGCCAGTAAACTTCATGATGAACACAAATTCACAATATAGACTGGAGGATAAATTATGAGCATTGTTGTGAATCTCGATGTTATGCTGGCCAAACGAAAAATGAGACTTCAAGACTTAGCTGATCGTATTGGCATTACAGTACAAAACTTATCAATCCTTAAAACAGGTAAAGCAAAAGCCATACGATTTTCAACGCTGGAAAGCATTTGCGAATGCTTGAACTGCCAACCAGGAGATATTTTAGAATTTAAAAAGGACGTTTTATGAAAATCATTACTAGATTATTGTTGATGCTCTGCATCTGTTTTTCATCTTTAGCAGTCGGGGACACCAAAATTACCCCACATAAGTATACAGACGCAGAAAGGCAAAATACTGGCCCAAGATATGAAATACCACCCTCCTCCCGCTTTACCACAAAAAGAATAGGCGAAGATTATGCAGACATTATCTATTATTTTAGCCAACCTCAAAAACAAGACTTCCCGATCGCTATTTTAGTTGGTGGTTCATCATTGGAAAATGACATTACAAGCATCATTCATTTTCATCGTTATTTCTTAAAAGAATTTTTAGATTTAGGTGTTGGAGTTATCACCATTGAGCAACAAGGCGTTGATGGCAATAAAGTTAATACGAAGGAATTTATGGAGCATTATACAAGGTCTAATCGCTTGAGTGATCACCGCACAGTTATTGAGCAGCTTAAAAAGCACCCACCATTAGGATGGAATGGAAAAATAATTTTTTTTGGTGTTTCTGAAGGTGGCCCTATCGTTACAACCCTTACGACAGATTACCCAGAGATAACGCTTGCAACAATTAATTGGTCTGGCGCTGGTGATTTTTCATGGCGAGATGCACTTTGGTATTTTATACAAGATATTATTAAAAATACTCCTTGGTATATAAAATTAAGGGCTCAGCTTCCTTCATGGATGCCTTACTCGCTTGATTTGTATTGGCCAAAATCACGCAAAGGCCATGATCATGCAATGGATGAGACCATTAAAAATCCAACCGCTAACCTAAAACTCGCCGGTATGACCTATAAATATCATCATGATGCTTTAATCGTTTACCCAAAACCAGAGTATGGGAAAATGAAAACACCTTATTTGGTCGTAGCTGGCACTAAAGACTCTATTATCGATTCATCAGATGCCTTTGTTCGCAAAGCAAAAGATGCAGGAGCGCCTGTAACTTATATGCGCATATCAGATATGGATCATTACGTGAGGAAAAAAGAAGACGTCATCAAGGACTCATTCGCTTGGCTTAATCGAATTTTTGGTACTAGCAATTCATCAACATTTAATTGACCACCGTTGGTGTAGTGAACTTCCAAAATATTTTGTGCATAAAATACCTATCTATCATACACTATCTACGTGCCGCTCCTTGTGAGCGGCATCCAGAAAACTAATTTTATGTCCTTAAATAGCGTCCCATTCTATGCAATAGGGCGCTGGATGAAAAAAAGTTACTTCATGCTTGTTATAGCTAAGATGAAATAAAGCTGAATTTGGAATAGATTTGAACTTTTCTATCATCTGGTGATCAGTTTTTCCTTGAAGCTTAAGGGTAATAATCATCTGTTTTGCTTTATTTGCTTTAAGCCAGCGAGTAACAAGAGTATAAAGCCGCGCAGGATAACAGGCTACATCGCATAAAAGCCAATCTATAGGTTTATCTAGGGTTTCTGGCTCAAAAGCAAAGGCAGAGCTTTGTTTAAAAACTATATTAGGCAAGCTTGCTATACGTGGCTGTAGCAAAGCTTTATCAATTGACACCACATGAGTACCAAATGATTGCATAACATAACTCCATCCTCCAGGTGATGCACCTAAATCATAAACCGTTTCATTTTTTCTTGGCATACGATTTAGAATGCTTAATGCCTCCCACAATTTAAGATAAGCGCGATTAGGTGGATTTTCTTTGTCTTCTATAAATTCAAATCGACCTAAAGGAGGGGTTTTTAATCTTTTGGTAGCATAAAGTAGGGTATTATTATCAAGAAGGCTAAAACAACCAATAGCTGGTAAAGGCTTAATAGGTGGGAATGCTTGAAGCAGCGAAGGAAGCTTTAGTAAACCTTGTTCTATTAATTTCGAACGTCTTACTTGATAAAGTGGGTTCAAAAACCAATATTTTCCTGCGGCTCTTAGTATTCTTTGAGCTTGTGAAATTGATTCAAAAGTTTCTATTTTTGGTTCAAACCATATATCTGCAGCAAAACAGACATTTGGCTTAAATGGCGCCCATACCAAATTATTTTCTATTTTTGTTACACCGCTAAGCTCGGCTAAAAGGTCTTCTTTATATTCTTTTTCTACAACATAAATTACTTCCATATTTGTTTACTCAATATCCCCAACTTCTATACTAAGTATTTCATATTCTACCAGACCTTTTTGCAGCTCTATTTCGGCAATCTCGCCTATTTTTTTGCCCATCAAAGCTTTCGCTACAATAGCCTTATAACTAATACTGTGGTCTTTTAAATCTGATTCGCCTTCACCCACTATAGTAAAGGTTTTTTGGTTATTATTCTCATCGAGAATACTTACTTTGCAACCAAAACTTACTACTGTAGTACTTACTTTGGATGAATCAATAATAATGGTATCTTTTAAAAGCTTAGATAAATATTGTAGACGCTTGTCTATTTCTCTGAGTTTTTTCTTGCCATAAATATACTCAGCATTTTCTGATCGATCACCTTCTGCAGCAGCGATTGCAACACCATTCACTGTTTTTGGTCGTTCTTTTTGACTCAAATAATCAAACTCAGACTTTAATTTTATAAAGCCTTTTTTAGTAATCAACGAATTATTCATAAAATATCCAAACTAAAAGCTTGTTCCACCACCAAACTCAAAGGATACAGGAGCATCCCCAAGAGGCAAAGATGGGTTACCTTTTTTACGTGAAGTTAACGGAAAACCCCATTCAAATCTTAATAATCCCATTGGACTCACCCACCTAAAGCCAAAGCCAAGAGAAGAGTAAAGGCCAAAAGTTTCATAAATTTTTAGTGGATCTTTAACCTTAATGCTTTTAGCATTTAACGACTTATTTCCTATATAAAATAGATTATCTTCATGAGAAAAAACATTACCATAATCAAAAAATAATACCCCATTAAGTTTTATTAAATTTACAATAGGAAATTCAAGTTCTAAAGAACCATGAATTTCTTTATTGCCACCTATTTTAAAATCTACTCTTTTATCAAATGGATTAATGGCGGCTACTTTTTTAACAGGGCTAATAGTTCTAGAAGCATAGCCTCTCAATGAACTTATGCCACCTAAAAAGAAGTTTTCAAATAATAAGGGATTACCAAAATCGTTTAATACACCAAGCTCAAGATTAGCTTTAATAATAAAGCCTTTCCAAATAAACCATTGATCAAAATCGTAATAAAAACGTAAGTTTGTAGTATAGCGAATAAAATTATTTGCTTGTGCTTTTGGTTTTAAATATAACAAACCTGCCTTCATGGTATTAGGATCTTGCTTTTTAGTAATATTATTTTCAAGTAAAGATAAGGGCTTGGAACCAAAATACTCATGAGCAAATTCAGTAGAAAAATCTATGTAATAACCTCTGGAAGGAAACATTCTATTATTTCGTTGATCAAGCCTAATGGTAGGCTTAATAGATGTGGTATAGCGTGGGGTATTTTGAAATAAATCCCATCTTTTTATGGAACTTAAATTATTATTTATCATTACCCGTTCAGCAGTATAGGTTAGATAAAAATATAATGAATCAAAATCTAGGACATAAGGTCTATTATGAGGATTAGATTTTTTTAACCATTTGGTAGAGTACTTGCTTAAAAAGCTCCCCAACGGGTAACCTAATCCAATATCTGCTCCAGAAGAATTACGCATAAAATCTTCGTAGGAAATTTCTCGATTATAAATTGTGGTAGATAAATTTAACGCATTCTCTTTCCAAATATAAAAAGCATAAGGATCCATAAAAGATAAGTCAAACATACGGCGATAATATGACCAATCAACGCTTAAAGAAATAGATTGACCTCTCCCAAATAAATTTTGATTGGAAATTTGCCCTCTAAACATAATCCCTTCGCCAGAAGTATTATAACTAGCACCAAGTTGTACTCCACCCGTATTTTTTTCAATCACTTTAATGGTAACGATCATGGAATCATTGGTATCAGCAGGACGATCGGTTATTTCTACTGATTCAAAATAGCCTAAACGCTTAATATTTTCTTCACTCATTTCAAGCAAACTTGCTGAATAATACTCGCCTTGAGCAATTTTTAATTGCCTTCTGATAACTTCGTCTTTTGTTTTATCGTTGCCTTCTATTTCAAATCTTTTAATTCTTACCTTAGGACCGCTTTCTATTTTTATCGTGATATTCACCAAATCATTTTCTTCATCAAAAGTTGGAATAGGAGAAACATTCACATAGGCATAGCCTTTATCTTTATATTTTTTAATAAGAGCCAACATATCCAAAGACATCTGTGATTTATTAAAAACTTCTCCATATTTTTGAGTAATTAATTCAAGTAAGTTTGACTCTAAAAAAACATCTTTTCTATCTATTGATTCTTTCTTTAAATCATACACTATTTTACTTTGCTCTATTAAATCACCCTCAACACTTACGCTTCCCAAAGAATATTGTTTATTTTCTTCTATACGATATTGAATGGCAATATGAGCTTTACTGGCAGATAGCTCAATAATAGGATCTAATACGCTGGCTTTAAGCATACCGTTATCATGCAAAAGCTTTTCTAAAATTAACAAATCCATATCCACAAAATCTTTACGAAACGTCCCCCATTCACTAATAATACTGAGTAAATGCTCTTCTTGGGTGCGTAAGTTTTCTTTAATAATTTTTTCGCTTAAATATTTATTACCAACAATAGATATTTGATTAACTTTGAGCTTAGCACTTTCTTTTATAGTAAATACTACATCTACAAAATCTGGAGCATATACATTGGTCGTGTCTACTATTTGTTCAGGACTTATATTATTATTTTCTATGCCATTTTTTTCTCTGGCACTAATATCCTTAAAAGAAGTTTTTTGTAATACAAAATCTACTTCCGCCAAAAAATAGCCTTTACCTACATACAACTCTTTAATTTTTTCTTGATAGTTCTTAATATACGAATTTTTAGCTGCTTGATATTGTTCTAAACCACTTATGCTCTTTAATATTTCGTCTTTTGAAACTACATCATTTCCATTTATTGTTATTTGAAAAATAGTAGGAACTTCCACTAATACATATTTAAGTAAAATAGCGCCACTAGCTAGTTGCTTTTTGTAGACTTGAATATCAGAAAATAAACCCATTTTATTTATTTCAATAATATCTTGGCTAACTTTTAACGCTGAATATTTTTGGCCAATTTTGCTAACCATTCTTAAAATAATAGCATCTGGTTCTACTTTGAAAGTTCCTTTTATATCAATTCTATATATATGATTAGCTTGCTCTTCTTTTGCGAGTAATACACCAAGCTCCTTTGAGCGCAGCAAAGCATTTTTAGTATCCTCATCAAAAGATAGAGGACCACCAAGTTCTGTTAATGATGGGTCAATATGAAGCTTTTCTGTTTTATTATTTGGTTTTGGTATTTGTGGCATATTTGCATACAAATTTACACAAACGAAACATATAAAAAAAAGTAACTTAGAAAAATAATTTTGAATATCCAAAACATCTATCCCTATTTAACTTACAATCACTTACTTGTTTGCCTATGAAAACTCGTCTTTTCAACCACTCACCTCAAAAAAAAATTATAAAACATAAAAATAATGACATTTGAATACATATTATTCACTATCAAAAACGAAAAATTATATATTTTTGATCTACTAATGAAACTTAAACTTGCAGCTCACCAACCCAATCACTAAAACTGCCTCAGTGTTGCTAGTGGCGCGAACTACAACACCTACACTGTGTTTTAGGCGCATTTTGGGGGCAAAATGAAAACTAATAAATTAACCGAAGTAGCTATGCTGATGTTATTTGCAGCAAGCTTCGTCGGTATCAATAACTGCGGTAGTCGTACAAGTTCAACAGATGAATCAGCTTTCGAAGTACAAGAAAATGGTACTTCTGATTTAGCTATCGCACCTGGACCGTTTACTGGCTACGCACGAGATGGTATCTATGCGGGATATCCAACTTTGTATATAGAAACCACTTGTGGTAACGGTCATGATGATGATGGTGATGGTTTAACAGATTGTGAAGATACTGATTGCCATATTCATCCAGAATGTGCAGAATTTGGACCACCGCTAGAAGAAATCATAAACAGTAGAGCAGTAACTGTTTATCCTAACGGCTTAGTAGTACCAGAAGACTTAGCCATATTAAAAGCTCGTGGTAATGATGATGATGATTTCAATGGTTGGGAAAGAGATAACTTTTTTGCTTACAACCAAAGAGATTGCTGGGTATCCCCAAGAGAACAAGATCCTTACTTCAACATTCCATTAGGTGAGGCTTTAGTAGCTGGTCCTGATGGTCCTGTTGGTCCATTACTAGACCCAGCTGCAACAGTAGCATTTTTTGGTCCTCGCGCTGGTTTAATCAATGAATGTGAATATGGAACAGATTTAATGTTCCACCACATGGATGATGATAACGGTGCTGGTGCTGGTGCTGCTGGTGATACTGGTGATGATGATGGTGGTACAGAAGATGATCAAAATGATGATGGCAAATAATCAGTAGTTCATCGTACTAAGTACTAATAAAAAGGGGGAGCTAATCCCCCTTTTTTAGTTTATAAATATTTTTCTCTAATATAGTTGGCGCGTTCCTCATCATGGTCCATAGAAACGATACTCTCTAAATCAGGAATTTCTTTTAGCCATTGCTGCTTAACATTAGGATAATGGTTCAAAGCTATTTTAAACTGCATATGATTTGATATTAAGACATTTAATAAGCTCTGTTTAAGGCGCTCTTTTATGTGTTTTTTATCATCATTTTCAAGATCTTTCTCATAATGAAAAGCAATTTGAACAAAAATCCAACCATGGTCTATATCAGATAATTTTTCTTCCATATTTTTGCTTAGTTTTTCAACAATTATCTTGCTTTCATCTGATTGTGGGCAACTGCTCCAATAATTATAAAGTGCCACAAAATTATCAACCTCAAACTCTCTAATTATCGCTTCCATCTTGTTAGCAATCAACGCCCGATGTTCAGGCCAAAAATCGCCAACTGGTGTATCCACTAGGTATTTATAAAGTTCGATAATCGTATAACCGTAACTACCTTGCTCAATAATTTTGAGACCAAAGTTGCCAAGCGGCTCTTTTAGCTCCTGTATCTTCCCATAAGCATTGGTGTGACTCAAGATTGTAGCAAAACGAAGCCAAGTATCTGAATTAATTTTATTTTCAGCCATATAAGATTCTATAACCTGAGCAAGCTTGCCCGCGTATTGCTCCTTTTCATAACTACTAAGAGATTTTAGAGCAAAAATGTTAGTGAAATTTGGATGATTTTTATACTGTTCAAAGATATGCTTTTGGAAAAACTCATGGAGGTACTCTTTGATTTCTCCATTTTTTAGTAAAGACACTATATTTAAATATTGGTCTAAATCTTTGGAAGAAAAGATTTGATTCACCTTATTGTTTTGCATAAAAACATTTAAGAATATTTTTTCCACTTCTTCATTATCACCAATTCCACTCTCCAAAAAATCCATAAAAAGCTGAAGTAGCCTCGAACTATCCTCAATCAAGTTTATGAGTTCCTTTTTTTCATCATTAGTAATCAAATTACAATTTAAAATCATTAGCATTTCTCTAATATTATTCTTTGAAAAATGATTTTTTCTATCAACCAGTTCAAGAAAAGCAGCTTGCAAGTCGCCATCTTTAAGATCACTTAATTTAGGAGAGCAGTACTCTAAATTTGTCATATAAATCTGTTCAGTATTTTTTCTATTACGCAATGCAGCTAAAATCTTCTCTTTAATATGGTTGCTTTCAGTTAATGAATCCAGCAAATGAGCCAGGCTTAAGAGCGTGCCTGGGTTGGATTTGTTAATAACTTCGGCTATTTTTTCATCCACGAGTTCTCTTTCCTTCCACTTATAAGTGCCAGGCTGAGAAAGAAGTCTAAACCTAATTTCCACGAGACTTTCGAGATCTAGACCGAGCTCTAGACCAAAATTTAATAATTTGAGCAGTAATTGGCGTTCATGAGCATCAAGCACAGTGTTTGAAGGATACAGTTTGAGAAGAATAGAGAAAGCTTGAAAAGCAATCATCTCATCATTTGATTTGCATAGTTTTTTCAATTTATCAAAAACTGGTTTAAAGCTATCAGAAGTGGCTAAGGTATCTCGATTGCTAAAAATTACTTTCCAACCGCAGCGAGGAGAGATTTGATTGCGCTTGAGGTCTAAGGAAATTTCTTTGGCTGTTTGCTCAAGATGCTTAGGTGCAAATGCATCAGGGGCATTAAGTCTGCCCTTATAAAATAAAGTCTGTTGCTTACTAATGGTTTCTTTATCAAGGCCTAGCTTTTCTAAAACTTGCTGGGCTTTTAGCAAATAAAGCTCAACAGGAAGTACCTCGAGATTCTGGGCATTTTTAAGATAATCTGGCAAATTCTGGCCCTGAGGTTGAGACCCTCCATTATC
The DNA here is from genome assembly GCA_964493205.1 of uncultured Myxococcales bacterium. GTDB lineage: Bacteria > Myxococcota > UBA727 > UBA727 > JABDBI01 > CAZBMJ01. The sequence continues at coordinate 9,168 of CAZBMJ010000041.1, forward strand.
AAGAATGGCAATCATTTCTGAGAATTCCGCCATTGATCTATCTGCCACTAAAGAGGCTAAAATGGCGCTAACAATGTCGTAGCGTTTAGCTGCATGTTGTTGCAGCGCAAATAAAATCATTTCCTCTTTAGACATTATTTTAGATTCGATCATTTGAGCATAACGTTCTTTTTGAACGGTAGTGAGAGCTGAATCATCCAGATTATCTGGTGAAATATGAAGGATAACTCCTTGTTGATTGTTTTCCATTTTATCATAAATGCCAGTATTATTTTCTGATTTAAAATCCTCAATATTTTTACGTATGCCTTGATTTTTATAGACTATTTTAATGTTATTTCCTAAGCTTGCGTATTGCTGATATACACCTAAGATGGACGGATAATTAATAAGTCCAGGGAGATTTTTCTTTTCAGGTAGGACAATATGCTTTACTCCCAGGGAAACTTTCATTTTTTCCAATCCACGAAAAATAAGCTCAATGTCCCCTGCTTTAAGCTTCTTACCTGCAATGGTAATCACATAAAGAGCATCTTCCATATCTCCATTATTGTTCTTTATGCTAACATTAGTAGAGGAAATAATGCCCTTAGGTGCATTGGTCTTACTATCCAAAATAACAAATACCCGTTCATTTGGATCATTGGGATAGGGAAAAGACAACTTGCTTGCACAATCCCCCGCAATTAAGCCTCGAAAAATTCCTACTGAGGGCTGAATTTCCTGTAAACTAACTTGTTCACCAGGGCTTACTTTGGTCTGATAACTACGTTTTTGTTGAGCAAAGCTTTGAAAGACCCCAAGAACATGAGTGTGCAACCAAGGTGCAAAGAAGAGCTGATCGCGCACTGCATCAATATCGGCAAAAAAAGCCAGGTCATCGTCGGTCAGTGTTTGAAGATACTGGCGCGCAAGTTGCTCTGCAGAATCTATTTTATTATGGAAATCAGAAAATCCTCGTTGTAGCACTGCATAAAGTGCACCAAGAATTTTTTGTTTTTCTACTATTTCATTGATATTTTCAGCACACGTATTTTGCAATTCTGTTTTTAGAACACTTAATTTTTGATGACAATTAATGGCGCTTCTGGTGTGCTCAAGACGAGTAGTAAAATATTTTATTTTTTCTTCGCCAAGATCTTTATTGTTTTGAATAGTATTTATTAGTTCTTTTTCTAGTAAAATAAGCTTTTGTTGAACGCTATCAGTTTTATAAATAGTGCTTCTAAAAAAATTGATAAATAAAGGATGAAATTCTAATCCCAGTACTTCAGCTTGGATATCCTCAATATCTTTTTGTAAAAGTGCTTCAAGCCGGCCTTTGAGTTCAAGGTCAATATTGGCTTGAGAAAGCATTTTTTTGATGGTCGCTTTAGCGATTTCAGTCCGTTTGCCCGAATCTTTTTTTCTAAAATCCGCTTTCTTAAAAAGCTTCTTTAACTCCTCGTTAAAATCAGAACCCCATACATTTTGCAATGCTCTATTACTTTTTTCACGCAAACTATCTATTTTAGCCTTTTCCTCAAAAAAATCTCTTTGCTTAGAAAGCAGCTCTTGTAACCTTTCTTTTATGCTTACTTGAGGTGAAAGCGATATCTGTGAAAGAGCCTTGTGTAGCTCTATTTTCCATTGTTCAACCGCCATAGTGCTTATTCTCATACTTTGGACGCTGAGCTCTTTTTGAGTAGTAATTAGCAAATCCAAATATTGGCGATTTTTAAAGGATGAAATATAATTAGGATCTGAAGCAAGAAGCGTAAGAAGTCGTTGTTGATCTTTGATTAGTTGCAATACATTTGTATCAAAATTAGCTGCCTCTTGAAAAATAGTAGGCCATTGCTCTTGAATACCATTTAAGTAAAAAAGAAAATCAATATCATTCTTTAAACTCGGCATACGAATAGCGGGTAGATAATTTCCCTGCCCAGACCAAACATTAAAAGAAAGTAAAAACGATAGAATAATAAATAAATAATTCATAAAAGTCATCCAGCCGCAGCTTATTTAATCGCAATAAAATAAAATACTAATAATAAATAATATAATTATTATTTTTGCAGTTGTAAATCACTAAACAGCTGGTGGCCTAAAGGAAATATTAATCTAAGCTAATTAGCACAACCTAACCAACCTAATATTTGGTTATATTTAAGATTTAATGTTTCACTTGTGCTAGCAAAGTTTTTGTCTTTTAAATGCTTACAAACAGTACTTTTTGTTGGATTATTATATTGGGTAATGAGATTATTAAATTGTTCATTTGTAATAGCTACTATATTTTGAGTTAAAAATTTGTTTTGATTTTCAACTTTTTTTTGTGCATCTTTTTGATTATCTACTCTTATTGCTATGGTTTCTGCAAGCTTAATTTTGTTAAACAATTCATCTGCAAGCATTTGCGCTCTTGTTTTTTCATCTAATTTTTTTAATAGCTTAGCTTTATTTGGATCACTATCTCTTATGAAAGGCATATCTTTTTTTCCACTAGTACTAATTTTTTTTAAAGATAGAAGGATTTTTGCAATAGAGGGGTTAAGCATATCATATTGAATATTATTTTTATCAGCTTTTTCATATACTATTTCAAGCAAATTTTCTTTCAAAGGTTTATTTATAAAGGCATTTAAAATATCTGAATCTACTATACTTTTATATCTATCTAATAAGCTTTTTAGCGTCTTTGTATTCGCCTGTTTTTTAATTATATTACCTATAAGAAGCGTATTACTTAACCTTATATTTTTATATATTAAATTTTCATCTAAATTTTCATCTGAAATAAAATAAAATAATGTATTAAAATTATTTTCATTAATGGCTTCTAAATTTTCATCAATATTTTCTAGTACTTTAATTAAAGCAGTTTTATTTTTAGCATTGATGAGAAAATCAATTATGGCCAAAGCATCATCAGTTTTTTGCTTAGCTATATTTGCTATAGCAACAAACTCATCACTATCTTTATCTTTTAAAGAATTTAAATAAATTTTAAAATTGCTGCTAGATTTTAATAAGTCCATGAATTCTTTTGTATCAGGATTTTCTAATATTTTTCTATATTTTTGTATTTCTTCCGCAGAAAATCCTGCCTGAGCTGAATTATTTACAGGATCGGCTACATTACCAGGGTCTGCATTGTTAGCAGCATCTGTATTATCTACAGGATCGGCTACATTACCAGGGTCTGCATTGTTAACAGCACCTGTATTATCAGGGTCAGCTTCATCACCTGTGTCTGCATTGTTAACAGCACCTGTATTATCTACAGGATCAGCTTCATCACCTGTGTCTGCATTGTTAACAGCACCTGTGTTTTTTGAAGAATTATTATTATTCTTAACTTTAGCTTGCAAAAGAGCTTTTACATCATCTCTGCTTGCTATATCTAAAGCAGTTTGATTATTATTATTTTTTAGATTTATATCAGCACCATTTTTTATCAATAAATCAACTACATCTTTTGCAAATGCATCCCCATGAGCTGCTATAAAATGCAAAACTGTATCACCAACACTATTTTTTAGATTGATATCGGCACCTGATTTAAGTAAAATTTCTAATATTTCTACTTTGCCGCTTTCTGCAGCTGTATGCAAAGCAGGAAATTGTTCAAGATACCCTGGAAGCCTATAGTTATTTATGGCTTTTTTTACATCAGCTAAAGCTTGTTGCTTTTCATTTTCATCCGTAGAATTTTTTAGAACCTCAAAAGCAGTATTTAATTCAGGAAGATTTCCTAAAAATTTTTCTAATTTCGGCTGATTAGCTAAAACAAACTGTTCTTGAGTTAAAGCAGGAGGATCTGCAGGAGGGGGATTATCAGAATTTTCAGAATTTTTTGAAGAATTATTATTATTTTTAGGCTTAACTACGCAATCTTCTTTGCAAGCACTTAAACTTATTAGCAATATTACAAAAATACTTAGTTTCATTTTTAACTCTTAATTTATTTATTTTATTGATATAACAACTTATATATTTCATACAAGTGGATATAACAATTTCTTAATATTTCATATGTTATCTAAGGGCAAAGGGTTAATTTTAATATTCTTTTACTATTATTTGCTCTTTATATTCATTGCCATCATGAAATAATAATATAGTTTTATCTTCTAGTTTGCTCACCAGATTGGCCTGCTCCAAATAATGCTCAAATTTTTTAGGGTTTCTTTGGCATAGGTTAACGTGAGTTCGACGTAAGAAAACCTGAAATATAAGTTTTGAATAAATCCAGGTGTTCAAATTACGTTTTCAGCCCGTTTCTACGTGCCACGCCTTGTGCCTGTCTCTTGATCACATCTTTTATGGTCTAGCAGTATAGTTTTATTTCATTATAAGCTTACAATGTTACTATATTTTATTAATTTAAGCGCTAATTTTGCTTTAAAATACAATGACAACAACCAACTCGTTTTTATATGTGCGTTGGTATGGTACTAAACTCACTGGTTTTGCCATCAGTTTTAGAGCTTTCTAGAACATGGAATTTTTTTAAAAATCCTTTGTCTTTAAGAGTTTTTTCTTAATCTTCATGCATAGCAGCTTTTTCACTATCATGAGGCACCTGCTCACCATCTTTTGGTCTACCCAAGTTCCAGTACCACTTAAAAGAACATTGTAGGCATGTTATTGCGTTGCAGCCACCAAGACGTTCTGACAAAGCGCCACAATTAGGGCATATACGATACGCTCCTTGGTAAGACTCATCTTGCTCTATAAATATCACATTTACCATGATGATCTTCGCCACAATCTAAACAACCATTAAAATCGCAAATATTGCATGCAAAGTAGTGATCATCGCCTTTTAAATTTAGCCCTCCAACGCAATCTGTAGTTGGACAAGCTCTCCACAAAGGATTCTTGCTATTGTGTAGAAAAAATATATTAGCTTTTAGCTTTGATACTTTATCTTTATCACAACCAATAACCTCTAATATTTGGGGGCAAATTTCTTCACGGCATTCATTGTTTGAACAAATAGGTAAATCTGTTTTATTTTGGCATAAAATATCTAGATCACTATTTATACAATCAATACATAATTTATTTTTACAAGCATAATTACCGGCAAGGCAAACATATAATTGTTTATTTTCTTTATTGCAAAGGTTGCAATTAGCAATTTCCATTTTGTATGTTGGATTTGCAAAGCAAGTTGCATTATTAATAATAGAGGCATTAGCTAAAGGCATAAGATCTTTATAAAGTTTTTTTAGAAAATTTTCTTCAAATATTTGTTGTTCTAAAGTTCCGTCTAATCCATTTGCCAAGAAAACTGTTTGCATTTTTGCATTTTTCTGAGCTTGTAAGATATCATCTTGTGTTTTTACATTTTTATAAGCACTTTCCAAAAGACTTTTGTAAATTGACTGCCATATATAGATGTATTTAGTATCTTTAAAAAAATCTGCGTCATTGCTTAACATTTTATCAATAAAAGTGAAATCTCTTGATTTAAGAATTAGCTTTACTACTTTAACCTTACCATCTTTAGCAATTGCATGCAAAACAGTCCATCCATTGTAAGAAGGTTTCAAAAAATGCTCAGCATATTTTGATTCAAGAAACAGCTTTGCTATATCAGCGTAACCATTTCCAGCAGTCACGTGCAAAGCATTCCAGCCATCCTTCATTGGCTGTAAAAAATATTTAACATATGGAGAATCAAGAAGCAGCTTTGCTACACCAAACTGACCCTGTTCAGCAGCCACGAACAAAGCAGTCCAGCCCTCCTTCATTGGCTGTAAAAAATATTCAACATATGGAGAATCAAGAAGCAGCTCTGCTATATCAACATGACCAAATTCAGCAGCTATGTGCAAAGCAGTTTGGCCCCTCTCCATTGGCTGTAAAAAATATTCAACATATGGAGAATCAAGAAGCAGCTCTGCTATA
>CAZBMJ010000041.1:15168-17388 GCA_964493205.1 uncultured Myxococcales bacterium
TCAACATGACCAAATTCAGCAGCCAAGTGCAATGCATTCCTTTCTTCATTATTTATTGCCTTAATTATTTCATTATTATTACTGTTAAGAATATCTTTTAGTTTTTGAGTGTCACCATTTTGTATAAGATTTGTTAATTTTTCAAAATTGACAGCTGATGTAGATTCGATTTTTTGTTTTTTTCGCGGCTGTTCTTCCTTCTTATTTGTCGGTCTTTCATGGGGAATATCTGCCGCAAATAAATATGACTGAAGAAAGAATATTATAAATAAAAATTTGTTATTCATTATTATGCCTATAAAAATATTTAATAAGTAAATTATTAAAGTACTTTTTTAAAAAAACAAGAATGTATGTTCATTTTTTAATTATCTATCTTATTTAACGTGAGTTCGACATAAGGATTTAAGTGAAATCGATTTTCAACTGATTCCTACGTACCGTGACTAGTTCCTGAGGTATCGACACGAAAATGATAAGGTAATGAAAGAGGCATATTGATATTGCCGCAGCCCTATGATCAAAAATAAATGTTTACGAAGCATTATCAGGACCATAGAGTATGCAGCTATTGAAGTTATTACACAAAACGTTTGAAAAAGAATTACCCTTTATACATAAAATTCGTTTAAAAAGCTTAATGGGAGCAGTAAAAACTCTTATTTGTTTTAATAAATTAAGTTTGACAGCCTTAGGACGTAATTATGTAAATCACGCAACAGTGCGAAGTAATATAAAAAAAATGGATCGCTTATTAGCTAATAAGCATCTTTATGCAGAAAGATTTTCTTTTTATAAATATTTTGCAAATAGCCTTATACTGAAAGATTCTAAGCCTTTGATTAATGTAGATTGGAGCTGCATATGTGCTACTACTAGTTTATATCTTCTTAGGGCAAGTTTATGCATGTATGGGCACCTTCTTAGGCAAAGGGTTATTAACAGAAATAAATAAGGTACCTATTTATTTACTTTCCTACAAAGGAAGGCAAAAAGGTCGGCATAAGCTTAATATAAACAAAAAATATAGCCGTTCATCTCACAGTAAAAAGTATTCTAACTGTAATAAAGAGCCTTGGATATTAGTAAGTTCTGATGGTTCAAAAACAGCAAATATAGTAGTGAAAATATATGAACAACGTATGCAAATAGAGGAAGATTTTAGAGACACTAAATGTATGAGATATGGGTTTGGATTAAATGAAAGCCGTTCTAAGTCTTGTGATAGAATGAGTATATTGCTTTTGATAGCAGCTATTGCCAGCTTTGCTTCGTGGTTAGCGGGAATATATATTAGAGAAAGTGATAGAGCTTGTGCTTATCAATCTCCTTCTGCTAAGAATAAGAATGTTTTATCGTATGTGTTTTTAGGTCGTGAAGCACTTAAAAAAGGGTTTAAGCTATTACGAAAACACTTTGATGTTTTGTGCGAAAAGTTACTTTATTTGGCTATCCCACAAGTTTAGAAATTTCGTGTCGATACCTCAGGACTAGTTCACGGTACCAAATAATAAGATTCATATTTACGTAGAAAAAGGCCTGGATTGCTTCCCGCTAAGCAAAGCTTGCGGTCGCAAAGACGAAGAGTGTGGAATAAGCACATAGTAACTGTTTTATAACAGTTTTTATAACTCCCATAATATCTAAAGCCTTTTGAACAAAGGCTTAGCTACGCTATACTAAAAATTTTTAATTTTATAAATTTTAAAAAAATATTAAAATCATAGTTGATCCAGAAAACTAATTTCTACCTTTGTAAAAGTTAATTATCTGGATGCCTCGCACAAGGCGTGGCCATATGATTACCCATAAGTAACGTGAGTTCGACGTAAAAAAAACTGATATACAAGTTTTGAATAAGCCAAGATGTTCGAATTATGTTTTCAGCCCCTCTCTACGTGCCACGCCCATATGATTACCCATAAGTATTGATTAGTTATTCACATATGTTCTATTCCAGGATAATGTTTTTCTTTTTTTAGGGGTCATTATCCATGAATTGGGCTGAAAGTGAGTATAGTTTTATAAGTCTGGGTGATAAGCGTTTAAACATGCGCGCAAAAAAGATATTAAAACAGTTTGGTGATACACCGATGGCAAGTATCCCTGGAAGTTGTAAAGGGTGGGCTGAAACAAAAGCAGCCTATCGATTTTTTGACAATAAATTCTGTCCAGCCCCCTATATAATGTGGAGAGAATTAAGTCGTAGATTTAATTAAC
>CAZBMJ010000042.1:0-17301 GCA_964493205.1 uncultured Myxococcales bacterium
TTTAATATTTTTAAATATTATCTTCTATAACTTTTTTATGAGAGCGTAGCTATATGAGCGAAAAAATTAATTTTAGTTTATTCATTAAATTACCTGATTAGATAGAGTTCAAACCTCTGATACCATTTATTTTAAATTTTTTATTTACACTCAAAAGAAAATCTGTTTGAAATGCTTTTTCAAGGCGTGCATCTTTTAGAAGACATTTTAGTGTCATTAAAAAGTAAACTACGCCATTTCCACCTAATAGCTCTTTACTAATAATTATAATTTTACTTTTAGTATCTACATATTGATTAATTTCTGCTTCATGATGAAGAATTTTTTTGATTTTGTATAAATCAGCTTCGGCATGTACATGTACGTCAACGCTGGTCATCATTTCTACATCACCCGCACTATTTGACTTCACAGAATCAGTAAGAAATCGGTTATTAGGAATAGTAACAACACTTTTGTCTAGAGTTAAAAGTTTAACCGAGTGCAATCCTATTTCTAAAATCTCCCCATAGTGCTCTTGAAAGGTAATACGATCACCTATCTGAAAAGGTTTATCTGTGAGTAAAAAAAATCCTGCCATAATAGATGTACTGGCATCTTTTGCAGCTAATCCAAGAGAAAGAAAGCCGCTTACAATAAAACCAATTAACAATTCACGACTTGGTTGAAAAATGATGTAAAAAGATACAAATAATCCCCCAAAATAAAGAATAAAATGAGTAATAGGAACCCAAGCAAAAACAAACATTCTTTTAGAAGGAAATTTTTTTGAAAGCCAATTTATAAGAGCTCTAAAAATTTTCAGAATAAGGGAGATAAGAATAACAAAAAATATAAAAACACTAATATCTTTAATATTGAGTCGGTTTATAAAACTATAGATATAATCAGCGTTAATCATATTTTTAACCACCTTAATTATATTAAGTTTATACTTGTTCAAAAAAGTTTATCAAGAGAGTAATTTAAAGAAATTATTTTAATTTAAAAATAAAATATAATATAAAATAAAAATAAATAATAAGATAATATAAATTGATAATGCTTTTGCTAAAACAATGATGAGTTTCATTATAGAAAATTTTTCAATAGGCTCATTTTCAAAGGAGCTATATGTACTATAATAAGTTTTTCTCTCTTCATCATTTTTAAAAGCAAAATTATCAGAAGATTTTGGCAATACAGGAAACAATGTACAGAATAAGTAATCAATTTTTATTGCTATTTTTTTTAATAACTTAAACATATGATAACTCCCAATTTTAATTTAAATTTCTTAATATTTCTAAAACTTTTTCTTCGCTTATTTTTAATAATTTAGCTATTTCTGTGTTTTGAGCATTTTTTATATTATTAATACTACCAAAGTGTTTTAGTAAAGCAAGGGCTCTAACTTTGCCTAAGCCTTTTATACTTAAAAGCCTGCTTGATAAATCTTGTTTACGCCTTTTTTGACGATGCTTTGTTAAAGCAAATCTATGAGCTTCATCACGTATTCGTTCTACCAAGTATCTCTCTTTTGTATGTTTTTGCAAAATTATAGCTTCTGAATTATTAGGAACAAAAAGTCGTTCTTCTGTATTTTTTGAAGTTCTCGCTTTAGCAATAGCAGCTATATAAAAAGTTTCTGGTGAAATTATAATATTTTGTTCTTGTGCAGCATCTAGGGCAGCACTTAATTGCCCTTTGCCGCCATCTATGAGTAGTAAATCAGGTAAATTATTTTCTAGAACCCCTTGTTTAAGCCTTCTTGAAACTACTTGATTGATCATTAAAAAATCATTGTTGCCTTCAATATTTTTTATAGTAAATGAGCGGTAAAGTTTTTTATCCATGATGCCGTCAATAAAAACTACTAATGAACCCACAGGGTTAGTGCCCTGTATTAACGATATGTCTATACATTCTATGCGCCTAGGAATATTTTTTAAAGATAGAATATTCTGGAGAGATTCTAAATTTTCTTGATTTTTTTGGTTATAATTTAAGTGTTCTTTTAGTGCTTGTAGAGCATTTTGATTTGCTATATCTAATAAAGCAGCTTTTTTTGCTTTAATTGGGTAAATAATAGTAGTTTTTTTATTTGATTTGTTATTTAAAAATATATTTAAAGCAGCAAGCTCTTTTTTAATGTTAAAAGGTATAATGATTTCGTGGGGAATTATACTGATTTCATGATTAAAATAGAGCTGATGCAGAAAATTATTTAAAATTTCTTCATCAGAAAATAGCTGATTACTAAAATGAAAGCTCTTGCTTTGTTGCCAACTACCGTGAGTAATTTGTATTTGAGTGATAGTGACTTCTTGAGCTATGCGGGCAAATCCTATAATATCTTGATTTTTTTGATTATTCACTTGCTTAATAACTTGAGTAGTCAAAGAAGTTTTTATGGCTTCTATTTGATCTCTAATCTTAGCTGCCTGCTCAAATTGTTCAGCTTGCGCAAAATTTAGCATTTTTATAGTTAAGCGCTTGTTAATTTCAGAAGAGTTGCCGTTTAAGAATAAGCTTACGTTATCTAGCTCTTGTTCGTAATTAGTAATGTCGTATACACAAGGCGCATAACAGCGGCCAATTTGGTGTTGAATACAAGGACGTATACGATTATTGATGACGTTATCAGGGCAACTTCTTAAGCTAAAATATTTATTGATAATATCAAGCGTTGATCTAAGTTTGGATGCTGATGGAAATGGACCAAAATATTTAGCGTTATCTTTTTTTGTTTTTCTTACTATTTCTAATTTAGGAAACTTAAGATTTTTTTTATCAGAGCTTAGGATGGGTTTTTTTAATTTTAATAATAAATAATTTTTATCGTCCTTGAGCATAATATTAAAACGAGGTTTATGCTTATTAATAAGATCTCGCTCTAAAATTAAACTTTCAAGTTCATTTTTAACAACTATTATTTCAAGATCAAAAAGTATAGCTTCTAGTAATTGAACAAATAAACGTTTATCGGTATGCAAAAAATAAGACTTAATACGTGCTTTTAAGTTTTTAGCTTTGCCTATATAAAATATTTCATTATTGGAATCGAGCATTAAATAACACCCAGGCAATGCTGGGACTTGCTTTATCTTTTCTTTGACGTAGTTAAATCCTTTTTTCATAGTTTGTTTTTATATCATACTGGAGTAAATTGTATGTTTGATCCTAAAAAAATTTTTGATTTAATGAAAAATGCTGGTGAAATGCAAAAAAACATTCAAGAAAAGTTAAAAAGTCAAAAAGCACAAGGTAGTGCTGGTGGGGATATGGTTAAAGTACTCATGAATGGCAGTTTTGAGATAGAATCTATTGAAATTGACGAAAGTTTATTGAATGATAAAGCTTTTTTACAAGATTTAGTTAAATCTGCAGTAAACCATGCCACATCTCAGTTAAGAGAGAGCATGATAGACTATCTAAAATCTTTTACTTCTGGCTTTGGTTTATAGTCTATGTCGCCAGATCCCATAGAAGTATTAGTACAAAATTTATCTCGTTTGCCTGGGGTTGGCGAAAAAACAGCTCTTAGGCTTGTGCTTCATTTATTAAAGCAGCAAAAATATCAAATTGTTGATTTAGCGCAAAGCCTGGTAAACGTGGCTAACAATGTAGTTGAGTGTAGCAGATGTTGCAATCTTACTGCACAGGCTCCTTTGTGTGCCATATGTAACAAAACTGGCCGAGATGAAGCTGTTTTATGCGTAGTATCAAGTATACAAGATTTGATGGCCATAGAAAAAAGTTCAATTTTTATGGGAAGTTATCATGTTTTGCACGGTGTATTACAGCCTATAAACGGCATAGGGCCCAATGAGTTGCGGATTAAGCAATTACTTGAAAGATTCCAATCTAAAATAATTAAAGAAGTGGTGTTGGCTACACCATCAAGTATTGAGGGTGAAGCAACGGCTTTATATATAAAAGAGGTATTATCACCAGAGTCTTTAAAAGTATCTAGAATCGCCAGTGGAGTTCCAGTAGGTGGGGATTTGCAGTATGCAGATCGTTTAAGTTTGGCGAAAGCTTTGCTTAATAGGCATTTTATGTAAAATATTTTATTAAAGACTGGTCTTGTTTTTTTAGAATTGTGAGTTTATTTTAATAAACTAATTAAGTTTGCTATATTTGGTAATGATTTTAATAATAGATTTATGTGTTTAAATCTGGTGAAAAGTGTTTATTAGTAGTTTTTAAAATTAAAATTTTGGCATTATTTCTGTTTGTTGCAGTAAAAAAACTAATAGAAAAATCACTTAACACTGGGTCTATACAGAGAAGTTTCCTTGGATAGGAAAAAATTTAGGAAATAAGCTTCTGTGGGTTTATGATAGTCCAAGTGGCAAGAGGCAGCTGATGATAAGAACATGTCACCTAAAATATAAATTTGGTGTGTTAAAAATATTGCTTTGTATATGGTTTGTATACGCTCATGTAGCTTTTGCTGCTGTGGTGCCGCTGCATACTAAGAGTGATAATCTTCTTGCACGTAATAATAATGACGAGATGGATGATTCTTCTAAAAAGAAGAAAAAGAAAAGCAAAAAAAAGAAAAAACGTAAATCTTCAAGAAAACAAAGTGCAAGCGAACTTCCATCCATACAAGATTTAATGGAATCTAAACATTCTGCGTTAATAACCAAACAATCTCAGCAAGAAGAAGAATTATCTAAGTTAGAAGCTCTTGTGGAAATGGAAAAAGCTATTGAAGAAAAAGTATTTGATTCTTCTGCTTATTTGCATTTAGGTTTTAAAATTTCAGCTTCACCTAGGCTGTATAAAATACAAAAATTAGAACTTTATATGGATAATGAGTCTTCTCCTTTTTATGAAATAAATGAATATAGAAGATACAAAGGTGATAGGGAAGAGTTGTATTTTGGGGCTGTGCCACAAGGGTGTCACTCTATTACTGCAAAAGTAACGTACACCAGGCTTAAAAATACTTTAATATCCAGGCTCCAAGTCCAAAGGCATGAAGTAATTACTAAAGCCCAAACTTTTATCGCTAAGAGTGGCTATCAAAATCATATAAATATTGATTTGTTTGAAGAAGCAAATGCTGTAACGCCTTTTTTTAGAGGGGTTAATGTAAGATTCAATAATTCTGTTCGTCCTAACTTTTTGCAATCTGCAGCTATTGTTTCAATGGATGAAGTGCTAAATCAAGGTCGTTTAAGAGTTAGCTTTACCAATGAAGATGCTCAAAAATATAAATTGCTTAGAAAAACTGTGAGTATTGATGGCTTAGCAATCATGGAGCAAGAGCATGAGAAAGAAGGCGATGAACTTTTATTTAATGCGCCATTACGAGAAGGCAAACATACCTTAAATGTTTCTTTATTATTGGTTGAAAGAAAATGGATTAAAGGCGGTGTTTCCTATAACTTCGATTTGTCTTTTAAGAGAGATTTTTATATTTTAAGTGGTCAGACAACAGTTATAGACCTTTTGACTCTGCCAAAGAGCGGTTTAAGAAGCAATCCTACTAAAACTACGTATGCAAAGGTTACTAGTGAAATATTTTCAGAAGAAAATCAAGATTATTTTCCTTATTTAACTTGTAATGAACTTGATGACATAGTTAAAAAAGAAGCTGAACTTTTAGAAAAACAAAAAGCTTCTGAAAAGGCTTCTGAAAGTGAGCCAGCTCCTGTTGTTGTTGAACCGTCAGTTTCTGAACCATCTGTTCCTGAAGAATCTAAGGTAGACTCTTTACCTTCTGAGCAACCTGCTGCAGAGCCTGCGGCGGAATCAACAGAAGAAATAATTGAGCCAAAAGTTAAAGAGGAGTAGATCTATGCAATCTTTGCAACCAATTTACATTCTTCTTTTTTTACTACTTTCTTCATCTGTTTCCTATGCAAAAACATCTAAGTACAGAAAGAAAGTCAAAAAAAAACCTGAAGTTATTTTGCCTATTATACCAGAAATAGTTGTAGAACCACTGCCTACAACATATGCTTATGTGAATGCGCGAATTTATTTTCGTCAGCATCACTACCGTAAAGCGTTAAGCTTTTTACAAGAATTACCGACTAATAAAGAAAAATGGATAGCGGCAGAGTCATATTTTCGTCTTGATGAATATGTAAAAGCAAAAGAGCTTTTTGAAGAAATATATAGAAGTTCTAGTGAACAAAATGATAGAAAAATTATTTTGATCAGACTGTTTGAGTGTTCGTTAGCATTAAAAGATGTAAAATCAGCTAGACAAATTTATAATAATTATAGAAAAGAATTTAAGCAACTTCCTGTGAAAATGCGTTATGCTATGGCTAAAAGTTTATTAGAAATAAACCCTAAACAAGCTATAAATATTTTAAAGCAAATACCTGTTAATACAGATTTTTCCATACGAGCCAAATATATTTTAGCTACTGTATCTGTTAAAGATTTTTCCAAAAAGCCCTTAAAAACTGCTTTAAAGCCCTTTGAAGAAATTGATAAAATGCCTATAATTAGTGTTGAAGATATTGTTGTAAAAAATAAGGCAATATTGGCAAAAGCTAGAATTTATGCACATAGGGCTATGTATGAAGAAGCTTTAGCTGCCTATGAAGTAGCAGGTTTTTCTGAAGAAGAAATAGCTTTTGAGGCAATTACTGTTTTACTTAAAAAAGCTGACGATGCTGCAGGTTCTCTAGGTGCGTATAAAAAAGTTGATGAAAAAACCAGAATTTTTGTTGAATCTCAAGCTTTATCAAAAGCATTAGATATAATTCAAAAATTTAGAAACCAAAAAGAAATTGACTGGTTAACGCCTAAAATATTTACTGTTATGGCTCATTTGTATGCTCGTTCTGCTCGTTATGATGAGGGTAGGCAGGTGTATGATGTTTTAATATCCAATTACAAAGCTATTAAGCTTGAACTTGTTTATTTAGCAAAAAAATCAGAAAATCTTTTGCCATTATTTGATTTATCTACTTCTACTTCTAATATATTTTTTGTGAAAGATTTGCCTGATTATTTATTGGCTAATAAAGATGATATCGAAGAAATTTTAATTTTAAAGAATAGACTTTTAAAATCTAGAGAAAATATAGAAAAAATTTCAAAAAATATAGCCCAAAATAGTGTTAATTATGAATCTTTGCAAACAATAATTATTACTCAAAAGCAAAATGAAGAAGAATATATAAAAGCGGCAATGAATCTTCAGAGAGAAGCTCTCACTAATACTGCAAAAGATGTTAATGAATTTTTAGCTCAAGCTGAATACCAAAGAGCAGATTTAGCTTATTTAGAAACTCAAAACTTAAAAAAGCAGCTTGATACTGTATGGCAATACCAAACTGATAGTCAAGATAATTTTAATAAGAATATACAAGAATTAGACAAAAATGGCGGTTCATTATGATACGCTACTCATTATTAATTATAAAAATACTATTTATAATTTTATTTTCATTAACTTTAAAAGCAGAAGTGCCAGAACAGCCTGCCGTTTTAGAAACGGAAAAACCAGCTCAAGAATCAGCTAAGGTTGAAGAATCACAACCTGTAATAAAAGATGCAGAGCCTCAAGTTGAAGAAGCACAACCCGTAATACAAGATACAGCACCTCAGGCTGAAGAAGTGCCAAGTATTTCTGAAGTTAAAGCTCCTGAGGAAGAAGTAGAAAGAGTTTTAAGTCCAGAAGAAAAAGCTATGCAAGATATAGAGCCTAGTTTTGTGCCTAAAGATGAAAAAGTTTTAGAAATATTTTTGCTTAACAAAGTAGTGGAAGATAATGAATCCGCTATAAAGAAACAAAAAGAAGAAAAAATTGCTGTTCGTAATCGACTTATAAAAAATTATCAGCAAAATCTTGAATTATATACTAAAAGAGCTTTATTTGATAAAGAAAAAACATATGATAAAGCTTTGCAAGATAGCATATTAGCTTACGAAAAAGCTATAAAGCATAATCCAAATAATCAAGTGTTTACCCCAGATGCATTGTATAACTATGGTTGGATGTCTTTTGATATTGATGAAAAAGAATATTTTAGAAAATTAGCTCTTTATAGTGATGCTAAAGAGAAAGGAATAGATACTGTTGAGTATCCAGAAGAAAATTTTTCGCGAACAATAACGGCTTATAAAACCTTAATTAAGAATTATCCAAAATTTAGGCACATAGATAACGTTTATTATTTGTACGCGTTAAGTTTGTGGTATGAAGGAGATTTTTACAAGGCTGTAAAGTATTTTCAACAGCTTATAGCTAAGTATCCTAAGAGTAAATTTGTAGAAGAAGTGTGGTTTCGTCTTGGTGAATATTTTTATGATATGGACGAATATGACAACGCCATAAATGCTTATAATAAAGTTGCTAAAAATAAAAAATCTCCTCTTTATGATAAGGCAATTTATAAAATAGCTTGGACTTATTTTCAAAAAGATAATTATGATTTAGCCATTGAAAATTTTGTTAAGTTATTGCGCTTATTTTATGCTAAAGATTCCCAAATAACAGATTCAAGCATGAGGGAAGAAGTAATACGCTACATTGTTAAAAGTTTTTCTGAAAAGCAAAATATAGGCACGCAAAAATCTTTGAGTAAAAATAAGGAAGAACAGAAAGAATTAGCTGAACAAGAAGGCGCTTTACTAGCAAAATCTGTTTACGATTATTTTGTCCGATTAAAAAAGCCTGCGTTTACTAGAGACATTATGCTGGAAGTGGCCAAACAACTTCTTGATGAATCGAAATTAATTGGAGCTATTAATGCTTTTGAACTAGCTATTAAGCTAGCACCAAAAAATCCTGATAATCCACGTATTGATAGTCAAATAGTAGATGTTTACCAAGAAGCTGGAGAATTAGAAAAGGCTAGAAAGAAAAATATAGATATTATTAAGCGTTATGGACAGAGAAGCCGTTGGGTTAAGTCTCAAAAACCCTCTAGTGATGGTGCTAAATTTGCTCGAGATGCTGTTCGTGATGCTATGTTATCTTTAGCTGTTTATTATCATAAAACTGGCAAAGAATTAATGGCTGAAGGAAAAGATGAAAATAAAGGCGCTGCTAAATTAAATTTCAAAAAAGCTGCTGATTTATACATTCGTTACATAAAAGAGTATCCAGAGAAAGAAGATACTTATAAAGCAATATTTTACTTTGCTGAGTCGGCTTATGAGCTAAGGCGCTTCAAAACTGCGCTAGATGCTTATAAATTATTAAAAGATTATCCATTGCCAATGCCTGGTACTTTTAGAGCTGATGCTGTTTTTAATATTGTGTTTACTTATAGAAATGTGTTGGAACAAGCTGCTAAAAGAAATAAATTTAAAACAATTGATTTTGATAATTTAACTTCTAAATCAGTAGGAAAAGAAGCTGAAGAAATACCAAAAATGGGTACAGATTATTTGGAAGCTATTGACGAATTTTTAAGCGTAGCTCCTAATGATGAAAGAGCTCCTATTTTATACTTCCATGCTGCTGCCATTTTTTACGTATACGGGCAATTAGAAGAATCGCAATCTCGCTTCTTTTTTATTATCGATAAATATCCTCAATCTGCAGCTGCTAGTGTTGCCGCAAGACTTTTGATAGACGAAGCAGTTAGTAAAGAAGATTGGGTAAAAGTTGCAGAGTTATCTAAACGTTTTAGAGAACAAGATTTAGGTGGCCAGGGTAAAGATTTTGCTCGAATTGAAGGTAATGCTCGTTTCAAAATTGCTAGAGCAGTGTTTGAAGAAGCTAATAATTTATTTAAAGCTGATCAAATTAACGATGCTAAAGATAAGTTTAAAGAATCGGCTGCATTATTTGGTGTACTTTTGCAAGAAGACCCACAAAATCCTTATGCAGATATAATGATCTTTAACACCGCCCAAGCCATTGTAAAATCTGGTAGCAGCTCTGATGCCCTGCCATATTACAGAAAGCTTTACAAAGAATATCCGCAAAGTGAATATGCTGCCAGTGCTCGTTTTCAAGAAGCCTTTTTACTTGAAAAAATGTTAAAATTTACCGATGCAGCTAAAGCTTATGATGGCATTATTAAACAAGATCCTAAATCTGAGTCTGCTGGGGATGCTATGCTTAATAAGGCTCTTTTATATGAAGCAGCGGGAGATTTGAAAAATGCTTCTGACTCTTTTATAGAATTTGCCAATAAATACCCAAGCAGAGAAGAGGCGGGAGTAGCATTACTAACGGCAGCTTCATTATATAAGCAAATGGGTCAGCAAGCTAAGCAAATAGCTATGTTAGAGCAATTTATTAAAAAGTATAATTCTGTTGAATCTAAATCTTCGGAAGTTATTGAAGCTATGGTTTCAGCTGCAGATACTTATAATGACTTAGCTGTAAAGACTTCTAATGTAGCTCAAAAGAAACAGTACGAAAAATCAAGAGATACTTATTACAGGTCAGCTGTTACTAGGTATAATCCAGAAAAAGATTCTGCAATAGCAGCTTTTTATGTGGCTAAAACTCAACTTTATTTAGAAAAACCAGAGCAAGATTCATTTAAGAAGCTAACTATTAATGCCAGAACAGGTAAAGCTCAGGGTGAGCAGTTAACTGTTATGATGAAAAAATTACAAGAATTATCTCAAAAAAATGAGAATATTATTAAGGCTTATGCTCAACCAGTTTGGAATGCTGAAAGTATGTATAGAATTGGTGAGCTTTATGCTCATTTAGCTAAAACTTTAGTAAGTGCTCCCTGTCCAAGGGATGTAGCCGCCATAGATGATTATGCCTGTGATGAATATATTGTGTTACTGGAAGATAAAGCAGCTGTGCTAGAAGATAAAGCTCTAGATGCTTATAAACAAGCTTATGAAATTGCCTTGAGTGCTTATGATTCTCCACCAAAAATGCTCGATAATATTTTATTAGCTTTAAGCAAGTTAAAACCAGGACAATATCAAAAACTTGGTGATGTTATTGTAGAAAGGCATACCTATGGCTTATCTGGTCAAGGTCGTATGTTAAGTACATCAAAGATGGCTTCTATCCTTCATCCTAAAGAAAAAGATCCTGATTTGATTACTTTAGAAGATGAAACCAAAGAAGAGGAAGATGCACAAAAAGAATCTGAGGAAAAAGATACAGAGGAAGAAGTAGAAGAAGAACAAAATGAAGATGAAGAAGATGATAACGAAGAAGAAGATGATGATGATGACGAGGACGAAGATAATGAATAAGAAAATAAAAAATTACTCTTCTAGACCTTTTCAGTCTTTGGCTTTGTTGCTTTTTGTTGTATTAAATGTTGCCTGCGCTTCACAAAAAGGCTTAATTAAGCCAGACAAAAATTATACTGATAATGAAATGGCTTTATTAGTTTTTAAAGAAGGTGCTGAAGCTCTTTATAAAGATAATCAACTCGCTTTAGAAAAATTTAATCAAGCAAAAGAACTTGATAAAACTTTGCTTCCCGCTTTTTATAATGCAGCGCTTGCTTATGAACAGCTTAATTTGTTAGAGGAAGCATCTAGTAACTATGAACTTTGTTTAAATATAAATCCACAAGATTCCAATTGTTTAAATAACTTGTTAGTTACTAAATATAAGCTTAACCAAGTTACCTATTGTGATGATTTAGTAAATAAGTATTTAACAGATTTTCCTGATGCAGCTTTTCCTAAAGTTTTGGCAGCAAAGCTTGCTTATTTAAAAAATGATTTAGTCACAGCTGAAAAATACGGCAGGCTAGCTATTGAACTTGAAACTGAAAATGTTGAAGCTTTATACATAATGCTTAGAATTTTTTATGATACTAAGCAGTATGCTGCCGCTAAGTTTGTGGCAAAAAACGCTCTAGCAATAGCTCCAGCTCATGGTGGCTTAAATCGTTATCAAGGTCATACATTTTTGGCTTTAGAACAACATCATGAGGCTCTAGATTCGTACGAAAAAGCTGTTAAATATGAGCCTATTGCAGAAAGCTTAGAAAGTTATGGATTATTATTGTTAACGCGTGGCAAAGTTAAAGAAGGTTTAGAACAAATAAAAAAGCTTGTGGCTCTTAATCCACAAGATCCTACCAATCAACTTCTTTTAGGTAATGCTTATACTGCCAATAAAAAATTATCAGAAGCTGTAGTGGCTTATGAAAAAGCGTTGGTTTTAAAGCCAGAAGATAAATCTGCTAGATTTAATTTAGGGTTATTATACTTTGATTTTAAACAAGAAGGCTTAAGTGAGCTTGAGCGATTTAAGCTTGCAGCTGATAATTTTAAAGAGTTTTTAACACAACCAAATTTATCTAAAGAAAGAATCGATGAAGCTAATAAGTATTTGAAAACTTTAGCTGAAAAAATTGAAATGGAAGAACCTGCAGTGTCAGAAGAGCCAGAAGAAGCTGAGGAAGAGCCTAAAGAAGAAGAGAAATTAGACGAAAATACTGAATCAGCGCAACCAGAGGAAAGCCTTCCCGAAGAAAATAAGGAAGAAATAGAAAATAAAGAAGCAGAAGAAGCTGTTTTGCCAAAAGAAGAAAAAGAAGAAGAAGCTAAGCCTGAAAAGAAGAAAAAATCTAAAAAGAAAAAAGATAAGAAAAAGAAAAAGTCTAAAATTAAAGATGAATATGAAGAAGAGGACGAAATCATTGATGAAGAAGAAGAATTATCTGATTTTGATGAGGATACTTAAAATTAAAATCATGGTTGACATTATTTGATAAAAAGTTTACTGGAGAGCTTTAATGGTATGAAAACGTTAACTTTTGTAATTAGTATTTTTAAAATTTATATATTTTTATTTTTTGTGAGCTCTTTTGCTTTGGCTGAAACATTAGAATTAGAAGATACATCTCTGCATGGAAAAAAGGATCAGCCAGAAGCTATGACTTTTATTTCTAGAGCAAAAATGACAGTAAGTCCTAGAGCTTATGATTTTAATGGTTATGAAAAAATTTATGAAGAATTAAAAAATGATGTTTTTAATTTAAAAGTTAAAAATAGTGGAGTTTATTTTAAAGGCCTATAAATTATATTAAAGTATAATAAATTGGTTAATTTTTAGAAATTTAGTATGCTTTTATTGTTGTTAATAAGAGTGTCCTAATTAGATTTTAACAAGAGGATAGAATAATGATAGCTGAAATTTCGCAGTTTTTTGTTGATGGTGGATTTTGGATGATTCCTATTGCTGGTGTTTCTGTAGTAGCAGTAGCAGTAGCAGTAGAAAGAATATATGCTTTGTTCTTTGTTTATAACACTGATGGGAATGCTCTTTATAATAAAGTATTAGCGGCAGTAAAAAATAACCAAGATTCAGAAGCTATACAAATATGTGAGCGTTTGCCAAAAGCTGCACTAGCTCGTGTGTTAAAGGGTGGCTTGATAAATGCTGATAGGGGTGAAGACGCGGTTTCTTCAGGTATTGAAGAAGCGACGCTAGAGTCTACTCCTTTATTGTTAAAAAGAACAGGTTCCTTGGGCGGTTTAGCTTCCTTAGCAACTCTCTTAGGGTTACTTGGAACAGTTATGGGTCTTATAGACGCATTCAAGACTGTAGCTGAAGCTCCTGCTGATCAAAAATCAGCATTGCTAACTAGTGCTATTGCTGTTGCTATGAACACGACTGCTTTTGGTCTTATCGCAGCTATTCCAGTGACAATAGTTTTTATGCTTTTATCTGGAACCACTAAAAAAATTATGGATGAGATAGATCTATTTTCTTTGAAATTAGAAAATACTCTTCGTGCTCGTAAGAAATAAAGAATAGGTTTTAAGAGGTATTTATGGCTTCTAAACGAGGATCACGCGGCGGTGATGCGCCTTTTCCAGAACCGGACATGCTGCCCTTCATGAATCTGATATTCATGTTAATTTTGGCCATGATTTCTATGTCCGCATTGCTTCCACTTGGAACGCTTTCATCTGAAGCTCAAAAATTATCCAGTGGTATGGGAGGGGCTGCTCCTGAAGATGATAAAAGGCCACTAAATCTTACATTATTTGTAACTGATAAAGGTTTTAATCTATCTATTAGGGGAGTGGTAAAGATGGGCGATAGGGACGATCCAGTTAATGCTGCAAAAAAAATGCCCTTAATAGGAATGGTTATTAATAAAGATGGTGAAGCTGAATATGATTATGCAGCATTAAGAAGCGAGCTTGAAAAAATAAAAGCGGATAATCAAGAGGAAAATCGTTTGGTTATTACGGCAGATCAAGAAGTTATTTTTGATGTTATAATACAGTGTATGGATGCAAGTAGGTTAGATAGTAATAAAAAACCCTTATTTCCTAGTATTTCGTTTGCAGCAGGTATCGTTGGATAATCTGTATAAAACTTAAATTAGTTGGAGAATATACAAAATGGCGCGTAAACGACGACGAGCGGGAGGAAAGGGAGGTTTGGATGCGGCTGTACCGTCCTTAACTTCTCTTATGGATATTGTTACTATTATATTGATTTACTTTGTAAAAACTTTTGCAGCAAGTCCTATAACAGTACAAGATCCTTCAGTAAAGCTTCCCATGTCAACATCTTTAGAAAGCCCACAAGATGCTATTGTAGTAATGATAACCGGCGCACAAAGAATGGATAGAACGCCTGATGGAAGAAATATTTGGATTGAATCAATACCTGTTATAAGTGTTGATGATCAAGTAATCATACAGTTAGACCAAAAATTTGAGGTGCCAAAGGCTTCACTAGAACGTCAATTTGTGATTCGTCCATTAAAACAAAAATTATTGGAAGTAAAAAAGATGCAGAATATAACTTCTCAATTAACTGATAAAGAAAATTCCGGTGGTAAGATTATTTTTGTATTAGACAAACATGTTCCATTTCGCACAGTTAGTAAAGCTTTAGTAACAGCTGGTGAAGCAGGTTTTCCTGAGTTTAAATTCGCCATTGTTAAGCTTGAAGATTAATGAGGGTAAGTATGGAAAAGCCAAAAAGCCCAAATGGGTCAATAGATAAACTTTTTAATCGTATTTTATTAGCATCTTTTTTGCTTCATACATTAGCATTCTTTCTTATTATGAATGTGGAACCACCTCCGCCTCCGTCTCAAGAAGATTATGTTAACTTTGTGAAAAAACTGGCTCCAGTTAAGGAAGAAATACCTGAGCCTGAGCCTGAACCAGAAAAGAAAAAAGAAGTAAAGAAAAAAGAAGAAGAGGAACCTGAAGAAGTTCCTGAAAAAGCTGCCAAACCATCAGCACAGGCGAAAGCTGCCAAACCATCAGGCCCACCAGCAAAAGGTCCTGTTGGTGATAGAAGAGCTGAAGTTAGAAAACAACTTTCAGGAGCTGGTTTGTTAGCAGCTATTGGTTCAGCCAGTGACGAAGGCGGTTTAACTAACGTATTCGAATCAGGAGCTGTTGTAGGCAAAGATTTGGGTGCAGCCTTATCTGAACGCGGTGGTGTGAGAGTAACTGGTGGTACAAGAATCGGCCAAAAAGGCGCACTAGGTGAGGGCACAAGTGCTGATATAGGTGCTGTTGATGTTGGTGCAGGCGGAAGTGTAGGTTCTGTTTCTGGCAAACAAGGCGTTGTTCCTCAAGCGTTCGTAAAAAGCACGGAAGCAGTTATTAAAGCTGGTGGTATTGATGAAAAAGGCGTTCGTATGGCACTTAAGCGTCGTGAACGTGGTATTCAGCAATGCTATGAAAGAGCTTTGAAAACCAATGCTAAACTTAAGGGTAAAGTTGGTCTTGAATGGGCTATCAATGAAGAGGGTCGTGTAGTTAAGATCAAGGTTATTGATAATAGTTTAGGTGATCCAAAAGTTGCCGATTGTATAATGGATATTATCAATCGTATTAAGTTCCCTAAAGCTACCAAAGGTCTTGTGCCTATAAGAAAAACCTTCGTGTTTGAAGCTGGTTGATTTTAGACGGAATAAAAAATTAAAGCTCAAACTAGTTTGTTTTGGGCTTTAATTTTATGGTGGATTGTTAAATGAAAATGAAATACAAATTTTACTATGTTTTATTAAGTTTTTTAGTTGGATGCAATTTAAATTTGTCTTCTCCAGGTAAATCATCTGATAAATCCAACGATGGTGTGTCTTCTACGAATGAAGCACCAGAACAAAATCAAGAAATTCAAAAATTCTATGATTTAATTGCAAAAGATGAAGACTCACTTAATAATCAAGATAAAAAAGATCTTTCTGATTACAACGTTAAATATCTAATAGAAAATAAAAAAATATTTTCTAATTTTTTTGAAAAAGCTGAACTTGAAAATCAAGATTTATCTAATATTGATTTTTCTGATAAGCCTAATTTTTCTGATCGCAGTAAACCTAATTATATATCTGGTACCACCTATACATATAAAAATCCCAATTTTGCTCGTGCAAATTTAAAAAATACTAATTTTACTGGAACAAAACTTAATATGGCAAAATTCATAGAATCATCTATTAAAAATACTAATTTTACTAAAGCAGAACTTAATGATTCCATTTTTATTGATTCTCTCCGTCTTGCAGGTGCAACTTTTGATAGGGCAAGTATGGAAAATCTACAGTATTTTTCAAAATTGCTTACTGACACCTCATTTAAAGAGACAATATTAGAGAACGCTAAATTTGATAGTGTAATTATGAGCAATTTATCTTTTGTAAATGCTAATCTTAGTGGGGCAGAGATTAAAGTGGCTTCCTTAATCAATTGTGATTTTACAAATGCTGATCTTAGCAATGTTAAATTTATTATTAATAGTGAAACAGGAAAAACTAGTAATAATATATTTACGGGTGCTAAGGTTGGTAATGTTAAATTTATACTTAATAAAAAAATTGATAAAGATGCATTCAAAGTTTCATTAACATCTCAAGGTTTAGATTTAACCACTGTCAAGCTTGAAGAGTATGTCACATCAGCTACACCTGATTAATAATAAATTATATATATTATTTCACGTTTAACGAATTAAATACCATGACGAAAAAATATTTTGGCAAGATCCTTATTTAAGCTGATATTGACAGTGATTAATAGCGGTTTTAATATTGGTATTAGTCCATAAAATATATTGAAAAAATTGTCAATTAAGCTCTTGAGCTTGACACAGTGTCATACCCTATAATCCTAATAAAGGAGATCAAGATGACTTCATGGTGGATAAGTGAAATTAGCGAATTGACCGGTATGTCAGTTAGGATGCTTAGGCATTTCGACAAAATTGGTTTATTAAAGCCTGAGTCTAGATCTAGCAATCAATATCGCTGTTATTCAGAAAAAGATCTAGTACTGCTGCAACAAATTATGGCTTTGCGTTCTTTTGGTTTTAGTTTGAAAGAAGTGAAAGACATGATGAAAAAAGATCACAGTATATAGCTACGCTCTCATAAAAAAGTTATAGAAGATAATATTTAAAAATATTAA
>CAZBMJ010000043.1:0-16091 GCA_964493205.1 uncultured Myxococcales bacterium
TCGCTGGCAGCACTGAAACAATCGTCTGTCCATCGTACATTACATCTGTGTTAGGCTTATTGATGTAACCGTAAGACTGGTCGTAAGGTACGCTGTCCTGAAACCCTTTCCACCAATAAAACCACTCATAAAAACTAACGTTGGGGAAATTCCATGTATTGAAGTCGTCAGGGGTGTCTTTAAATACCATTTGACTGTTCACAAGGTTTTGAGAGTAAAATAGCATCCCGCCTCCGTAGCCAGTATGCTCATCAGCATCTTGTATAACTGTAAATCCTGATGTTGCTAATTTATAAGGGGCGCGCATTTTCATAAACGTTCCCTGAGTAAACACGTCTTGTCCGAACGCCCCGCGCGTATCTCCCACACCAACAACTCCAGATAAAACAGAAGTATCTATTCTTTCACAAATTGCCACGCCTCTGCTTTGACTTCTGTTTCCGTATTTGGAAGTATCAGGGTTATATGCTGCATCGTAAACTGAAATTCCTCTGTAATAATAAGTTTGATAAACTCCGTAGTCTGTTCCTGTACCTACCACATTATCTAAATCTGACGTAAAGTGTAGCGCAAGGCACGGCTGATTAATAAAAACCAAATCAGCCCCCACTGGAGCGTAAGTTACTGTGTTTGTTACTGTAGTTCCTGTAAAGGTTTCTGAATCTACTACTAAACCACCATCGTCAATAGTTACAGTATTGAAATTTGGTGAATTAGTTACTGCTGTAAACTCTCTGTACTCAGCCTCATCAATGATGTCAAACGGAGCTGCGCCAGATGGTATTATAGATTGAGTAGTGTTAATAGTAGAGCCTAAAGAAATTAATTGATCATTAGGTAATACAGAGTGATAATCCTGAAAAATACCGTCTGTGGTATAATACGCACCCCATCTTCTCTCTTCTGTGAAGGCGCTTGGGTAAGTAGGATTAGTAGCGAATGGCGATAAATTATTTCCTACCGAGAAGGGGAAAAACCCTATATCCGCTGCTGTATTGGTTAGATTATAGTTAAATTTTAAAAAGATTGGTATTACTCCCTCTTGACCACTCACCCCCATCACCGTAATCCCCGAACTCAACACCTCCCTCACTACCTCGGCTCTCTCAATAATAATCTCATCTATTAATTCGCTTATTGGAACACCTTCTATAATATAGTTAAGGTCGTACCCTGAGAAATAAAGGAACGGAACATAAGTATTCGACCCTGTATTCAAGTTATACCCTGTCGAACTAAGTAAGTTACCTACCCTACGGTTTGTAAAGTTGGGGTTTGTCGGGGCATTAGTAATATTATAAGCGTTAAAGTCTATCTTAATATCATCAACCCAAAATAGAGGTGAGTAAGCCCCGTCTTTATACCTGACTTTCGCCATTAATCGGTAACACTCAAAAAGCATGAAACCTCCGTTAGATTCCATGTTTAACGGAATCTGGTACTCTCCAATCTTCAATGGCGAACCTGGAGTAATTACAGTTCCAATTTGTCCTATCGGCTGAGAATAAATAGTATGCTCAAACGTTTTGAAGAACCCCGACAAGTCATACTGCTTGCTCGAAGTTTTCATATTGGAGCGAACTAAGAAGTTATCTACAATAGTTAGCGACTTGCAAATATCATAGATGGTTGACGAAGTTAATATCGCACCCGCATCAAACGCCTCTGAATTTGGTTCAAGTCCGCTATGAGAAACGTTTAACGAGGTCTGCCCGTTGGAAATCTCTATCCTACTAACTAAAGTTGCGCTCTGAGCCCCACCTGTGTAGTAAATAGCAATTAACTCAAAATATCTAAACAAGTCAGCATCAAACGTAACCACCAGATTATTAACCTTGCCAGTAGGCGACCCCGCCTCATCCCCTCCTATCGTACTCGGATTTCCTGCGGCTGAGTAAACGTTAATCTGACCTGTTGTCTCCAAATAAAGTCCAGTTGGGGTCTTGTCATCACTTAAAAACCTACCAGAGTAACGGTATGTCCCCGAAGTCAGCCCTCCTCCTGAATCTGCCTGACCAATATAAGTAATCTTTGCGTCCTGATTATTCTGAATTAGTTTAGTCTCCTGACCAATGGTTGAGTAATTATAAATTGCTTGAGGGTTATTGATAGTAAACGCTCCATCTGTTACGTACGCCCCATAGTAGTAAAATACTCTGTCTGGGTTGTAGTGGTCATTAAAATAAAAAGACTTCCTGAATATATTATCTTCAGCTCCACCAATCTCAGGTTGTTTTGCCGCCCTTAAATTCCATTGGTCAGTTCTTGCCAGTCGAATATAAGACCACAAAAGAGTCTGATTATCCATTGTAGCCACCCCAATCTCCGAAAGCGACTTAGGGTAAAAGGTAGCCGTCCCGCCTGTGAAATCTGCCGTATAAGTAGTTCCAAGTACGCGAAGTGTTGTTGAGCTTATTATCTGAACAATCCACTGCCCGTCAATCGGTGTTCCTTTTAACTCAAGAAGCCCGTTATTAACATAGGTGAACGGAGCTACGAAAGTTATCAGATACCCTCCCGACCCGTCATTCGTCCCTCCTACTATCGGAACTTCTGTAGGTAAATCTTTAACAGTAGTCCACAGCGAGAACAAGTCACCGTGTAAATCCTTACCGCAAAGAGGCATCCAATCACCAATCTGAGATTCATCTATACCGCTTTGAATCTTTTCAACATGCTTTAAACAATTACCAGTTATCGCTTTTGCAGTATAATCCCAATAATTAACAGTGGTCATCTCAAAATCTACATACCCTTCTGTTGTGCTGGTTACTGTCGAGCTAACATTAGCTATGGTCTGTCCATACAGAGCCATATCGAAAGTTAAATTTGAAACGAAATCGGCAAGACAAAGGTTTATATCAGAAGTATTTACTGATCCACCTACTAAAATTACATCGAAGTTGTAATTATTCGGGTTGTTGACAAAAAGAGAATATGAAGCTGACGGGAAGTAAGTAAGGTCAAAATAAACTCTGAATACTGCATTTTGTGTAATAGCATCTTCAGGAGCGAAATCGAAAGTGTCTCTTGTCCCTTTGATTAGTTTTCTGTTTACAGTATTGTTATATTCATCATTCTGTACTCGTGTGTTACGCCCATAGCTCATCTCCCCCGGCTTGAAATTGTCGAAAGTTCTTGCGAAGTTTAATACTCCGTTGGGGTCAAGTGATATGGAGATGTAATTATTCTTGCCTGCCACCGAAACCTCCTCCCTGCGGTATCGCATAGTACAAGAATGATTTCTTCATTACATTGTAGATAAGGTTCTTGTTTTGGTTAAATTCTCTTATAAACTTCTGACCAGCCAATTTATTGAACTTAGCAAGCCAATCCATATTAACTGTTTGCCTGAATCCTTCGTACATTCTGAATCGTGTAGCTACCTTTGAAAACTCCAAAGCGGCTTTTAGGCTCAATGCCTCTTCCCAATCGTCATCTAATAACATAAAACCATCACTGTCGGTATTGTACCCCATGTACCAAATAACAACTGTTTCTGTGTCGATATTAGTAGGGAGGTTAAGATAGCCTCCTGAGTAAGTGAATGAGTCCGCGCGGGCACACCCCATCCCCGAACTAATCGCGTACTGCAACTCAGTGCTGGTTTTAAAATAGTAAAAAGGCTTACACGAACCTAAACACGGACTCGTATCACAAGTACAAGTTGATGTTGGAGTAGTGAAAAATAAGAAATCTTTGTTGCACTCTGCCTTGTGGCAATCAACGGCTACTTCTTTGCACATTAAAACCTTAACATCTGTAGCTAATAAATCTTTAGCCCCTTCATTAACATATAGGCGAAGTTCAACATCATGCTTTGATGTTTCTCCAACACCCAACCGCATCTTCGCTCTGGTTACTATTTGCTCTATTGCTATCATGTATTTATTGCTGTTGAGTCTCTTCCGTCTTGAATTAAATCAACCTTAGTTCGTGAATAAGTAAACGCCTCCCCTTTAATGGCTATCTGAGTCATTAATTCGAGTAGTGCCCCATCCACAGGGTAGGGGTCGTTATCTACATTATAATTAGGGTTGTCTTGCGGGTTGGACGGTATAATCATCATTTGAAACTCTCTCACCATTGAATAAACGTAACACCATCCATTCTCTATCAAAATATAAACATCTTGTGAGCGTGGTGCTAAAATTGGGTGCTTCATCCAGTCCGAAAGCTGAACTCTACTCTCTATAGGCAAAAAGGTGTTTAAAGTGTCAATCGCCCCCACGTACCCAATTCCACTCATCACTCCGTCCAGATTATTGTAGTCGGGCATCCTGAACCTCTTAAAGCATCCATTGACTGGCTGCCAAGTTGAATCGTATTCAGGGTAAAAAGTCATCCACCACATCGGATGTGTAACCCTCTCTTGAGCGTACACTATCTTTTGCGCCCTGTTCTTACATTTGTTGATAACTGAGTACATCTGACCTTTTTGTAGTCGAGAGTCAGCAGTTATATAGCCTCCTGTCGGGAGGGCTGCGAACATATCATATATCTGAGGGAGTGTGTACATTAAGGTGTGGGGAGTTCTTTAGAGGCGGCTGCGGCAGCTTGGTAGTCGCCTTCAGTCTCCTTGATTATTTGTTTCATCTTGTCGGCAGTGAAGTACATATACCTCTCTGTGTAGCTTTCTAATAAGTCTACCGAATTATCAGCAGCATCTACGAATACCGTAGGGTATTTAATGTAGTCTATGAACACTTGTTGGCAAAGCCAGTCGCTCGGAAATACCGAAAGTGAAGTGTCGGAAATCATGTAACGAGGCTCAGTCATCTTAGGTGAACTAAGAACCGAAATACGTGCGTTGGAGTCAAGAGGTTTAGCCCAGTTATTATGAATTAACGTTACTGCCCCACCACTTACGTACGTTCCGTTTCCACTCGTAGGGTTACTTAGAGTGAAGTCGGTGTACCCTGCGTAAATGTAATCATTTAACTGCTTAACGTACATTGCTGTTGTATTCGCAGCGGTGTTCCCTGAAATGCCCGTTACTTTAATTAAAGATGGGTAAGGTTCGCTCGTTGACTTGACCCCCCGCAACTTACTCCTCTTATTAAATGTGTACTTAATCGGGGAAGTATTGGTAGCGTTTGTCACTGATAAATCCATCGGCTCTTCAAAGAGTGCCCTTACTGCGAGTATATGCAAGTAATCTGTCAGAACGGTGTTAAGGTCTGCTTTGTTATTAACCATAGACACACTAAAATCAGTAGCCAATAAAGAAAACAAGTCGTCCTTTTGTAACTGACTCTGACCTAAAGCTATAATATTAAGGCATTTGGAGTGTGCTGCCCTCCAAAGTATATTGAATTTATTTGGCGCTGTGTAGTCGGAGAAATCCTGATCTACGTCAGCCATGCAGTAACTGTAAAAATCTACTCCTGTCATGTCGCCAAAGTTAAATTAATTACAAATAAAAAGGTGAGAAATAAATAAATATTTCCCACCCTTACTATAAATTGATAAAACCTACGCTACTACTTGGGCTACACCCGCCTCTACCTCATTAATTGCCTTAATAAGATTTTCTTTTTTCATCATATTGTACCCCTTAATCCTTAAAGAACCAGCTTTCTTTCTTAAGGCATTTAGCTCTGCTAACTCGTCAAAAGTGTTTGCTGGTTTTTTAATTGCAACATCCATGTCATTCTCAATTAAATTAGCATCCAACTCTTTTTTCAAGTAGTCGTACACTTCTTTATTATCGAATAAATACGTAACCACGTTGTCAATCTCTCCTCCTATGAACTGACTTTCGTAATAGTAGCCAGCTTTTTCTCTCTTAACTTTGCCTGACATTATAGCTTTTTGAGCAGTTGACCTTAGTTTAGTGGTCTCGTCTCCTTTTTCATAATCCTCTATGAAAGAGTCTATGAATGATTTTGACTTGTGGTCGTTGGCGTGACGCTTGGCATTGCTCATTAAAAGACCGCTTGTTGGTTCAACCATAGCTGTCATCAAAGAAGCAGCAGTGAACTTAGATGCGTTTAATCCGTAATCGTACGCGCAAGTACACATTTCATCAAGCTCAAAGCCTAAGTATTTGTTTAATACAGCCTGTTTCTTTAAAATTTGGTTGGCTTCGATAGTCTTCTTATCGGTGTCGAACTCTAAAACAAACTCAGGTGTCCCCGCTAAATTCTCATTAACATCACCGTACTTAACTTCAATCTGTTCGTGCTTTGATAGAAGGGCTACGATATTTGCTTGGTTCTTGTCGTACTGGCTTGCTTCAGGTGAAGAGTCCCATTCAATCTCGAATACTCTACGGGTGTCATTGAACTGAAACATCCATAAATCGTTGTTGTCGATTTTGGAAATATCCTCGTCCCCGTAAACAATCCTCCAATTTTTTGTAATGGCTATTTTGGTAACATTAGCACCAAACCTTCCAAATAAACTTCTGTTTTTTAAGTTAATCACTCCCGTGAAAAACCCTTTACTCCCCAACCTATATGGTCGCAGGATTACCTTTGATTTTTTTTTCATACCTATTTTAATTTAACCTTTTTTAATAAACCTCTTCACAAGAATACTCCCCCATCCAATTAGACAGGGGAGTATAATTTTTAAGCTACTTGGAACGTCTCCTGATTGAACGCAGCCTGAGCGAAGATGGCATCAGCGGCAGTAACAAGTGCTGCTGCCTGAGCATCGTCTAAGTTAATGAAGATATTACACTCCATTAATGCGTAACCCGGCCCACCTACATTAGGTTTGTAGTACTCAAAGTAATACTGAGTGTACCCTGCGGCAGCACCAATAAAACCATTATACCCTGTTCCACCAAGAACAAGTCCCGGCCATATTAAGTTGTAATACGGAGTGAACCCTTTTGGTGGCGCGCCAAGCGGTGAAGCTGTAGCGATGCTTATCCCTCCCGAAGGTTGAATAGTGGCGCGTACTGTAAATGTTGGATAGCCTGTCAAAGCCGTTAAAGTAACAGCGCCAGCCACATTTGCGGCAGTCATGTGTAACTGCGTGTTGGCATTGATGGCCGCAGCGAACGCATCACCAATGGTAGTAGCTGTTACGCTACCAGCATCAGGAGTCCTGTAAGGAACTGTGATGATTTGAATTTCTTGAGTCGAAAAGTTATACGTCTCGAACTCTAACTCATAATCAATAGCATTGGCTGTCCCCGCGAAAGTTACCACCTGAATCCTTAACGACTCAGCAGCGGCAGCAGTCTTCTTAAAAGACCCGTTTTTAATATCAAGCAAGCGGCATATAGGCTGACGGCTTGTTAAAGCAGCACCAGCGTGAATCACTTGGTCGATAAGAGCGATGTTGTCTGTTGACGTAGCAGCAGCAGCATCAATTACTACATTATATTTTACTAATTGCATTTTTTACCTCCTTTTAATTACCTTGTCTGTATTCAAAAATTGCTGAACGGTCTGCTATGTAAGAAACACCGTTATCCATTAACATCTCGAATTTGCAGGAATCAATAGAGTTGGCTGCAATATCGTAAGACTCAAACCAGTTGCCTTTCATAGCAGGTGTGTTTCCTACCATGCCGGGAACTGCTTTGTAAATCTTCTCTTCGTCATCATCACCGTAGTGAATCTTGATTAAAGGAGATTCGTAAACAACATTACCTTGCATGTCCTTGCCTTGAATTGGATTCAAGTCCATTACCCAAGCCGACTCGTTCATCCAATAAGGAACACGAGGGTCAGATAACCACGGAGCAAGCATCAGCTTAATCTTAACACCTGCAACTGCCCATACGTCAAAGTTTATACCTACTACTGATTTACCACCGATAGTATTATTAACACCTGCGTATTGAACATAGATTGCTTTTTCGTTCTGTAAACGGGCAAGAGCCTGACGACCTATCATCACAAGGATGTCTTGGTCAGCTCGTCCATCTAAAGCTACTACTGAGTCAACTAAAGCTAAAAGTGAAGCCCATGTCAACCCTACCGTTGAGATATTTTGAGCAGCACCATTAGTTAATATTGAGCTACGCACCCCACGAGTACCATTGATTACACCCTCTATCACCGATTGTTTAACGCCCGGCTCAGAGAACATACACTTCATGCCATACTCTTCCATTGCCTGAGCAATCATGTACTGCTCATTCTCACTCCACAGGTAAACGAATCCATCCTCACCAGCGTGAGTGTTGAACATCTCCCTACGTGCAACATCACAAGAAGCACGTTGTACTGAAACGTAATCTTGCTGAACGATTGAGGTAGGATATATAGTCTCTTTGCCAGCAGATTTGTAGTTACCAGAGATGTCATAGAATCCCATGATGTCTGAACCTGCTTTAAAATGAGTTCCTGCCGTTAAAACGGTAGTAGTCATACCGGGCTCAATCAACACCTGACCGGGAGTGTCCGCATCTATAATACGGGCATCGTTCATTGAGTTATCCCTTACAGAGTGCTTTGTTTGAAATCCTGTGTAGTTAGGGTCGCTGAATGTAATTAATAAATTTGCTCCCACCTGAGTAGCTGTCTGTATGATAGCTTTAGGATAAGAACGTTTTCTTAAAGGTCGGTTGTATATACCGTCTTTATCGCGGAAGCCGCGTGACTGACCAAAAGTGATACCGTTGAGCAACGACCATACTTGTGACCAGTTTCTATTAAGGTCTAATAAGTAAGGACTTGTGTTGTCGTAGTTAATCAAATTTTGGTAAAAGAACCCAGCGATATTAGGATTAACCGCGGGGTTATATCTTGTTTGTGACATCTATTATTTGATTTTTGATTTATACCTCTCATGTAAATTTACACGAGCCTGTTTTCCTCACTAAGGAGAATGAAAAATTATACAAAATCAAAAAGTAAATGCCAAAGACATTTAGGATTAAGCCGCAAACTTAATAGCTAAATGTCTTTTAAACAAATTTTTATGAAAATTTATTCTGTTTTTTGACCGGGAGCGTTCTGTAAAGTAGGTTTAAGCCTCTTTTCGTACTGCTCTTTTCCACTCAACTGGTGGTTTGGGTCAACCTGATATTGTATTGCTGCCGTTGGCGCTGCTTTCTTTCCGCTAACGGTATCTTCTTCCATCTTTTTCTCGATGGCTTGTGCCTCTGCCGCCTGCCAAATAGTCTCGAAGATTTGTTCACGGTTATTCCAAAGGAACTCACGGTTGGCGAACTCTTGCGGGTCGGGCGTTCCGTTTTCCCGTATTGTCACTCCTGTTTTAAATGATTCTTTTAGGGAAGAAACCATCTTATCGTCTACTCTAATACCGAACTCAGGGTGAACCTGTCCCTTCAGCGAATCCACAAATAAATCCACTTCGTTAACAAACTCCACCTGTGCCTTACGGTAGTTAATGGCTTCAGTAGGGTCGGCAGGGTTGAAATCTTTTAAAGAGTCTTTTTCTTTGCTTTTAAACTCTTTAATCAACGACTTCTTTCTCTCTGAGGTAAGGGAAATTTTATCAATTTCATCACGTTCACTGAAATTTTCCATTAACCTGTCAAGCTCCTCCCCTGTTTTGCCTTCCTCTTCTAAAAAACCTTTCATTACCTGTTCAGGCGTAAGTTTTGATGGGTCTTTTTGGGCGCGCTCCATGTAGTAAGACTCTACATCCTTTCCGTCTTGCTCAATCTTTAAAAGTTGCTTAACGGAAGTCTTGTTTACTATAGAACGTAGTTTATTTAACTCTTCCTCTACTTCTAATGGTATCGGGACTGGTTTAGCTGCTTCTTTTGCTGACTCAGGAATTACCCGTTTGCGCTCCCAGAATTTTTTAGTTTCTCCCTCCGCTGGTTTATCCTCAGCCTTTGGTTCAATAACTTTAGTTTCAGTCTCTTTTTTAACTTCCTCTGTTTTTGCTTCTGGTTGCTTATTGGCTAACTCAGCAATCTTTTCAGTAGTGAGCGCCCCGTCATTACTTGGGCTTAATGGTTTGTTTGGGTCGTCATTAACGATTGGAGATACTGGCTTCCCTTCGGCTTTAAGCCTTGCGCGCTCCCTTCCTTTTATAACCTTATCGCTTATAGCGTTAGGTCGTACTGTTGGCTCTGTAGTCAGAGCGTTTGTTTCTTTAATTTCCGCTGGTGCGGTTACCTGATTTTCCATACCTATTTTAATTTACCTTGTTTTATTTTATGCTGATGCAGTAGCCTTTTCATTTGCTGCTTGTTGAGCTAACTGCATGTCAATTAACATTTGAACTCCTGCGTTATTTGCCTTTATGTTTTCCGCCATTGCCTTGTTTTCATCTGCTATCGCCTTCTGCCTTACCTCTAATTCAGTTCTATAATTTTCGTTATCTTCTTTCATCTTTTGCAAGAAAACAGTAAACTGTTGTTGCATTTGTATTCCCTGAGCCTGCATGTCACTTTCTGCTTTATTTTCTTGTGCTGCTATCGCTTGTTGTTGTGCAGTTTCTTTTACAATGAACTTCTCTAAAAAATCTTGCTTCTCAATAGACGACCTTTTACCCATTAAAGTCAAGATATTATTTAATGCTTTAGCTCCATCAGGAGTAGGATTTTGCGCGTATGCGAAATATGCCGAGTCAATCGCTTGTTGTCTGCTCGGCTCAAGTTCATCCGAGTTTTCGTACCAAAACCCGTACTCCTCGTACTTAGCATCTTTAGGAATTTGAACAATAGCGGGGTGTAGCTCTCCTATTTGATAAAGAATAGGCTGCCCGTAATCAGCACTAATCATCTTCGCCTTATTAATACAGTTTCTCATTACATCGCTCATGTGAGTTAAAAATCCTTTGAAGAGACCGATGTAATTTAACTCTGCGGCTTGCTGACTTTGTGCCTGCACTCCCTTCCCTACAATGGTCTCCTGTGTACCCTGAACGATATTCGTTATATTAGTAATTTCGTTCATGTTGCGGTCTTCGTAGTCCAACAACTGTAAGTAGATTTGAACCTGACCTTGCATAGTGTAGTCGAGTTCGTCAATTACTATTCTCTTGTTGTCATTGGGATTTTGAGCTTCTCCTGAATCGTTTAATAAGAAAAATTTGTACTGTCGGATTTGTTGGTAGAGTTCGGGGGCTGTCATCTCAGCCTTAGCAAGTAGTGACGCATTAAGACCGTAAACTTTACCAATATCCTCGTCCATCAACTCTTGAATCTTTTTTCTGATAGATTCTTTCTTATCTGTGATAGCTTTTAAGCGTGAAACGATTGAACGGAAAAATCCTGCATGGTTACGGTGAATAAAAATCTCGAAAGGCTTCATCGGAAACTTGTACTTGTTCTCTGACCTCACTTGGTAAGGAACATAGCCGTAGTCAGCCGCAATAGCGTTTCCTATAATATCACAGTAGTGCCATTTGTACGTCCAATTATCGCCTTGAACATCCGAACCTAATTTCTTTCCGTAAGTATCTCCTATTGGAACATCATACTCTACATCATCAGCTAAAAAAGTAGCTTTCTTACCCACCTGACCATTAACAACTCTGTATCGTGAGTTGGATAGTCCGAGCCAGTAGGTACGCGCCACCGCCACCCTCCCCACTTTGTCCCACCACAAAAGATTAGGACACGTATTGTAAAATCCGTAAGCCTTGTTAATATTTGAGTAGGCTCTTTTAGCCATATTCTCAATAAAATCCCTCTGCTTCTTATTCTTGAATACTTCAGGCCATTTATTAAAGATTTGGGAGGGGGTCATGTATTCTACGTAACCACCAACTTGGGCGTTTTCCCCGTAGTCCCCAATTTGGTTCTTGTCTACAATCATGTTGTAGCTTGGTATGGCAGTACAGCTAATCTTATTACCTGCTGCTTGTATGTCGACCATGCACATATTCCCCACTACCTGATGAACTGACTCAAACTCAAACAGGTTTTCCATCTTCTCCTCGAAGTGAATCCCTCTTCCTAATTTGAGTATTTCAAGTTCTATTTCCTCTCTCCACTCCTCAATAATTTTATCAATATCTTCGTCTGATTCTACCTTAGCTACTCCTTCAGGGGCAAACATAACAGGATTGTCCTGCATTAATGGGTCTATGAGTTTTTTTAGTTCTAATTTTTTTCTTAGATTTTGCTTCTTTAGTGCTACTCTGTAGTCAAGGGAACGAACCGACATTAAATCTTTTGAAGACTCAATCATCTTCCTTAGTTTACCTAAAAGGTACTCTACTTTTGTTCTAATGAGCTGGTCGGGGACGGTGGGGGTCGATACTCCTACGTAAGAAGGCGAGGAAGAATAGTTGTAAAATTCGTTGGTCTGAACCCCGTAGTAGTACTGAAAGTTAGATAGCACTTCACTCGAAGTGCCTAAATTACCTAAGATTGGATTACGGGTAAGGGTAGAAGTGTAGTTGTAGTTTTCAAAACAAATCCACCTTGCGTTTTGTAAAAACCACGCTCCGTCATCAGCAAATTTAGTACTGTCTAATACAACACTGTTAGGGACGAAGTAGCCTATTGCTGATGGTGGGCTAATCCATTTGTTGACTTTTTCAACTGCTTCTTCTAACATTGATGGTTTTTTGCCAAATTTATTAAAAATTATACAGTACTACGTTCATCCTGAATATTTTTTTCCCACACCCTCTTGCTTCTCATTCCGTTGGGGGTATTTTCCCAAATAAGTTTGGTTGAATAAGTAACTTTTGGAGATTTAGGTTTTGGGGGCTGATCGAAATTAGGAGGTAAAACAAATGGTAGCATTAACGCAGCAGACCTTAAATCGGCATTTTTATCAGCAGGTAAAAGAAAATCACTAACAATTCCTTTCATACGAACAGCGTTAGGATGTTTATCCAAAATCATATTCATCTCCCTCATTGCATAGCTTAGAGACCATTGGTTAATAGGTTGAAAATATTTATCTATTTCAACATATCCTTTTCCTGAGTAATCTCTTCTTTTCATTGCCCATTGAATAAGATTGTGCCTTCTAAGAAAATCGGGTAAGTGGTCAGCAGTAGAGTTAGATGCCTCTGCTTGTATTTTTTTAAATCTTTTAAACTTATTGTAATATTTGCATAGGTCAATTAAATATTCATAAGACTGCTCTATTGTTTGAGGTCGTTTCCTGAAGTAAGCAACAAACTCAAACGGTAATCCAGTTGACGGGTCAAACATTTTAGCTATTATTCCTGCAACGTCAGAGCCCTCCTCTGCTCCCGACTCTGTTCCTGTGCCCACGCCATCCACTAATAAAAAATAATCTACTCCGTCTTTAGGTTCTTCTAAAAACCAAAATGGAGCTTTGCTATTAGGCACTGTATGTATTTTGTCGTCTATAACAACTATGTTAGCGCGCCTTTCATCTAAATCTTTTACCTCATCCCAAATCAATTTATACTTTTCAACAACTCTCTCTGCGAAAAACGTTGAAGTCATTACATCGAAAGCCTCGTTTTGTGTTTCAGGATATTGCCTCTTTGTTTTGCGTTGGTCAGCTTCGCTCGCTGCATCTAATTTATTCTGACGAAATTTCTTAGCCTCGTCAACTAAGTCATTGCCGTATTCGTCAATAAATCCCTCGTAACCTTCATAAAACGGTTTAAAGTATCTATAAAATCCTGAACCAGTTCTTCCGTTTTCGTCTCTTTTCCTGTAGTCTGACTTGTCCCATATTTCCTTAAAGGCAAAAGCGCCCTTGTTGGTCATGTTTTCTAATGTAGTCGGAAGAAATGCTTTGCCGTTTATTTTCTTGCCTAAAGCCAACTGTTCTCTGATAGTAGTCCATGCCTCTTCTAAGTCCATCTCGTCAATAGTCCCCGGCTCATCTATGAAAATTCTCTTTGGTTTCTTTCCCTGATAAGCCGAAACTGTTGTTGGTCGCCAGTCAATTTTATTATCTAAAGCGGCTGTATATTTTCCGCCTTCTTTATTGCCAAAGAATGTAAGCTCACTTACAATAGGTTTTGTTGATTTAGTTTCGTTTGAAATAGGTTTTAGGTAATTAGGAATAGCTTTATGAGAACGCATTAACCTATCCTGAAAAAGATTCTTTCGTGCATCAGTAGCATTAATTGACTGCATACCAAAAAGGCATTTAGTGTCGACTAAAGTAGCTGCATTATACAAATCCGCTATCTCGATTTCGGTCTTACCAAAACGTTTTTGGGTGAGCATTATACCTCCGAAGCAATTATCGTCTTTAATACAAAAATCCTTAAAATAAAACCATTTTGTGTTTGACCATCGGTACTCAGGAAAACCATCTTCGGTCTGAGCGCCCATATCCCAATAATTAAGGTAGAAGTAGTGCGAACCTGTTAGGTACGTCAAAACTCCATTTATCATTAGGAAGTATCCATTAAGCCTTCTGTCAAGCTCGGTAGACAAAATCTCTATTCGCTTTTCTTTGTCTAACAAAAGAAATTCACTATCAGATAAAAACTTTTGCCTTCTGAACTTTTGTTGTTTCTTTGGCAAATCATATCCATCTATTTGCTCTTTGGGTGGTGCGGGCGGGCAGACATAAACAATTCCTGATTCTCCTAACGGAACATTTCTTTCGTATTTCAATCCTTTTTATCTTTAAGTCTCATACGCGCTTCGTCAATATCAGAAGTTCCTTTTTTAGATGCCTCCATAGCCTGAGGACTAACTTTACCCCTAATAACATCTAAGGCTAAAAGTATTTTTGATAGTTCTGTCACGTATTTTAATACGCGATCAAACCCCTTATCGTCTTTATTTGCAAAAATATTTAATTCAACCTTTTCTGTCTCCATAACCCCCTCCTCTCCTACTTGAATAACAAGATTTCCTTCAACCGCATCTTTAATTTGCTTGTTGAAAAATACAATTAAATCAAATGTAGTATTATAAGACTCAAGGTAGGGGCTGTCAATAAACTTCATAAGTTCCTCGTGGCAATCAGCGAGTAGTTGATTCTTCTTGCCAGCTTTTTCTAATTCCCTTAATGCCTCCTGTGAAATCATTCTGCCAATACCATATTTAAAAAATAATTACCTCTTTCGTCTGTCTTTACGTTATTATCCGTGATGTACTTTTTCACCCCGTCCACCCCGCGCCTATCCCACACTCCTTTTAGAGTTTCGTAAGTAGCATTAACAGTTTTCTTATCACTTTGGTTTCTCTTGGCTAAAATCTGCTGCCTAACCTCTTCTGGAATGTCTTTATTATCCTCAAGTATCTTGTCGATAGCGAGTCGCTTTTTAGTTTGAGTGGATATGGTTCGTTTAAGTCTCACTTGGCTCTACCCTTATTTTTTGATGTTTATAAATAGATGCCCATTTCTCAAATTCTTCATAAAATTCTTTTATAGATAACTCCCTCCACTCTCCACCAAAATTAACAGTGACTGCCCCGCGCGACTCCCCTTCTTTAACAAACGAATGAATCATTATTGTCTTATCGTAAGAAAATCCTTCTTTTGCCATTCTTTCCTTGTGTCCTTTAAAGGCTAAGTTGTCGTAGTTGTCCATTTAATTAATTTCAGTTAGTTGTGTGTATATTGATTCGTGCATTAAATAATTTCTATTGTGATTTTTTCTTTCTTTTCTGCTTTCTTTAGTTCGGTCATTAATTTAGCAAAAGTGACTCTTGAGTTAATAACAGAATCTCCATTGAAATCCGAACCTACCAACAAACAACCGCTACTATCAACGGTTTGATTTCCTGCATGGATTCTTACCCCTTCAAAATAAGGTACATTTAGAAGCAGCGGCATATATTTTTGAAATCGGTTGGAGAAATTAATTACTATCTCATATTTTCCTCGCGGGATGCAGGTTACATGTTTAATCTTAGCCTCCGACCCAGCAACTTCCAACTTCCTGTCAATATCTTCCAATACTTTAGCAAACTCTACCCCATTAAGAAATAGTTGACCTAAAGTGCAGTTTTCTTTTGGTTGTCTTACTAATTTAAGCTCCATAATCTGTAACCTCCCAAACAATAGTGTACTTCAATTCACTCACCTTTACTTTAATCCCTGCTACTACTGAGTGAGCCATCTTTATACAGAAGGCTTTATTCTTGTAACTTTCTCCTCCTACGGCTATCTTGTCGCCTCCATTGTAGGTTT
The DNA here is from genome assembly GCA_964493205.1 of uncultured Myxococcales bacterium. Taxonomy (GTDB): domain Bacteria; phylum Myxococcota; class UBA727; order UBA727; family JABDBI01; genus CAZBMJ01. The sequence goes on from CAZBMJ010000043.1 coordinate 15,984, forward strand.
TTGCGGTACGTAATGACCAGTACCATCCCGTAGGTCTTTTATAAATTACTAAGAATCTTTGTCCTTTTTTCATATATGTTTCCAGTTTTTTCTATAAATAATCAACGC
>CAZBMJ010000044.1:0-15521 GCA_964493205.1 uncultured Myxococcales bacterium
AGAAGGATTAATATGAAACAAATACTTATGTGTGATGGAATTGATATGAAACAAAGATTTAAATTAATGTTAGGTGATAATATGGAGTCACTTAAAAAACTACCAGATAACTCTATTGATTCTGTTGTTGTAGATCCACCATATGGACTCGGTAAAGAAAGAGATATGAATATAATACTAAAAGATTGGATTGAAAAGGGATATTCTGAAATAGATGGTAAAGGTTTTATGGGTAAAGAGTGGGATGCTTATGTTCCACAACCTATATTTTGGAAGGAGATTTTTAGAGTTCTAAAACCAGGCGGTCATATTCTTGCATTTTTCGGAACAAGAACTTATGATATAGGAACTATGGCTATAAGATTAGCTGGATTTGAAATTAGAGACCAGATTATGTGGTTATATGGATCTGGATTTCCGAAGAGTTTAAATGTTGGTAAAGTTATCGAAAAATATAAAAAAACTGGTAATGCATCCTGGAATGGAACCGGTGATAGTTCAAATGGGCCTTTGGGTTATTCTAAACTACAAAAAGAACAAGGATATAGAAATGGGGATTACTCTAATAGACACCAATCTAAAATTGAAATAAATAATGAATTTGAAGGTTGGGGAACTGCTCTTAAACCAGCGAACGAACCTATCTGTGTTGCGAGAAAACCTTTAAGTGAGAAATCAGTTGCTGAGAATGTTTTGAAGTGGGGAACTGGTGGGATTAATGTTGATGGTTGTAGGGTTGGAAGTGAAAGTATGTCATATGTTAGAAATGAAAAAGATAAAGGTGTTATTGGTTTTGGTATGGATAAATATGAAAGTGAAACAACAGAAGGCCGGTTCCCAGCCAACATAATTTTAGAGTGTATATGTGATGAGGTGATTAAGGGTGAGAGTGGTGAGATTAAGAAAAGTAGTGGCAATAGGGAAGATTGTGAATTAAGCCACGAATGGGGATATAAAGACATAGTTAGAACAAACTTCACAGATAAAGGTGATATACATACTAATCCCTATTGTCCGTGTCGTTTATTAGATGAACAGAGTGGTGAGAGAAAAGTTGGTAAAGGTAGTAGAAGTGGTGGATTTCAGAAAAATTATATTGATGGTGAGGTTGTTAATAGAGTAATAAATGAAGGATATAATGACAGAGGCGGTGCCTCACGCTTCTTTTATCAAGCGAAAGTGTCAAAGGCTGAGAGAAATATGGGTTTGGATGGATTTGAGGATAAGATTAGACATTTAAACCTATCAAATGTAGTAAGTGATAGTAAAGAACCAGTTAAGAATAATCATCCAACCATTAAACCAGTCAATCTAATGGCTTATTTATGTAGATTGATTACACCAACAGGTGGAATAGTTTTAGATCCTTTTATGGGTTCTGGATCAACTGGAATTGCTGCACAACTTGAAGGATTTAGATTTGTTGGAATGGAAATGGATAATGATTATTTTAAAATCGCAGAAGCGAGAATAGATAATTATGAAAAATATAAGAAGTTTTTGAAATGATAGAATTAAAAATAATAACAATTAACTTTCTAATAGGTTGGATAATGACACAATTTGAACCTTTTAAATGGTTATTAAAACCGATAAAACAATATGGTGTATATAAATATTTATATAAACTGGTGAGTTGTCCAAAATGTGCAACTCTATGGAGTGGATTTGTATTATGTGGTATATATGATCAAAATATAATCCTAGCAATAGCAGCGAGTTTTATCGCTGATATGTGGGATAAACATTTTAATGTGATTAGATTGTAAAAAAGAGTATTTTAAAAGATTGTAAAGAATAATAATTAATATGAAATTAGGAGAATTAGATATAAATAAAATTGAGCTTATTGGTCTTATAAAATCGATAAGATTTAAAATAGGTGATGTGGTATATCATAAATCCGATCCAGACCAAAATAGAAAGTTAGTTATAGGTTATAATATACGAAAAAATCACATAAGTATAGTGACTTCAAGTAATGGCAGTTATGATACTTTTTATGAATTTGAATTATCATATGAAAAATCAATTTTTTAAAAGATTATGAAAGAAGAGGATATAGAATTTATAAAAGAATTAATAAAATCAGGCGTTAGACCTGGTACAGAACCAAAGCTTATAGAAATATATTTTAAATATATGGGAAGAATATGAAAATACAAAAATATGAATCACTTATAAAAATGATTGATGTGAGAAAAAGCATACCACCATCATTAGAACCTCTTGTTATTAAAGCATATAGAGATGTTTTTGGTGATGATGATAACTTTAAAGGATATATTGATTGTAAATGTCCATCATATATGAAATTATTTTATAGTTCCTTAAAAATTAAACTAAACGAATATGAGAGAGGAAAATTTGAATAATTATTATATTTATTTTCATATAAATCCATTAAAGAATGAGATATTCTATGTTGGTAAAGGTAAAGGTAATAGAGCGTATGATAAAAACAATAGAAATAGATTTTGGAAAAATATAGTAAAAAAATATGGATACATTGTTAATATAATAGAAGATAATTTAACTGAAAAAGAATCATTTGAACGAGAAATTTTTTATATTGAAAAGATTGGTAGAAAAGATTTAGGTACAGGACCTCTTGTTAATATGAGTAAAGGTGGGATAGGTGGTTCTACTAGAATTGGTGCTATATTATCACAAGAAATAAAAGATAAAATTTCAAAATCACATAAAAATCTATCACATACCAAAGAAACTAGAAAAAAAATGTCAATTTCTAAAAAAGGTAAGCCATCTAATAGGAAAGGTAAAAAATCCTCTACTGAAACTAAAAAAAAGATATCAGATCTTACTACTGGGGAAAAAAATCCAATGTTTGGTAGAAAACATACGGAAGAAACTAGAAAAAAAATGTCAGAAGCTGCAAAAAAAAGAAAAGGTAAAAAAAGAGGACCATATAAAAAAAGAAAGCAATAAAATGAAAGAAGAATACGAGAAGATAAGTAATTTAAGATATAGAGATAGAATCACAAATAGTGATATAAACTTTATACAATCGATGCATAATTTATATTGTGGTCATTTGAAAAAAAATATTTGTTGGCAGTGCCCAAACTCTATAAGAGAGGCTATGTTTGATCTATTGAATTATGTAGAAAAAAATCCATTACAAGATGAAGGTAAAATTATTACAGAGCAACGATCTACAGAGGTTAGAAATGATAACGAACAAGTTCCTACAAGAAGTAAAAGTGGAAAGCGTTCAAATGGTGGTAAGAAATGATATGTATGTGATTATGATTACGTATTATGAAAAAATATAAATGATTATGAAAAAGAGAAAATCACAAAATCCAGAACTTCACAAGAAGCAATTGATTGAGGCTATGCATAAATTTCACGGTATAGTGACTAAGGCTTGTGAAGCTGTTGGTATATCTAGAAATCAATTTTATAATTATTATAATAGTGATATTAATTTTAAAACTGAGGTAGATTCAATTGAAGATGTAAATTTAGATACGGTAGAAGATAAACTATTTCAAAACATAATGGATCGTGATAGAGCATCTATATTCTTCTATTTAAAATATAAAGGTAGAAAAAGAGGGTATGTTGATTCTCAAGATCTTAATATAAGTGGTGGATTAGATATAAATTTAAAAAATATGTTCGGATTTGAAGATGATGAAAATAGTACTCAAGAATAAGTATAAACCTCTTATATCATCAAAGAGTAGGTATTTTATTATTACTGGTGGTAGAAGTAGTGGGAAGTCATATTCAGTGGCTTCTTTTTTATTAATGCTTACATTTGAGAAAGGTCATAAAATCTTATTCACGAGATATACTATGAGTTCAGCTCATATATCAATTATACCTGAGTTTATTCAGAAAATAGAGTATCTGAATATATCAGAACATTTTGATATAACAAAAACTTCAATAATTAATAAGTTGACAGGTTCTGAAATTATATTTAAAGGTATACGAACATCATCAGGTATTCAAACGGCTAATTTAAAATCTATTGAGGGTATAACAACTTGGGTTTTAGACGAGGCAGAGGAATTGGTAGATGAAAATATATTTGATAAAATAGATTTATCTATAAGAACTAAGAATAATCAAAATAGAGTTATTATTATTATGAATCCTGCTACGAAAGAACATTTTATCTATAAAAGATTTTTTGAAGATATGGGTATAGAACCAGGTAGTAATATGACAACTTCAAAAGCCACATATATACACACCTCTTATTTAGATAATATAGAGAATATAAATGAATCTATTTTAACTCAGATTAAAGATTTAGAAATGAATAATCCTAAGAGATATAACCATATCATAATGGGTAGTTGGTTAGATAAAGCTGAGGGTGTTATATTTAGTAATTGGAGTATAGGTGATTTTAAAATGACTGATAGAGTTATATATGGATCAGACTTTGGATTTTCAATAGATCCGAGCACTTGTGTCGCTGTTTCATTTGAAGGTAATACTATCTATGTTAAGGAAATATTTTATAAACAAAAAATGATAACAATTGATTTTATAAATGAATATAAGAAGTTACCAGAAGGTTCATTAATTATAGCTGACAGTGCTGAGAGTAGATTAATTGAGGAGATACAAAGAGAGGGTATAAATATAAGAAAAACTTTAAAAAAACCTGGATCTGTAAAAGAGGGTATAATGTTTATGATGGATTATAATATAATAATTGATAGTAATAGTGTTAATTTAATAAGAGAGTTTAATAATTATTCTTGGTCTGATAGGATATCAGGACATCCAATAGATAAATGGAATCACGGGTGCGATTCTATTAGATATGTAATACAATATCATAAACAAAACTCAGGTGGTATGCCATTCTATATTGGATAAAACACGGTTTAAAAAGTTAATATATACAAAAAACAAAAAAATAAAAAAAATATTTAGAATATGATAAAGATAGAAATCGATGGTAGTGTTTATGATTTTCCTGACAATTGGGGTGAGGTTAATTTAGAAAAACTAATTGAACTTAATAAAATTCAAAAAATGAATTTATCAAGCTCAATAGAAATGAATTCAAAAATAATTAATATTTTATCTGGTATTCCATTAGATATTATATTGAGCATACCTTTGAGTGATTATACTGAGTTAGTTAATTTAACAACTTGGATTCAGAATTTACCAAATAAATCGGTAGATAGTGTAATGATTGATGGTGTTAAGTATTTACCAATGGATTTAAATAATATATCAGCTGGTGAATTTATATCAATAGAAGTCTTTACAAAAGATAATAGTGATGATAATTTACATCTAATATCTTCTATTCTAATTAGACCTGAGGTTAATGGTCAGATAGAGAAGTTAAAAGATCTAAATGATATTCAAAATAGAGCTAATCTATTTAAGGAGAAGTTAATGGTTGATAGTTTATGGCCTATTGTGAATAATTTTTTCAATGGCGCCGCTTTATCTTCTTTGAAAAATACACAGGACTCTTCGGACCTGCCAAAAACTCTAAGCAAGTTAAGGATTCTAAATTCCTAAAAAAAGTACAAAGTAATAAAGCGGCTGATTTTAATGATGATTGGATATGGCACACAATGATATATAGACTATGTAAAGAACTAAATTATAATCCAGAACAAGTATATGATATAAATATAACAGCTTGTTTAGATTGGTTAAGTTTCTTTAAAGAAAAAGAAGAGTATGAACAAAAATTAAGAGATGCTCAAAATGGGATTACAAGATATTAAAAATAAAAATATAAAATGAGTTTTATTCCCGTAAATAATGGTGTAAAAAATAGTGAGTTCGCAGTAGCAATATTCAAAGATTTCGCTATTCGTTCAAGAGATTTACAAGGTAGATTTAAATTTGGAGGTAATGATGAGATGAATCCAGATATGGAGACTTTTCCGTATATGTATGTAGCACCATCAGATATATTAGTATCACCAAATATAGATGGTAAGAGTGGATATGCTTATATTGAAGCATCATATGATGTGACAATAGCAGATAAACTAAAAAGTGGTAAAGATAATGAGTTACAGACCGTATCAGATATTCAAGAAATATTGATGGCTCTTGTAGCAGAATTAGGAAGTCATCCTTATTATGTAGATAATCAAATGAAATTAGTTGGTGATGTAAATCTAATCACAACTTTAGAACAAGATGATGCTATCGTGAGTAAAGTGACAGCGCAGATTACACTGAGATATCCTTTTAAATATCAATATTGTAATCAACCGGTAGATAATATACCATTTTATCCAGAGATAACAACTGATATATTCACAAGCGTGACACAATCTATTTGTACTATTATAGAAGATTGTCCAGTTATATTAACAATTGATTTAACTTTAATAGATTTACAAGAACAAATAAATAACATATCTGGTGGTGGAACTGGATCACAAGATATTTTGCAAATGATTTTACTATCACAGGTATTTGGATAAAAATAAATTTATATATGGGAACAATTACTAAAATACATCTATCACAAAGCTCCAATGGAGGACCTATTGCTATTTCAGCAACATCATCACCTGGAGATATAATTCACCTTTCCGGGATAACATCATCAACAATAGATGAAATATGGTTATATGCTACTAATAATGATAATGTCACTCGAAGTTTAACTTTGGAAATCGGAGGAATATCTTCAATGACACTTGGAATTTCTGCTCAAACAGGTCTTTCAATTATTTTACCAGGCACAATAATATCCGGAGATGGATCTACCTCTTCTGTGATAAGAGCTTACTCTTCTGCTACATCAGTTATTAATGTTCTAGGATATATAAATAGAATTGAACAATGAGTAATATAAGATACGGATTAAGAACAATAAACAGTTATCAACACTTGGGTGGCCAGGTTCGACCGTTGATTGAGGGAAAGAGCGGAGTTAATTTTCTATTAACTAAAGCGAGTAATGCTACTGTCGCATATTCATTACGTAAACTAAATCCTAACTACACTGGAAATTGTATAAAAGTTAGAAGAACTTCGGATAATAGTGAACTTGATATAGGATTTGTTAATGATTATATTGACACGAGCAGCCTTTCATCATTCGTTGGTTCTTCTAATGGTCGTGTAAGTGCTTGGTATGATCAGAGTGGCAACGATAATCATATATATCAATCCGTAGGTAATTCGCAACCACTTATTATACAATCGGGCACATTGTTAATGTATAATAATAAAGTATTTATATACTTTATACCTTATACATCTTTTAATATAACAGCATTAAATAGTAAGTCATTTTTGGATCAATATTTTGTTGTATCACCACTTGCTGATACAATATATTTATACCCAGTGAGTGGTGGTAATTTTGGATATTGTGCTCAAACGACCAACACACTTGCTAAAGGATATTCATCGAATTCAAAATTATTTGCCAACTCTCAGGAATTCTTAGGAACCACTAGATCTGAACTATATTATTTTATAAATGGTTATAAGTTGGTGGAACATCGAAATGCGTCGACAATTAATTGGACGGCTTACAATTTCGCATTTTACCAACCTACTAATATTTATAGTTTTTCAGGTTATTTACAAGAACTTGTGGCCTTTGATAACGACACGACACCGGTGGAAAATGATATTCGAGATGATATAAATTCTTTTTATGGGATTTATTAAAAAAAAACAAACTAAAATGAGATATCATAAGTATAACACCTTAGAAGAAGTAGAATCAGTGATTAATCAGATAAATCAATATTGTGGTATACCCGTTTCAGAAGATTCGATTACTCAGACATATGCCAATTATTATGAATTTGAAGATTATTATTTAATTTTATCCGATGATGTGACGACGTATGTTTTGGGTGAAGAAAATATTTGGGAAACGGAAGATGAGTAAAATTAAGACTGTGTTAAAACAGGTTGGTAAATCAACTGTTGAAAGAATAAGGAGAAACATCAGATATAAAGATCTTATAAAAACTGGTAAGTTATTGGGATCTATTGAATATAAAGTTATTAACACTAATAATAATTTTGAATTGCAATTCTATATGGTTGAATATGGTAAATTTTTAGATGAAGGAACTAAATACATTAAGGCTCAAAAATTTTTCAACGATATAATAGATGATGAATTAAAGAAGAATGAAAATAAGATTTTAAATGCTTACTCAGATGATTTATTGAATAATATAGATAAATCTATATAAAACATTTATAATTAAAAAATATTTATATTATGGCACTATCATTAATATCTACACCATATGTATATGAACCAATTTATACATTAAATATGGCAACTGAAATATCCTCTACATTTAAAACCGAGGAAAATTTTAAATATTTGTTTAATCTATATGTTGGTAATCCAGGATCATATAGTTTGGTTAATGTAATATCAACATATCCAAGACCTACTGGTACGGGTGTTTATTCACCACACACGATTTTACAATCATATTGTGAAACATCTTTAAATCCTTTTACGTCTAGTATATTTTCAAATGAAAATAGTAAAATATACTATTATTTTCAATTAGGTGAAACTTATAATCCAAATTTAACATTTAATGAAACTTATTTAGCATCATCATATGTTGGTAATAAACTAGGATTTGAATTTTTAACAAATATAACAACAGAACTATTTATAGGTGATTTGATAACTGTTGATAAAGATAATATATCTATTAACAGTTGGATCAATGGAACAGCTTCTATTATAGGTATAACAAACTCAACATTAACAGGATATTCAAAGACAGTACTTACTGATAGAGATTTACAAACATCTGTTTATTCTACTGGTGAATCTGGTAAAATAATTAATTTAACTAGATATGGATTGACAAGTTCAGAATATGTTGGATGGAATGCCGCTAGACAATATGAGAATAAATCAGATTTTTTTAATGAATATATTTTAAGACAAGGATCAACACAGAGTAAATTCCTATCTGTATATGAAACTGCTTATAGTAGTAATCTATTAGATAAGAAATGTATTTATACAAATGAGTGGGAGACATTAGATATTATAACAGCAACATTTGGGTTAGCAACATTCAGTACGATATATACTGAATATACATATTTTGATTCAAATGGTACTGTACTAGGAACAGATTCTATAAGTTCAACTCAGACTACAACAGAACAAAAGATGCAATTAAGATTTACTGTACCTACTGGTACTAATAATATAAATTTAATTGGTGGTAGTGGTAGTTCATTTTTAAATAGTGGATTATTAAGTTCATATAATATTAGAATTGGAATTGGAACACAAAGTGGTGGAATACAACATTATATAACAGATCTATTTAATTATAAAATATGTCAAGACTGCAGACCATATGATGTAATTAGATTGGCCTTCTTAAATAAATTAGGAGGATTTGATTATTGGAGTTTTAATTTAGTTAGTAAATATACAAGTAGTATAAATAGAAATCAGATTAATAGAGCACTGCCATATGATTATCAAATAGGTGATAGAGGTAGAGATGTTATTTATTCTGAAGCTGTTGAAAATTGGACTATTAATACAGACTTTTTAACAGATGATAATGCTTTATTCATAAGAGAATTGGTTGAGAGTTCAAATGTATATGTAATAGAGGATAATGAATATATACCAGTGGTTATAACATCTAATAACTGGCAATTTAAATCAGGTTTATTAGATGGGTATGTTCAATATACAATAGAATATCAGAAGTCATATGATATGATAATAAATAGATAAAAATTATGAATAGACAAGAATTTTTTATACAAATACATAATGCGCAAAAATCACCAATAGTTTTTCAAGAAACATATCTAGCGCAATCACAATATGGTGGTGATATAAATATTGGATATGGACCAAATTTAGTATTAGGCTTAGAATTTAGACAAGATTTAAGTAATTTATTTTATCTTGGACAGATTATAGATCTTGATAAATTTAATAAAAGTATAAACCCGTGGGTTGATGGTACTGCTTCTGTTATAGGTATAACATCTAGTTTCTCTTTTGGACCAACTGGTTCTATGATATTTACAGATAGACCTTTACAATTACCAATTAGTTATACATCCAATGAAAGTGGTTATATATATCCAGTTTCAGATGTGGTGTCAGAATGGCCACAAGAGAGTGAATATTATTGGGAAAAGATTGATTTGAATGATGAGGCTGTACATCCTGTAATATTCAACATATCAGATATAAGAAATCTTAAATCTAGGAACTCATCATATACATTAACTATTAATTTTCCTGGTACTAAAACCAATAATATTATATTTAAAAATATATTTGATATACAATCTATTAGTAATTATGATACTAGAAAGAAAGTTAAATGTAATTCGGTATATGAGACATTACCAATTTATGAGGGGTATTTAAAGTTAAATAATATTATATGTGATAATAATAATCACTGGACCTATCAATGTACAATATTTGTAGAGAATGGTAATTTCTCAAAGGATATAGATGAAAATGCTAAATTAGAAGATTTAGATTTTACTGAATTTAATCATACATTTAATTTAAATAGTGTGACTCAAAGTTGGTATAAAGATTGGTCATCTGGATATTACTATCCAGTAATTGATTTAAATACAGGAGCGGATGTTGATAATACACCATCAATAACATCAGCGACACTAAGTTATTCAAAATGGCAATTAGAATATTTTAGACCATCTATTTATGTTAAACAATATATTAATAAGATATTTAAAAATATTGGATATAAATGGGAGAGTGATTTCTTTAACACACCAGAATTTGAAAATCTAATTATACCAAGTAATATTAAAGATATACTTAATGATCCAGAGTGGAGGTTTAATAGTAGTTTCTTAGCAGGTATAACACAAAGCGCTACCCATTCTATTACATCTTTACCATTTCAACCATCTTTTGACGTTATACATCCAGCTACTTATATAAATGTACAGGGTCAAGATTTTACTGATAAATTAAGATTTAATGATAATAGTGGTATTTTTTATGATCCAGGTCTTAATTTCTATCAACCAGTAGGTGGATTTTATTATAAAAATGTTTTTGACGGTAGTGTATATAAAGACCAAACTATAACATTAAACCTTGATTATACAATAAGTGCTTCATCATCAACTGGAGCCACAACAAGTCTTGGATATATGTCAGGTCAAAGAATTTTATTTACTTGTGCTATATATAAAAATGGTGTATTAATACCTCAACCAACAGGATATAGAAGGATATTGGATATTTATTATGATGGTGGTGAAGTAATAAATGAAGATATAATGAGTAATAATTATTTCTCAACTCCATTATTTGGTGGTAGTAAATTAGAACAATATTCTACTGATATGTTTGGTGGATCCTTTAGTAATAATTTTTCTTTTAGAAGACAAACACAGATAACTTTAGATAGTAAAGAACTTCTATTAAATGGTATTGATAATAATGATGAAATAGAATTTAGATTATATGCCTTTAATATAAGAAGATTGACAGGTACAGATATACCAACATTAGCTACTAATTATGTAGATTGGTCTAATACAACAATAAATATAGAATTTTATCCAACAACAAATGGAGTTGATGGTACCTACGTTTTTAATAATATTAATCCAATTTTATCAACAACACAACCATTTAGATTGATTGATTCTGTTCCGAGAAATATTAAACAAATAGATTTTCTATCATCCATATCTAAAATGTTTAATTTATATTTTTATCAGGATAAAATAGATCCTAAAAAGATTTATATAGAACCAAGAGACCAATTTTATGGTACTGAATATATAGATTGGAGTGATAAACTTGATTTAAATAAAGAAATAGATCATCATCCGATTGTTGATAGAAAGAAAAGAGTTTTATTAACCTATAAGGAAGATAAAGATTTCTATAATGATGACTATAAATCTAGAAATAATGAAGTATATGGTCAATTTGAATATGATACAGGTAATGAGTTTGATAATAGTATTGAGAAGATAGATGTTATATTCAGTCCAACACCTTTATCATTCAGACAAATTAATAATAATGAATTTGATAATGCATATGTATATTCTAAAATAATCCAAAAGGAACAACCAATTCCTTTTGATAAGATTAATAAATTTGATGCTAATATTAGAATCCTATATAGAAAGACATTAACTATACCAAGAGATACTAAATTTAGAATATCAAGTATACTTAATATTCCTGGTAGATTTGGTAATTTTGCTTATTCTGTTTTCCCATATGCTGGACACTTGGATGATCCATATAATCCAACAATAGATTTAAATTTCTCCGAACCAAAGACATTATACTATCTAGCTGATAATTATGGATACACACAGAATAACTTATATAATAACTATTATGAATTATTCTTTGAAGAGGTATATGGTAGAGAAAGTAAGTTAATAACAGCATATTTTTATTTAACATCAAAAGATATATTTGAATTTGATTATAGAAAATTAATTTATATCGAAAGGATGAGTTCTGGATCACCAGGTTATTTCAGAGTTAATAAAATAGAATGGGATCCATCAAAAAAGGATTCTTATCGAGTTGAACTTATTAAGGTCTTAAATGATTTTAAATTCACTAAAAGAAATAAAAAAGGTGGAATATTCTCAAAACCTAATTTATCTATATATGATGATTTAAGAACGATTGGTGGTAATCTAGGATCTGGTAATATAAATATAATTGGTGGGGCAAATAATAATGTCATTAGTACAGATACTACAATTGTAGTAGGTAATGGTAATGTTTCATCAAATGCAAATAGTGCATTCATAAGTGGTTCTAATAATAAATTAACAGGTGCTTACACATCTATATTAGGTGGATATGGTAATATTAGTGGTGGTGATTTTTCATCTATTATAGGTGGTTTTTCAAATAGTGTTGCTGGTAATTGTAATACTAATTTAAATGGATTTAATAATGTAATAGAGTACAATAGTAACAACTCACAAATTTTAAGTGGGTGTAATAATACTATTGGTCTATCAACTGGAACAGGATCATACCCATCTGAAAATAACTCAATAATTGGTGGGTTCAATAACATTGTATATTCAGGATTAACAGATTCATCAACTTATAACAATTTAATAATAGGTGGTAGTAATAATATAATCAATCCTGGTGTAACTAATTCAATTATACTTAATGGTAGTGGTGTTACAATGACTATGAGTAATGCTATTTATGTTGGTGCTGGATCTGGAACACCTGTTAGATTTTTTATAAATGGCACTGAAATACCACAGAGCTTTACAGGAAGCGGTGGTGGAACTGGATCAGTTAGTGTTGATTATTTACAAGTTGCTTTTGGATCGACACCAAGTGGATTAACATCATCAGGTACTTTTACATATGATCCTGTAAATTCAAATTTAATTGAATCAGTGACATCTTCTATAAATACATCTGTAAATTCATCAATAATAGGAGGTGATCAGAATATAATTGGAACATCTTCTAATGGTTCAATAATTGGTAGTAGTGGTGCAGAAATAATATCATCAACAAATTCTACGATTATTGGTGGTAAATGTAATATTTCAGAAGATAGTATATATACTTCTTTAATAGGTGGTTCAAATAATCTTACTTGTGAATCAAATAATTCTGCTATTATATCTGGATATGGTAATAAACTATATGGAACCGGATGCACACTTGGTGATAGTAATATAATTGTTGGTGGTTTTAATAATACTATATGTAGCGGAGTAACAAACTCTGTTATAATTGGAGGTGAAAATATCACAGTGACACAATCAAATACGTTTAATATTGGTGGTAATTTTGATTGGAATACTAACACAAATAATTTTATTGCTTCAGCTAAAACTAGCACATTATCATCATCAACTAGAAGTGTTTCAATTGGTGGTGAATTTAATACGATTGATAATTTATTAAATAGTGCCGTAATTGCTGGATCTGATAATATATCAAATTATTCTATAAATTCTAGTATAATATCCGGATCTGATAATTGTTTGATCAATTCAAGTTATTATTCATCAATACTTGGTGGTCAAAATAATATAATTAATTTTAGTTCCCATTCTACAATGGTAGGTACTGAAGATAGTAATATAACCTGTAGCGGACTGTCATCAATAATCGGATCAGATAGGTCTATAATAAATTGCACATCTCAATCATCAATAATCAGTGGAGATTTGAATTTTATTTACGAGTCTCTTAACTCATCAACACTTGGTGGTTGTAGTAATACAATATGTGGATCAACGAATAGTTCGATTATAGGTGGTCAAAATCTAACTTTAACCAATAGATCTAATACTATTTTAGTACCTAATTTAATAGTTGATCAGAATATATCATTTAATAATGTTAGTGGTAGAGCAACAGTTTCTGGAAATACTGTGACAGTAAATACATCTTATGTTAAATCAACATCAGTGATATTAGTGACACCAATTGCTGGCGCAGTGGATGCTTGGTATGTTGATAATATAGTAGATGGGGTTTCATTTGATATCGTAGCCCTTTCAACTGGTGGTAATGGAGATATATCTTGGTTGATTATTAACTAAAACATATAGTTTAAAAAAATATTTATATAAAACAAAGTACTAAAATGGCCGATGAAATTAAAAAAACTATAGTCATTGAAACTCAAGTCAATGGTGATAAGAGTGTAGATAAAGTAATTGAAAATGTTAAAAGTTTAAAGCAACAAATTAAAGAAGCTAAATTAGAGGCCGAAAGATTTGAAGAAGGATCAGAAGGGTTTGTAAAAGCTAGTGAAAATGTTGCTAAACTATCTGATAAATTAGATGATGTAAATGATCAAGTTAAACTTCTAAAAGGAGATGCACTTGAAAGAGTAGCATCGGGATTTAAAGGTATTGGATCGGCTATATTAGATCTGGATGTTGGTAAATTAAAACTAGCTAATGATTCACTAAAAAATATAAAATTTGGTGATTTGATTAAAAATGCCGGTGATTTTGGAAAGGAATTATTTAAATTAGCTACAAACCCATTTTTCTTAATACCGGCTGCTATTGGATTAATAATTGCTAATTTTGATAAGTTATTAGAAATGTTCCCAGCACTTGGAACTATTGTAAATGGAGTTAAGGCAATTTTTGATAGACTAGTTGATGTTGTTTTAGATATAATTGAATACGCTGGTGATATTTATGAAAGATTTAAACCAATTATTAATATACTTTTCCCAATAACTGGACTAATTGAAAAAATAATAGATTTACTAGAGGAGGAAGCTAATTCAGCAGAAGCGTCTGCTAAAAGAAGAGTTGAAGCAGAAGAGAAATATAAAGATGCTATCAGAGATACAAATAGAGAATTAAGTGAATCTAGAAGAAATGTTCTTGTTGCTAGTGGTAGATTAACACAGGAACAAGCAGATAGAGAAGCTGCAACAGAAACATTTAAAACAGAATTTGTAAGATTAAATGAGGAAGCTAAAATCAATATTAAAAAGGCCGCAAATGATGAAGAGAGAAATATA
>CAZBMJ010000045.1:0-13284 GCA_964493205.1 uncultured Myxococcales bacterium
AAATAACCAGCAGCGGCCTTAAGTTTATGTATTTTATACTCGTCTATGAGTTCTATTGATCTTACTTGCAATGAATCTTGTAAAGCTTTGATTTCAAGTTTAGCTTCTTTTGAAAGTTCTTCTATTTTATGAGTTTGAGAATCTATTTCTTGTTTACTTACAAGCAAATTTTGCTTTTCCTCAGCAATTTCTTCTTTCTTTTTAAGAATAAGATTATTTATATATTCTAAAAGATCTTTATCACCGCTAAGCCGTGCATCAATAGCTTTTTCTTCTAGAATAGAGATCCTTTCTTGTAGCTTTATTATACGAGCATCGGCTACTTTTTTATCTTCTATAAAATTTCTTTCTAAACGTTCTAGAGAGATTTTTATATTTATAGTTTGATTAGCTAAATAATCATTTATATTTTTTGTTTGCTTTTCAATATGGTCTTGTAAAAACTTAAGTTCCGTGGTGATCCATGGTGAATCTTTATAAGCATCACCGATTGCTTGATTATAAGCTTGCAAAGCTTGCTCTGCTGTATCAATAATGCGGTGATTAAGTAGGGCGCCTCCAGAACCTTCCTCATAGGGCAAAATTCTAAACGTAGGTACGTAATAATAAGCATTAGGGTTTTCAGAATCTTTAAAAAGTTGCAAACCAGCTAGCACTCTTGCTGTTTCTTGTAGTGCTGTATTATTAACGTCGACGTTTTTAGGTAATGATAAAGATGTTACGTTGTAGCTTGGAATAGATAAAAGATTAACGCTAAAAATTATAGAAAATAAAACCAAAATTTTTTTCATAAGCCCTCCCTAGAGATTATGTAAAAAAGTAGATAGTTCTAACTATAAATTAAGTCTCAAAAAATATGTGAAAATAATTTAAAATTTTTTAGCGAGATAAAAAGAAGAATTTTAGCAACTAAAATAATTATTTGACGAAATAGCTCAAAACAAATTTATAGGTGTTTCTTAATGATAATTTTTTTTAGAATTATTTTTATATTATTATTTTCTTCTTCGCTTTTAGCTTCTGATATATTATTATTTGAAAAAATTCATCATCTTTCATTATCCGGGGTAGGGTCATTAATAGAATCAGATGAATGGCAAGATAAAACAGACCAGCAAAATAGGAGTATTTTGAGAGCTGCATTAGAAAAAATGGTTGCAGTAGATCCAAAAAAAACTAATAAAATTTTATCTATAATAAGGCAAATTATTGCTAATAATAAAGTTGAAATTACAAATAATGATATTGAATATTTTTTAAATAATTTTTTTAAAATAGATCAAAATAATAATTTTTATAAAAATAAAAAAGGTGATATAAAATTTGCTAAAAATTTAATATTAACTGTTTTTAATCGCGAAGAAGATAGAACTAATAATGTTAAAAATATTTCTAAAATAATAGATTTATTTTGTCGAAGGGACTCTATAGCTTTAGCCATAGCTTATTTATATAAAAAAAATTCTATAAAAAAAGAGGATGTAACTTATTTGTTAGAGCATTATTATTCTTTATTTTTACAAGAAACTCTTCCGTCTAATAAAATAATGAATAAAATAATAAAAGCTCTTCTTCCTGTTGAGCATAATAAACATTTATTAAAAATAATGTTAGATGCTTATGAAAAAAAGATAGCAAACAAAAAAAATAAAAAAGTTAATATAACTCATAGCGATGAATATTACATGTATAGAAAAACTGATAAAAATGGCATGAATACAGAAGATGTAGCAAATGCTATGACTTATTTAGATATTCATGATTTTGCTAAGCTGTCACCTAGAAAAATTTTTCGTTCTATTGGCAAAAAAGATAATTTCATATCTTTAATTATGGCTAGACAAGATGATATAACGAAATTTATAGTACAGACAATACTTTACCCAAGAAATGATAAAAATCGAGATGAAAATTATAAATATTGGACAAAAGTATATGCAATTTTGAAAGAAAAAGGCAATTTGCAAGGTGCTCTTAGTGTTGCTTTGGCTTTGGATGATTCAAAATTAAATAATTTTATGCAAAAAAATCGCTATGTAAAAAGAGAGTTAATAAAATACGAAGATAATTTAAAGATTTATAGAGAAGCTCAGGCAACTTTTTTAGATAATCACATACAACCAGTTTTAGCTTTTTTAATAAAAGATTTAACTGTAATGAAAGAAACTTCTAACAGTGTTGATAATGTTACTAATTTTATTATTAGTAATGCTAAATGGTATATAGAAAAAAGAATTTTTATTTCTGATTTTTATAATTTTAATAAAAATTTTAACGTTGTAGAAAAATCAGCTCTAATAGACATATTTAAATCACCTTCATGTAACGAAAATAAAAAAACTTGTATTTTTGCTAAAGATTATAATTTTTTGATGCCAAAAATAAAAATTTCCAAAGCAAATCCTTATCGGGATAGTCTAGTTTTGAATTCTGCTAGAAGTGATAGTTCTATTTATCAATTTTCTAATCCACATAAATTAAAAAGGGCAAGAAGTAGCAGCTTAAATAAGTTTAAAATAAATAGTGCTAATTTTATAAAAGAGACAGAATCTAAGGCTGTATCACCACGAAAGAATTTTTAGTTTTTAGGTAAATATTTTTTTAAGTATATCGCTTGGCCAATAGCAAATAAAAATGTCAGACCTATTAAGCCAAAAAGTTTAAAATTAACCCAAATATCAGTGCTAAAAGTATAAGCTATAAAAATATTTAAAGCTCCAGAGAATATAAAAAATATAACCCAAGCATAATTTAAATTTTTCCATACAAAATTAGGGGCTTCTATGCTAGCTTGTGACATTAATTTTTTTGTAAAATTTTCTTTACCTACAAATTGCGAAACCAAAAAAGCTATACCAAAACCCCAATTCAATACTGTTGGTTTCCATTTAATAAATATTTCGTTTCTAAAAATTAAAGTAATTCCACCAAATATTAATACCAAAAGCCAAGACATGAGCTGCATATTAGTTATAGGTTTTTTTTGTATTTTTAATAGTATTAATCCTAGTGTCATTAATATCATTAATATGGTTATTGCTATATAAATATCGTATGTTTTATAAGCAATAAAAAATCCTATAATAGGAATAATTTCTAATAATTGAGACATAACAGGCCTTGTGGGTTTTAGGGTGCATAACGCTTTACTCTATTAAACACCCCTAAAATAACAAGAGGGTAGAGCTATTCTAGCTTGAATATCACTGATGATAAAGATTGAGCAGAAGCTGTTTTATAAGAGTAGTTTGTAGAGACGTTATTTGAAGTTTGTATACCAATAGTTGCTGATTTTCCATAGTTATAACTAGAATTACCAAAATTAGTATCAAGATAGTTAAAACGAATATCAGGACTATCTTCATAAAAAATAACTTGAAAGGCTCCAATACCACTCGCATTAAAATGCTTTACTTTCCACCATTCAACTACTAGCTTGCGATTAGGAGCACTACCTAATGTTTGCACATAAATATCAGCACCAGTAACGATAAAATCTAAGTCATCCCAAAATGGTACTATGAGGGTATTATAATCACTTTGTGGAAGATCTAAGTTATCATGATCAGTAGCAGTGCTATCAGTCAGACTAATAGTACCGTTTGAACTAATAAATAATTTATCAAAGCCAGCATCACCATCCCCAAAAGGTATTTTAAAATCAGAAATTACATGATGCATTGTCTCATCTTTTGCTTGCAAACGTTGACCATGTACAAATTCATATGCATACTCTATATCATAAGCTTTATAAGCTTTAGCAAGAGTGCTTTCGTATACTACGATATTTACTTTCTCTACCCCAAAATCTAGTTCATAACTACCAGGAGTTGTGGGAATCCATAAAAGACTAGAAATACCGTCGGCAGCTTTTTCATCACCATTTGTTCCAAGATCTTGAAGGACAATATTAGTGCCGTTTTTATTATAAACACTTAAGTCACCACCAAATTTTTCGCAATTAATATACAATGCCGATAGCAAGAAAGGTTCATTTATGGGGATAGTATAAGAACTTGCTAAAGGTGCTTTTTTGACTTTAAGAGTTTGATTAAGGCAGCTTAGTGCTCCAACACCATTATCGTCAGCGCCTCTGATTCTTCTTCCAGATATTGTAGTATTTTTAGTACTATCAATTATTTGACCCGAAGACATGACTAAATTTTTTATTTGTGTGTAATTATAGCTAGGGTATTTAGAAGCTATAACGCCTACAAGTCCAGCAACTTGTGGTGAAGCCATAGATGTACCACTTAGCTCACCATATCCATGATTTAGAACTGTTGATAAAATTTTAGATCCAGGAGCAGCCACATGCACTGTTTTTTTACCGTAGTTTGAAAAGGAAGATAAAATATCTTTTCTATCAGTAGATGCTACAGTAATAATATTATTTACATCATAACTAGCAGGATAGCTAGGTTTAATATCATTGTTTTGTCCTTCATTTCCTGCAGCTGCAATAAATAAAATTCCTAAATCATCATGTGCTTTGATAGCATCTTTCATAGATTTTGAAGAAGGACCACCACCCCAAGAATTATTAGTAGCAACAATATTTACAGGATTAGTTGGATGAGTTTTTAGCTTACCAAAATATTCTAGGCATTCTATAGCATCACTGGTACCACCAGAACCTGAGGCGCTTAAAAATTTGCATGCTACCATAGAAATTTTTTGTGCCACACCACTTACTCCAACTCCATTATTACCTCTAGCACCAATAATACCTGCAACATGAGTACCATGGATATTGTCATCCATTGGATTACCATTGTTTAAAATAGCATTGATGCCATATACATCATCTTTATAACCATTATTATCATCATCTTTTTGGTTATTAGGAATTTCTAGAGGATTAGTCCATATATTATCTACTAAATCTGGGTGTGTATAATCAAAACCAGTGTCAATAATACCCAAAACAATTTCTTTGCTACCTTGTTCTATTTGCCACATTTTTTCCGCATTTATGTCAGCATCAAGTATGCCTGCACTTTGACCACTATTTTCTAGTGCCCACTGATCAATAAATTTGGGATCGTTAGTTGAACTTATTTTATATATATAATCAAGTTCAGCATATTCAACAGCATTATTTTTTTCAAATTCTGCTTTTACCTCTTCAGCATCTTTAGTTGTATCAAATTGGTAAAGTTTAAGTCCTTTTACTAAAGAAAAATTTTTTACAACCTTCGCTCCAACTAATTTTTCTACTTGCTTTAACGACTGATTTTCATGAGTTGTTTTTACTAATAAGTGTCCTTTTATGTATTCATACTCCCTTTCTGTAATTAAATTATTTTTTGCAACTAACTCAAAGCAAGAAATAGATAACCCAAATATTAAAATATGTTTAAATATCCTAATCATTAATCCCCCCCCAAAAAATCTTTAAAGCTTATTTATTAATTAAATAAGCCAAAAAACTTTCAATTAGCCACCTTTTTGTTTAAAGTGGCTTTTCTTATTTATTCTGTAATTTTAATTTTGAGCAAGGGATTATTCGATATTAAATAAATTAGTTATTCATTTAATAAGATAAATTTATTGTGTTATTTTACCATCTATTGTAAGCAGGATGGCCTTCTTTAACTGAAATAAACAGACCTTTAAAATTAGCTGTAATCTGATTATTTGCTGTAATATTAGCTTCTATAAGTGCTTTATTATGACTTATTTGTTTGGGCCAAGCTTTAATGATTAGAACTTGATCCATAGGTGTGGGCATGAGTAGCTCCACACTAAAATTGGCCGTAACAGTAGCGGGAAGTTCTAAAGATTTATTATGCTGCATTATAAAATACGCAGCACACCAATTACTGTGACAATCAAGTAAAGTGCCACATATACCCCCACTAAGAATATTTTCAAAAGCTTGATGATAAGTTTTTGGGCTAAAATGTGCGACTAAATAATCATGCTCTAAAAAACTTTTAATCTGTAAGCCTTCTTCATTAGCAGGACCACAGCCAAAGCACTTATTTTTAGGCGCGAAAGTATCTTGTAGTGAAATCATATTAAAGTCCTAAAATTAATCTTGCAGCATCGCTCATTAAACTAGAATCCCAAGGTGGGTCAAAGATTACATCTACCATTACTTCTGCTACTGTTGGGATGTCTTTTATTTTTTTCTCAACATCTGATTTAAGCACCTCTCCCATGCCACAGCCAGGAGCAGTAAGGGTCATCTGTATGTATACTAAAAATTCCTTATTTAAGCTATCTTTTGGTTTAACGCTGTATTCATAAATTAGGCCCAAATCTAGGATATTCACAGGAATTTCTGGATCATAACAAGTTTTTAGCTGCTCTTTAACTATTTCTTGCAAACCTTTTTCTTCAACATCTTTTAGAGTAATCAACTTTCTTTCACTAGGTATAGGCTGACCTAATGCGTCAGCATCTTTACCATCTATTCTTAAAAGTTGTCCATCGCTAGTTTGGACTGTAAACATGCCACCCAAAACTTGTTGTATAAAAACTTTTTCTTTAGCTTCTAGTATCATCAGGGTTCCATCAGGAATAATAATAGCGCTTGTGGTACGTAATACTTCCACTTCCGTACCATTAATTCTGTACATGTTCACTCCGTGGTTATAGCTTGGTTATTATGGCCAATAGCTGCTATTAAAGCATGCCACGATAGGGTCGCACATTTTATTCTTATGGGGAATTCTCTTACCCCTTTAAGAACCGACAATTTTTTTAATTCTACCAAGTTTGATTCATCATCTTTAGTAAGCATGTTTTGAAAATACTCAAATAATTTTTTAACTTCATCAAGGTTTTTTTCTTTAATAATTTCGCTCATCAAAGAAGCGCTAGCTAAAAAAACAGCACAGCCTTGGCCATTAAATTTTATGTCTATTATTTGATCGTTATTTATTATTAAATCAACGTTAATACTATCACCGCAAAGAGGGTTATTGCCCACTGCAGTATGGGTTTTATGTTCTAGTAAACCAAAATTTTTTGGGCTTCTAGAGTGATCAATAATAATTTCTTGATATAGTTCATATATTTCATTCATAACTTAAATACCTTTTTTACTTCATGGCAACTTTTTATAAATGTTTCTACATCGTGAAAATTATTATAAAAGGAAAAACTAGCTCTACAAAAAGAACTAACGCCAAATCTTTTTACCAATGGCTGTGCGCATAAATGTCCTGCTCTGATAGCCACTCCTTCTCGATCAAAGATGGATGCTACATCGTGAGGATGAACATTATTTATTACAAAAGAAATTAGGCTTACTTTATTATTTTTTGGTCCAAATTTCTTTACAAAAGATATTTTTTCTAACTCTTGCCAAGCATAATTATGTAATTCTTCTTCATGCTTAACCATATTTTCAAAACCAATGTTTGATAAATATTCTATTGATTTTGCTAAGCCTAAAGCTCCAGAAACATTGGGTGTACCAGCTTCAAATTTTTGATAATTTTGAGCAAAAGTAACCTCATCAAAACTTACTGAACTTATCATATCTCCACCTGTTTGATAAACAGGAATTTTTTCTAGCCAAGGCGATTTTGCATAAAGTACCCCAATTCCAAAAGGAGCATAGGTTTTATGGCCAGAAAAAGCATAAAAGTCAGCATTTAAATCTTTAACATCTATTGCTAAATGAGGTGCCGCTTGTGAACCATCAATAAGAGTAGGAATACCCAAATTACTAAGTATTGCACAGATTTCTTTTGCAGGATTAATAGTTCCCAAAACGTTGCTGGCATGAGTGAATGCTGCAAGCTTGGTTTGATTACTTAATAACTTTTTAAAATGGTCCAAGTCAAGTAAGCCATCATCAGTGACGTTAATTACTTTAAGCTTTACGTCAAGCTCTTGAGCCAGCATATACCAGGGTACTATATTGGAATGATGCTCCATTTGTGTGAGCAAAATCTCATCTCCTGGTTTTAGAATTTTTTTAAAACCATGTGCCACAAGGTTAATAGCTTCAGTGCTTGAGCGAGTAAAAACTATTTCGTCACTATGAGCATTGATAAATTGAGCAATAGTAGCCCTTGCTTGAGTGTATTTCTGTGTGGCTTTTTGAGATAAATAATAGGCACCACGATTAATATTTGCACAATCAGTTTGATAAAAATTAGTAATTTCGTCTATAACTACTTGGGGTTTTTGTGTAGTTGCCGCATTATCTAAATATACCAAATCTTTCCCATATATTTTTTGATTAAGTATTGGAAAGTCATTTCTTATGGCACTAATATTAAACATTGTTTATATCACCAATAATAAGATTATTTAGAGAAGTATTAATAAGGTCTTGGCATAGTATCAGTATGTTTTTATTAGGAATATGCGTTAGAGAATCTTGTAGTAAAGAATAAATTAAGATCTGTTTTGCTTGGTTATAATTTATCCCTCTTGATTGCAAGTAAAATAGAGCATCTTGATTAAGCTCTCCAATACTAGCTCCATGTTTAGCTGTTATATCGTTATTATTTATTTGCATTTGAGGCTTTACCAATGCTTTAGCATTTTTATTAGTAATAATAGCTTTATAATGTTGCAGAGCAGAAGATTTTTGAGCAGATTTATCAATAATTATTTTACCTAAAAAATTCCCTAAAGATTTTTTAGTATACACACCACGAAAAATCTGATTGCTATGAGTGCTGGGCGCGTTATGAAAAATATTTAATACTCTAATGCTTTGGCACTCTTGACCAAGCAAGTCTATGGCATAATAACAAGTATTTGCATTGGTATGATTTAAATTATCAGATAAATCAGCATTAATAATGCTGCTAGCTAAATTAATATCAAAAGTATTTTTATGAGAATTTTCTCCCATATTAGAAATATTATTATAAATATAGTTATTATTTTTTAAGCTTTCATTTATTCTGTAATTATTTAATAAAGAATTATTTTCTATATTTATATCTATTTTTATAGTCGCCGTAAAATAGTCTTCATTTTTAATAAAATATTCTATGAGATCAATAATCAAATTATTTTTAATGTTTAATTTTATGTTTAAGTTATTATTTTTATATATAAAGCATAGAGGTTTTTTTAAGTTTTTAGTTATAGTAATTTCTGTGTTATTACAAAATTTTACACCAACATCGCCATAGTTATTATTAAATTTTTTAATATTGGGAATATCGTTGTTAAATTCTAAATAGAAAGCATCACCAAAAAGATCAAAATTAGGCGTTGGATTAAATTGCCATACATCTTTAGTATGAGATAAAGTTAATAGACTATCCACGAGTATTTCCTGTAATAAAAGAATCATAACCATTTTTTTCTAAAAATATAGATAAGTCTTTATCTCCAGATTTAATAATTTGACCATTGATCATCACGTGAACTACATCTGGAACTATATAGTTAAGCAATCGTTGGTAATGAGTTACTACGATCATGCTACGGGCTTCATTTTTTAGAGCATTTACGCCATCAGCACAAATTTTTAAGGCATCAATATCTAAGCCAGAGTCGGTTTCATCCAAAATACAAAGCTTTGGCTCTAATATAGACATTTGCAAAATTTCATTGCGTTTTTTCTCACCACCAGAAAAACCTTCGTTGAGCGAACGCTTCAAAAAGCTTTCATCCATTTTAAGTTTTTGCATATGTGCTTTGGCTAAATCTAGAAAGTCTATGGCGTCTATAGCTTCTTGATTTCTTGATTTACGCACTGCATTAAGTGCTGCTCTTAAAAAATAAGCATTATTAACACCGGCTATTTCTACAGGGTATTGAAAAGCTAAAAAAATACCTAAATTAGCTCTTTCATCAGGGGTTAAATCAAGTATGGATTGGTCGTAAAAATTTATTTGACCAGCGGTAATTTCATAATCTTTTTTTCCAGCTAGAATATTAGACAGAGTACTTTTACCAGAGCCGTTAGGTCCCATAATAGCATGTACTTCACCCTCTTTAATCTCTAAGTTTAATCCTTTGAGAATATTTATAGAGTTTACGCTAGCATATAAATTTTCAATTTTTAAAGCAGTCTTGTTCATTAGCCGATGGCTCCTTCAAGAGAAATATTGAGTAATTTTTGAGCTTCTACAGCAAATTCCATGGGTAGCTTTTGAAAAACTTCTTTACAAAAACCTCCCACAATAAGTGAAACAGCGTCTTCATTGTTTAGACCACGAGATTGACAATAAAATAATTGATCATCAGAAATTCTAGAAGTAGTAGCCTCGTGTTCTATATGAGCAGTTTCATTGGAAGCTTCAATATAGGGGAAAGTATTAGCACTGCATTCATCGCCAAATAATAAAGAGTCACATTGAGAAAAATTACGGGCATTTTTAGCGTTGCTAGCAACTTTTACCAGGCCTCTGTAGGAATTATGGCTTTTCTTAGCTGAAATCCCTTTAGAAATAATAGTGCTTTTGGTGTTATTACCCAAATGGATCATTTTAGTTCCTGTATCAGCTTGCTGTAAGTTAGAAGTTACGGCTACTGAATAAAATTCACCGACAGAATTATCACCTTTGAGAATAACGCTTGGGTATTTCCAAGTTATAGCCGATCCGGTTTCTACTTGAGTCCATGAAATTTTAGAATTATTTCCTAAGCAAATACCTCGCTTTGTTACAAAGTTATAAATACCACCAACGCCATTTTCATCGCCAGGATACCAATTTTGTACTGTGGAATATTTTATTTGAGCCCTATCAAGGGCTACTAATTCTACTACTGCTGCATGAAGTTGATTTTCATCACGCATGGGTGCTGTGCAGCCTTCTAAATAGCTTACAACAGCATCATCTTGCGCAATAATTAAAGTTCGTTCAAATTGGCCAGTATTTTTGGCGTTGATTCTAAAATAAGTTGAAAGCTCCATTGGGCAGCGAACGCCTTTTGGTATAAAGCAAAAAGATCCATCACTAAAAACAGCTGAGTTTAAGCAGGCATAAAAATTATCGGTGTAGGGTACCACACTGCCCAAATACTGCTTAATTATTTCTGGATGATCTTTTACTGCCTCTGAAAAAGAGCAAAATATTACACCAGCTTTTTTAAGTTTTTCTCTAAAAGTTGTAGCCACTGAAACACTATCAAAAACTGCGTCTACAGCCACGTTAGCGAGCATTTTTTGTTCATGAAGAGGAATGCCTAATTTTTTATAAATTTCAATAATTTTAGGATCAACTTCGTCTAAGCTATTTAATTTTGGTTTTTGCTTAGGTGCTGAATAATAAACTATGTCATTAAAGTTAATTTTATTGTAATAAATTTGGGCCCAAGTTGGTAATTTATCTTCTTTTAAAAGCTTAAAAAAGTGATTAAGTGCTTTAAGCCTAAATTCTAATAGCCATAAAGGTTCTTCTTTTTTTTGAGAAATTATTCTCACAACACTTTCTGATAAACCAGGAGGTAATTCATCAGTTTCAATGTCTAAACTAAAACCGTATTTGTAAGGCTCATTTAGTGTGTCTATTTCAGAACTATTTGTGGGCATGCTAAAGTCCTTTAATTATCTAATTTTAGCGATAGAGCATGTATTTCATGCTTCATCAAATCTTCCAATGCCTTATAAACCATGCGATGGCGTTGTATCATGCTTTGGCCCTCAAACATAGAAGAAGTCATAATGACTCTAAAGTGCCCAGCACTAGGTTGCAATAAGGCTTCTTTATGGCCTTTATGAGCATGACTATCATCAATTACTTCTAAACTATTGGGAGAAAAAGACTTTTGTAGAATATCAACTATTTTATTTTTAGTAAGCTCATGAACTGACATATGTTTCTCAAATTTAGGTTATTAGTTAGCTTATGCTTCTTGAGTTTTTTGGTAAAGAGGTTAGAAAGCTTTTGTAATCAAAGCTTTTTTTGGGGTTTATATATGTTTCATGCAACCACTATCTTAGCCGTGCGTAAAGCTGGTAATTTAGTTCTAGCTGGCGATGGCCAAGTTACTTTGGGACACTCTGTTGTTAAAGCTCATGCTAATAAATTAAGAAAACTCTCTGATAATCAGGTCTTAGCAGGTTTTGCCGGCTCTACTGCTGATGCCTTTAAACTTTTTGATTTATTTGAAAATAAGCTTAAATCCCATAATGGACAATTTGTCAGGGCCGCTGTGGAACTAGCAAAAGATTGGCGCTCTGATAGAATTTTAAGGCGTTTAGAGGCTATGTTGTTAGTGGGAAATAAGGATAAAATATTACTAATTTCAGGTACTGGTGATGTTCTTGAACCAGATTGTGATGTGTACGCCATAGGTTCAGGAGGCCAGTATGCCTTGGCTGCAGCGAAAGCCTTATTAGATTCTAGTGATTTAAGTGCCAAGGAAATAGCCCAAAGAGCTATGGATATCGCTGCTGATATTTGTGTTTATACTAATCACAACATTAATTACATTGAAATTTAAGGGGATTACATGTCAGCTAAAGCATTTTTGACACCAAAAGAAATAGTTGCAAGCCTTGATCGTTATATTGTTGGACAGGATAAAGCTAAAAAAGCTGTGGCCATAGCCTTGCGCAATCGCTATCGCAGAATGAATGTTGATAAAAAGCTACAAGACGAAATTTTACCTAAAAATATTATCATGATAGGGCCTACAGGTTCAGGTAAAACTGAAATAGCCAAAAGGCTAGCAAAGCTAGCTAATGCGCCATTTATTAAAGTGGAAGCTACGAAATTTACTGAAGTAGGGTATGTGGGAAGAGACGTTGATTCCATGGTGCGCGATTTAGTTGAATATTCTGTAAAAATGTGTCGTGAACAAGCAAAAGAAACAGTTAAATCGCAAGCTTATGAAGCAGCAAAAGAAAAAATGCTCGATATTTTATTGCCAAAGCCTCTAGAGCAAGCCTTGAGCGACCATAGTGAAACTAAAGAAAAAATGCGTAAATTATTAGAATCAGGCGCTCTTAATCAAAAAGAAGTTACCATTGAAGTAAGTTACCACACTCCAATGCCGGCTATGCATATGTTTGGTCAGGGTAATATGGATGATATGGCAGGACAAATTCAAGAAGCTTTGCAGGGAGCCTTTGGCAAAAATCGCAAAAAAAAGCGTAAAATGTTGGTTCCTGAGGCTTTAGAAGTACTACAAAATGAAGAGGCTACACGCTTAATAGATATGGAACAAACTCAGCGAGATGCCGTTATTTTAGCTGAACAATCAGGTATTATTTTTATTGATGAGATCGATAAAATTGCCAAAGCGCAAGGAGCTTCTAGGGGAGGTCCTGATGTGAGTCGTGAAGGTGTACAGGCATTGTTGCGTGGATAGGGTTAAAAGATGATGGTTTGCCTTTTTCTCCTTATC
>CAZBMJ010000046.1:0-13264 GCA_964493205.1 uncultured Myxococcales bacterium
GATCAAATCTTTAACACACACTTAATATAACTATTTTATGAGATCTTAGCTATAGACGTGGTGGAAAATCCACCTTACTTATGCAACTCCCTAAACATTATGGATTAGCTTTAAGTCAATGTATATTTTGCAATTTTGAAGACCCTCGTCTACTTGGCAATTTAAATCATAATTTGCTCAGCCAAATAGTTTCATTAATCAGGAAAGATATTCCTGAACACCTACCCTGTTATTTCTTTTTTGATGAAATTCAAAACGTAGAAAATTGGGAAAAATGGCTTCACGTCCAATTAGAAAGACCTGGTAAAAATTATTTTGTATTAACAGGATCTAATTCTTGTTTGCTCAGCGGTGAATTCGCCACAGCTCTCACTGGTCGCCATATTAGCTTAGAGCTGTTTCCATTTTCTTTTGGGGAATATCAAACACTTTTCCCAAAAAATAATGTGAATGATTATATTCTAGCTGGTGGTTTTCCTCGTGCTCTTACTTTTGATGACCCTAAAAAATTGCTTCAAGAGTACTTTAACGACATTATATTGCGAGACGTTTTAAAACGGGTTCATGGAAGAAATCCTGAGTCCATAAAACAAGTGGCACAAATGGCTTTTGAAAGTTGTGGTTCTGAGCTAAGTTTTCGCAAACTAGGGGCTGTCAGCGGTCTAAGCGTTGATACGGTAAAATCTTATCTTTTGGCTTGCGAAGAAGCTTATTTGCTTTTTGCTTGTCCTTACTTTGCCTATTCTCAAAAAAAGCAGTTAGCCAAACAAAAAAAATATTATCCTATCGACCCAGCTCTACGCCAAGCAGTAATTAGTGCCACAGGTAATGATTTGGGAAAAAGTCTTGAATTATTAGTTTTTCTTCGCCTTAAACAAACTCATCAACAGGTTTTTTACTGGCAAGAAATTCATAAAGGAGAAGTTGATTTTGTAGCGGTACAAGGAAAAAAAATCACCCCTTATCAGGTTACTTTAAAAGATCCCGAGCCCCGACACGAAATAGCATTACAAAACTTTTTTGAAGCATTTCCACATTCTGAGGAGGCCAAATTTATCACTTTAGAAAATGCTCATGAATTCTTATAAAATTACGCCACGGTAATATTTTTATCTAAATACACATCTTGTATGGCATTTAATAAATTAATACCTTCTTTAAGAGGCCGTTGAAAAGCTTTACGACCGCTGATTAGGCCCATACCACCCGCTCTTTTGTTAATAACAGCGGTCAATACAGCTTCTGCTAAATCATCTTTACCTGCAGGACCACCAGAGTTAATTAAACCAGCTCTGCCCATATAGCAATTAGCCACTTGGTATCTGGTTAAATCAATAGGATTATCAGAAGTTAAATCACTATAAACTTTTGCTGAAGTATGAGAAAATTTTAAGGCATTAAATCCGCCATTATTAGTAGGCAGCTTTTGTTTAATAATATCAGCGCCAATACTCACTCCTAAGTGATTAGCTTGAGCGGTTACATCTGCAGCACTATGATAATCAACGCCGTCTTTTTTAAAAGCATTATTGCGTAAATAACACCACAATACCGTAAACATACCTAAGTCATGAGCTTGTTCAAAAGCTTGTTTTATTTCTACAATTTGGCGTCGAGATTCAGGAGAGCCAAAATAAATAGTTGCACCCACGCCAGACGCACCCATATCAAAGGCCTGTTTAATAGAAGTAAACATTATTTGGTCGTAGTTAAGCGGCAATGACAATGATTCGTTATGATTTACTTTTACAATAAAGGGTATTTTGTGGGCATAGGCTCGTGCCACACTGGCCAGCACTCCATAAGAAGAGGCCACAGCGTTACAACCGCCATTAATAGCCAGTTCCACAATATTTTTAGGGTCAAAGTAATCAGGATTAGGTGCAAAAGATGAAGAAGCTGTATGCTCAATGCCTTGATCAACAGGCAAAATACTTACATAACCTGTATTTTTTAGTCGACCATGACCAAACAAACTGGCTAAATTTTTTAATACCACATTTTTACGATCGCTGTGCACAAATACCTCTTCAATAAAATTAGGATTTGGCACATAGATTTTCTCTTTAGGAATAGTTTGGCATTTATGAAGCAACAAATAGGCGTTTTCGCCTAAAACCTGTTCAATATCGAGCATTTAAAACCCTTTTAATTAAAACGGAATATCATCATCATCAATAAAATTATCGCTATCCATACTAGACTCATTCAAGCTTGCCGCTGAAGGAGTTGGGCTAGAAAAAGAATTATTATCTTTAGCACTGCCTAAAAATAGCAATTGGCTAGCGATAACTTCGGTTGTATAGCGAGTTTGGCCAGTTTTATCTTCCCATTTTCTGGTTTGCAAGCGGCCTTCAACAAATACTTGGCGGCCTTTTTGTAAATATTTGCTAGCATTTTCAGCTGTTTTGCCAAAAACTACCACTGAAATCCATTCAGTTTGGTCTTTATATTCATCGCCTTCTTTGCGTTTTTCTGTAACACCAATATTTAGATTACCAACACTAGTACCTGATGCGGTTTGTCTAATTTCTGGATCTTTACCTAAATTCCCAATTATTGATACTCTATTTAAGCCTGCTGCCATACTATTACCTCTTTATTAATGACTAAACATATAAATAGGCTTTATTTTTATCAAGACAGGATCAAAACAAAAAATTGCTTGGTTGACAGCTACTTAATAAGTAAGTACTTATATATAAATTTAATTTTAAATAACGATGTATACTATGACTAAAAAAACTGTAATTATTCAAATATGTATAGCTTTAATATTCCTAAGTGGTTGTAATATAAAACTAAATCCTGCTGGCTCTAGCACATCTTCTAATAATTCAGCAAGTGATGAACCACAAAGACCAGAAGAAGGAACAGACACCGGTTCAAAGCCAACAAAACCTGCCAAAACTGAAGCTGAAAAAAATGCTCTGGCTAAAACCTGTAGCGAAATTTCCGATGAAGCCACGTGTAATAAAAATACTGATTGTAAATTTTATATAGTTTGTATGCCTGCTGATAAAGCTTTAGAAATAGAAAATGATAAGGAATTAAAAGCTCAGCTAGAAGAAGCTGAAAAAAAAGCTAATCTTGAAGTGTATAAAAAGTTAGAAAGTCCTGCAACAAGAATTATAAATAGAAATTTAAGTTCTAGTAGTGGTGAATATTTATTAAAATTTGAATATGAAAAGTTAGAAAAACAACTTCAAAAAGTCTTAGCTTTACCTTTTGGAATGATACATGATCAAACAAATTTTGGCTTTGAGCTACTTACAAAAAGAAATAATGCCCTCAATGACCTAATCAGTAAAATGAAGGAAAATGATAAAAAAGATAGAGAAGCAAATGAAAAACGTGAAAAACTAGAACGGGAAAAACTAGCTGAAATAAACCGCAAAGCTGAAGAGCAGAAAAATCTTGAAAAACGCGAAGAAGAAGAAAGAGAACGTCGTGCTAGAGAGCAAAGAGCAAAAGAGCAAGCTGAAAGAGATCTTAAAAGAAAAGAAGATGACAGAATATGGAAAGAACAAAATAAATTAAGACAAGAGAAAGAAGCGCGTGAAGAACAAGAAAGAAACAATCAAAAAAAAGCCGCTGATGAAATTAAAAATTTTATAGAAAAAAATATATTTGAAAGATTTGCAAATAAAAATAGTTTGAATAAAAATATATTATTACTTAATGCTGAACAAAAACAACAACTTATACAAAAGGTTAAAAAACTTAATAATAGTAACATATTAGAAAATTTTAGCAGCAATTTACTTACTAGCATAACTCCAAGCCAATACTCTTTGGAGTTATTTGAAGCCCTAGTGAACAATGAAGATTTTAAAAAATACTATGCAAAAAATGCTTATGTAAGCATAAGATTTAATGTAAATCATTCTATTAATGAAATGGTAAATGAACAAAATAATAACGATTACAAAAAAGATCTAATTATTGCAATTCTAAAAAATCCTATATTTAATGATTTAAAATTTGCCAATTCTTTGGATAATAACTCAATTGATTATTCAAAATTGCTCGACATAATGGAAACATCTGAAGATAGAAAAATTATATATGATTATATGGGAAAATCTGTCAATGAAAACACCATTAAACATGTACTTTATAAGATAACTAATAATAAAAAAGAAATTTTTAATAATTTAGAAGCACTCTATAAAAATGATTTTGTTAAAAATAATTTTGATAAATTTACTTATAGCATTAAAGAGCTTCTAGGTTCAGTATCGAACAATTTTTATATGAAAAATGATAAATTAAATATAGTCAATTTAATGCTCAAAAATTATTTAGCAGGTGGTGATTTATTCACAGATTCTGCTTACCCTCACGAGGGAAGCATAAGCAAATATAGGTTAAAAAATGTTCTCTCTGCAACTAAAGACGATCAAGCAGAATTGATTAACTATATAAAAAGCAAATCAAACGAAAAAGAAAAACAAAAATTAATTGAATTGGTAAAAGAAAATGCTTATTATCATAGCGCTGATTTTTCAACTTACGATAGAGAACAACTCAAACAAATTTTAACTGCCGCTGGAATAATCAAGCAGTAAGCAGAGTTTTGCATAGGCACAGCAAATGCAAACAAGCAAATCTATGGGTAGCGCATGCTAAAAAAACTCTAAATTTAATAATATTTAACCATTGTAAAAATAAAAAAATAGATATACCACATTTGTAATATTTAAATTTTAATAAATTACGCTACTATATTTTTAACAAGGTTTTATTATGAAATTAATAATTATTAATGCATTTTTACTATTGAATTTTTCTAATCTTTATTCAACTGGCTATAAAAACAATAACTGGATTGAATATAAACCCCAAAAAAAAAGTACTGAAAAAAAAGAAAGATTGATATGGAATGAAGAACTAGAACATTTATATCAGCAAGCAAAAAATAGTCTTATTAAAGAAGACCAAACACCTGCTAAAATTTTAATAATGATGCAAGATATAAACCAAGAACTTGCTAACGGTTTAACTAGAGAACAAATATCTTCTCACTTACAAAAAGATAGGAACAAAGCTGAGAAAGCTAGCGAGGTTTTAAGTAAAATGAAAATTGATTATTTATTAAACTAAGTTTTAATAACTGCTAGAGTTAGGCTCTAGTCAAATAGTTTATAGATGGGTATGCTTAGCTTTAAAATTAACTTTTAAGGTCAACTATGCCTATTGTGCTGTTATTGTTAATGTTTTTGCCTGGCTGTTATGTGATAAAGCAGGGCTATAACCAAATGCTCATGCTGTATAAAGCACAACCTATTGAATATGCCCTACGTGATACCAAAATAGATCAAGAAACAAGAAGAAAGCTAGAGCTAGTACTTAGTTTAAGAAAATTTGCTCAAGAGCATGTTCATTTAAAAATTTATAATAACTATAAAGATGTAAGCTTAGACTGGCAAAAAGTTATGTTTAATGTGTCAGCCTGTGAGCCACTAGCTTTTAAGCCTTATGAATGGTGGTTTCCCATTATTGGCCATGTTCCGTATAAGGGGTTTTTTAATAGAGAAGATGCTAAGGCTGAGCAAATAAGATTAGAAAAGTTAGGCCTAGAAGTGCAATTAAGCCAAATTGGCGGCTATTCAAGTTTAGGTTTTTTTGCTGATCCCTTATGGCCCTCTATGCTTAAGATGAATGATTATGACTTAGCTGATTTGATTTTTCATGAATTGCTTCACAGCACTATTTATATATATAATCACACATCTTTTAATGAATCTTTGGCTAGCTTTGTAGCAAAACAAGCAAGTTTGGCTTATTTTAATAATGATATAAAAGTTATTAAACATTATGAAAATAAAGACTCCTATCACCATTTTTTTTATAATCTATATTCTGATTTAGAAACTATTTATAACAATAAAAATAAACATTCAGAAATTTTAATACTAAAACAAGAAAAACTAACAGAATACCAAATAAAATATCAAGAAAAATTTAAATCAAACTTAAATTGGCAGAAAGTTAATAATGCTTTTTTAATGTCTTTTAAAAGATATAATTCTAACGATGCTAACTTTTTAAATTTATTTAACATACTAGATAAAGATTTTAGCAAATTTTTAAATGAAATAGACGCATATGCAAGATACCAAGAACCTTTTTTAGCTATTCAAGAAAGAGTAAAGCACTGGAATAAACCATGAAAAATTTTTTTATTTTTGTATATTTTCTTAGCTTTGCTGCCCTATCAAGCAGATATGAAAATTTATCTGTCTTAGAAAAAAAAAGCACTGATAACGCTTTAAAAACCTATAATTTAATTATAGACAACGAACCACAAAATAAAATTATAAAAAATGTTTTTATTTACGTTGACAAACCATTTTTAGACAATGAATTGTTCTCTTTTACTAATTTATTTCATATAAATACTAAAAATTATCTCGTATTAAAAGATGTCTTTATTAAATCTGGTGAAGTTTATAATGAAGCAAAAATACTTGATTCAGAACTAACTCTTAGAAAATCCTATGTGCGATCCCTCGCCTTAATCATCCCCATAAAAAATTCATCTAGGGAAGTTGATTTATTAGTAGTAACCAGAGATTTATTTAGCATTAATGCAAGTTTAAATTTTAAGGCTATAGCAGCACAACTTAGTAACCTTGATATTATAGTTGGCGAAAATAACTTACTAGGCCTAAATCAAAGTATTCATGGAATTTATAATCTAGACCTAAGCAATCATTCAGTTTATTTGCGCTATTTTATACCCAAAATTTTAAACTCTAACTGGCAACTTACCTTAAAGCCTGGAATGTTTATTGGTCGGGATAAAGAGCATAAAAAAGGCGCTTATGGTTCCCTAAAGCTTGCTTATCCGTTAAAATCTTTTAGTGATAAATGGGGTTTTGATATAAGTGCCGAAGCTTACAAAAAGCTTATTATGGATATTAGAAATAATATACCAACTAAAATAATGCTTGGTAATAAGGAAATAGAGCGGCGCTATATGTATCAAAATTTTTTTAGCACCTTAAAAGCAACAAGATCTATAGGTTATTTAGAAAAAAAAGAAATTTATTTTGGCCATAGTTTAAGTTTTAAAAAACCTATAATAGAAAAAGAACTTAAGCTTACTGCATCACAAATACAAATTTTTAAAGATAAGTATTTAGTTAAAAACGAGCTAGAAAGCTTTTTATTTGTGGGCTTTAATTATTTTGAAAATAACTTTTTAAGTTTGTATGACTACGAAAGTTTTAGCCTGCAAGAAAGCAAAAGATTAGGATTAGACTTTGATATAAGCCTAGATTTAGCTAGTAAATTAGTTTTATTCAGCGATGAATATTTTATAAGGCCAAATACTACTGTTTCATATACTTGGCAGCTATTTACTGATGCTTTTATAAAAACAAAAGCTGATTTTAGTACGCGATATAATAAAGAATTTTTAAACAATAATTATTTAACTGGTTTAGAAATTGTTTCTCCCAAAGTTTTTGATACATTTAGAATAATTTTTGCCAGTAATTTTAAAGAAACCATAAAAAATAGAGATAATTTAGCATACAGCCTAGGCGCTAACAGCGGTTTAAGGGGTGTGACTGATAGATTTTATAATGGCACAAAAAGCATTAATGCTAATCTTGAGCTTAGAAGCATGCCTCTGGATTTAACCTTGTTTCAAACAGGTTTAGTTTTATTTTATGATGCAGGATCAGCGTTTAATGAATGGAACAAAATGAACCCTACCCATAGCATGGGTGTTGGCTTAAGATTTTTAGTGCCGCAGTTTGCATCAGAAGTTTTTAGAGTAGACTTTGGGTTTGCTATAGCTGGAAAATCTAAACAAAATCAAGTGTTTGTTCCAAGTTTAGGCACTGGGCAAGGATTTTAATTTTTAAACAAGTTTTTATGCCGCAAAACTAGATCCACAGCCACAGCTACGTCGCGCATTGGGGTTATTAAATTTAAAACCAGCGCCTTCTAAGGTTTCTTGATAATCAATATTAATATTTTTTAAGTATTCTAGGCTAAAAATATCTGAAACAACTTTTAGGCCATCGTAATCACATAAAACATCAAAATTGGTCATTTGATCATCAATATCTAAGTTATATTTAAGGCCAGCGCAGCCGCCACCTTTAATACTCACACGCAAAAATAAATTTTCGCCTTCTTCCAAAGAACAAGCTCGTTGTGCCATACTTTGAGCTTTTTGTGTTAACTCAATGCCAAAATTATCTTTAGTTATAGTCACAAAATTGCTATTCATAAAAACCTCATTCTTCATTTTCATTATCTTCTATGTGTTCATCTGATGGTATAGTATATTTTTCAGATAGCCATTGGCCTAAATCCATCATTTGGCAACGACCACTACAAAAAGGCAGATATTTTTTATCCGCCTTCTCTAAGTCCACATGTTTTTTGCATGAAGGACACTTTTCCTTAGATTTTTTCTCTTTTTTAAGCATATGCTTTAATCATACTATTTATAAAACCTATGTCCAGAGAGGCATAAAAACCCTCTTTAGGTTCTTGATTGTGTATATGTATTAGCAAATACATTTTTCCATTTTATGATGGACTCAATCATTTTCTTTTGATCTTCCAGCAAGCTATCACTTGGGACTAAATTAGCACCATTGTTTATTATATGTTTTTGGTTTTTCAGAGATTCTGTAAAATCCCAGAATTTATTAAATAAGAATGAAGCAGTTAATTTTTCTTTCTCACTGATAGCTATATTTTTCTTAGCTAGTTCAGTATTGAAATTTTTAAATAAATTTTCATCACTAACTCCTAATAAATGACCAGATAAATCCTCTACAATTTCTAATAAATAGAACTTTTTTTCTAGATTTTTTAGTTCTTGGGAAGATAAATCAGTATCTTCCTTAATTTTTGTCATAATAAAATTTGTCATTGGATAGCCTGGCCCTTGAGCGGCATGGCAACTCACTGATGGTTCTTTCTTTTTTAGATTTACATTTTTTAGAGTAGAAAATACCCTTCTCCATTTTATGATACACTCAATCATTTTTTTTTCATCTTCCCTTAAACTAACTTTTGGAACTAACTTTTTATTAATTTTTATTATAGATTTTGTCTTTTTCAGGGGCTCTATAAATGAATCCAAAAATGTATTACACAACTTTGTAGCAGTAATTTTTGTTATATTTTTCTGATTTAGTCGCTCTTCAAAATTTTTAAATAAATCCTCATTCTCTATATATTTATTTTCTTTCTGTAATAAATAATCAGATAAATCCTCTACAATTTTTAATAAATCGACTTTTTTTTCTAGATTTTTTAGTTTTTTGGCAGATAAATTAGGGGCTTCCTTAATTTTTTTCACAATAAAATCTGTCATTGGGTAATCTTTTATTTCTATATTATTATCCGCACCGTTTGCTTTCTTCTTTTTGAGAGGATTTTCTTCTCTCTCTGGATTTTCACCTCTTTTGCTACCAGTAATTGGACTCAAATTCGTAAACAATGGTGTCGATGGAATAACTGATACTAGAGGAGAGTGAAACGGCAATACAAAATTTAATATAGGCTGTAGAGGAGTTGGTAGCTCAAAGCTTAATGCGTTACATAACCTATGAGCATCGCTTAGATCTATAGTTATCTGACCAGCTTTTTCAAATTCAAAAATATTCTTGAAAGATTCTTGGCAACTCAAATTATGCTGTTTTAACTCATCGTGTGTAATGATGTTATGAGTAATAAGATCGCTTTTGCGATCCAGCAATAATTTGGCATATAAAGTACCTTTTTCAAGATTAGCAGGAAAATTGCCTAATTCGTTAGGCAAAAAATAATCCATCCAGCGAAAAATACTTTCAATAAAATACTTCTTTTCTTCACCCTCTAGCTGTTCATGATTTCTGCCCCAAGCCACTCCAGTATCAATATATACTTTGTAGCTATTAATTGTTTCATCATCAGATATTATATTTTGGAGAGATAGAGCAATTAATGGTTTGACAAATAAAATTAAAAATAAATTAAAAAACGAATATTAAATAACACAATAAAACCTCAATTAAAACACTTAAATTAATAATTAATATATTAAATTATAGTATTTTTGTTTACGTGTGTCAATGTACATAAAAACCACAATTATTGGTTTTACACTATGTGAATGATTTTATTCCATAAAAATTAAAAAAAGTGGTCTAGCTATTGAATTAATAGTGAGGTAGAGTTGCGCACAAGAAAAACATCAAAAGATTAAGGAGTATATAATGATGAAAAACAACATTATGGCTTTAGTTCTCGTGATCAGTTCTTTCGCAGCCTTTGGTAATAATACAACTATGGTAGTTTCCTCTGAACCTACTAAGCTCCTTGAAGGCACTGGAAATGCCTTATTTCAATATAAAATTAGAGATTTTATGGCCCTTACGGGAACGGCGTTTTTTGGAACGAAGTGGCCCACTATTTATCTAGCGGAATACGCAGGTGCTATTGCAGGTGGAGCATATAATTCCTCACTCTTAATGGGAGGAGCGGGCATAGGTACACGCTTTTTCCTCAATAGCCAAAGTTTGTCTGATGGTTTCTTTGCAGAACCAAGACTTATCTTATCCATACATAGTTATAATTTAAAAACTGGCAGCACCAGTGTGATTGATTCAAACCGCATAACTCTTTTACCTCAGGTATTAGTTGGTTATAGCTGGTTTTGGGATAATGGATTTTTTTTAAGCACCCATCTTGAAACAGGCTATGGCTATCATATTAAAAATAGCATCACTGTTGATAGCGCTTTAGAAAGCAGATTAGCAGATAAAAGCATGCTTAGAAATATGCTCTGGGCAGACAAAGGAGCATGGCAATTTGATTATGGGTATAGTGTAAGCTTAGGCTATGCTTTTAATTAAAACTTATTAAAATATTGTTTAAAAGAGGCCATATCAAAGTGTTTAAATACTTTGCTGTGGCTTTTTATTTGGCCTAAAGGCTCATGAGAGCCGCCGTAAGCATGACCTGGATAAATAATAGTATCATCAGAAATTTTACTAAATTTATTATAAAGAGTGTTATACATATCTTCTACATTGCCACCTGGCAAATCTACACGACCACAGCTGTTTAAAAATAACGTATCACCTGAGACTAAAAAATTATCCACGCAAAAGCATAAAGAACCTGGAGTATGGCCTGGAGTATGTAATAGCTTTATTTCTATGTCACCAACTTTAACAATATCTCCTGAAGTATGAGCAATAATATCCTTTTGACTAAGCTTAGTAACTTTAATAATACCTTCTTTTTCTAAAGTATGAGCATGTATTGGGCAGGGATTTTTCGCCATCAAATCGCTTAATCCTTCAATAGTAAATCCAAATATATTGCCACCCACATGATCTGGATGGTAATGAGTGGCTAATGCTCCAACAATTTTCATGCCGCTCTTTTGAGCAATTTTAATAATGCCGTCTATGTCCCAAGCAGGGTCTATAACAATACATTCTTTTTTTTCTTCATCGCCTATTAAATAAACAAAATTTTCCATGCCGTGGGCTGCTTCATTGCCAATGGCAAAATCTATGCCCGCTTGTAACTGTTTAAAATATAATTTGCTCATGTTTTTATTCTCTTTAAGCCGCTAGTTTTATTAATGGGCATATTTTAGGTTTAGGATAAGTATTTTGTACTTGCCATATATCATAATCTTTTTGGACATTCAGCCACATTTCAATACTTGTTCCAAGAAACATGGCTAATCTTAAAGCCATCATCGGGCTAATTCCTGAATGTCCATTAAAAAGACGTGAGAGAGTAGTTCGTTGTACGTTAAGCAATTTGGCTGCCTGACTAATGCTAAGACCTGTCTCATTATTGCAAATGGCATCTCGTACTAGTAAGCCTGGATGTAATGGTTCATGCATTTTAATCTCCTTAATGATAATCTAAATAATCAACTAAAATGGCATTTTTATCTTTAAAAGCAAAAATAACTCTCCAATTGCCATTAACAGA
Organism: uncultured Myxococcales bacterium; assembly: GCA_964493205.1. Lineage (GTDB taxonomy): Bacteria > Myxococcota > UBA727 > UBA727 > JABDBI01 > CAZBMJ01. The sequence continues at coordinate 11,977 of CAZBMJ010000046.1, forward strand.
AACTGCAAAGAAATTTTGACGATTTCCTTTTAAATCGTGAAAATTCATGCCTGGCGTGTTCATATCTTTTGGCTGTATTGCAGCGTTTAAACGCTGTAAAATTATTTTTAAACGTTTAGCATGTGAAGGCATTATGCCTTTTTTGCTGCCAGAAAAGAAAAAATCTTTTAAGCCATTATGTTGCCAAGACTCTATCATAACTACAATGTAACGTGTAGCGCATCAGCGGTCAAGTTATTTATTTTTCAACAGCAAAATCAATTGGTTACGGATAAAACCGATCAAGGGCTCTAGCAAAAGTAATGGTTTCGCGCACATACTGTCTCCCCTAGGCCAAAGCCTTCAGAGAGAAACTTCTAGTACTTCCACTAATTTTTGTTCATGTTTTTTTAATCTCGTTACGCAGCTTTACGCTTTTTTTGAATTTGAACCTGATTACAGTTTTGTGCATACATATCTAGCAATACACGAATCATTTTTTGGTATTGAACATGCTGTTCTTGGGCTTCATGTTTAAAAAAGTCTACGCTATTTTTGGTTAGCACCAAAGTTACCTTGACTGTTTCTTCTTTGAAAATTAATTTATCTGGACTTGGGAGAAAATTGGGAATTATCCTAATCTTACCGATAGGTTCATCTGTATATTTAACTCTGCTTTTTTTCATAGATTTTCCTTCCTGCCCGCCAATAACCTGCACCAATAATTCTAACAACTTCATTTCGATAAGTAAAACGCACAGTCATGATACCATTATCAGTTTTTCCAAAACAAAAATATCTTTGTTCTATTTGGCTGTGTTCAAGATCTTCAGCTATTAAACAATGACGATCACCAAAAGCATGTTGAGCATCAAAAAAAGAAACACCATGTTTTTTAATATTGGCTTCATTCTTTTTTTCGTCTCATTCAAACGTTGTGTCACCTGTTATATTAGCCATACTATAAACCATATCATTAAATGGTTTTTTTGCAAGATCTTTATCTTATTGATCTAGAATTACCTAAACATTATAGTTTTCAGTTTTTTCAGCCCTTCTCTACGTGCCGTCGGCTTGTCCGCGGCAACCAGGAAAATGTTTTTTAGAAAAGTTCCTTATATAAATCACGCCACGTGGGATTAAATTCTTCGATTAAATTTAGTTTCCATTCTCTACACCAGTTTTTAAAACGCTTTTCTCGCTTCGCAAAAAAGCACCGCTACGCTTTAAGACTGGCCCACTGGATTCAGTTAATTTTCTGGTTGCCGCGGACAAGCCCTGAGGTATCCCCACGAAATTTTTGAATGCA
>CAZBMJ010000047.1:0-13208 GCA_964493205.1 uncultured Myxococcales bacterium
TAGCTAAAGCCAATGCTCTTCAAACAGACACGGACAGTGATGGTATGGGCGATGAATGCGATTATTGTCCTAATGATGCCACGAACACTTGTACTACCAACGTAGACACAGATGGAGATGGTATTCCAGATGATTGGGATAATTGCTCTTTGGTTTCTAACTCTTTACAAGCTGACACAGATAGCGATGGTATAGGTAATGCTTGTGATACGTGTAACGATATAGACAATGATGGCGTAGGTGATGCAGGTTTTATTAATACAACTTGCGCCATATCTAACGGTCCAGATAACTGTCCTATTCATCAGAATCCAACACAATTAGATGTTGATGGAGATGGTCAAGGTGATGCTTGTGATGAAATTCATAATCAAGATCAAGATGCTGATTTAATTTTAGATGTTAATGATAATTGTCCTCATATATATAATCCTACTCAATCTAATATAGATAATGATTTATTTGGTGACTCATGTGATTCATTTAATGATGTTGATAGCGATAGTGATGGCGTACTAAATATAGTAGACAATTGCCCACTTGATGCTAATCCTTCTCAAGGAGATACAGATGGAGATGGTGCTGGCAATCCTTGTGATGTATGTACAGATAGTGATGGTGATGGCGTAGGTGATCCTGGGTATAATAATTCTCAATGTTCTAGTGCTAATATAGATGATAATTGTGTTTATAAAGTTAATACAAATCAATTAGATACAGATTTAGATGGCATGGGTAATGCTTGCGATATTTGTCCAAAAGGAAATAATGATTTAGATACTGATAATGATGGTATAGCTAATGCCTGTGATTACTGTCCAAATGATGCTACTGATAATTGTGCGTTTGCTTATGTAGATACAGATACAGATGGTATTCCAGATGATTGGGATAATTGTTCATTGATTTCTAACTCTGTACAAGCTGATTATGACAGCGATGGCATAGGCGATTTTTGTGATCCTTGCACAGATATCGATAGAGATGGAATAGGTGATGCTGGTTTTGCCAATACTCAATGTAGTCTAAATAATATAAAAGATAACTGTCCTTTTACTTATAACCCACAACAAGAGGATTTAGACAATAATAGTGTTGGAGATGCTTGTGAGTCTACTGACGAAACGATCATAATTCGTAGCGGTGGTAGTGGAAATGGAATTAGAGATTATGCTCCTTATGAGGACGAGAATAGAGATGAAGAATATAATAATGAAGAAGAAAAATCTCCTAAAGATAATAATCCAGAAGAACAAGATTTTGGCAATAATTCTCAATCAGTAGACAATATGCCTGATGATAATAAGTCAGAAGAAGAAAATAACTTTATGGGTTGTTCTGCTAATAGCTTTGGTAATAAGTATGATGGATTATTGATGCTATTTGTTATGCTCTATTTAAAAGCGAGAAATAGATTTAAATTGAACTTTTAAAACATTAATTTCATACTTACGCCAAGGTTTCTATTAGCTCCTAGGAATAAATCTTGGCTATATAAAAAATCAATATCTATGGTTTCAGCTAACAGTCCTGCACCTAGACTTATTAATTGATTATTTTGATAAAATTTGTTTTTATAGCCCATTCGCCATGCAAAAATCTCAACAAAAACAAATTGTGAACCAAAGCTTAGTTCATGAAGTAATTTGTTATTACTAAAGGCATCGTTCATTAACCAATCAGAAGAAAGTATGAGCGGAAAAGTTTCTACTATTTTTGAAAAATCATAAGAACCAGCTAAAGAAATTCCAAGAGGATTATGTCTATTAATAAAATAAAAAGCATTATTAAATACTAAGGCAGAAGCAAATCCTATTTCTGAGTTAAAAAGCAAACCAAAATCCATATGCATAAAATTAAATTCTTTTTCATATTTATAAGCTAAAGAGCTTCCAAGAGATAAAAGATTTTCTACAATAGGCATAGCTACTGTGAGATAAGCATTTTGTGACTCTGATTTTTTATCTTTAATATCAGCATAATAAAGAAGACCTAAGGCCCAATCAGTGGTTTTAGAGTCTACTATTGAGGCAATAATAGTGTTGTTTGAGTGTAAGAAACTTCTTTCATAATCAACTTCAAAAGCCATTTTTTTGCTTTTTAAAATACCTGCAGGATTGTAGAAAATTACATCATTAGATAGAGCCACGCTACTATAAGCCCCGCCAAAAGATTGTGCTTTTATGCCAAGATCAGTGTTAGAACATATATAATTGCTAATAAATAAAATTATATACAAGAAAGCTTTTTTCATGACTAAATGTCCAAAGATTTTGTTTGCCTCTTTATTTAATCTAATAAAAGGGATAATGTAAGCCTATTACGTATTATTTAAGTGTTAAGTGGAGAAGGTATGTCTAAGCAAATGAATCAAGACAAAATTTATGACAAGTGGGTTTGGTTAGACTTAGAAATGACCGGTCTTGATGAGGCTACTTGTGCTATTTTGCAAATTGCCATGATTATTACGGATCACAATTTTAATGTATTGGCAGAAAGAGACATCCCTGTTTGGCAACCTGAGTCTGTTTTGTCATCTATGATACCAATCGTTAGAAGCATGCATACCAAAAATGGTCTATTAGATAGGGTAAGAACTTCAGAATTTTCTTTAAGCGAAGCTGAAAGTGAATTAATGACTATTTTATCCAAACACGTAGAGTATAAAAAAGGCGTTTTAGCCGGCAATTCTATGTATATTGATAGACGATTTTTACAAAAATATATGCCTTCTTTTGAGGGTTATTTACATTACCGTCAAATAGATGTTTCTTCTATTAAAATTATTTCTCAAGCTTGGTATGGGCAAAAAGCTAAACCGCCTAAAAAAAATAGCTCTCATACAGCTTTGCAAGACATAAAGGACTCCATAGAGGAATTATCTTTTTATAAACAAAATATTTTTAGAGGATAATTAGTTTTAAAACCATATAGTTTTCAAAACTTGAAAAACATAGGGTTAAAATATGAAAAATTATTTATCTGTTCTTAGTTTATTAGTTTTTTTGGGTGATAGCGCCATTGCAGGATTAGAAAACTTGCCTTCACTTTTAAAAAAAGACACTATGCAAGTACGCAGAACAAAAAGGATAAATTATTGGCAAGAGGCATTACAATGTTTGAAAAGCCAATCTGCTGAAGCAGATGTAATTGATCCATTAAGTAAGTTTAGAAAAGAGTATGAAGAGCTTTTACAAGGTAGAGCTTTTAAAATGGTTTTATTTTTCCATTCTAGAGAAAAAAATTCCACACCAGAATATTTTTATATAGTTGTAAAAGATGAAAATAACTATGTAAGAGTAGAATTTGTTGATGGCAAACAAGTGTTAGGTGAAATATTAGAATAAACAGTTGCTTGAATAATTTTTTTAATATATTTCTTTAATCCTTATCACTTAAAATAAGGATGTTATTAAATGAGATTACAACTCTTAATACTGTTATTTTCTTTTTTTGCAGGTAATTTTTGTTTTGCAAGTGATACATGCAAAAAAATTTCCATTGCTTCTTTAAGAAAACTAGCGGAAGAAACTAACTATCAAGCACGGCTTTTTGAGGCAAATAAACATATTAGTGATGTGGATAAAGAAAGCTTTTTAGGCCAGCTAATTGGTGTTGTGGCACAAAAAGAATTTAAAAATAACTATGAATATTTAAAAAATGATTTTGAAAACTTGGCTAAATATCACTTAAATATTTTTTATAGTAAAACTAATAATTCGCCAGAGCTTATGAGCAATGCCTGGTGTGAAGAATTAAAAAATAATAAGGATTCTTCTGAAGAGCAGTTCAAAAAGCAATTTTGTCTTTTTGAGCTTCCAACTGCACCATGCTATTTTGCTAATTATATTATGGTAGCTATTGACCCCAAAGAATTTGTTATGCTTGATGCTTTTTGTAAAACCCTGTGGGATATAGAACTTTTTGCAAAAAATAAAAATTTTAGTGAAGATAATGAGCTTTTTTTTAAAGTAAATAAGTACCTTTCTAAGTGTAGTATTGAGGAGCAAGAAATCTTAATTGGATATTTTTTTGGCAATATAGCACTAGATATAGTGCTGCGCTATATACCTTTTTTAAACAGTAAAAAATTGAGAGAAAAATTTATTCAATATCTTGAACGCAATAATGTAGAAAAAGAAAAAGTGTGTAAATTAATAAATATACAAAATACCTATTGTACAGGTGATGTATATGAAAAATTAAAAAGACAATATATAAAAAATGGTGCTACTGATCAAAAAGACTTTATAAAATGGGAGTTTAATAATAATAATTATATTGTTCTCCCAGAGCATAAATTTTTAAAAATACAAAAATTTCATGAAGCGCTAGATGGGGATCAAGTACAAAATACATGGCCTTTTTTATACGGTGAAACAAAGGAATCTTTCTTTTATTCGAGTAAATATTTTTATAATCAAAAAGGAAATTCTGAAGACCTTGATAAATTAAAGAATATTGTTGCTAAATTGCTAAACCTTGAGGAAAATTTTTCAGAAGATGAGAAAATTTTTTTTGATAGCTTATTATTTTATGAGTATGGAAAAAATGATTTTATAGAGCGACATAAAGAATTTTTATCTGCAATTATTAAAGTGTTTAATCATTCTATATTCAGTAACAATGATCATAGAGCTTTAGAGTTACAACAAAAGATTTTTTTAGAAGATAAAAATGAAAATGCTATTATTGTAAACTTAATGCAGCCTGAGATTACAGAAGAAAAAAAAGTACTAGTACAAAAATTATTTTTAGTTAGTAACGTTGATGATGGTTATTTGGGTGAAGAACGTTTGACTGCTTTGGTGAAGTATTTGAAAAAATTTCCACGACATACTGAATTAACTAACTATATAAATTCTCTAATTACATATCAAAAAGAAAGAGATGTAACGAAGCTGGCTTGTGATAATGAGCAAAGTATGGTTTTGGCTCGATTGATGCAAGATGCAAAAAAAGGTGAAAATGTTGGATTTAATCCTGAAGATGAAAAATCTCTTGAAGCCTTTGCTAAAGAAATGACCAAAATAGCTGGTCATAATTCTGAAAAAGCAATTCAACTTCAAAAGAAATTTTTAGAGTATTGCGGTTATGAATTAGAAATTTAAAGTCGCTCGATTAATTTTTTTAATAAATATATCTAACTCTTTAAGTAAAATATCTTCGTTATATAAGTTTTCTTCTATAATAGAAGTTATTTTAGAGCCAATAATTACACCTTTACCACCTTGAGCTATGGCCTGTTTAACTTGTTCTGCTGAATGTATGCCAAAGCCAAATACTGCAGGTGGTGCATTATATTTTTGTAACAAATTAATAATATGCTGGCTTTTAAACTCTAAATCATTGCTTGCTCCAGTGACGCCATCTCTGCTTACCACATAGGTATAGCCTTTGCCTAAGCTCGCGATTTCTTTTATTCTTTGCTCAGAAATGTTAGTGGGAGCGATAAAAACAGGATCTATATGATTTTTTAAAGCAATATGCACAAATGTTTTTGCTTCTAGTAAAGGTAAATCAGCGATGAGAACAGAGTCAACGCCGCTTTTTGTTGCTGTTTCATAAAAAAAATCTATATTATTTTTATATACTAAATTGGCATAGGTTAATATACCTATGGGAATTTCTTGATGAATACTTCTTATTTCAGCGATCAGGTTAAAAATATTTTTAATAGGTATGTGATTTTTTAAGGCTCTAAGAGTAGCTTTTTGTATAACAGGCCCATCTGCGATGGGGTCACTAAAAGGAATGCCTAATTCTAGAGCGTCAGCGCCACTGTTAATAAGCTGTAAAATAATTTTTTTACTTACTGCTAAGCTTGGATCCCCAAGCATCACAAAGGGTATGAAAGCTGCTTTTTTATTTTCTAAATTTTTAAACATTGCTTCATAACGGCTCATTTTACTACCCCTAAATGGCTTACTGGCATTACCCTATCTTTTAACAGCTCACAAACAGTTTCTAAATCTTTATCTCCCCGGCCCGATAAACAAACCACTAAATTAGTCTCTTTAGTGGCTTTTTGAGCCATTTTTATGGCAAAAGCTACAGCATGAGCTGATTCCAGTGCTGGAATAATGCCTTCGCATTTTGATAACTGCCATAAGGCATTTAGGGCTTCTTCATCGCTAACTGATTCATACTGAGCACGATTAATAGATTGCAAATAAGCATGCTCAGGGCCAACTCCTGGATAGTCTAATCCTGCTGAAATACTGTGAGACTCAGTTATTTGTCCTTCCTTATCTTGCATGATTTTCGTGAGTGCTCCATGTAGAATTCCCACACTTCCCTTTGATAAGGTAGCTGCATGTTTATTTGTATTTACCCCTAGTCCAGCTCCTTCTACGCCAATTAAAGCCACTTCTTTGTGCTCTATAAAATCCGCAAACATACCCATTGAGTTAGAACCTCCACCCACACAAGCTATTACAGCATCTGGTAATTTGTTTATTTGCTCTTTGATTTGTGCTTTTGTTTCCCTAGAAATAACTCGTTGAAACTCTTTTACTATGGTGGGAAATGGGTGAGGGCCTACTACACTGCCAATAATATAGTGAGTATCTCTAAAATTTAATGACCAATCACGCAAAGCTTCGTTTACTGCATCTTTTAGGGTTTTTTCACCAGAATCCACGGCTATGACTTCTGCACCTAATAACTGCATGCGAAAAACATTAAGTTTTTGACGCTCTACATCTTTAGCACCCATATAAACTTTGGTTTTTAATGAAAATAATGCGCCAGCTAATGCCGTAGCCACGCCATGCTGTCCTGCACCAGTTTCAGCAATAATAGAAGTTTTACCCATGCGCTTGGTTAATAAAGCTTGAGCTATTACTTGATTGGTTTTATGAGCACCACCGTGAAGTAAATCTTCTCTTTTTAAAAAAATATTTACGAGCTTGTTAGGACTTAAATTTTTGCATAAATAAAGCGGTGTAGGTCTGCCTGCATAATGTTTTAAGTAATAAGATAGCTCATCATTGAAATCTTTGTCGTCTAAATAGTTATAAAAATATTCTTCCAGCTCTTCTAAGGGTGCTACCAATACTTCTGGTACAAAAACTCCTCCAAATTCGCCGAACTTGCCACTATATTTCATTTTTTTTCCTTAAGAGTATTAAAAATATTTTTTAATTTATACGAGTCTTTATTTCCTAAATCATCTTCTGCGCCAGAGGCGATGTCTAATACTATGGCATTTGTAGTTTGCGCTTCTTTGATATTATTTTCCTTAATGCCACCTGCCAGTACAAATTTATGAGAGTTTTCAAGCTTATTAAGCAAACTCCAATTAAATGCAAGCCCGCTGCCTCCCAACATATTTTCATTAAAAGTATCCAGCACTATGCAATCTGCTATTAAATTTTTGGGCCAATTAATGTGATCTTTTACTTTAATACACTGCCAAATTTCACAAGACTTAGGCAATTTTTCTCTAAGTTGCGCAATATATGACTGGCTTTCGTTTCCATGCAGCTGTACAAAGGATAAGTTTAAGCTCTTTACTAATTCACAGATTTCAGCTTGAGTATGATCAGCAAACACTCCACCATACATAAGAGGAGCACTATCTATTATATTTAAAGCTTGTTCTTTGCTAATATATCTTCTAGATTGTTTAATAAAGTTAAGCCCACCATAATAAGCTCCAGCTTCATAAGAAATTATAGCCTCTTGTGGGGTTTTTAAACCACAAATTTTAATTTTGCCAAAGATCATTTCACGCAAAGCTAGATCAATTCTTTTGGCAGACATTAAAGAAGTACCTATTAAAAAGCCATCTACCAAATGCTTATAGATTTTTATTTGTTGGTGGTTTTTATACCCTGATTCAGAAATTACTACACTATTTTTATGAGCCAATTTGCTTAAGTTTATAGTTGTTGTCAGATCAATTTTAAGGGTTTTTAAATCGCGATTGTTAATGCCAATAATACTAGCTTGCAAATTATTAGCTCGTAGCATTTCTTCTTTAGTATGAACTTCCGTAATAATATCTAAATCAAGTTCTTGTGCTATTTTTTGGCAAACTAAATACTCTTGGTCGCTTAGCACTGAAAGCATCAATAAAATAGCATCGGCCTTATGATATCGCGCCTCATAAACTTGTAGGGGGTCAACGATAATATCTTTGCATAAAACTGGGCATTTAACGCTCTTGCGCACTTTTTGCACGTTGCTCATGGAGCCTAAAAAAAATTTTTCATCAGCCAGCACAGAAATAGCGCTGGCAAAAGGTTCATACACTTTTGCAACTGATACCACATCAATGTCTTTGTTAATAATACCCAGTGATGGGGAGCCAAGTTTAATTTCACAAATAAAAGCGGTGTGATTATTGTGTAAGGCGTTTAATAAACTTCTGTCACTTTTAGTAACGTTATTTTTATACGATAATAACCGTTCTTGATTGTGTTGAACTAAATATTTTTTATGTTGGATAATCTTATCTAGTGCCACGATAAAACTCCAAAATAGCATTAAACGTTGCTAAAGCTTTTTTTTCATATATGGCAGTTTGGGCCATTTCTACTCCTTCTTTTAAGGACGAAGTTTTGTTGTTTATCCATAAAAGTGCGCCAGTATTGGCTGCAATAAAATCTATATGTGCTTTAGGGGCTAAAGCTTGCATAATATTCTTTATAACTTTTTTGTTATACTCTACATCACCACCTCTTACGTCATTTAGTGAGTAAGTGGCTAGTCCTAAATCTTGTGGGTTAATAGTCAAATTAGTGCTTTGGCCATCTTCTATTAAAATAGCCTGTGTGGGGCCATGAATCGCTATTTCATCTAGGCCTGAGCCATGAACTATTAAAGCTCTTTTTTTGCCTGTTTTTATTAACGCTTTGGCAAAAGCATTTAATAATTCTGGTTTATAAACTCCAATCACCATATGAACAGGGTTGGCAGGGTTGATAAGTGGCCCTAAAATATTGAAAATAGTTTTAATTTTAAGCTCAGCCCTAATAGTTTTAATTTTTTGGTAATAAGGGTGATAAAGGGGAGCAAATAAAAAACACCAGTTGGTTTTTTTTAAACATTCTTGCGAGTTTTCTATGCTGCAATTAATATCAATTCCCAAATTAGTTAATAGATCAGCGGAGCCACATTTAGAGGAAACGCTAGTACTCCCATGTTTAGTTATTTTTAGCCCACAAGATGCGGCAACAATAGATGATATGGTAGAGGCGTTAATAGTATTTTGGCCATCGCCCCCAGTACCTACAATATCTGATGTTAAAAAAGGAACTTGGAATTTATTTACTAGATTAAGTAAATAAGAAGCCGCATGAGCTATTTCCTCATCAGTTTCACCCTTAGCTCTCCATAAACTTAATAAAGCTGCCTTTTGGAGCATATTACTATCTTCGTTAACCAGGCTATCAAGCAAGTTTTTTACTAAGTCATCTGAAAGCTCTTTTTTTTGCAACAAGTATTCCATAAGTTCTTGGTTATTTATCATGACAAAAATCCTTAGAAAATTTTATGATGTTTTCAATCATGCAACTGCCATAGGTTGTTAATATTGATTCAGGATGAAACTGAATGCCAATAATAGGATATTTTTTATGTTCTATGGCCATGGGGGTATTTTCGCTGTGGCCAAATATTCTTAAATCTTCACTAATAGTATGCCCTGCTAGGCTATGATAACGAGCAATATAAATTCTATCAGGTAAGCCTTTAAAAATAGAAGTTTGATCATGTTGCAAAATTCTAGCTTTACCGTGCACAACACTAGATGCGCTTGAAACTACGCCACCAAAGGCACAAACAATGGCCTGCATACCTAGGCAAACTCCAAATATTGGTGTTGTTTCTTTTAGTCTATGTATAAGCTCATTCATTAATAAAGCTTCGTTGGGGTGACCTGGTCCTGGGCTAAAAACTACTAATTTGGGGTATGAAAGCTGATTAATTTTGTTTTCTACTTCATCAGCAGACATGGTATTGCGCCATACATGGATAGTATTTTGTGGGTGAGAAAACTCTTCAAATAAGTTAAACGTAAAAGAATCAAAGTTATCAATAATGCAAATATTCATAACTGGCCCCCTAATTCTATGGCTGTTAAAACCGCTTTTGCTTTATTAATAGTCTCTTGCATTTCTAGCTCAGCATCAGAATCAAAAACCACTCCGCAACCAGATCTGATATAAGCTTTATTATTTTTGACAAAAGCAGATCTGATAATAATAGCGCTATCAAAATCTTTTGCTTTATTTAAGTAGCCAATGGCTCCGCCGTAAAATCCTCTTTTATTAATTTCAAGATTTCGCAAAATACTGGCAGCTTTGACTTTAGGTGCGCCCATTAACGTACCCATATTCATAGAGGCTTGATAAGCAGAAAGGGCATCAAATTCATCTCTTAAAATACCGCTTACTTCAGAGACTAAATGCATAACATGAGAAAATTTATCTATGCCCAATAATCTATCAACTTTTCTGCTTTTAGGTTTGCATACACAAGCAATGTCGTTACGTGCTAGATCTACCAACATCATATGTTCTGCGAGCTCTTTTTCATTTAAACATAAAGCCGCTTGTAGTCTTGAATCTAGATCAGCGTTGTCGCCTCTTACTTGTGTGCCGGCAATTGGTCGTATGCTGACTTTGCTACCTTGCTCGCTGACTTTAATAAAAGTTTCAGGGGAGGAGCCAAATAGACTAAACTCCTTAGTTTGTACCAAAAACATATAGGGACTTGGGTTAAGTGCTCGCAAGGAATAATAAGCACTAAAAATATTTTCTATGTCACAAATAAAGTTTCTTGAGGGCACTATTTGATAAACGTCTCCTTTGATGATGTATTTTTTGCATTGGTTAACTAAATTTATAAAATCGCTATTATTTATATCGTTAGTAATTTTAAAATTATTGTTTTTATTTTGTTTATAATTATTAATTTTATTATTTTTTAATAAATTATTATTAACGTTATTTTTAGTAAAAGAAAAATTAATCAAAGTAGTTTGTAGCTTTTTATGATCAATAGTTAAAATACTTAAGGGTAAATAAAATAAGTAATCAGGGCAATCAAGCAAATCATTTTGGTTTTTAGGCAAGTCTTCAAAGTGATCTAAAAAATCATACGCAAACATACCCGTAAGCATTAATTTATCAGCCAAATTAACATTTTCTAACTCCAAAATTTTCATAACTTCGCGAATAACATCTATGGCAGATGGCGCTTGCATTTTTTTTAGCAAGTCAAGTTCATGAAAAGTAGGTGCAAAATCTATGCTTATTATAGTTGGGCTTATAGTTTTACTTAAAAATTTATTTTTTAAATAAGTAAGGGTAGGCAAAGCTTCTTCTTTGCAAGCCTCTATAATTACCTGATTATTTCTGCACTCTATTTTTAAGGCCATATTGAAGCATAAGTGGCTTTTTTCCCCTAATTTTGTAATCACATCTGCTGATTCTAGTAACAAAAAATTATCTAGTTTTTCATTTTGAATAAAATCTAGCGGGTCTATTAAAGCGTTAATTACTTCTTCTTGGTTATAAATTTTCATATGCTTCTTCCAATAGCATGCGCAACCTTGATAAGAGTGTCCATCATGGCGACAAATTGTTCTGGGTACAAAGATTGCATACCATCGCACAAAGCTTTGGTAGGATCAGGGTGCACATCAACCATAATGCCATCTGCGCCTGCTGCTATTGCTGCATAACTCATGTGAGGCACCAAGTCGCGTACGCCGGTAGCATGAGAAGGATCAACAATTACGGGTAGGTGGGTTCTAGCTTTTAGTAAAGCCACAGCGTTTAAATCTAGTGTATTTCTATAAGCGGTTTCAAAAGTTCTAATGCCTCGTTCACACAAAATAACATTTTCGTTGCCATGGGCTAGGATATATTCAGCGGCCAGTAATAAATCTTCTATTTTAGCAGCAAAGCCTCGTTTTAAAATTACGGGTTTTTTGCGTTGTCCCACTTCTTTTAAAAGGCTAAAGTTTTGCATATTTCTAGCCCCAATTTGAAAAGCATCTACACTTTCTTCAATGGCATCTAAATCGCTTATTTCCACCACTTCCGTAACAGTAGGCATCGAATATTTGCTAGATATTTGTTTAATAATATTTAGGCCTTTTTGTTCTAAACCTTGAAAACTGTAAGGGCTTGTACGAGGTTTAAAAGCTCCACCACGCAATACTTTAGCTTTGGCTTGTTTGCATACGCTAGCAGATTGGTCCATTTGTTCTAAGCTTTCTACTGCACAGGGCCCAGCTATGATAATTATTTCTTGGCCACCAAAAGGCACATCGCCAATTTTTACAATGCTATTAGTTTCTTTAAATTCACGGCTAACCAGTTTGTATGGGGTTAAGATTCTCTTCACTTCTTGCACTTGAGGGAAACTGTCAAAGTTTTTGCTTTCTAATAATCGTTCATCCCCAATGGCGCCAATCACTACTTTTTCTACCCCTGGCAGAAACAAAGGCTTAAGTCCTGCATTTTCTATTTCTTGTAAAATTACTTCAGCATCTTTTTTCGTACTATTTTTCTTTAAAATTATGATCATAAGTTTATCCTTTAAGCTAAGTTTTAGTTAAGTATGGCCAACCTAATGCGGTTTTAGTTGCTCCCTACGTACCGTGACTTGTTCACGGTATCCAGAAAATTATTTTCTACCATTGTAAAGGTTAATTGCCTGGATGCCTCGCACAAGGCGAGGCACGTAGAAATGGGCTGAAAACATAATTCGATCATCTTTCTTATCCAAAAACTCAGGTTGTGTTAATTTAAGCACCAATAAAAAAACCCATCAAACAGATGGGCTTATTCATATTTAGAAAATTTTTTAAAAATTAAGTATAAAAGGGCCCACCTTTGTTAAAAAGGGAGCTGTACCAGCACAATGCTAAAAAATATGTTTTTTGGGTAATGTTTTTCATACTGGGAAGGGAGGATATAGGGAGGATAGGTGAAGTCAAGGCGGGAATCTTATCTTCGAGCTTGCTTTAATTCTGTTTGTATCTTTTCTATTGATAAGTTTAAGCGTTGTATCATTTTTTCTTGTATTTCATTATGAGCTTCTAAAAGGGCCTCCATTTCTTTCATTTGAGCTTCAAAATTCTTGATTATTTTTTCTAGGTCTGCTTTAACTTCATTTACCTGCTCTTTTTGAATAAGTATAGTGCACCCATTTGTCTAGACCACTTTTTTAAAAATCATCCGATTTTT
>CAZBMJ010000048.1:0-12625 GCA_964493205.1 uncultured Myxococcales bacterium
AAGTGAACAAGGTGTACGAGGAAATGTTGGCACTGACTTCGTGATTATTACCAATGAATATGGTGAACGTGTTGCTTATGCTATTGAAAATAACGTAAGAAATACTGGAACAAGCTATCCTTATAATTCACTTAAAATGCTTGTAGGTGAAGAAGCATTAAAACCTAAATTTATGAAAGCATTTGATGATGTTAAAATCCCCTTAATAACTCTTAAAGCTTACCGTGAAAAAGTTCAGGAGTTTTTCTATCAACACTTACGCGCCCATCCTTTGTCTTTCGACAAAAATATAGCAAGAGGATGCCTAGTTCATCATGACACCTTTAGCATAGGCAAAATTGGAGTGGTTTGTGTTGCTGATTCACTTGATGAAGCACAAGAAATGTTTGATGAATTTACCCAAAGTGCTGTGTCATATTTAGAAAATCTCTCAGAAACTAAGGCTTATGAAAAATTTATAAGTTTGGAAGAGCAAGATAAAAACCACTATGTACAACAGATACAAAACCCAATACTTCGTTCAGGAAGTGTAATTAGATTTGAGCTAAGCGAAGATTATATAGAGGAAACTTCTGAACTTAATGGCCAAGAACAAGAACGAAGAGTAACATTTATTGATTATAATTAAAGATTGATTTAAAAAGGTTTTAATTATTTTATAAATTCTTGCTTAAGAAAATTATCCTCTGGCAGATCTAAAATAAACTGTTTATTTTCTTTAGAAAGATTTTTTTTAAGATAAGTAATAAAATCATCTTTATCTTTACCATAATGTTTTAAGTCTGGATCTAGAGGTGTAGCACTATATATAAAATCATTTATATAATTTATATCTAATTCTGCAATTAGGTTTAATTTGTTTTGCTTTAAAACTTCAGCAACTATTTCATTATAAACAGCCTCTCTAAGAGAGTTTTGTTTTATTGAATATAAAGCACTCATTCCAAACTTAATTATCTTTTCTAAGCCGATATCTGCTACTAATTTTTTGGCTTCTTCTTCAATATTGTCGTCAGTAATATTAATTTGATTTAACTCTTCTATTTTATTCAAGCTATCTTTATCTTTTACATAAGCAAAATCTTCTCTATTTTTGGCATAATAAGTAATTAAACCTTTTTCGTATAAAAGCTCATTCCAAGCTTCATCACTTAAACGACTTTCTGACTTTAATGCCAAAATAATTTGTTTTTTATTGGACGTAAAAGACTCATTTAATTGGATAAAAGATAAGATACTTTTACCATAATGAAAATCAACATCATTCATTAGAATATCTTTGTCAAGTTTAAACAATAATTTAGCTACTCGCTTAGGACCATTTTTTATATTTTTATCAATCAATAAATAAATTTGTTTCTGAATTACTGACTTGTTTTCAAAATCATCTGTAATTTTCACCCTGTACTTATTCATTAACTCTATTTGTTGTTCTTGGGATAAGCCATTTTTATCTGCCATATCATAAATAATAGAAACATTATTGATATTACTGCTGCTAGGATGACTGTCAGGTTGCTCTATTAGTTTTGTTAAAACTTTCTCGATAATTTCTTCGTTATTTAAGATATCTGGTTTTAACACACTTAATAATATTGATTTTCTTTTGTTAGTATCTGTAAAAGTGGCACTATTTATTATTCTTTGTATTTCTTGAGTATCATTTTGCTCTAAAGCTTGAGTCAAATCTGAGTCAGTAGTATTCCCATTATTATTATTATTATTCGTAGAGCTTAGCGTAGTAGAAGAGTTACCAGGCGCATTTTTTATAAAAACATTACAAGACTGACAAAAAAACAAAAATATAACTATATAAATTTTCATATTAATCACTTAATTATTAAACAACTAATTCGCCAGCAATCGATCTACTTTTGCTGCATATTCAGTATTTTTATCAAATTCAAATTTAATTCTTGGGGTTTTACGCATATTTAGCTTTTTAGAAACTTCGTGGCGGCATTCAGGTTCGAACTGTTTCATAATACTAGATACAAGTTTTTCATCTAAATCTACACCAAAAACAGTATAAAAAACTTTGGCAAAACCATAGTCGGGAGATAAATCTACACGACTTATGGTTAATATGCCGTTAGGAATCATGCCCGATTCTTTAATAATTTTTTTGCTTAATACTTCTCTTATAGACTCAGCAATTCTTTCTTTACGAAAAGTTGGCATGATTTTCTCCCATCCTTAGGCATTTGCCCTTTTTTCTTCAGTAGCTGATAGAGCTTCTGAAAGTTGCGCTTTTACTTCTTTAAGTTCAAAGCATTCTAAAATATCGCCTTCAACTAAATCAACGTTACCTTCAAGTACAATACCGCATTCATACCCAGCAGCTACTTCTTTCACATCATCTTTAAATCGTTTTAGACCTGAGATATTACCACTAAATATTTCTACATTTTTACGTGTGAGGCGCATTTTTGCTGAACGAACAATTTTACCATCTGTCACATAACTACCAGCAATTTTGCCGTACTTAGACACAGAAATAATCATTCTAACTTCAGCTTTACCTAAATATTTTTCCTCAAATACTGGAGCGAGCATACCGGCCATGGCTTTTTGAACATCATCAAGAGCTTCATAAATAACAGAATAATACTTTATATCTATTTTTTCTTGCTGAGCCAAACCGGATGCTTTACCGTCGGCCTTAATATTAAAACCAATAATAATGGCTTTAGAGGCCATCGCTAAGTTTACGTTACTCTCAGTAATGGTACCAACGCCGCTATGAATAACTTCTACTTTTACTTCTTTAGTGGATAAGTTAAGCAATGAAGCAGTTAAAGCTTCAGCTGAACCATAAACATCTGCTTTAATAATTAGACGCAATACTTTAGCTTCATCACCTACAGATTGAGCTAAAAAGCTTTCTAATGAAACATGTTTAATCTTCAAAAGTTCTAACTCTCTAATTTTATGAGCTCTATGATCAGCTATGGTTTTGGCAGTTTTATCATCTGCTACAGCATTAAATTTATCCCCAGAAACAGGTACAGCTGAAAGACCTAATACTTGTACTGGAATACTAGGACCAGCCTCTTGCAGTTTGTTGCCATAAGAATCATACATTGCTCTAACACGACCTAAACACTCACCAGCAACAATATAATCACCTTGTCGCAACGTACCAGATTGAGGTAGAATAGTTGCTACAGGGCCTCTTCCTTTATCAAGTTTAGCCTCAATAACACAACCTACAGCTAGCTTTTTAGGGTTGGCTTTTAGCTCCATTACTTCTGCTAAAGTGATTAACGCGTCTATTAAGTCTGTTAAACCTGTTTTTTTAGCAGCTGAAACTTTAATAAACTGAGTATCACCGCCCCACTCTTCAGATAATAAGCCATGATCTGCTAATTGTTGCATTACTCTTTCTGGCTTGGCGTCAGGTAAATCCATTTTATTAATAGCCACAATAACAGGCGCTTTTGCCGCCTTTGCATGATCTATTGCTTCTTTCGTTTGAGGCATAACACCATCATCTGCCGCAACAACCAATACTACTATATCAGTAACTTGAGCACCTCTGGCACGCATGCTGCTAAAAGCTTCATGACCAGGGGTATCAAGAAAAGTAACCAATCCATGATCAGTTTTAAGTGTATATGCACCAATATGCTGGGTTATTCCGCCAGCTTCACCTTTGGCAACTGTACTTTGACGTAATGCATCTAATAAACTAGTTTTTCCGTGATCCACATGGCCCATTATCGTAACAATTGGAGCCCTTGGTACCAAATCTGCGTCTTTATCTTGTTCTTCTTTAATTAAACTGGTTTCTTCAAAAGCGACATTTTTTATTTCCAAACCAAACTCAGGAACAATAATAGAAGCTGTTTCAAAATCGATGGCATCGTTCACCGTAACCATCATACCCATAGAAATAAGCTTACTTACTAACTGACCTGCTTTAACCGCCATTCTGTGAGCTAGTTCGTTAACCGTAATTGCATCACCCATTTCAACAATTCTCTTATGAGCTGCTGCGGTAGTTAGATGTGGACGTCTAGCACTCTTATCTTGGTGATGTTTTTTCTTTTTACCAGGATTTAACCAATTTTCTCTCGTTGAACTATTGGCTTCTTTCATTTCTTTAGAATAACTTGAAACTTTCTTCTTTTTAGAAGGCCTAGCCCCAGCTCTCGATGCATTATTAGAATCTGAAGGCGTTCGATCAACGTGAGGGGTATAAGACGATGGCTGATAATTATTGGTATTATTATTGTTATCACCACCACTCCAATTTTCTCTTGGAGCATTGTTTGACGATGGATAAGTTCTTGGAGCACTAGGAGATGATGGATATCTTGGAGCGCTAGGAGATGATGGATACCTTCTTGGGGCATCACGATCAGTGCCTGTTGAAGGAGTATAAGCTGCCCTTCTGGCGCCAAAAGATCGACCTTCAGAGGCTAATCTTGCTTTAATAGCATTAGCATCTATAACGCGAACAACGTTACTTGGAGTTCTTTCCACTGCTTTTTCTGCAATAATTTCATTATTTAATTGTTCTTTATGAGGGGCTGAAGTAACTTCAGAGTTTATTTCTTGCACTTTAAAAACTTCTTCTTTTTTAACGATATTTTCTTCTTCTTCTTCATTAAATAAATTTTTATTTTCTTCTTTGTGGGGAGCTTCTATCTGCATGGAGGTATTTTCTTCTTGTTCATTAAAAGAAGATTCATCTCTTCTTTTTCTTAAGACTGTTCTAGTAGTTTTTCTTTGGTCTTGTTCTTTTAAACTTTCATCAAGTAACCCTAAAGCCATCAATGCTGCCTTTTCATCAACACTGCTGGAATGGGTACGCACTAATACTCCCCTAGTATTTAACTTGGCAATCACTTCTTGATTTGACAGATTAATCTTTTTTGCCAATTCATGCACACGTAATTTACCCATCCAACTAACCTCTTTACATACATTTTATAACGTTAAACAATCTTATTTAAAGATTTAAGTCTTATTAAATCAACTTCTAATTCATTGGTTATACGCCCTTCTAAAAAGGCTACAACACCCGTCTGCTCTCTACCAAGAGAATTACCTATTTCTTCCATTGAAAACATCTCTGAAAAAATAAACGCCTTGCTTGGGGTAGAATTCAAAAAAGAATTAAGTTCATTTTTTGAACGTTCAGCTAAATCACAAGCTAAAATCACAATTTTAGCCTGATTTTTTTCTACCAATCGTTTAGCACAATCTCTACCAGCTTCACAGGCTCCCATACGTTTTAATAATCCAAACCTCGACAAAACTGATTCTTTTATTTTATTTACAACTTTTTGAATCATCTGCTCTGGCTCAAACGGCAAATTTTTTTGATCTCTAAATAATATTTTTTTTAAAAAAGCATAATTCAAGCATTTATAAGAAGGGCAAAGCCAAGCTCCACGGCCTGGCAAAGAAACATTCTTATCAAAAATAATTTCACCATCAAAGGAACGTACAAAACGCAACAATCCCAATTTGCTGTTTTTACTTCTACAAAGAAGACAGGTTCTAATAGGCTCACTAGACATTAAAAACTCTTATTAAGGCTTTGCAAATATTTATAGGCTTTTTCTTTTAATGCCTTAGCCTCTTCTTCACTAACTTGCATTGTATTAGCCAGTCTTAAAATATTTTTTTCTAAATAAATATCTGCCACATCTAAATAGCCAGCATTATTTAAAGCATCTTTATCAATATTATCCAGTACAGAGATATCTACCGCCTCAGGAGGATTGCTTTCTATGGTATTTATTAAGGCAAATAACGTTCTGGTTTCTTTTATAACTTCTTCTTTTTCTAAACCTTCTTTATCAGATTTATTACTTATCGCAGCCTGTGCTTCTGCTTTTATTTGATCTATGTCAGCCTTATCAAAACCAGGCATTTGAGACATAGCAGCATTATCTGTTTTAAGAATATCATTAAGGGTTTTTATACCATGGTTAAATAACGTTTGGAATTGAAGCTCTGATAAATACTTTATTTGTGATAATGCCACCCATGACTGGTCTTTATCAGCAGCAACTGTTGATTCAGAGTCAATATCTATTTTCCAACCAGTAAGCTGTGAAGCAAGTCTAACGTTTTGGCCTTTCCTACCAATAGCTAGCGAATACTGCTCGTCTGGAACAATAATCTTCATATTTCTTTTATCTTCGTTCACCAAAACTCTAGTAACTTCTGCCGGTGCTAGTGCATTACAAACAAAGCGAGCTTCATCAAGGTCAAAAGGAACTATATCTATTTTTTCGCCTTTAAGTTCTTGCACCACAGCTTGCACTCTAGAGCCTTTCATACCCACGCAAGCGCCAACAGGATCAACATCTGAATCTTTTGAACGAACACTTATTTTAGTTCTTAAGCCTGCTTCTCTGGCAACACTTTCAATACTAACTACATCTTCAGCAATTTCTGGAACTTCTTGCTCAAAAAGTTTTACCACCAAATTGGGGTGACTACGAGACAAGACTATTTGACAGCTCCTAGAGGCTTCTAAGACGTCTAACACATAGGCTACAATACGATCATTAAGACGGATATTTTCTTTGTTAATTTGTTCAGAAGTAGGAATAACAGCTTCAGCTCTTCCTAAATCCACAATAATATCACCACGCTCAAATCGTCTCACTGTGCCTGTAACTATTTCATCTTTACGATCTTTATACTCGTTATACACCATCATTCTTTCAGCTTCTCTAACTCGCTGAATAATAATTTGTTTAGCATTTTGCGCGGCAATTCTACCAAATTCTTTTGATTCAAGCTTAATACCTAAATCTTCACCAATAGCATCAGGACCAAGTTCTGGATCAAGACGTAAGGCATCTGAAAAATTAATTTCTCCAGGGTTAGTAGGCAAGTCATCGGCAATAATTCTTCTAAACTCAAAAACTTCAACTTCGCCAATTTCTTCATTATATCTGGCTTCTAAATCAGCATCTATTCCAAGCTTTTTTCTAGCAGAGCTAAGCATCGCGTCTTCCAGTGCTGACACTAAAATTTCTTTGCCAATATTTTTTTCTCTACCAACTTGTTCAAGCACGGCACTCAAATCTAGGTGTTCCAATCTCATGCTATCTCCTATTAAATTCTCACTAATTATTTAGACTTACGATTTTTAGGACCTTTTTTCTCTTCAAAAACAAAAATTTTATTTGACTGGGCTATTTCATCAAACCCAATAATAGTAATATTTTTCTGTCCATCATCGCTTTCAATATTTAAACCCTGTTCGTTTATCAAAGCCAATATGCCACTTAAATTCTTTGCACCATTCTCTTTAGCTCTTCTAAGTTTAATCTTTACTTTATCACCTAGGCATTTTTCAAAATGACTACGTTTTGTAAGTGGCCTATCCAATCCTGGGCTTGATACCTCTAGTTCATAACGCTCTGCAAAAAATGAATTTTCACCAAGGTTCATATCTAGGACATCACCAATCAGATGGGACACATTGGTCAAATCTTTTAATAAAATTTTATCTGATTCTTCATCAGCTTTATCTATTTTATCTGCGTTTTTATCTACATAAATCGATAATACTGGGTTAGAAAAACTTGAAGATATTCTTATATCAACCAATTCATAACCTTCACTGCTAAGTACTGGCTCAATCAAATCTTTAATTTGTACTTCATGAGCGCCCAATTCTATAATAAATTTTTCCATTCAAAACCTTTATCTGCAAATACCAAATTGGTACCTTTTGAAGATGCATTAATTGTTAGGTGGAATCTAATAGAAACTTTCAAAAACATGCATGAGCTTTTGCAAGCTCAAAAAAGAATACCTTTGCGATACCTACTATATAACAAGCTAATATTTATTTGTAAAGCGAGAGCTAACTATCTCTTTCATCAAAAAATATTTCTTCAAACTCTTTTTCATTAAATTCATAGCCTAAGCTTAGGTTTATCCTAGCTATCTTAGCAATACAAGAGTTTATTAAATCAGATAATCCTAAACTTTTAGTTGCTGATATAAAAACCGCATCAGGAAACTTCGTATAAAAAACAGCTAATGCTTCAGCATCCAGGCCGTCTATTTTATTAAAAATCAGTATTTTAGGTTTATCTAAAAGCTCTAGTTCTTTTAGAATTTGCTCAACCACATTCATGTGCTTTAAATAATTTTCATCAGTTATATCAACCACATGCAACAAAATATCAGCATAATCCAGCTCTTCTAGCGTAGCCATAAAAGCTTTTAATAAAGCTTTTGGTAAATTATGAATAAAACCAACAGTGTCTGTGATAATAACTTCCTGTTCAGAAGGAAATCTTAAGCGCCTTGAATGGGGGTCTAGTGTAGCAAAGAGTTCATCTTTTGCATAAATATTTGAGCCACAAAGCCTATTTATAAGCGTAGATTTACCAGCATTAGTATAGCCAACAATAGCCAGTGTTGGTAACTGATTATTTTGACGATTTTTTCTTCTTAAAGAGCGCTGATCTTTAATTTTATCAAGCATTTTTTCTAGCCGAGCAAGCTTATCTTTTATTATTCGCTTATTTACCTCAAGCTTGGTCTCACCAGGGCCTCTTCCACCAATGCCACCAGTTAATCTAGATAAACCGCTTTGTTTTTTAGCAAGCCTAGGCAAAGAATAAGTAAGCTGGGCAACTTCCACCTGAATTTTACCTTCTTGGGTTACTGCCCTTTGAGCAAAAATATCAAGTATAAGCATTGGACGATCTAGGATTTTTAGGTCGGTTAAATCTGTTATATGCATAAGCTGTGAAGGAGAAAGCTCTCTGTCAAAAATAATAATTTCTATATTTTTAGCCAATGCTTCTAGGCAAATATCTTCTAAGGTATTTCTGCCTACCACTGTTTTGGGATCGACATTTTTACGCCATTGTATTTTTTCTTCAGCAACAAAAACTTTTGCGGAACGAGCAAGCTCTTTCAGCTCGGCCATAGAGCGATAGCCTTCTCTTTTCGTGCCGCTATAAATACCCACCAAAAAGGCTTTGTCTTTAATGTTTATATCAAAAAAATTTGACTCTGATATTTTTAAGCTATCTAGAATAGTTTGCAAAAACTCACTAAAACTTTGAGTTATAGCATTAATATTTTTATAATTTTTTTCTTGGCTTACAAGTAAATAATCACCATTTTCCTGACGTTCATTAAATAAATTGGCAACAACTACAGGACCTTCACTATTAAATTTGCTGGCATCTATCTCAATAACAGCGTCTAGACGAAGTTTTTCTAAGTCAGTGATAAAATCTTTATGAACTGCATAGGATAAACCTTTAGTTTTCGATAAATTTAACGGACTTGGGCATGAAACTACCAATCTAAGACCTCTAAGTCGATCTTTTGCCCCCCTACTCCTACCAATATCTGGCAAATACAATCTGTTAGAATCGCCAACTATTACCCAGACAACCTCTCCTTTACGATTAAGTAATACGCCTATCATGCGATGACTTAAGCTGACCGCCTGATTAAGTTTGCGGCATAAAGCTAAATCTACTAATAAGTCAGACAAAACGTGGGCTTTCTGCAATTGTTTAATAGCTTTTAAGCAGTTAGCTTTTAAATCTTTTATATTACCAAATATGTCTTTAATAATTATCTCCATCTAATAAATCAGCTATGTTTAAAAAATTTACCATGGCATTATAAAGCCTTTCTTTGGCTGATTTTTCACTTAAATCAAGGCGTTCTTCATTAATTATTTTAATTTGTACTTCCAGCCATTCATTCCAAGCATCATGAGAGCAATTTTTTAAAATTACTTGGCCAATATTTCCCAATAAAGGGGCTGAAGCCAAACTAGGCAATTCTTTATTAAATTTTTTACAAAAAACTAAACTTTCTAAACTCATACAATTTCCTAATTATTTTTTAAGTATTTTCTGCCACTCGTTTAATTTATTTAATGCCTGTAAAGGCGTCAGTTTATTAACATCAACACCCTTAATCTTATTAAACAAATTTTCCATATCATTTTTTAAACTTTCTGCAGGCATGGTAAATAGGGTAAGTTGAGGCTTTAAATTAAATATATCAGGAACTTCTTTTATCAAATTATCACTAGTAATTTCAGTGCTGCTTTCAAGTGCTAATAAAATTTCTTCTGAACGAGCAATTATCGATGCAGGCAAACCAGCCAACTTAGCTACTTCAATACCGAAACTTTTACCAAAAAAACCTTCTTTCAAAGTATATAAAAATTTTATTTGCCCATCGCATTCCTGAGCTTGCACGTAAAAATTCTTTAAATAAGGAAAAGACTGACCTAAATCAGTAAGTTCATGATAGTGAGTAGCAAACAACGTTCTGCTTTTGTTCACATCATGCAAATGTTCTGCAACTGCTTGAGCAATAGAAAGGCCGTCATAAGTAGACGTTCCCCTTCCTATTTCATCCAACAAAATTAGAGAATACTGAGTAGCTTGGCTTAGTATCTGTGAAGTCTCTTTCATTTCAACCATAAAAGTCGAACGACCTAATGCCAAATCATCTGACGCCCCAACTCGCGCAAAAATAGCATCACAAACACTTAGAGTAGCGTTAGTTGCAGGCACAAAACAGCCAATTTGAGCCATAATTTGTATTATGGCTACCTGCCTCATAATAGTGCTCTTACCAGCCATATTAGGACCAGTAATTAACGCCAGCAAGCAATTATCCAGCGATAATTCTATATCGTTAGGCACAAAATAAAACCCTTGCATCTGGCTTAAGTGCTCAACTATCGGGTGGCGTCCTTCAATAATTTTTAACATGCAAGCTTCTTTTTCAAGCATTATGGGTCTAACCCAATTTTTAGCGTAAGAAAGCTTAGCAAAAGCACACAAACAATCTAGTAACCCAATAATTTTACTAGAATTAATAATTTCAAAAGCAGTACTTAAAATAATCTGTCTTAGTTCTTCAAATAATTCAATCTCGCGTTCATAAATACGTTCACTCGAACTATTAAGGGCAATTTCAAGTTCATTAAGTTCTTGAGTAACAAAACGCTCGCCATTTGCGATAGTTTGCTTACGCATATAATCAACAGGAACTTTGTGCAGATGGCTTTTGGTTATTTCGATATAATAGCCAAAAACTCGTGTATACCTAACTTTGAGACTTGAAATATCTGTACGTTTTTTTTCGTGCTCTTCGATAGCCAAAAGTCTATCTTTACTGCCACTGCTTAGAGAGTAAAGTTCTCCTAAAATTTTATCATAATCACTACAAAAAGCTCGGCCTTCTTTTAGATTTATAGGGGGGAGTTCTACCAATGCTTTGTGCAATGTATTTCGTAAGCCACTAAAATCGCCTATTTTTTGTGAAATTTCTTTAATTTTAGAGTTATCTAAATTTTGGCAAAACTCTTTAATCTCAATAAAAGCATCTAAAGAATCCCTTAGATTTCCCATACTTCTAGGAGTTAATTTATTTGCATGAGCTAAAGCTATTATTTTTTCTACATCATGGCATTTGCTTAAAAGCCCAGCAAAAGTTTCTCTTATGCTTTCATAAGCTACAAATTCTTGTACAACATCATGACGATAATTAATTTTTTTTAAAGATGTGCTTGGAGAAAGCAAACTTTTATGCAAAAAGCGCCTACCCATTTGAGTTTTAGTTTGCGTTAAAAAATATAATAAGTTACTTTTATCATTTTTTTTATTTGGTAAAATATTTAAGTTTATTCTTGTAGAGCTATCTATTAATAACTGCTCATCAATAGAATATTTTTTAGGAAATATATATTTAGGAACACTGCCATGCAACGATAACAAATAATTTTCAATTAACGAAACACTAGCAGATTCTACCTCGTTTAGGCC
Organism: uncultured Myxococcales bacterium; assembly: GCA_964493205.1. Classification (GTDB taxonomy): domain Bacteria; phylum Myxococcota; class UBA727; order UBA727; family JABDBI01; genus CAZBMJ01. The sequence continues at coordinate 11,802 of CAZBMJ010000048.1, forward strand.
ATCTTTTTTATTTTCAAAAGCTTCTGCTAACTCAAATTTACATTTTATTTTTTGAGCTATTTCATCCGCCCAATTATTTTTTCTAGGAAAAACTATTTCTTTAGGTGAAATCCTATTAATTTCATCTATAATTAGCTCTAAACTATCAGAACTTGTCACTAAAAAAGTTGAACTACCAAGCTCTAAAGACGCCAATGCATAAAGACCATTTTTAAAAAATAAACCTGTTAAAAAGTTAAACTCTTTCGATATAGAATCTTCTGTATCAATAAAAGTTGCAGGGGTAATTAGCTCTTTAACACCACGTTTTAATAAACCTTTTTTGTTTTTTGGATCTTCTAATTGTTCACAAACCGCTACTTTGTGTCCTTCTTCTATGAGCTTAGCAATATAATTTTGGGCAGCATGATAAGGAAAACCTGCCATTTTTAAGCCTGATTTCCCCTTATCTCTACTGGTTAAAGCGATATCTAATATTGGTGCAGCAAGCACTGCATCTTGGGCAAAAAGCTCATAAAAATCACCCATTCTAAATAATAAAATGGCATCTTTGTATTGTTTTTTTGCTTCTACCCATTGAGCCATCATGGGTGTAAGCTTGATATCATCGTAATTTTCAGTGATATTATCCATAATAATTTTACCAATAAAGCGTATGTAAGGCAAAACCTTATCGCACTCTTACCGGTTGTTCAATATTGGGAGAACCCATTTTATTGAGTTTGTAATTTGAATATTTTTAAGATATAGTTATTTAATATATTGAGGTTTATTAGTATGTTTTATAAATTTTTAGATCCTAAAAATGACTTTTGCTTTAAAAA
>CAZBMJ010000049.1:0-11749 GCA_964493205.1 uncultured Myxococcales bacterium
GGATGCCCTGAACGAGTCAGGGCACGTAGAAACGGGCTGAAAACAGAATTTGAACCCCTCCGCTTATCCCCAAACCTTAGGTTAATTAGTGTCTTTACAAGGCGCATTCGCAAAGACGCTAACGCCTACCACATAGATTTAGTCTCTACCAAAATTTCTTTTTTAATTTCTTCTAATAAAGCTTTAGTAGCATTATCTTCATCAAAATAGCCTAAATAATCTGTATTCTTCTCCAACAGGAGTTTAATGAAATTTTTTAGATTTTCTTTCTTAGAAACACTGGAAGAAAAACGATAGTCATGAAGTATGATATCCAGCGGAGTTAAATAATTTTCATCTTTACTGTTAACGTCTGCATGATTATCAAGCAGTAATTTTACTAATTCCAAATTAACTCGCTCGCAAGCATAATGCAGAGGACTCATTTTTTTATGGTCAAGATAATTAACAACTGCATTATGACTAATGAGAAGTTTTACTAATTCCAAATTAGCTCGGTCGCAAGCATGATGCAGAGGACTCATATTTTTATCGTCAAGATAATTAACATCTGCATTATGACTAATGAGAAATTTTGCTAATTCGATTATATCTGTAGATTTAGAGTCACTCACTCTTATTAAGCCTTTACTATATAAATCACTATTATTAATAACATATCTTTCTATAAGCATTTGCAAGGTGTCTTTATCGTTATTAGAGCATGCTGATAGAAATAATTCTTCTACATTAATATTAAAATCATCTTCAATATTAAAATTATTTTCGCTCCCACTCGAAGGACCTTGCATTTCATCATTTAATTCGCTCACAGACTTAAGTAGGTTTTGTATTTGTTCATCTTTGCTACTATCTGAGTTAAGCAAAAAGTCCTTTATTTCTTTCTGTTTTTTATCATCTTTTTCTAAAATTAAACTAACAAGATGAGTTTTTTGATACTCGATACACTTTTTAAGAAGTTCTTTTTTGTCTTCATTGTCTATTTGTTCCCATTTATATTTAATAAAAGCTTTGATAATTAGCTCTGAATTGTCATTTACTTCTTTGTTATCTTTTATGATCCTAATAAGAATCTTAAGTGGAACTTCGCTATCGTTGTATTCACCAGTCTCATAAATATCAGTCACTTTTTCTTTAAGTAAGAGTTTAACAATGCTTGATCGATGGTTATCAACTGCTATGCTTAAGGCAGTATGACCAAATGTTTTGGTAATTTCATTGATATTAGTTTTATTATTTTTTAATAATAGCTTAACTATTTTTTTATTCCCAAACTCACATGCAAGATGCAGAGGACTAAGTTTGTCTATATGGCTGACGCGTAGCTCTTCTGCATCCCATTCTTTAAACATATCGCGATCGCATTTAGCATTTACATCAGTATTAGGATGATTTAGAAGCTCTTTAACTATTTCCGTCATGTTATTTATGCATGCAAGATGAAGAGGAGCGAGAGATTTTTCATCAGCAAAATTTACATCAATATTAGGGTGTTTTAATAACGCTTTTATAGCTGCTAAATTACTGTTAATACAAGCTATCATTAAAGCAGTATTATTTTGTTTATTGCGATAATTTATACAAATGTGCCGATGCGCAGTAATTTTCTCAATAATTTGCTGAGCTTTTTCATCTTTAAGTTTTTCACACGCTAACTGCAACAAGGTATATCCTTGTTTATTACTCTCATTTATATTTATATATTTTACATAATCTTTACCTAAAAAAAGTTCCACAACCTCTGCTTGACCATGGGCGCATGCTGCTAAAATTGGAGTATTACCATTGCCATCTTTTTGATTAACATCCTCTGTCATTAAAAGTTCTTTTACTTTTTCTATATCTCCTTCCTCACAAGCTTTATGAAGAAGAAAAATTGCCATTTTTTTGGCTGGCAGTTCATTGTTAAGAATACCTTCATCTTCAGGCCGTTCTCTTTTTTCACCTAAATTGTTTGGGTCAGTTGCAAAAACAAAAGACGTAGAAAATATTAATAAAATAGCTAAAAATTTATATAACATAAAAACCTCTATATTTTTTAATAATAAATAATATTTTTATTTAAAAAGTCATTAAAACATACATTTAAAAAGCTGTAAATAGATTTTACTTAATTTTAGCTAAAACTTGTAAAAATTGTGCAGGTCTAATAAAACCCACTATTTTTTCTTTAACTTCAAAAATAGTTGGGGATAAAATAACTAAAGTAGGTAAGCCTGTTACTGAAAACTTTTTTTGTAAGTGGTTTATAAGCTTAGAACTATTGGTGCTATCAATTCTTATTAAATAAAATTTTTCTAATACTTCGCTCACAGATTTATTCGAAAAAGTATGTTCAAGCTCCCTGCAAGCCACACACCAATCAGCATAAAAATCTAATAGTACAGGCTTACAAGCATTTTTTGCTTGCTCCAAATGATAATCAAAATCTTTTGAAGAATTATTTTGATGATTTATTATATTCCAAGTTATAGTATTATTTGCAAAACTTTTAGCATCATATAAACTTTGCCATCTAAAAATAGTAGCTAATAAAACAGCTAAAAAAATATAATTTACATATAAAATATACTTATATCTATACTTAAGTGAAAAAATTACGCTTGATAATAAAGTTAAAATTGTTAAAATTATTACAAAAATTAAGCCTAAATTTTTTATAGTAAATAAAAATTTATCAAATTTAAAAAACACTAAAGAAAAGTAATAAAAAGAAGCAGCTAAAATAATGCTGCCAAACATGCCTTTTACAAAACTCATCCATGGGCCAGATTTTGGCAACAAGGCTAAGCTTGAAGAAAATGTCCCCAATACCAAAAATAATATCCCTAAACCCAAAGAAAAAAATAGCATCAAAATTACAGCAAAACTTATACTTTGTCCTTGAGCTAATAGGGCTAAAATAAAACCTAAAACAGGGCCAGTACAGGGAGCCGCGATAAAGCCAGCACCTAAGCCCATTAAAAATGCCCCTCTAAAGCCCTTAGATGTTATTTTTGTAAGCTTATTTGTGAATGCTGAGGGTAAAGAAAAATTAATAACTTCCCACATAAAAAGGCTCATCCACAATAAAAATAGTGCAATAATTAGTGTGGCTATGCTGCTTTGCATAAATGAACCAAATAATATGCCAAAACTTGCAAAAATAATACCAAGACTGGCATAGGTAAGGCTCATACCTAACACGTATACCAAGGCAGTTAAAAAACCTTGGGTACGATTTTTATAGGTTTTACTGCCTAACAACGTAATAGTAATAGGAATCAAGGGATAAACGCATGGCGATAGAGATGTTAAAAAACCAGCCAGTAGTACTAATAAAATGGGTATAAAAATTTGGCCTTCTTCAAAATATTTTTGCAAGAAAAAAATAAGTGATTGCTCATTGGAATTTATTACATCTTTTATGAGGCTTGAAATGCTTACATCACTACATGGCTCAACATATGCAAAAATATTTAAGGAAAATAAAATAGCTAGTAAACCTATTCTTGTACTCATATTTATTTTTATCCCTAACAAATTTTTACAACAAATTAGCCGCAGCTTCAGCCAAAGCTGAGCGTTCACCTTTTTTTAGGGTCACATGGCCAAACAAAGCATTATTTTTAAACCTATTAACCACATGAACTAAACCGTTATTGGTAGCATCAACATAGGGATTATCAATTTGATAAGGATCACCAGTCAACACTATCTTAGTAGATTCACCTGCGCGAGAAACTATAGTTTTAACCTCATGAGGAGTTAAATTTTGTGCTTCATCAACTATTAAAAACTGCGAAGCAATAGAACGACCTCGAATATAGGTTAGTGGCTCTATTTGCAATAAATCCATGTCTATTAATTCCTGATAAGAACGTCTTTTTTGACGTGAATTTGACCGACCCAGTAAAAACTCCACATTATCAAAAATAGGCTGCATCCAAGGATTAAGTTTTTCTTCCACGCTGCCTGGTAAATACCCCAAATCTTTACCTAAAGGAAATATGGGTCTACTCACCAAAAGCCTTTGATAGCGTTTTTCATCGGCAACTAAGGCTAAGCCTGCTGCAATCGCCAATAAGGTTTTTCCTGTGCCAGCTTTACCGATTAAGCTTACCAACTGCACATCATCATCAAGCAATAAGTCTAGAGCAAATGATTGCTCTTTATTTTTTGCACTAATTCCCCACACTTCTAAATTACTTTTTATGGATGTTAAACAGTTTGATTTGTAGCAATTTTTTGCCAATGCGGAAGTAGAAGAGTTATTTGGATCTTTTAATATCACATATTGATTTTTTATTAAATCAATTTTCGTATCTAATTTATTAGTTTTATAAAGCGTATCTATATCTTCTTTTTTTGCATTTATTTCAGTATATCCACTATATAACTCATCTATATTATTAGGCTCAGGTTCAAAGCCTTCGGAAGTTATACCAATAGCGTCGCAACGTATACGCAAGTTCATATCTTGAGTGATAAAAATAACGTCTTCTTTATTTGTAAGCTTTTCTTTTAGATCTAGCGCTACAGCCAAAATTCGACTATCTTGTCCACGATCTGTCGTAATTTCTAAAGGCAGCGTTCTTGCAGAAGTTGCCACTCTAAGAGTACTGCCATTTGGTAAAGTAACACCCTTAGCTAATGAACCAGTTTGGCGTAAGGTATCAAGATTGCGACTTACTTGACGAGCATTTTGTCCAAGCTCTGAAAGTTCTTTTTTGAAATTATCTATTTCTTCCACTACATATATAGGAATGACAATATTGTTATGGGCAAAACCAAACATAGAGTTTGGATCATGAAGCAAAACGTTAGTATCAAGAATAAAAGTTTTTTTCATAGATTTTCCTAATGTTGCAACTAGTTTAAATCTAACATGATTATGGTGATAACCAATAAAAAAAGGCCTTTTAAAAAAGCCCTTTTTTAATAAGAATAAAAATTTGATTAAGCGTCTAAGCTCTTAAATGGCAATAAACCAGCGCAACGAGCTTTTTTAATAGCTTTGGTGATCTTTCTTTGATTTTGAGCACACAAACCAGAGCGTCTTGATGGCAAAATTTTACCTTCAGGTGAGGTAAATTTTCTTAATAATTCAGAGTCTTTATAGTCAATTTCTAGCTTATTTTGGATAAAATAATCAGTAAGACGTTTTTTGTTGCGAGAAAAATTATTGTTTTCCATATTGTTAAAACCTACATAAAATTTGGATCGGATAGCACTATTTCGAAAAAAAAGCATTTTATCAAGTGGGCTTTTTTAATAATCCTATTAAAAACTCCTTATTGCCCTTAGTACCAAATATTGGGCTTTCTTCTACCCCCAATATTTCTAAATCAAGAGTAAGGGCCACATTTTTAATCTTTTCTACGGCCCACTCATGAGCTTGTGGATCTTTTACAATACCGCCCTTGGCTATAAGTTCTCTTCCCACCTCAAATTGAGGCTTGATCAAAGCATAAATTCTTGAATTATCAGCTAATAAATTTTTAACTTTGGCCAAAATTTTTTCTAAGGAAATAAAGCTTACGTCTATAACAGCTATTTTTATTTCTTCTGTAAAATTACTCTTATCTACATGTAAAATATGGGTTTTTTCCATGCTAACAATACGCTTATCTTGGCGCAGCTTCAAATCAAGCTGATTATAGCCCACATCTATGGCATACACTTTTGCTGCTTTAGCCTGTAATAAAACTTCGCTAAATCCACCAGTACTGGCTCCAACGTCTATGGCTGTCATATTAGTTATGTCCAGTGGCCAAGTTTTTAGTGCATGCAAAAGTTTTAGCGCTCCTCGTGAAACAAAATTATGCTCATTGCTTTTTATGCGAATATTTGCCGTATCACTATTAAATTTTTGGCCTGCCTTATCAACTTTTTGCTCGTTGATCAAAACATTGCCAGCCATGATTAAACTTCTGGCTTTGCTAGGGTTCTCAACTAGGCCATTCATTACCAATAACTGGTCAAGCCTTACTTTTTGGGGTTTCATGTTATTTTCCAATTGTACAAATTAATTTTCTGGATGCCTCGCACAAGGCGTGGCACGTAGAAACCAGCTGAAAATGCACTTCTATCAGCTTGAATTATTCAAAATTTGTATCTTAGGTTTTCTTACTCAGATTTCCAATTTCTCAAACATTTCTTCAGCGCTAGCATATTTAGTAATATTTTTGCCATGCCTGCTGGTCTCTACAGCTTCTTTTAATTCTTCATTGGGAATTTTAATAGAAAACGGCAGACCATTGTTTAAATAAACTTGTTTAAAAAATATATTTATTGCTTCACTGGTGGAAATGCCTAATTTATATAAAATTTTTTCTACTTCACCTTTTATTTTTGGTTCAATTCTTGCACGTACTATAGCTGTTTTAATCATAAAAGCTCCTATTAACTGCACTATTGTAGCTACATAAGGACTAAAATTCAAGTATATTGATCAAATTTCTTATTTTCCAATGCAAAATTCACTAAATATTTTATCAAGAATATCCTCGCTTATCTTAGTGCCCAAAAGTCTATCAAAGCAAGTACCTGCAGCTCTTAGTTCAAAACAGACAATTTCGTCTACTAATCCAAGTTTTAAAGCATCAAAGGCTAAACTTAAGCTGTTTAAGGCCTGCTCTAACTCAACTTTTTGTCTTTTTTTAGTAATAAAAACTTCTTCACCAGAAATAGTATTAGCTATTAATAAATTTGATAAATTATTAATCAATAAATCAATATTAATATTATTTTTAGCAGAAATTGCTATATAATTAGTATCGCAATTTTTAGCTATTTCTACTTTATTTAAAACTTTTATAACCTGAGCACTAGATTTTGTTATTTGCTCTTTGATCTCTTCATTTTCAAAAGGCTGTGCTTGCGTCGCATCAGCAAGCCAAATTATAATATCAGCCCGGTTGAGTTCAAAAAAAGCTTTATTAATGCCTATTTGTTCAATTTCTGAAGCTTTATTAAATTCTCTAATGCCTGCAATATCTATTAAGGTAGCTTGAATATCTCCAAGCATAAAATTTACTTCGATAACGTCTCGCGTAGTACCAGCACTTTCGTGCACGATGGCACGTTCATCTTTTACTAAGCAATTTAATAAGGTGGATTTGCCAGCGTTAGGTTCACCACAAATCACAATACGGGCACCTTCATAAAGTTTTAAACCAACATCAGCATTTTTAAGAATAGTTTTAATATCCAGAATATTAGTTTCTAAATTATTGATTAAAATACTTTTGTCATAAGATCCTAAATCTTCGTCCACAAAATCCATGCGAGCTTCAATATTAGCCAAAATAGTTATAATACTGTGGCGAATAGGGGTAATTTTCCTAGATAAATAGCCCTCTAAGCCCCTTAAAGCGATATTTTTAGCTAAAGAACTTTGGGCGTGAATAAGATTAGCGATACTTTCTGCTTGCACCAAATCTATTTTGCCGTTTAATACGGCCCTCATGCTAAACTCACCAGGCTCAGCCAGACGTGCTCCACATTCTTTTAAACGCTCAATAATTTCATCGATAATTATGGGGTTGCCGTGGCAATTAATTTCTAGGCTATCAAGACCAACAAAGCTTTTATTTTTTGGATAATAAATAACAATTACATCATCTATTATTTGGCCTTTATTATTAGTGATTTGTCCATGAGTAGCTTTTAGGCTTTTTACTTTTTTGGAAAATATTTTTTCTAGAATATTTTTAGTATTTGCCCCACAAACCCTAATTATAGAAATAGCACACTGAGCCTTGGCTGAGGCCAAAGCGCATATGGTATCTAGCTGGTTAATATCTAGGGACATGGCTTAAGAATGATGCAAAACAATACCTGCTTTAAGCAAGGTTTTCTTTTGTAAATCTAGAAGTTGAGTAATGGCATGCTGACCTACACCAAGCATTTCAACAAGTAAATTTTGATTGAGGGGCTTTTGTTCAGCAGTGCTTTGAAACTCAATAATTTGATTATTATTAGATGCCACTAAATTACAGTCAGTATCTGCTTTAAAATCTTCCTGATAATCTAGATCACATAAAATTTGATCATTAATAACACCTAAGGAAATAGCAGCCACAGGACGCAAAATAATATCTTCCATAGTTTTCATTTTTATTTGATTGGATTTTAATAGTTCTGCCACGTGCAAAACTAGTGCCATATACCCAGCAGTAATACAAGCTGAGCGAGTGCCAGCATCTGCACTAATTACGTCGCAATCAATGCTTAAGGTTCTTGGACCTATGGCATTAATGTCCACTGCTTGTCTTAAAGAACGGCCAATAAGGCGTGAAATTTCCACAGAACGACCATCATTTCTAAGCTTACTAATAGCTCTTGGTTTTCGTGGGAATGTCGCCCCAGGCATCATGTTGTATTCTGCAGATAACCAACCACCTATTTCATAGCGATGAGCAGGTACTCTATTTTCAGAACTTACTACGGCTAAAACTTTAGTATCTCCTAAAGACATGAGCACAGAAGATTTATGATGTTTTAAAAACCCCAATTCAAAACTTATGGGCCTTATTTCATTATTTGGTCTATTATTTAATCGCATTTTTCATCCAATTCACAAAAAGGTTCAAAAAGCTCTTAACAGATTGGCAAAAAAATTATATGCCTTTTGATGATTATGTGATGATTTAGGAGAATTTATGAAGTTTTTTGGCATACTAGCCTGCCTGTTAAGTTTATATTTTATTGGGTGTAGCAATGTTACAGCCCAATCAAAAAAAAGTACTATTATGGATGCTTCCGCAGAAGATACTTTGGGCGGCTCTGGCACTAGTTCTTCTGATATTAGATCTATGGCTGAGCGCATGGCTCGTGAAATTTTTGGTCTTAAACTGGCAAAAGGCAAAATAGCCTTGAGCGAGTTTGTCAACGAAACTAGATTTGCTTTTAATACCAATATTATTAAAGATAGATTGTTAACCGACCTTGTAGAAATATCAGCGAATAAAGATATTTCTTTTACTCTTAATACTAGTATGGCGAATTATTTATTAGATGCCAGAATTACAGCTCTTTCAAAAGGCAGCCAAGATGGCGTGAGTGATTACATGCTTTATAGCTTTAAATTAGTTGATAAAGAAGGTAATATTTTGTGGATGAAAAGCTACGAAACCAAAAAACAAAGCAGCACAGGGGTAATGTATCGATGAAAAATTTAGTCATAATAATTTTAGCAAGTTTGTTTTTCACAAGCTGTACACCAATGAAACAAGCACAAACCAGTATTGCTCGCGGTATTGGCGGCAGTAAAGTTATAGAAGTTAATGGTCATGAAGTGTACTGCTCACAAGGACGAGTTTGTGCTGAAGTTGACGTTTTGTCCATAGATGCAGATAATAGCGACTACGGCAAAGTACGAGTAACCTTTAAAAACCGCACCGGTGACTCAGTGTTGGTAAAAATCAAATTAGAAATTAGAGATCAAAATAATGGTATGCTTGATGAAACCAGACCTGAAAACTTTCCTATTCCACCTACTCAAGAAGCTACCTATGAATACAGCGGCATAAGTAGAAAAAATAGTAAAGTTAGAGTTTTACTAAACGCGGCTAACTAATATGCTTCAGTATTTTTTGAAATTCAGTATGGTGGCCATAACAAGCCACCTTTTACTAGTAAGTTGCATCCATAGCCCCACTATCACTCAAAAAGCTTATGAGCCTTTTCTAAAATCTCCTCCTCAAACTCTTGATGATGAAAGTTTACAAAAAATTAAACAAGCTTCACCAAAAGATGCGAGTTTTGTGGACATACTGCAAGCATTTGCTCTCATGCGCACCGCTGATTTAAATAACAAAACTAGCAATAAAGAAATTTTATCCTTATTAGAATCGGCCGCCTCTTCTTTTGAAAACATGCAAGATCCAGATAATTTTAGTAAAGCTTTTAGTGCTGATGAAAGTAAAAGCTTTGCCGGTCTCCCCCATGAACGCATGAGCACAGCCCTTATGGCAGCTGTTTTTCATATGAGCAATGATCGCTATGATTTAGCCTTGCCGTATTTAAAAAACGCCGAATTTCTAGATGCCAGATTTCAAAAGTTGCCCTTTGGCACAGATGCTCCTTTAATTTATGCTTTGATGCAACGTTGTATGCTTAAGCAAAAATATGAACAAAGTGCTATTAATAGAGCTAAAGACGGCATTTATCGATCTATTAGATTTTTAGAGCTGCAAGAAGGTTTAGTAAACTTGCTTTTTGATTTATCCTTAGCAGATGTTCGAGTATATAGCGTTAAAAATTATTTAGCCTATATGATCCTAGAAATTTCTTTATATCACTCTTTGATTTCAGCACCCAATAATGCTTCTATCGCCGAATTAATAAAAGATGCCAGCAAACAAAGCGATTTATTTTTATCTACTTTAAAAACTAATTTTGCTGATGAATATGAGCAAAAGATAACGCCCCTCATAACAGGTTTAGGCAAAATCTATGGTGATACTAGCAAACAAGCTTTAGCTAACTTAAATAACGATGTATTAAATACAGTTTCTTTAGAAGTTACCCTTTTGGCCGATAAAATGATCAAAGCTTATGAAACTATTGCTGCTTACAAAAACACTATTGATTACGCCGTACAAAAAACAGCCCTCCTTCATAAAGAAATACAAGAAGCACTGCTTAGTAATAAGCTAATGATTACTTTTGCAGGCATAGGCCCAACGCTAGAACGCGCTGGAGAATATAAAGAAATAAGTGTGATTAAGCCAAGCAAAACTGCCAACTTAAGCCCACGTATTCGAGAAAAAAATATTAAAAGTCAAACCGGTTGCGGTTTTCATAGACTTGCCAAACAAGATTTTAGCTTAGTCTTATGCAATGATAAAACTATGAGTGAGCAGACTACTAAAACCATTGCCAGCCTAGAATTATTAAGCCTGAGTCGTAAAGCGCAAATGATCGGTGGTAGAAAATTTGATAAAATACTAAAAGGTCGTGCTCAATTTAGAGCAGCAACTGATAAAACTGCCGAAATAGCTGCCTGGTCTGCCTTCTTTTTGTTTTACATAGGCGCAAATGTTATGAGTGATTGTTCTCGCAGAAATCAAAGTGAAGCTTGTTATGCTGCAGGCTTAGCCATATGGGGAGCAGCAGGTATTACGGGTATATTTTCTTTAAGTGCTTGGCTCATTGGCAAATCAGTTAACCCTTCAGCTGATTCAAGATTTAATCATTTAAGTTATGAATCAGGCTTTTTAAGTGTGGGTGCTTTATGAAAAGATTTTTTTATATAATTTCTTTATTTTTTTTCATCTCTTGTGCCTCAACTAAAGACTTAGCCAAAAAATATTTTTACGAAAAATCATTGCCTAAGGCCGTTAAACCTGTTCGTGAACTTTTAGAACAAAAGCATGATTATAGAGCACTGCAAGAGCTCATGTATGGCAAAGATAAAACCTATGAAATAAATACCTGTACATTGCTTAGAAACCAATTCTATATGGCAGCGCTATCTAGTAGCAATGCTTTAATCCACGAAGCCGCCAAAACCATAGAGTTAGGCTATGAAAGCAGCGATGAGGAATTTATTATTCATTGCCGTCAAGTTTCACAAAGCGAAATTGGCAAGTTATTTTTAGTAGAACAGCAGAATTATTTAAGGTTATTGAAGTAGATATTACCTAAGCCTTAATAACCCCGTTCGTGGTGAGGAGCTTGCTTGCAAGCGTCTGGCAACCATAAAACTACCTGAGTTTTGGATAAGCGTAGGTGTTCGAATTCTGTTTTCAGCCCGTTTCTA
>CAZBMJ010000050.1:0-11681 GCA_964493205.1 uncultured Myxococcales bacterium
TTTAAAAAATCGGATGATTTTTAAAAAAGTGGTCTAGACAAATGGGTGCACTATAGAGAGATCTATCGGCTTTCAATGATGAGGCTTTTGATTATATTATTCATCCGATTTCTAATTTATATGTGCCTGATATAAATCCCGTTTGGAGAGAGTGCTATAGGGTGTTAAATATTGGCGGTGCTTTATTGTCTAGCTTTTATAATCCTGCGTTGTTTGTATTTGCTCGAGATTCAGAATTAGATAAGCAAAGGTTGCTGAAACCTAAGTTTAAATTGCCATATTCATCACCTATTAATCCTGCAGAGCTCGATCAAGCTGTTATTTTTGGGCATACGTTGACTGATCAACTAAATGGCCAAACAGCGGTTGGCTTTCATATTGTTGGATTTATTGAAGATGAGCATCCAAATCCTAGGTTTTTGATAGAGCAATATATGAAAACGATGATAGCGACGAAGAGCATAAAAGTTTAGGACTATCTCCTAGCTTCGTTTGTGGCTGAAGCGTTGGGGTAAGCGTCAAAACTCACCGCCACAGCTACAACAAATCTCTTTTAAATTGTTTCATATTGGTGGTCAGGTTCATATGGATGCTACAAGTTTAAAACCATATTTATTATTGAGTTGGTAAGGTTAAAGGTGAGAAACTTGTGCCTAATAGTTCATTAATCAGCGGAATATTTCAATTTAGATGATGCTTTCTCACAATAAATCAAGATAGCTTTCGATGGAGATAAAAATGCAATTATTAAAAGTAGTGACCTTTTTTTTCTTAATTCATTCATGGAGTTTTGCCACTGATTTCGCTCAAGTCGATTATTCAGGAATTTGGAACCTTTCCTTTGAATTCAATGGGAAAAAAATAAGTAAGAACGAAATCCTAATTTTTAAAACAACAAATAGATTCAATGATTCAACGATGTACTCCGTTAGAGGATACCTTCGCCATGAAGAAATTCTTGCCATGTTTGCTTATTTCGATGAAGAAAATAAGGTTTATAAAATCCGTTTTATGACCCTAAATACAGGCATTCCCCATAACCAAGACATTATTCAAGGAGATATGGATCATGAGGTATTTTCTATTAATGCAAATAGCACCATTGATGTTTTACAATTGACTTCACCTAATGGATTGCTCCATAACATCAAATTATCGAAAGAAGCTTCATTTCAATAAATTCACTACCTAACGGATCCTCGTCTATTATTAGTGTTAAAATTTCTTGGCTGAGGTGCCCTTCTTTTGTCATCGCTTGGTGGCCTTGGAGCAGAAAAATTAGGCTCAAAGCCAGGAATAACTTGGCGTTCAATAGGTGCTTTTAACACTTTTTCTATATCATTGAGTTGTTTGGTTTCATCACTGCTAAAAAGCGAAATAGCTTTTCCAGAAAGACCTGCACGCCCGGTACGGCCAATTCTATGTACATAATCTTGGGCTACACTAGGTAAATCAAAATTGACTACTTGAGGCAATTGCTCAATATCAATGCCTCGTGCGGCGATATCAGTAGCTACGAGAATCTTAATTTTTCCCTCTTTAAAGCTGTTTAAAGCAGCTGTGCGTTGGTTTTGACTTTTATTACCATGAATAGCTAAGGCTTTTATATTATCTTGAGAAAGTCTTTGAACTAGACGATTGGCACCATGTTTTGTGCGGCTAAAAACTAATGCTTGCTGCCAATTATTTTCACGAATAAGATAACTAAGCAGTTCAGCTTTGCGGCTTTTATCTACAGGGTGAATAGTGTGTTGAATGCTTTTGGCTGTGGTATTTTGTGGCGCAATATTTATTTCAACTGGGTTATTTAACAAGCCTTTGGCAAATTTACGAATATCATCAGAAAAAGTTGCTGAGAATAATAAATTTTGTCGATTTTTAGGCAAATATGACAGTATTTTTTTAATATCGTTAATAAAACCCATGTCGAGCATGCGATCAGCTTCATCAAGCACTAATATTTCTATGTTATTAAATAAAACAGCTCGTTGGCTGTATAAATCTAATAGGCGTCCAGGAGTAGCTACTAAAATATCCACAACATTTTGCAGTCTTGTGATTTGCCGATTAACTTTTACGCCGCCATAAACAACATTTGAATAAATCTCTAAATGCTTTCCATACTCAAGAATAGAATCGTTTATTTGTATGGCTAATTCACGGGTTGGGGCCAAAATAAGGGCACGAGGAGACTTTATTTTGCCTTTTATGCCATTATTGAGCATCTCTAATATAGGCAAAGTAAAACCGGCGGTTTTGCCTGTACCAGTTTGCGCACAAGCCATAACATCAACTTTTCGTAAAATTACAGGGATAGATTCAGCTTGTATGGGAGAGGGAATTTTATACCCTTTTTCTTCAACAGCTTTTAGCAGGGGAGTGGATAGACCAAGATTTTCAAATGACATTTATAAAGCCTTACATTAAAAATATAGAATATCTCAGGTTTTTTGAGTGCTGGCAATGCCGGCCCATGGTACAAATAGAAAGCAATATTTATACTAAAAAAAACACTTGGTTAGATGATTAAATATTTTTAAGAGATAATTATGTATTTTGTAAATTACAATTTATGGTGCGTTATGCTGAAAGCTAATAACTACCAACATTTTTGTCAATTTTCTTAGCCCAAGCATCAATTCCACCAATAAGATTGTAAACATTAGTAAAGCCATTTAGACGCCATTTTTCAGCCATTCTTTGGCTTCTACCGCCATGATGACAATGAAAGATAATCGCTTGATCACGGCTTAGTTTTTCCAAATCACTTTTTGAAAACTCTTCTAGTCTTTTGGCAAAGTTAATATGAGCTTTATCCCATTCTGATTTTGGGCGAACATCTATTAATAAAAACGGTTTATTATTTTCTTGCCAACTATTTAGCTCTTGCACTTCTAAGTCTTTTACTAAGTTAGGCACGTTGGGATTATGAAAATCAAAACCTGATTCAAGGCCATCTTCAATAAACCCAATAGACAAACCATCAGCTTTGCTGGCTGAATATGGGTCAATAATTATTTCAATGCCGTCTATTTCTATAACAAAGTCTTCGCTATTTTTTTCATCAAACTCAAGTTCATGTTCAAAACCAGCAGTAATTTTAATTCTTACAGGGTCGCTGGTATTGCTTTGTGCTTGAGCATTTTTAAAAGCAGTTAAGGCTTCTTGGCTTACTTGTATGTTGGGTTCTTGCGTAGCTTTTTTTAGCCCCAGTATTTTTTGTAGCTCGCCTGATTTGTAAAGATCAAGCACAATATCACAGCCTCCAATAAACTCTTGGTTTATGTAAAGCTGAGGGATAGTAGGCCACGAAGAATATTCTTTGATACCTTCACGAACGTTTGGATCAGTTAAAATATTAAAAGTTTCATAATCAGAAGTTATTTGATTTAATACATCAATTACTTTTGCAGAAAATCCACATTCTGGCTGATACTTATTGCCTTTCATGAATAGCGCAATTGAATTTTGTTGAATAAAGCTTTCGATTTTATTTTTGGTATCTATATTCATAGCTCACCCTTACTTACTAAATTTTTCATTAATAAGCTTAGCAGCTAGATAAAGATAGGCAATATGTAGATGGTGATCCACTTATGAGCCCTAACCAGCTTATTTTTTTAGGTAAATTGAAGATTAATAGACAATTTAGATCTATTGCTTGACATGACGTACGCTAAATAGTACGATAGCTTTATGAGTACTTTAACAGCAAGCAAAGCGCGCCAAGGGTTTTACCGCCTATTGGATGAAGTAGCCGAAAATCATGAACCTGTTTTAATAACGGGGAAGCGTAATAATGCCGTATTAATAAGTGAAGATGATTTTAGAGCCATACAAGAAACACTCTACCTGACCAATATCCCAGGCATGGTTGAATCAATAAAGGAAGGTATGAACACACCAGCATGTGAAATGGATGAGGATTTAGACTGGTGACTTGTTCTTTGGTGTTTTCAAAGCAATCAAAAAAAGATGCTCAAAAAATTAAGCAAGCGGGCTTAAAGAAAAAGACTGAAAAATTACTAAATATTTTAAAAAAAGATCCTTATACCAGTCCCCCTAAGTATGAAAAACTTGTAGGAGACCTTAGTGGTATATGTTCTCGTAGGATCAATATTCAACATAGATTAGTTTATGAAGTAGTTGAAGATGAGAAAATTGTAAAAATATTAAGAATGTGGACTCATTACGAATAAAAAGCTAATCTTTAGATTATTTTCTTTCAAAAGTAATATAACTAAATGGTAACCAGGAATTCATTTGTTCTTTTGTGAGTAAGAAGAAATCTTTTTGGTTAGAAAATATGTTATGCACTAGATCATATTTTTGCTTATGAAGATCTTGTATCTGAGTTATAGCCTTGTTAGCATTCATACTATTAAATAAATTACTTTCTTTAATTACGCGGCTATTCCCATGTTTTACTGTTTCAAGCATAGTAAAAATATCATTGTTATTATCGTCTTGTTTATAGCCTATTATTAAAGAGCCATGAGTGGTAAAACCATCGCTGCCTTGGGTATACACAAATACTGGCAATCCATTTGATAAACTTAAAATAATATTTTCTATAAAAGTATCTTTATCAAAGCTTTGGGATTCATGAAGTGTTGCAGTAATTATTGTATCTTGCTTATTTATATAATCAGTTACTAGTTTGGGAATAGCACCAACTTTTATAAAAAATTTATTATCTTCTTCATATTTAATATGTGCTAATGGGCCAAAAAAGTCGTTGAACATATCAGCATCAATAGTAGAAACATCAATAGCTAAGCTTACAGGCTTATTATTATCAAGTTTTACTCCGGGAATCAGATGCTCCAAGTAGCGTAAACTTACCCATTGACAATCAAAGCCATATTTTTGTTCATCCACGTTATTTATAGAATTTTCTACGTATTTTTTTTCGATTTCTAAACCATTAATAATAGTGCTAATTGTTGATGATAAGATAATTAAAAACAGTGTATTTATTTTCATAATTTTTCCTTTTTTATATGTATAAATATGTAATATTTAAATTTAATAAATTATCTTTTAAAATTTGTAAATATCCTACCAGTTAAAGTCAAATGACGGACGAGAATTTATTTGTAAATAAAAACCAAATTCAAAACTAAAAGTTTGTTCATTATTAAACAGTTCTTTAGGTGGAAACAAGAAGGGTTGTGAACTTCTAAAAGCATTAAGGGCTTCTTCATCTAAATAGGCTACTTGGCTAGATTTTTGAACTTCTAAGTTAGTCAAATTACCGTTTTGGTCAATAGTAATGCTAAGTATTGTTACTCTATCTTTATTGCCTAATAATTGCCCTTGAGGGTCATATTTGGCTATTTGATACTGAGGAGACCAATTTTTACCTATTTTTTCTTTTATGCGATTAAAAAATGCTGCATGGCGCCATTGCCAGGTGTTAAGTTTTGTTTGGCTTCCTTCTTCTATACCAGAACTTATATGTTCACTAGGTAATTCACTCTTTTCTAGCTTATAGATTCCTAAAGGGTCTAGGGCTTTTTGGCTATCATCAGTGCCATTTTTGTAAGTATTTGATTTATAAGCTTTTGCTACAGTTTGTTTAGTCGTTAACTGATTATGTTCAGCAAAAAAATCAGCTTTTTGAGGTTTTATGTTATTGGTATTCTCTGTTTTAACTACTTGTTTTTTATCATTAAAAATTATTTCTGCTGAGGGGATGTTTTTATAAGTAGTTTTTTTATTTGTTATAATTATTAATAATAATAACATGATCAAATGCATTAAAATAGCTATAATTAAATAAACAAAAAACCAGTTTTGTTCTTTTTTTTGTTTGCCTAAATTTTGTATACTATTAAACACTTTAATGCCCATAATAATCTTTATATCATCTTAACAATCCCTAAGATTAATGCTTAGATTTTTTTTAAAACTTAAATAATGTTATAAATAACTTTTAGGGGGATATCATGAATAAAAACTTATGGAATTGGGCACGTCTTCTTTATGGCTTACCTTTAAGTATTACAGGCCTAATTTATTTATTTAAACCACAAGGTACAGTAGAAACTCTTACAAGCTTTATTCCTGGAGATTTGGCATTGATTTATGTGGCAGGATTTTGGTGGTTTATATTTGGTCTTTGTATAACCTTTGATTTTAAAACGCGTTATGCTTGTTTTGGGGTTTTAATGCTTTTATCCATGTACATGATAATGATTCATATACCTGCGGCTTATAATGGTGAATATTTAAATATTGTTTGGTTTGAGTTGTTACGAAACTTAAGTCTGATGGCCGGAGCCATATTTTTACTGTCTGTAGAGCATAATTACCAACCTCAAAAGTGTTAAATTTGATATAAAAATTATTTAGTTTTACTATATTTTTAGTTATTTCACATAATTTAGGGGGAAAGATGAAACTACTAAAAATTTTTTTATTCACATTTTCTATAGGTAGTATGGCAGCCGATTATATCGGTGGTTTACCTAACGGCCATTTTTTTGGGGCAGGCCAATGGGCAAATAATTCAGGTAATAGCGGAGAATACCAAACTTATGTTGAGTTTAAAGATAATAATTTCTATACTGACTATGTTTGGAGTGATGGTTTAGCTCAAGTTTCCTTATCTTTTGCTTTTAAAGATCAAGGCTGGTTTTATGTGTTTCATGATGGCAAAGAAGTGGGAGAAGGTTTTTGCATGTCATATCAATGCCGCTATTGGATGAATCTAAATAATGAAACTTACACAGAAACTATAACATTTTATCAAGATAGATTTTATAAGTTTGGTTTTAAATACAATGAAAAAGAAATTACGAAATGGGAAGAAGTTTTCAAATTTTTAGAAAATACCATACCTAGTCTTCCAGTTGTACCAGCTTTACCTATATATGAAGAACCAAGTTATCCAACTTTGCCAGGTTCATATGAATTACCTGTTCTCCCAATATTTATTGGTGAACCAAACGGTAATTATATCAAATTCTTAGGAGAAGGAAATTGGAACAATAACTTAGGTGAATTTGGTAATTATCAAGTTTTTTCTAATGTAAGTTCCTATCATGTTTCATCTATTTATGTATGGGAAAAAGCTAATACATCATTAGAAATTAAGTTTAATTTTACCAGTAATAATTTTTTTGAAGTATATACCAGTATTGGAACAGTAGGTGTTGGATTTTGTACATCATCTCAATGTCAATATTCATTTAATATTGATGGGGAAGTATTTACTGAAACATTAACTTTTTATGCTAATCATTTGCATAAAATTGGGCACAGAATAGAAAAAGGTATTATTCATCGTTGGGAAGAAGTGTTGAATAATATAGATCAAACAAAACCTGTTTATCCAATTATTCCTGTTATACCAGCAAATAAATAATTCTATAAATAAAAAATATTCATAAAAAGCGCTCTAAGGGCGCTTTTATTAATTACTTAATGCACTATTAGATAAATATTAGTAATTAAAATTGGGATTATAACGTGTCTGATGCAGTAGAAATATTAAATAAAGAAGAATTGATAGAAATGCGCAAAGCTTGTAAGCTTGCAGCACAAATGCTTACACATGTAGGCAAAATGGTTCAGCCAGGGATCTCTACCCAAGATATTGATGATGAAGTAGTAAAATATGCCAAAATGCATGGAGCTACTAATGGTCCTTTGGGGTATCACGGGTTTCCAAAATCCGTTTGTACAAGCATTAATGAAGTAGTATGTCACGGAATACCATCCAAAAAAGCCATATTAAAAGAAGGCGATATTATAAATATTGATGTTTCACCTGTATTAAACGGCTTCTTTGGTGATACTTCAAAAACATTTGCTGTTGGCAAAATTAGTCAGTTAGCTAAAGATTTAATTAAAGTTACTAACGAGTGTATGTGGGCTGGTATTAGAGAAGTTGCTCCTAATAAAAGAGTAGGTGATATTGGTGCAGCTATTGTTGCTCATGCTCATAAGTACAATTTTGGAGTTGTTAGAGACTTTGTAGGTCACGGTATTGGTAAAGTGTTTCATGACCCACATTTGCAAATTCCTCATTACGGCAAAGCAAACACTGGAAGACGTTTAATTGAAGGTATGATCTTTACTATTGAGCCCATGATTAATGAAGGCGTTTGGCAAGTGGAAATATTAGATGATGATTGGACTGCTATAACTAAAGATCGTAAATTATCTGCTCAGTTTGAGCATACTGTTTTGGTAACTTCTAATGGCGTAGAAGTTTTAACTTTGAGAGAAGATGAAACTTTGAAGCTTTAACAACAATAAAGAGATAGCGCTGTGCACATTATTACATCGTTGATTGTGTTAGTTCTTTTGGCTGTATGCCTATATTTTTCTCTAAACTCATTGCTAGATATTTTAGCAATGATTAGGTCTGGCCAAAAAATAGATCTTTTTAAACAAGTGCCCAGGCGTATTAATGCCGTTATTCAATATGTTTTTTTTCATAAAAAAGTCTTAGAAGATAAAAGCTATGGCATTATGCATATGTTTTATTTGTATGGCTTTTTACTATTAGGTATTGGGCATGTTGAGCTTGTGCTTTATGGGTTAACTAAATTTTTGTTAGTTTTTAATATTTCTCCTTTTTTATATCGTAACTTTCTGCCTAGTTTTTTAGTGAAAATTATTGATTTTACTCAAGACTTTATGGCTTTTTTTGTTTTACTCATGGTAAGCATAGCCTTATTTAGACGAATTTTTATACCTAAAAAAAGATTATTGCCCAGATCTCGTGATGCCGAAAATATTTTGTGGCTGATCGGCGCACTTTATTTTAGTTTTTTTATGTATGTGCCTTCAGAATTAGCTTTTCGTTCTTATAGCTTTGCTTGGTATTATCCCGTGAGTTCTCTCATTGCTCAAGGTTTAATCCATACACCAACAATGTTTTTACAAATTTTTAATACTTTAGGATTTTGGATCCATTTAAGCGTATTTTTAGGCTTTATGGTGTATATACCACGTTCAAAACACTTACACTTAATTGCTGCTGGTCCTAATATTTACTATCGTCACTTAGACCAAGTGGCTCAGCCTAGTACCATTGATTTTGAAAAAGCTGAAAGTTTTGGTATTGATAGGGTAGACAAACTTACTTGGAAGTCGTTACTTGATACTTTTGCTTGTACTGAATGTGGCAGGTGTGATGCTGTTTGCCCTGCATCTTTGACTAATAAACCCCTTCATCCTAAAAAAGTTTTGCATGATTTGAAGCTTAATCTGCGCTATGAAAATTGGCCCCAGCTTAAAAAATATCATAACTTATTTGGCGATGTTAAAAAAGGTTTAGAAGCTGAGTTAGAATCTTTAGAATTAAAAACTCCTTTGATTAATAAAAATCGAGATAATTTATCTATTTTACCTAATGGTTCCTATGACTTGCATGGTCAAATACACTTAGACGATATTTGGTCTTGTACCACTTGTGCAGCTTGTGTGGAAGTTTGTCCAGTGTTAATCGACTCTGTTCCCACCTCGCTCATAGAAATGCGTAGAAGCTTAGTAATGATGCAAGCAAGTGATTATCCAAAAGAGCTCAATGCCAGTTTTAAAGGAATGGAGATACAAAAAAATCCTTGGGGTGTGGGGCCTGATAAACGCGAAGACTGGGCGGCAGGTTTAGATGTCCCCTTAATGAGAAATAAACAAGAAGCGGAATATTTATTTTTTGTAGGTTGTGCAGGATCTACCGACGATAGAGCTAAAAAAATTCAGCAAGCTTTAGTCAGAATATTAAAAAAAGCAAATGTTGATTTTGCTATTTTGGGTTGTGAAGAAAAATGTACTGGTGATCCAGCCCGCCGTATGGGTAATGAATATTTATTTGATACGCTAGCTAAAGAAAATATTGAAGTTTTAGCAAAATATAAATTTAAAAAAATATTTAGTAGTTGTCCTCATTGTTTTAACTCTTTAAAAAATGAGTATCGTGATTTTGGCACTAATTACACAGTACAACATCATAGTGAACTTATAAACGAGCTCTTTGCAGATGGACGTTTATCAATAGATGTAAAAAATCAGCTTGATAGTGAAATAACTTTTCATGATCCTTGTTATTTAGGTCGCTATAACCAAGTGTATAGTGCACCAAGAGATGTTATTAAAAATACTGTTAAGAACGATCTTGTAGAAATGTCCATGAACAAACAAAGTAGCTTTTGTTGCGGTGCTGGTGGAGGTAGAATGTTTATGGAAGAACATATTGGCAAACGCATCAATCATGAACGCACTGATCAAGCTATACTTACTAATGCTAAAACTATTGCTACTGCTTGTCCTTTTTGCATGACTATGATGAGCGATGGCGTTAAAGATAAAGGTTTGAGCGAAAGTATTGAAGTAAAAGATATTGCTGAAATTGTAGCTGGTCGACTTTAGGAGTAGAGAATGAGTGAAGAAAATTTAGATCTTACAGAAAAAAAATGTGAGCCTTGCAGTGGAAACGCTTTACCCATGATAGATATTGAGGCACAAAAAATGCTCAAAAATCTTAATGAAGGCTGGGCTATTAATCCTTTGGGGCATCTTGAGAGAGTATTTTTAGTTAAAAATTTTGTTAAAGCGTTGGAATTGGCCAATAAATTTGGTGATATTGCGGAAGAAGAAGGTCATCACCCAGACTTATTAGTTTCTTATGGCAAACTCAGAGTAGAAATTTGGACCCACAAAATAGCAGGCCTAGCATTAGCTGATTTTATTTTGGCAGCAAAACTTGATGCGTTAGCTCATAAAATTTTGAGCAAATAAATGTATAATCAGGTTCTTTTGATAGGTTTGGAAAATTATCCTATCATAATTAATAAAACTAGATTATTTAGTCGCAAAGAAGTTATTTTAGAAAATTATGAAAATGCTTTGGAAACTATTGATGCTATTGGTGTTTCTATTTATGATGAGTTAGGGCTTGATTTTTTAGCAAAATTTCCTAATTTAAAACTAATAAATATACTAGGAACATCTAGCGACAAAATAGATAAAAAATATTGTGAAAATAATAATATTAAAATTCTTAATGTAACAGAATATTGTGACCATGAAACTGCTGAATGGGTTATCTGGCAATTATTTAATTTTTTTCGTCTAAATAATAAAAGCGTTTATGACAAGTCTTTAGGAGTGATTGGTTTAGGCGCTGTAGGTAAAAAACTAGTTCAAAAAGCCTTAGGCTTAGGTATGAAAGTGCAAAGTGCTAGTAATCTTGAAAATTTATTTATGAATAGTGATGTTATTTCTTTTAATACTAAAGCATATATGCCTTTTTTAAACTTAGAATTACTAGAATTATTAAAACCTCATAGTTTGCTCATAAATACTTGTATGGGCAAACTATTTGATGAGGTTTATATAAAAGATTTTTTAATCAGGCGTCCTGATGTAACCTGTTTATTTGATTCTATTGCTAGTAAAAGTTATTCTTTGGAGTTAAAAAACTTAATTTATAAAAAAGAACCTGCTTATTTAACTACTGATTCCAACCAAAGATTAATAGAAAAATTTTTGAGTAACTTTAATTTTATTATTTAAATAATAAGTTATCGACTTGGTAATTATCTTTTTTGTTGGGTTGTTGTAGCATTGCAGCTGAACGCTTTTTACCGCATTCCACAATAGTATCTGTAGCATCACATTCTGTGCTTTTTATGGCTTTATCGCTAGCAGTTGTCATACCGTCA
>CAZBMJ010000051.1:0-11100 GCA_964493205.1 uncultured Myxococcales bacterium
CAACCATGGAAAATAAATATGAAGAAGGCATGGAAAAGGGTATAGAAAAGGGCATGGAAGAAAGCAAGCTCGCCATAGCTAAAAACATGCTTAAAGCTGGCATTGATGAAAAAATTATCAGCCAAGTCACCGGGCTTTCTTGTGAAAAGATAAAGCAATCAAAATAATCTTTTAAAAATAAAAAAAGTCGTTATAAAAATAACGACTTTAGGTTTTGGCTCCGCAGGACGGGCTCGAACCGCCGACCCTGTGGTTAACAGCCACATGCTCTACCAACTGAGCTACTGCGGAATAAAACGTACATTTAGAAAACACTAATCAGAGAAAATTGTCAATAACTTTTTTTAAAATTATCCTAAAAGTTTAATTAATTCTGGTATGGCCACAAAAGCATCAGCCACTAAGCCATAATCAGCTATTTGAAAAATAGGGGCCTCTGGGTCTGAATTAATGGCCACGATCACTTTAGATCCTTTCATACCAGCCACATGCTGAATAGCTCCTGAAATACCAATGGCAATATAAAGTTTAGGAGCTACTACTTTGCCTGTTTGCCCTACTTGCCAATCATTAGGCACCCAACCCGCATCACATACTGCTCTACTGGCGCCAATGGCGGCATTAAGCTTATCAGCTAAAGGTTCTATGATTTGCTTAAAGCCTTCTGGAGTTTTTAAGCCCCGTCCACCAGATATCACAATGGTTGCGTCACTAAGACTTGGCCTGCTAGATTTAACTTCGTCAAAAGCTATAAACTTCATTTTACTAGCATCAAGAGATACATCAACATTTTCTATACTGGCTTTTATGGGAAGTTTGTCTGCAGGAGCAAATTCACTCATACGAACACTTATTACTTTTATAGAGCTAAGAAGTTCTATTTCACAAACTAAATCACCCGCCCATACAGGTCGTAAAAATACGCTTTCAGACTTAACACCTTGAATATCAGAGGCCATAGATGCATTTAATCTGGCGGCAATTCTCGGCATAAGATCTTTTCCACAAATAGTGGCCGTTGCCCAAATATGCGTGGCATTAATTTTTTTAGCCACATCACTAATAACTTTGGCATAGGGTTTTGCTAACACATTGCTTAAATCCTCGTGGTTAGCCAGATGAACGCTATGAACATATTCTGATAACTCTGTTGCAGCTTTTTGTGTATCTTTGCCTAAAATAATTCCATGAATCTGGCCATTAATCAACCTAGCAGCGCTTAGGGCAGATAAAGAAGCTTTTTTAATACCATTACTGTCTGATTCTACAAATATTAAATGAATTGCCATTATTTTTCCCTAAATCACTTTTGCTTCTTGTTTAAGTTTATTTACCAGTTCTGAAACACTTTTTACCATCATACCACCAGCTCGCTTAGGCGTACTGGATAAATAATTAATCTTAACACCCCAATTATGACTGATTCCTAAATCGCTTACTAATTTAATATCCAAAGGCTTTTTCTTGGCCTTCATAATACCTGGCAGTGAAGCATATCTAGGCTCATTTAAACGCAAATCAGTACTGATCACGCAAGGCTGTTCTATCTCTAGGGTTTCAAGACCCCCATCAGCCTCACGGATGACTTCTACGCTGCTAGATTTAATAACTACTTTGTTAGCTTGAGTAGCTTGAGGTAAGTTACAAATTTCAGCAAACATTTCACAAACCTGATGGTTATCATCATCGATAGATTGTTTACCCATAATAACTAGATCTGGTTTTTCTTGATTAAATATAGCACTAATAATTTTTGCTATATACAACGAATCAAAGCTTTGAGAAATGTTTAGATCGGCCTCAACTAAAATTCCCCGATCAGCACCCATAGCCATAGCAGATCGTATTTGAGCTTCACAATCTTTATTACCAATAGATAAAACTACTACTTCGCATTCTTGTTTATCTTTTATTCTTAAAGCCTCTTCCACAGCAATTTCATCAAAAGGGTTCATAATCATATTCATACTAGACCTTTCAATGTCTAAACCATCTTTTCTAATAACTAACTTTGCCTCATAGTCAGTTACTCTCTTTATACAAACTAATATTTTCATTATTACTCCAAAATCTTGCGTATATAATCAGTGCCATCATAGTGGATATTCCATTAGTTCAATAAAATAAATAGTTTAGAATTTATTCCCCTACTGCCTTGTAAAACTATTTTTATAACTTACAAATATATAAAATCTAAAAAATTAGGAAGTTTAATATATGAAGAAATTAGCTTTTACTTTAGCTTTTATATTTACTTTTACTCTGAATGCTAACGAATCATTTGATACGCAAACAAAAGTGTATGATAAGGGCAGTTGCTGTTCTAAAATAACTTTTGAAACCTCTAATGATAGCGATTTTGACCTATAAATCATGAAAAGTACAACAATAAAATATTTTAAATTATTATATTATTTTGTCGTACTTTTTTTGCTAATAATTCACAACTTTTTAATAACTACGGCTAGTATTCCTAAAAATCCTTTATCTGTTCGATATGCTCAGGGCGCAGTGAATTATATAAATAATTTTTCTCCCCAAGGTTGGTTTTTTTTCACACCAGTGCCTACAGATTCTTATTATTTAAGTCTTCGTTATTATTCTGAAAATAAAGAAGACATTATTATTACACCTATTAAAAAAATTATCAAAGAGCATTTTAAATATCCTTTAAGTTCTTTTGAAAAAAGAATGCATGTTTATATTCATACGTCATTATCACTAGCAAAATTAGTACAAAAAAATCAGGATATTTTTGTTAATAAAGAATATAGCGAACTTTTAGAGTTTGTTAAGTTTCATAAGCCAACAAATTATAACCATGCAGAAGTAACCTTATTTAAACATCCTCCCATCTCTTTTAGTCAGCGTCGGGAAGTTAAAAATAATACTCCTGATATAGCTGTATTTAATATACCAGATATAAAACTATGAATATTTTAGTTAATCACATAAAAAATTTTAATAATCGTCAAAAAGTTTTAAGAATTTTTGATATGGCCCTAGGTCTTTGGGTGCTACTGCATGCTTATAAGCATTTTGGCATTAAAGATATACTTTATTCACCATATAATTTTTGTCCCTTACCAAAAACTACCTGGCCTTACGAAATTGATATAATTTTTTATAATTTTTTTGGTTATAATTGGTTTTCTTATGGAATAGCCTTCCAAGTGCTTTTAGGCCTTGTTTTTATAATTTTTGGTTCGTCTTTTATAATTAGAATTTTATTATTTTTTATAAGTCTTAATCTTTTTAAATTATGCGGTTCCATCACTGATGGGGGCAACGATATTTTTTTAAATCTCATGCTTTTATATATTTTTTGCCCAAAAATTAGTCCTAAAAAACTGCCAAATTTTATGCAAGAGTTATTATTTTTTAGCATAATAATTTCCATGCAGTATCAAATAGTTTTGATCTATATTCAGGCAGCTTTATCAAAAATTAGAACTGATGGATGGTCAACTGGTATAGCCTTGCATTATATTTTTCAGCAACCCGAGTTCAGCAACCCTTTTTTTGCCAAGCTTATACTTAGCAATGATTGGTTGATCGTCATGGGAACTTATAGCGCTATTTTGTTCCAACTACTTTTTTTGCCTGCTGTTTTAAGCAAAAAATTCAAACTGCCATGGCTATTCTTAGGCGTAGGTTTTCATTTGGGCATACTTTTAATGATGAATTTAGTCACTTTTAGCTTGCTTATGATCATCGCTTATATTTTATTTTTAAACGATTCAGATTTATTAAGCCTAAAGAACATTACCAGAGCAAGCAAACAGACTATCAAAGAAATAAATTGACTGGTAGACAATCCTAGAATAAATCCTCTGGCCTCATCTCCTCGTAGTGTTTCTGTAAAAATGCGCAAAATTGCATACAAAAGCACGTATAGGCAAGCTATTTGCCCGTGAGCTCGTTTTAATGGCGTTAAGAAAAACAAGATCAAAAAAATACCCACATTAGCCAATGACTCAACTATTTGCACAGGAACTAAGGGAAGAGTGCTGCCCAATTGGTCCATTAAGTGCCTTGTAGCACTGTCTGCCTCTGGATATAAACTATTAAACGCTATGGACCTGGGAGGAAATTTTAGAGCAAAAGGCACATCAGCTATTACATGACCTAGGGCATCTAAGTGATAGCGAGCTTCACCATAACAACAGCCACCAGCAATACAACCAATACGCCCTATGGCATGACCCAATGGCAGGCCTAGAACAAAAAAATCTCCCATTTGAGAAAAGGGAATTGTATGTTTTTTACAAAATAGAAATAATGCTAAAGTTCCACCAATAGCTCCCCCAAAAAATACGAAGCCACCTTTATGCAGGGCTAAAAAAGTTGGAATGGAAATATTTACTATAGGCAAAGTTGTAAAGGGTTCGTCAATAAAATAATATTTATAATCAATAATAATAAACAGTACCCTGGCACCTATTAAAGATCCCAGTAAAATCCAAAAACCAACGTCCCACACATAATCTTGATATTTTTTACCAAGCAATGCTTGCTGATAAACTACAAAAAGACCCGTAAGAAGGCCTAAAACGTAAAGAGCGCCGTAAGTATGAATCGGCAAATTTATAAATGGAATTCTAAATAGTTCAGGTAGCACAAGCATCTCCCTTAAAAGTTGTTTTTAACGTGGATTCGACTTCAGCCCGCCTCTACGTGCCACGCCTTGTGCGAGGCATCCAGAGAATTAACTTTTACATTGTATAAATTAGTTTTCTGGATACCGTGAACGAGTCACGGTACGTAGGAATCAGTCGAACTCATATTTTTTGTCATAGCCCCTTTTTAATAAATAATCTAGCATGGCCAAAGCCAGTTGTTTATCTTTATTATTATTATTTATTATATTTTTTAAGCATTCATATGCTTTTTCGTAATACTTTAAATAAATATATATTTTCGCACTAATTATATTATTTAAATTATTTTTAATAATAAATTTTAAAGCTTTTTTTACTTGTTTAGCTTGTAATAAGGTTTCTAGATAAGAACTTACTAATTTATTATTTTTTGAATTGAGCAAATATAATCCATAAAATATTGTTTCAGCTTTATTAAACTGGCCTTGAGATAAAAAATTATGGCCTAATTCATATAAAATATCTATTTCTTCTTCATTAAATTTAGGCTTTGATAGTTCTGTTAGCATGGCAATGTATTCTTTCCATATCTTTAAGCGTGCAAGCTACAATCTCAAACATTCTATGAAGAGCTTTTTCTTCTTCTTTACTATAACCAACCAAAAGTTCTCTTTTTACCAAAATATTTTTTAAGGTATTTTTATTTATGCTTATACTAATTCTTTGAGCTTTATTAAGATGTTTTAACTTAAAAGCTATATCTTTTTTTATAGTTTCAGTTTTTTTACTGTAAAAATTAGGAAAAAAATTAACAATATTTTTAGTTATTTTCATTGTTTTTAAGCTCGCTTACAAAAATTAGTACTTCAGCCACGGCTTTATAGAGATTTTCTGGAATTTCCTCATCAATATTTAATCTATACAAACTTCTGGCTAAACTTACGTTTCTTACTATGGCTATATTATAAGCATGAGCTTGTTTAATTATTTCTTTTGCCAATAATCCACTTCCCTTGGCGCTAACAATAGGTGTTAAAATAGATTCTTCGTTATATTTTAGAGCTACGGCTAAGTGAGTGGGATTGGTTAATAAAACACTGGCTTCTTTAACGTTTTGTAAACTTAAGTTTTCAAGTGTTTCTTGTGCTAATCTTTTGCGTTCATATTTTATAAGTGGGTCGCCCTCTTGCTGTTTATACTCTTTTTTAACTTCGTACTTGCTCATACCCATGCTTTTTAAAAAATCATATCTTTGCCAACAAAAATCTATAATAGCTATAATCAAAAAACATATAATAATTTGTTTAATTAAATCAAAAATTATGACACTAAAAAATACTTGCAAATAAGAAAACTCACCATTAATTAAATTTAATAAAGAAACAAAATTATTTTTTAAAAATATACTGGCCAATAAAAATACCACAACAAATTTTGCTATTTGCTTAACTAATTCAAATAAGCGTTTTTTAGAAAAAAGATTTTTTAGGCCTTCAATAGGATTAATTTTTTTAATTTGCGGTTTTAAGGAATGGGTAGAAAACAAAAAGCCAAATTGCATAAAACCAGCAATCAAAGCCCCCAAGCTCGATAAAACTAAAATAGGTAACGATAATAATAGCCATAAATCTAGAGCTTTTGTTGATATTAAAATTATATCTTGATTAGTGAATATATTCAAAAAAAGATTTATATATTTTTTTAAACCTAAATTTATAAAATAATATATACCTAACAGCGCAAATAATAAACTTAAAAAACCTGAAACATCGGCACTTTTGGCAACTTGCCCTTTTTTTCTGGCTTGCAAAAGCTTATGCTCAGAGGGTTTTTCGGTTTTTTCTTCTTCTTGCATGGAATATTAGATTTTTTTATCACACTGCTTATTTTTATTTTTACAACATTCTGGATTTAGCTCAGGACCACCACAAGAGCCTTTAAGTTCACCTTTTTTTTTCTTAAAAATAACGCCCACAGACATAAAAATTATCACGCTTAAAAAACCAGCAAAAGATAATACTACTAACGTAAGCATTTATTGCTTAATCCTATAAGGCATATTCATTTTTTTAAGCGGCACTGCCATAACTTCGCTCTCACCTACCGCTATGGCAATCATGTGACTATTTGATAAATATTCTTTGGCAGCTTTCATCACATCTGCTTGGGTAATATTGCTAATCTCATCATAATACTTAGATTCGTAGTTTAGATCTTTGTCATAAACAAATTTATTAGAAATGGCTAAGCTTGATGAAGATAAGGTTTCATACAAGGTATTAAAAGACATTAAAACACTACTTTTAGCTGAACTTAACTCTTCTTCACTCACCATAGTAGTTTGTAACTTTTCAAATTCTTTTTGCATTTCTACTAAAGCATCAACGCCGTAAGGAACTTGTATACTTGTATTAAAAGCAAAAACACTTCTTGAAAGTAAGGGAGTAAACTCTGATTGTACGCCGTAGGTCCAGCCTTTAGCTTCTCGCAAGTTTGCACCCAGTCTTGAGGTAGGCATAGAGGCTGCAATAGTTTGTAGAATATCCAGTGATGCACGAGCTTTTTCATCATTAATACTTGGGCCTAATTGGCCAACAAATAGGTAAGTTTGTGGTGTTCTTGCTTGAGGAATCAAAACAGTTTGCATGGATGTTGCCAACTTTGGGTCTTTTATGACTTGAGAGTTATTAACTTTTTTTGACCACGTAAAAAGTTTTTGAGAATTTTTTTTCAAACTCGCAAAATCCACATCACCAACGGCTATAAGTGCTGCATTATTAGCACCAAAATTCTCTGCGTGGGCCGCTTTAATATCATCAAGAGTAACCAGTTCTAAATCTTTAGGGTTATTAATAATAGAATTGGAATAAGGATGCTCATCGCCATAGGCCACTTTAAAAAACTCTCTACGTGCCACATAAGAAGGCACAGACTGCATTGATTCCAAGCTATTTATTAAAGTAAGCTTCACGCGAGTAAAATCTTCATCTAGAAACTTAGGATTTTGCACAACATCGCTTATAAGATCTATTACTTGGGGGATATTTTGCGACATGACATCTGCTGAAACAATTATTTTGTCTAAATAAGCATTAACACTAAGTTCACTCCCTAGATTAGCAAAACTTTCAGCAAGCTCTAGGGAAGAAAGATTTTTTGTGCCTTCCTTAAGCATGAGACCTAATAATACAAACGTCCCTGCTTTATTTTTTTTATCAAAGCGTGAACCACTTTTAAAAGTTATACTAATATTGGCTATGGGTAAGCTGTTATTAG
Organism: uncultured Myxococcales bacterium; assembly: GCA_964493205.1. GTDB lineage: Bacteria > Myxococcota > UBA727 > UBA727 > JABDBI01 > CAZBMJ01. The sequence goes on from CAZBMJ010000051.1 coordinate 7,878, forward strand.
GCAAAACAAACACGCTGAAGCCATTACTCAGCTGCTTTTTAATAATTTGAGGAAAGATGGGTTTTTGAGACTTTGTCTCATTAATAGGAACATCATAACGCCACTGCTCTTCTTTATCCAGAGCATCTCTTTGGGCATTGATGAGCTTATTTTTATTAATAGATACACAGGCAGGCATACACAAAAAAAAGCTTATGAGTAAAAATAAAAGTGATTTCATGTAACTATCCTTTAATTATTTAGGCAATACAACCAAAATTTTGCGATTAGTTTTAATGGGTAAAAATTCCTTGGCCATAGAAATTAAATTAGGCAACGTTAGGCTATAATAACGAGCTAAATCTTTCTGAATAAATCCTGGATTGGAAGTATAAAGATTATACGTCTGTAATATTTCTGCCCTATTTTGCAATCCTTGCAACCCAAAGAAGTAAGTGGTTAAAATACTATTGCGCGCTCTTTGCAGTTCTACATCAGTAATACCCTTAGTACTTAAAGCTTGCAACACTTCATCAACTTTTTCTATGATAGCTTCACTGCTCACTCCAGGCGCGGGCGTCACATCGATTCCAAAAAAGGATTGACCTTGCATTGATTGCTGATAAGCGTTCACAGAACTGGCAATTTTTGCTTCACGAACTAAGGAGTTATAAAGTCTAGAAAATTGGCCATTACCTAAGGCGTGAGCAATAACGTCCATTGCTGCATCACCTTCCTTGTATAAACCAGGGCTGGTATAAAAAATTCTAATCAAAGGGACACTGGCTAAACGGTCTTGGTAGGTAACTATTTCTTCTTTATTAAAATTAATTATGGGAAGCTTTGGATCGATAATTTTATCGTTTTTAGGCAGGGTGCCAAAATACTTATTAATTAAGTTTTTAGCTGTATCAACATCAAAATTACCAACCAACGCTAAACTTGCATTAGTAGGGCCATAGTTTTCATTATAAAAACTTTGTAAATCTTTAAGTCTGGCATTTTCTAAATCTCTATGGCTGCCTATTACATAACCGTATCGTGGATCACTAGGCGCAAAAACCTGTTGCCACAAAGATAATCCTGCTTGGGCATAGGGCCTTGTTTCATATCTAACTTCACGTTCTCTTCTTACCACTGCTAACTGTTCTTTTCGCTTAGCATCATTAAGGACTAAAAAACCCATGCGGCTCGATTCCATACTTAAACCAATTTCTAAGTCATCTTGAAATACGGTTTCATAGTAATTAGTTTTATCAAAGCTAGTGCTCGCATTAATATTGCTGGCGCCAATACGCTCTAAAATTTTGAAGTGTTGGTCTTGGGCATAATGTTTGCTACCCTCAAACATTAAATGCTCAAATAAATGAGCCAAGCCTGTTTTATTAGGTTTTTCATGAATAGAACCAACTTTATACCAAATATTAATGGTCACAAAGTTGGTGCTTTTATCAGGAGACAAAATAACTTCTAACCCATTAGGCAAACTATATTTTTCATAATTAATATTGATTTTCGACAAATCAGGCTGGGTAAGTATAGTCTTAGCATTAGCTAGCATAGAACAAAATAATACAAGCAAAATTTTTACGCGCATAATCAAGCCTTTAAGTTGTCTTGTGGTGCTTTATTGTCTATGAGTAGTAACAAAAGTCAATGGATACGAAAATAAAATTTAGGAATCATTATCAAGGGCCGATCCCTGTGTTGGCCCTTTTAATAAACAGCAGCACTGCACTTAGCGTATAAACTAATTATTTAGCCACTGTTTTTTTGGTAATATTAAAGAAGCCAGAGCTAGTAGCAACATAAAGTTCATCACCAGCTAATTCTGCAAATTGAATACCACCTTGTATAACGTTAGTATTTGCCCCAGCTGCTTTAGCATTTAACCAATCTGATAATTCTGCGCCTTTATCAGCTGTTGCAGTAACTTCAAAAATACTTGCATCGTTCGCAGTGGCATGAGGATGAGCTACCGCATACACATTATTACCATCTTTAGTTAAATGTAAAACAGTAAAATCACCCCAATTATGTGATGGAGCGTGTACAGCACCTAACTCACCATTGGCAGCATTTAGTTCAACCACTGCTACACCACCATTGGCTGTACCACTAGAAGTAAAAGCTATATACAACTTATGGCCTACAATAGTTACACCAGTTACAGGTTGATCATTCAGATCATTACCTGCAGTCCCATCTGATTTCATAAGATTAAAATTTTTAAAGCCTTTTTTATTAGCATCATCGCCTGTACCATCTGCCACAGCAAGGGGAATATTAGTATTATTAGTTGCACCATTTACATTAGCAGGTGCAATTCTAGCCACACCTAAGTTATCAATCATATACGCCGAACCAGAAGCTTTATGCCCGATTATATAATCTGGTAAGTCGAGGGGGGTACTAGCTCTTGTGGAAATCTTAGCAAGTTTTGTGCCCAGAGCGCTTGGTCCATCTACAGTAAAAAAGCCAGATTTAGCAGGACTGAAAATGTAAGGAGCTTGCTTAGCAAGCGTTCCCTCCATTTTATAAACCATAAAACCATAAGTAGGCTCTGTTCTATTACCTACACTATTCCCAGCACTATAAATATCATCATCCTTATTAGTTATCCAAGTTGTATCAGCAGTTGCTTCATCGCCTTCAAATAAGGCTACACCCCAATCCTTATCTACAGCAGAATTAACAGAAGCCATCACACCCGTATCTGTCGGTATAATCAATACAACATTAATAGCATCTTTTAAATCAGCTTTACCAACAGTTGCTGGGTCAGCTGGCTTTGAAGCAATAGTTAATGCTACAGGAGCAGCTGTTTTAGCACCTACCTTATGAGCATACAAAGCTTTATTATCGATGCTTCTTGTATAAATAAATTTGTTATCACCACTTTTAGTCATTTGAGCAATTTCCAAAGCTGAATTCCCAATTTTGATTTCTCTTCCTTCATAAACAGTAGAGAGTGTAGTAGGTGTTTCTTCTTCTGGAACGGTATCTTCAGCGCAAGAACCACCAGTACCAATAGCAACTAAAAGCCCTAGTAAGCTTAACTTAAGCCAATTTTTTTTATTAAGAGTCATAGTATTTCTCCTTCGTGAGTAAGCGCTAGAAGCCTCTTGAATTTATTAAAGTTTGTCAAGCCCTAGAAAGTCCTCGTGTCTTTGCGGATAGGCGGCTTTATTCCCTACGTAGCGTGACCATATGATTACCCATAAGTATTGATTAGTTAATCTGA
>CAZBMJ010000052.1:0-10741 GCA_964493205.1 uncultured Myxococcales bacterium
TCAGATTAACTAATCAATACTTATGGGTAATCATATGGTCAGGGCACGTAGAGAGTGGGCGATTAAACTTAGACACCATCTGCTTAAAATCCTTAACCTGCCGCATATGCATTTGTATGAGCCGTTAGGTTTTTTTTATTTCAGGTTTATTAGCTGGCCTGCTTTTATAAATTTTGCTTAAGCAGATTTTTTAAAATAGACTTTTTCAAAATAAAAAGTACCAAAAGGAAGAATTGCTGCTAAATAGGCGAAAATATGTTTTTTAACAGGCCAGCTTTGCGCGATAGCATACCATAAAGCCGCGCCACAATAGCCCAAGAATAAAAATCCGTGAAGCGGACCAAGAATTTTTACACCATGGGGCCAAGCAGCATAATATTTTAATGGCATTCCAAGAAACATCAGGAGTAAGAATGAAGTGCCTTCAAGCCTGCCTAAGAGCAAAAACAAATTTCGCATGTGATAACTCCAAAAGTTAAATTTCTAAATTTGTATTTGGACTAAAGATGTTATTGCTGCAATAGCCACAAATTAACTCTATATTTGTTAATAAGGAACACTCATGAGTTTATCTCGCTTAATACAAATTGATGCCTTACGGGGTTTATTGCTCATTATGATGACAGCAGATCATCTTTTGTTATGGCCCTTTAACTTTTGGCCTACTTTCTATGCTCATGCGTATGGGCCGTTAGGTTTTTTTTCTGCAGCAGAAGGATTTTTTTTTATTTCAGGTTTATTAGCTGGCCTGCTTTTAGCCACTAAGTCTCAAGCCATTTTAGGAAATTTAAGAGGGCGATTATGGAAACTTTATATAGGTAATTTTTTATGCTTAAGCATTTTTACTCTAAGTATATTCTTAGTGCCGAATTTTTTTGTTCAATGGAGTGAATCAGAGTGGTATCGGCCATTGTTAGAACATCCTCTTGAGTTAACGTTGCTTGCAGGGCTTTTTCTTTATTTGCCGCCATTTTTTAATATTTTGCCAGTATATTTTGTTTTTTTTCTATCACTTCCTTTAATTTATTTTATGTTAAAAACAAAAAAAGTTATTTGGCTTTTACTAGGCTCAAGTATTATTTGGTTTTTAGGACAATTTTCTTTATTAGAGCAAATAGAAAGTTTGGTAAAAAAATTTATTCCTCTGGCTTATTTAGGGTGGTTTGATATTTTTTCTTGGCAAATTTTATTTGTCATAGCAGTGATATGTGGCTACTATTTTGGTTTAGGAAAAATCACAAAATTTATTAAAAGCCCAAATAAAGGCTTAATTTTTCTAAATTTAGTATTTTGTATTGTGTGTTTCTTTGCCCGTCATGGTTTATGCTTGGCAGATATAAATTGGGGAAAGTGGTCCGATGTTCAAAGTTTGGGTTTTTTACGTCTAATAAATTTTCTTAGTGCTACCTATTTGATTACTTTGTTGCTCAATAAAACTAAAATTTTGCAACTGCCTATCATAGCTTTATTAGGCCGTTCTTCTTTGAGCGTTTTTTTGTATCATTCATGCTTAGTGTATTTTTTAGCAGCTTTTAAAAATCAAATAGATGGACTTTCTAATCCTCTTAAGATAACAGTTTTTTGTCTATCTTTATTAAGTTTATATTTGCCAATCTATTTTAATTATTTAAAATCTCTACGATATTATTATAGACTCTGAAAGCGCTGTGCTCCAAGATTTCTTGAAGGCAATTTTATATTTTTTCTTTCCTTTTCATTTTGTAAAAGTTTTTTTATTTTATTCCCTAGGGTAGATGGTGTACATATTTTAGCTGCTTTATAATCTAGGAAAAGGTTTAGGCCATTTAGAAATCTTTCTCCAGTAACTTGCATTATCGAATCTTCATTATCCAATAAAATTACCATTCCATCTATTTGTTGTTGCACTAATTTGTTATTAATCTTTTCCCACTGTTCATTTTTTAATGGAAACTGGTTAGTTAATCTCGCAGCTAAATGTGATAAGTCTTTATTTGTACGAATAGGCTTTTTATCAATACCCATTAACTCACCAGTTTTCCATTTTATTGCATATAAATAACTACCTATCATAAAAGTAGTTGGGGTATTAATTTTGGAGACAGTGCGAGTATACTCAATGATAAGTTTTAAAAGATCGATTCTTGATTTTGATGGTAACCCAGTTATATCCAACGTTGATTGTAATCCAGCACTATATTCCCTTTTAAATAATTCAAAGAACTGAGCTACTTTAAAATTATTAATGTTTGGGGGAAGAACAGAAAGCTCTGAAGAATTTTTATAATAATTAATAAGATCGTCGTAAGAAAAAGAAGAAAAAGATAAAAAAGATGTAGTGAAAAAAGCAACAAAAGTTAAATGAATATACTTCATAATTAGATCCTAAAGTTGATAAAGTTAATAAAGTTAATGTTCCATTGAACAAGTAAGTTTTCTACTAATGATTAAATTAAAGACTTATTATTATTTTGCAAGACTTATTCTATTAAATTTAAATAATTATTAAATTTTTTTTCAAAATCATTTTCTAAACAAATGCTATTATTAATAGCATAAATTTTTTCTTATATTTTTTATCAATACAAATTTCTAGTTCTCTGGGCTAACTAAAAAGTTTCGTAATTTTTTGGTGACTCCACGCTTTTTTTTAGTTTCTATTCTTCGATTTTTGGAGCCTAGTGTGGGTTGGCTAGCAACACGTTTTTTAATAGGCTTTAGGGCTTCTAGTAATATTTTAGTTAAACGCTCCCTAGCAATATCTTTGTTTCTTAACTGGCTTCTTTCTGAATCCACGTGAATTAAAATATCTCCATCACCAACTAATCTAAAACGCAATTTATTAATAATTTGCTCTAGTTCATGGGCTGAGAAAGCAGTTGAGCTAAAAAGATTCCATCGTAGGGATACTTTTGAACTAGTTTTATTAACATGCTGGCCACCAGGGCCACTGGCTTTGCTAACGCTAATTATTAGTTCTGAACCTGGAATGGTAATTTTGTTATTTATTCTTAAGTCTGCTTCCATATGTTTAATCCAGCTGACCATGCATTATAAGATTAGCGCATTGTTGCAAATTAATATTGCCTCTTTCAAAATTGGCAACACTATGACCTCTATGGAGTATGACCACGTTATCTACAATACGTTCAATATGATGAAGGGTATGGGTAATAAAAATAACTGCAATGCCTGAAATAGCTGCCTCTTTTATATAGTCAAGCACAGCTTCAGTTTGCCCTACAGATAAAGCGCTGGTTGGTTCATCAAGAATTAACAACTTTGCTCCAAAAAATCTTGCTCTAGCAATGGCTATTGCTTGTCGTTCGCCACCTGAAAGTTTACTCACATTATCGTTAGGATCAAGTTTACGCTTTAGACCCATATTTTTAAGTTCTTTAAAAACTGTTTCACGCATGAAGTTTTGATCAAGCCATGTTAGTGGCCCCAAGGATTTAATTGGTTCACAGCCTAAGAAAAAGTTGCGAGCAATAGAAAGTTGGTTTACTAAGCCCAAATGTTGATAAACAGTTTGAATACCTAGTTTACGAGCCTGTTGTGGACTAAAATTATTGTGGTCTAACTCATTACCTTCCCAATAAATTTTACCTGCACTGGGCTGATGAATGCCTGCGATAATTTTAATCAACGTAGACTTACCAGCACCATTGTCGCCTAACAAAGCCAAAACTTCACCGTTTTTAACGCTTAAGCTTAGATTATTGAGAATTTGTATGGGACCAAAATTTTTTTCAATACCAACAAGTTTTAATCTGGTTGGCATAATCAGGCCTCTTCTTGAAGTCGTTTTAGATTGGTATTCATGATGACTGCCATGACTAAAATGGCCCCTACCAATGCTCGAAACCAATACGTAGAAACCCCAGCTTGTACAAGGCCACTGGCAAGCACGCCCATAATAAGTGTGGCTAGAAATGTACCAAGCATGGTGCCTGCTCCCCCACTAAGAGTGCTGCCACCAATTACAGCTATGGCAATAGCGCGCAGTTCATATTGTTCACCAGCCGTGGGCGATAGACTTAACATATGAGCGTATTGAATAACGCCAGCTAGGGAAGCAAGAAGTCCAGTGATGATAAAACATAACATTTTGATGCGTTCTACTTTGACACCCATACAAAATGCTGCTTCTTGGTTGGCGCCCGTGGCCATAATAAGATTGCCCAAGGGATGATAGTTTAAAATGTATAAAAAATAAACACTCAAAGCAAGCCACCATAAAAGCGATGATTTAAAGCCATACCCTAAATCAGCAACAAACCAACCTAGCACTGAATTTGATTCCATGGCAGCAATGGGAAAGCCGTCTGTTACTACCAAAACAAGGCCACGAAAGATCAGCATAGTCCCTAGAGTAGTGATAAATGAGGGTATGCGAGTTTTAAGTGTAATAAATCCATTTATAAACCCAATGCTGCCCCCACATACCATAGCGCATAATAAAGCTATTAGTGGATTAATACCAAATGACGTTGTTAAAAGAGCGAAGACCATGCCTGATAGAGCAAAGTTGGAGCCCAATGAAAGATCAAATTCACCAGCTATCATCAGAATAGTAGCACCTAACGCTAGAATGCCCATTTCAGTGGAAACGCTTGCGATGGACGAGAATGTTGGTAGTGAAAAAAAATTATCACTAAGCACAGAAAAAATCATTATTAATAAAATTAAAGCAAACATCACACTGGTTTCTTTAGTGTTGAGTACCTTGCTTATCATAATTAACGCACACCAATATTATTTTTTTGTATGAAGGCCATACCAGTATTTATATCCGCAGGTGCTAGTGCAAAACGAGATTTTAGATCAAGCTCTATAAGCGCCATATAGCCTTGCATGAATGGCTGCTGATCAACACTCATACTCAAAGCATTATTTTTTATTTGTTCCAAAGTTAGTGGCGTAATATCAAAACTTGCTTGTAAAAGCTTGGGATGCTCTTTTTGAAGACTTCGAGAAGCCGCATGAATACCAAAAGAACCCACAAAAAATATAGCAGAAGTATTGGGGTTTTTTTGTAGATAACTTTGAATAATTTGTTGAGCCTGAGCAGCATCCACTGAAACATCTAGTTTATCTACCATAATATTATTTTTTTCAAGCTCGTTTTTTATTCCAAGATAGCGACGTTCAAGACCCACGTGGCCTGCTTGATGAATAGCTACCACCACGCGATCTTTTAAGCCATTAGTGGCCCAAATTTCGCCAGCTAATTTTTGGCCAGCAATTATATCATCCATGCCAATGAAAGCTAAATAAGGATTATTAGCCTTTGCGTGAGCATTAGGATGCGTATTAAAAGCAATGACTGGTATACCTTGTTTTTGAGCTTCTTTAAGGCTTCTAGAAAAAGCTTGGTCATCAGGAATACTTAAAGCAATACCTTGTGGTTTGGCAGCAATAGCAGCATCTAGGAGTTCTACTTGTCTTGCTATATCATTGGCAGTTTCTGGAGCTAAGATTTGTAAATTAATTCCAAGAACTCTTTGAGCTTCTTTTGCTCCACTAAATACAATATTCCAAAAAGGGTCTCCAGGACCCGCATGTGACACTAAAAAATAGTGTTGCTCACTCTTGTTTTGAACTTGATTATTTTTCTGGCAACCAAAAAAAATTACCAACACCAATAAGTATATTATTCTCAGCATGAGGGTAAAACAATCAAAAAATATAATCTATTCTCAAAGTTTATCTGTAGCCAACAAACCTAAGCCTTACCCTATAGTTTTAATATTATAAGTATTGACTCAGGCTTTTAATTGATTGATTGTAATTTTCTCGCAACGACGCTAAAAGGCTTCAAATGAAAAAGTTTAACGACAAAGTTGTATGGATAACTGGTGCTAGCAGTGGCATTGGGTATGAGCTAGCCAAAAGTTTTTATGAAGAAGGTGCTTTTTTGGCACTCTCAGCTAGGCGTTTGGAACGCTTACAAAGTTTACAAGCAAGCTTAGGCCCTCGAGCAAAAGTGTATGAACTTGATGTGCAGGACAAAGAACAAGTTTTTATAACAGCTCAAAACATAGTAAGTGACTTTGGTAAACTTGATATTGTAATCGCTAATGCTGGCTATAGCGTTGTGGGGCCTTTTGTTACTACTGAGGAAAGCGTTTGGCGCCGATTATTTGATACTAACGTTTTTGGAGTTATTTGGACATTACAAGCAGCTATTCCTTATTTAAAAATTACTAAGGGCAGCATTGCTATAATGTCTAGTATTGCTGGCAAAATTGGTATTGGTAATACTTCTGCCTATGCCGCTTCTAAATTTGCGTTGATGGGTTTTGGTAATGCTTTATACCAAGAGCTTTATAAAGATGGCGTTTCTGTAAGTATAATTGCCCCTGGTATAATAGAATCTGAGATATCTATGGTAGATAATTATGGGCAGCTAAATTTAGCTCGCAGTGATAAACGTCCTAAATATTTCATGTGGTCAGCTCAAAAAGCTTCTAACTATATAGTAAAAAAGATTTTTTTAAGAAAAAGAGAGATTATTGTTACTAATCATGGCAAATTTGGGGATTTTTTAGTACGCTATTTCCCCAATTTTACCTATTGGTTACTAGCTAGCCTTGGGTTTACTTCTCGCAAAGAATAATTCATGATGCCATGAATTAGGAGCTGTATCTTATACACAAGTTAAAAGCGCTGTTTAGTTACTCTCTACGTGCCGTCGGCTTGTCCGCGGCAACCAGATAATTAATTTTTTACAATGTAAGAATTAGTTTTCTGGATACCGTGAACAAGTCACGGTACGTAGGAATGGGCTGAAAGGACAATATATTATCTGGACTTGTGTATAAGAGACAGGAATTAGGAGAGAGTATGCGACAGTATATAGTAGTAGCTGGAAATATGGGAGTTGGTAAAACTACCATGGTCCAATTTTTGGCCACACATTTTAACGCCAAACCTTTTTTTGAGCCCGTGAGTACTAATCCTTATTTTCGTAAATTTTTTAGCGATATGAAACGCTGGGCTTTTCATTCACAAATGTATTATTTAGTCCATAAATTTAAACTCACGCAAGAGCTTTTAAAAGAAAAGAGTTTGATCGTACTTGATCGCTCTATCTATGAAGATGCAGAAATTTTTGCTGCAGGTCTTTATAAATCTCGTAAAATGGCCAAAAACGATTTTAATCTTTATTTTGATTTATACGAAAGCATGTGTGAAAGCCTAACTCCTCCAGATTTATTAATTTATTTAACCTGTTCCATGCCAGTGCTCAAAGCGCGCATTCAGAAGCGTGGCCGCCAAAACGAAAAAGAAGTGACCTCAGCCTACTTAAATAAGCTGCAAAGAAATTACGATGAATGGGTAAGCAAAGTAAAATTTTGTCCAGTTTTAACTATAAATACTGATCACATAGATTATGTGAGTGATATTGAGCATAGAGCTGATATTATTAAGCTTTTATCTAAATATATTTAAAATATGGGCCTATTGCTAAGTATAAGATGCTTTGTTACGTATTATTATTGCTATTTGAGGTTTATGTATGAATAAAATAAATATTTTTAGTGTATTATTAATGCTATCAGTATGTTCTTGTAAATTTGGTGTTTCCAAAGGAGCAGGGTCTTCCTCTTCAGGGCAACAACCCTCACAACCCTCTCAAACCTCACCTCCTCCACCATCTTTAAACTACCAACAAATAGCTAATTTATCAGCTAAAACCGATTTAGACGAAATTAAACAGGAGGTTATTAACCTTAAGATAGGCAGAACAGATAAAGAATGGAACGATATTCTTACGCAAAATGGTGCTAATTTAGACATATTAAATAATCCAGAAAAAGCTCATGCTTTAGGCTATAGCGTTAAAGCAGAAGAATTTGCTGATACCAATAAAGATCCTAATGCTTTAAAAAAATACGAAATATATAAAAGATCTTTTTCTGATCCAAAAGAAGCTGCAAAAAGCTTAGTTTTAAAGCAAGATAAAATTAATGTTGATAGTTTATTAGGCCTTTATAATAAAAAAATACAGGTTAGTAAAAAATTGCAATCTGCAAAAATAAGGTTATTTACCTATGCTCCCTTATTATCAAGTGTTATCAAAGATTTTGGGGAAGAATTTAATAATAATTTAAAAGATATTACCAATGATAAAGGTTTGCTTATGGGCAATGAAATAGTTGAGTCTATTAAAAAGCAAAATAACTCTGTTGGCATGTCAGATAAAATTAAACCTTTTTTAAAAATTAAGTCACCACCAGTTTCAAAGGCTGAAGACTTGGCAAAAGTTCTTGAAAATAATTTTGTGCAAGGTTGGGATGTCGCTCAGCAAGATATTATGGCCTTAGCCATTAATCACAGTTCAGAAATGCTTGATGCTGTGGTTGCCTATGTGAATGATAAAAAGTGTTACAACACAGCTATAGAAAGTATTATAAATTATGCAGCTGACATTTCAAATGATAATTTAGAAAATTTTTATGAGAAGATAATTAATGGATTTTTAGATAATTATGACGAAAAAAATAGTGGCAACTTAATAAAAAAAATTTGGAACTTCAATGAAACACCATTTGAAAGCACAAGCATGACCAAGTTTTTTTTAACCAATAATTTACTTGTTCTATCTTTAAATAAAGAGCAAAAAGTTTTAGAAAAATTACTTAAAGATGAGTCTTTTGAAGATCTTATTATCTCTAATAGAAGTGACATTTCAAGCTTGATAGATAAGTCTAGTTATGCTGGTGATAAAGAAGAGCTAAAAGCTCAATTAATACGACTAGATACCAAAGATTTTGATGCATTGATGACACAAGTTACTGATGGAACGATAGATACCTTATCAAAGGCTACAGATAAGCTTAAAGAACCCTATAATAAATATTATTTTAAAAACAGTGTTAAAGATGGCAAAAATCAAGGAACGCAATTAGTAGAAATTCTTAAAAAATTATCTATTAATTCTAATGGCATACAAGATTTAAAGCCTATTATAGATAACAAAATACCTCTTGTGAAAAAAGAGCCTGGTATGACTGGGGAAAATTTCACAAAAGCTGTGTCAAATACTCTTGAACTACTTAAGTTACAAGAAATTAATAATGCTATTGCTATTCTTATAAGTACTGATCCTGAAAGCTTAGAAGCTTGTGCTGATTGGATAATAACTCATAAAAAATGGGATGATTTTTTTGGAGCTGTTGCTGCAAATATGATTAACGATACAAATAATGTGATAGATAAAAAAATCTGGTTAGCATTTAATAAAAAAGTTATTGATGAGTATATTAACGAGCCAGAGTATAAATTTGAGGCTTTAAATAAAATTGGCTCCGCTGGAAAAGAAAATCCCTATTTACCAGGTAAAGATGACAAAGTCTTAACTTTCAAAGAATATGTAAAAGAATATGGTACAGAAGAGCAAAAAAAGAAAAAATTTACTCTTTAATATAACTCTTCACATCAAATAAATGCTCAGCATTGATAGTAACTTTAGGGCCTTTGGGCATGGGGAACTCCAGGTTGCTTGCACACAGAGCAATGGTTTGTGGTGGAAGTATAATTTTTGAGCCATAAAGCTTATCACCTAAAATAGGCAAGCCTAAAAAACTTAAATGAATACGAATTTGATGCATGCGGCCTGTTATGGGCTCGGCTTTGATCAAGGCTAGATTATTGGGCAAAATTTGTAGAACTTCAAATTTAGTTTTAGCAAGTTCACCTTTATCACTAATAGACTGTATGGCTTGAGGGCCTTTTTTTTTATTTAAAGCTTCTTTGCTAAAGTGAGTTTCTAAAAGTTTTTTCTTAAAATCAGGCACGCCTTGCACAATGGCCAAATAAGTTTTTTTAACCAAGTGCTTTTTAAAAGCGTTTTCTAAGGCATGTTTAGCAAACATACCACGAGCAAATAACACTAAGCCACAGGTTACACGATCAAGCCTATGAACTGGATAAATTTGCGGCCCAAACTTTTGGCGCATTAAATCTAGCAGTGTGGGCCTAGGTACACCTTGTCCACCTATAACTGCCATATTGTGAGGTTTAAAAACAGCAATATGATACTGGCTTTGATCAATTATTTTCATAGGTATTTGGGTATATGTATGAAGAGTAATGTCAAGGATTAAAGTGTTGTTATTTTTTGACTATTTGGGAGCCAATTCCCGAATAGTCATGACTATTTAGGAATGGAGTGCTAAATAGTCAAAATGGAAAGAGAGATAAAACCTTTTATTTTGAGTGATTTAAACGATAAAATTGTCTTAATAACAGGCCCAAGACAATGTGGTAAAACTACTTTATCTAAAGCACTTTTTAGTAATTATTACTATTTGAATTTTGATTTACTAGAACACAGATTAGAAATTAAGAAAAAAATTTGGGATAAGTCGGCTGATTTAGTAATTTTTGATGAATTGCACAAAATGACTAATTGGAGGTCTTTTTTGAAGGGTATTTTTGATACTCAAAGTAACTATCAAAAAATGTTAGTAACAGGCAGCGCCAAATTAGAAACTTTCCGCAAAGTAGGTGATTCATTAGCTGGGCGATATTTTCAGTTTAGATTGCATCCATTAACTCTTAAAGAGCTTAGTTTGATTATGCCAACACAAGAGGCTTTTAATAGACTTATGGAAATGGGTGGTTTTCCTGAACCATTTTTTAAAAATAATATAGCTAAACTTCTATAAAATAGTCATGCTAACATCATCGTCATTGCGCATAGGCGGCAGGTTAAGGATTTGAAGCAGATATCATATGGTTATTTCACCTC
>CAZBMJ010000053.1:0-10069 GCA_964493205.1 uncultured Myxococcales bacterium
TCAGATTAACTAATCAATACTTATGGGTAATCATATGGTCACGGTACGTAGGAATCAGTTGAAAATCGATTTCACTTAAATCCTTATGTCGAACTCACGTTAATACAGTCTTGGCATGGGGAGATAGCTGGGTCTAAATAAAAAAAGGAAATCCTCAGGGCGAACGGTAGATTCTTAGGTTGACGGCCACGGGTCCCTGTGCCGGCCCGACTGACTTTTTACGCACTAAATCAGCAACCTGTTAGCCATTCTTTTATAGATCATAATCACTTGTTTTTAATAATTATGATGTTACATGTACTTGTGAGTAAAATATTTTATTGTGTTAAAAAAGGTTTAAAATGAAAATTTTAGATATTAAATTATTAGTTTATCTAGTTTTTTTAGGATTTATTGTAAGTTGCGTTCCCCCTAAAGCTACTAAATCAGGTGGATCAAACCAAGATCCTCCTCCTTCTGTTACTCCGCCAGTAGTAACTTTAGCTGATTGCGCAAGCCTAGAAATTTCTAAATGTGAAACTGACCCCACTAAATGTAAGAAAAGCCGTGATACTTTTACTTGTGTTGCCATACCTGCTACCTGTAGCGAAATAAGTGCAGATCTCGACTGTCCATACTTAAAACCAGACTGTGAGTGGAAAACTGGGACTGGTTGTGTTGAAAAAATAGCGGCATCAGCCACTGGAGCAGGCACTGTTACGGATCCTACTAAATTTGCTGGTTTTAATGAAACTCAACTTAAAGAAGCACTAGCAAAAGTTGCTTATAAAGATCAAGATGCTTTTATTGACGAAATAATAACAACTAATTCTCTTAAAAATTTAGTGATAAATAATAAATTTGCACCTGATTTTATTTCTTATATTGGCAATAAAAATTCTAATAAAATTTTAACTGCTGGTCTTGATGACGCTAATTTGTCAAAGGAAGCTAAAATAGATTTAGTAAAAAATATTTTTAAACCATCTGATGCTATGCCTAGAGCAATGCTTGCTTTGATTAATCCATCTAAAATACAACCCCAGGGGGCGGATATTTATAATGGCGTAATAAATGATAATAATGAAAAAAATAATGTTGCGGACAAGTTAACTAAGCTTTTCGCTTTAGGTGATGAGGCCATTGATATGTTTTATAATTCTTTAAAGGTTGCAACTACCGAAAGCTTTACTAAGGCGTTGGAGAATAATAATATGCACTCCGGAGCAGTTAGTATTATTCTTAATTTGATAATAGAAAAAGGTATGATCAATCAAATTGTGACAAAAGACAAACACATAGGTGATATGATGAATGTTATTAACAAGTCTTCTATTTCAAGAACAACCGCTAAGAATGGCATATTAGCCCCTAATAAACCTTTAGGCCAAAAAATCGTTGATGCCATTACTGACGTCGATCTTAAACAAAAACTTCAAGCCAAAGTAAATGCTTTACCCTAAAACAGGCTGATTTTTTATAGCATTAATAATTTTATGGATGCTGTATTTAGGTGTAAAATCTAGCTCATTCTTGGCTCTGGTAGTATCTACTAAGCAAGAATACTTTAGGTGCTCAAGCTCTGATACGGGAAAGCTTGATTGCTTAGAAAAAAATGTAGTTGCCATAAAAGCTTTTAATAGAGTTTGTGGCAAGGCCATGCTTTTTTTGCCTAATGCATTGATAATAAAAGATAAAGGAGCGGTATCAGGGCCGGCTAAGTTAAAAATGCCAAAATGATCAGTTTTAATAGACTTCATAATGGCTTCAATTAAGTCATGTTCGTGCATCAGCTGCATGATGGGATCAAAGCCCAATAAATAGGGGATGGTTTCAAGGCGAAAGTAACGAGATGGGGCGTTGTTTAAATGAGGGCCTACAATGTGGCAAGGCCGCAAAATAATAGTTTTGGTGCTAGGGTGTTTCCAAAAAAATGACTGCATCATCATATCTATAGCGACTAAATCTCGAAATTCAGGATTTTTGCTGGCCGCATGAAGCAGAGTATCTTCATTTAAAAAACCACAAGTATCAGCTGAAGGCCCATACATGTTAGCGCTTGATAAAAATATGAGCTTTTCGCAATTAACCCCTTGAGCAAGCTTTAATATTTGCGAAGCGGTTTCTAAGTTAAAAAAGTAAACATTTTGGCGTTTTTGTCGATGTTTTTGCGGATTTCTAATCACGCCTAAATGAAGAATAATATCTGGTTTTTTTTGCCGTAAGAGCTCAAGAGCGGATTTTCGCCTTAAATCTATTTGATGATGTTCTAAATTTTTTATTGCAAGGGGCCGTTTATCCACAGAAATTATATTGTACTCATCATCTTTTAACAGTTTTGTGGTAAGCAGTTTAGCAAAGCTGCCTGCACTTCCTGTGATCAAAATAGTTTTTTTTGGCTTATTAATTATCGTCATGAGGCACCGGATCAAAACCACCCTCATTAAATGGATGGCATTTGCACAAACGTATACTACTGAGTTTCATTCCTAATAAAAAGCCCTTCTTCATAAAGGCTTCATAAAAATAACTGGAACATGATGGGTAAAAACGACATCTAGGCAGTAAAAACGGGCTTATGGCTCGTTTATAAAAAATAATAATGGCTAAAGGCAGATATTTTAAAATGTTGTTCATGGGCATTGCTGCTATATTGCATATAATTTTTTTTGTTTTATGGTGAGCTATTACTATATCATTATTATTTAAAAGCAATGTGAGGACTAAGAATGTTTAAATTAGTAAGTGGATTTTTGCTGGCGGTATCTTTTTTAAGCTGTGGAAACCCAGAAATAACCAAGACACCTGAATCAAACTCTACTCCGCCCACTCCGCCAGGTAAGCAGGTGGTGGTAGCTGGTGTAATAGATGCTGATCATAAGTTTAATAATAATTATGAAATAGTCGTATCAGGTAATGGTCAATGGGCCTATGTGACCACTGGAGCTGGTGAAGTGTATGCTCTTAGTGCCTCTAATCTTTATAATACAATAGAAACTAAAGCCACCTGGCAAAAACTTGATTTAGGCGAAAATGGTTTTGATAATAGCCCTGGCAAAGCAAAACAAGATTGTTCTACTAGACCCATAAACTTTATGAGTCCCACACAAAATGGTGTTATGATTTCTTTTCCTCAATGGGGTAAAAAGTCCATAGTAAAATATTATGAGGGAATCCAAGCTAAGTTAGCATGGTTTGATATTGATCCAAATAATACCAAGCAGATTCTAATGGGTTTTGCTTATTTTGATGAGACAAGTAAACAAGAATATGCTTATATTTTTTCAGAAAGAGATAAAAAGTTTCATAGTAGCCAATCAAGTCTGGCGACAGTTTCTGGTATATATAATTCCTTGGAAAGAGAAGGTAAAAATTTTGAGCTTAAACCTTTTTTGCTTTCTGGTAATAAAAAAATTTACGTAGTAGACAGTGAAGGCGTTAGTTTTTCAACTAAAACAAAAGACCAATTTCCTGTTTCTAGTGCCGTTACTCCTGATACCAGCAGTGGTAAATGGCAATTTGAAGCAGCAACTAAAAATAACGAAATTTCAACTGTTTTATCTCATAATAATCAATTGTTTATAGGGTTAATGCCTGCTAAGAAGAATAATATGGGTGGTATAGCAGTATTTGATACCACAACAAATAAACTTAAATCTCTTCATAAGGATTTTAAAAATACCGTGATTGCAGATTTAACTGTTGACCATCAAGGAATAGTATGGGCGTCTATTGTAGTAGCTATAACGGATTCTAATGGTGCTGAGATTGTTCATACGGATTTAGTTGAAGTGAAGGCAGATGGTAGTATGGGTAGAAAATTTTCTGAGGATCTGCAAAAAAGCACGTATAGCGGTGTTCCTTATGCTGATATTAAAGGTAAATTTTTTGCTAACTCCAAATTTGTAGGCGATGCTTTGCTGCTTGGTACTAATAAAGGCTTATATATTTTTAAATAAGCTTTAAAATCCACAAATCAGCATTTGTTTATTTGTGGATTCAAAAATGTAAGCTATAATAAATCCACAAATCAGCATTTGTTTATTTGTGGATCTAAATTATGACAAAATTTATTGGTAGGAAAGAGGAAATCAAGACTCTTCTTGGTTTAACAGAAAAAAAATCAGCTTCTTTTATAGTGATTAGAGGAAGGCGAAGAATTGGTAAAAGTCGTCTTATTGAAGAATTTGGTAGTTATTTCACAAAATTTTATACATTTATTGGATTAGCGCCAGAAAAAAATGTTACCAATGAATCTCAATTAGAAGAATTTTCACGTCAAATGGCACAACAATTTAATGCCCCTTATGCAAAATATTCTGACTGGAGTGATGCTTTTTGGGCTCTTGGGGAAAGAGTTTCTTCAGGTAAAACTCTTATTTTATTTGATGAAATTTCATGGATGGGTTCCAAAGATCCGGCATTTTTAGGTAAAATTAAAAATGCCTGGGATCGGCATTTTAAAAAAAATGATCAGTTAATATTTGTAATATGTGGGTCAGCTTCTGCATGGATAGAAAAAAATATAATTAGTAATACAGGTTTTGTAGGGCGTATATCATATAAGCTAAATCTTGAAGAACTATCACTTTCAGACTGCAGCCTTTTTTGGCCTGAGAATATTTCAGCATTTGAAAAATTTAAAGTACTTGCTGTAACTGGAGGAGTGCCAAAATATTTAGAAGAAATAGACCCTAAATTATCTGCAGAAGAAAATATTCGCCGTCTTTGCTTTAGGAATGGAGGTTTTTTAGTTGAGGAATTTAATCAAATATTTTCTGATTTATTTTTAAGAGAAAGTCCTTTTTATAAAAAAATAGTTGAAGCTTTGGTTTTTGGCCCTAAAAAACGCAAGGAATTATGCTCAATTTTAGAAATAGAACCAGGCGGAGGGCTTTCACAATATCTTTTTGAGTTAGAGCTTGCAGGTTTTATCAAACGTGATCATCCATGGAATATAAAAAATGGTATTGACTCTAAAATTAGTACTTATCGGCTTTCTGATAATTATTTAAGATTTTATTTAAAATATATTAGTAAAAATATTAACAAGATCCATCGCAATAGCTTTGATTTAAAATCTCTCACTTCGCTTCCTGAGTATAATACGATAATGGGGCTTCAATTTGAAAATATGATTCTTAATAATCGCTGTCTCATATGGCAGGCTCTTAGTATTAAGCCTGAAGAGATAGTTTGTGAAAATCCTTTTTCTCAAAACAAAACTCAGCGCACTTCTGGCTGTCAAATTGATTACATGATTCAAACCAAATTTAACACGCTCTATGTTTGTGAAATTAAATTTTCAAAGAATATAATAGACGTTTCAATAAAAAAAGAGATGCAAAAAAAAGTTGATAGCTTAATACTGCCAAAAGGCTATTCTGTTCGCCCAGTATTGATACATGTAAATGGTGTAAGTGATGAAGTAGCTCTTAGCGATTATTTTGTAAAAATAATTGATGCAGCAAATTTTCTTAATATTTAACAAGCTTACTTGTTATAAGTTTTTAAAACCTGTACAAATTTGCTTTTTTATGAAATTGTGACTAATTTAGGTTTACTATGAAAAAAAATATATCAAAAATATTATTATCTTTAATTTTATTCCTATCTACTAGTGTATCTGGTCGATTAATAGAAGTGGCGCGAGAACCGTACGAGCGGCCCATTGGCTTTAATTTAAATTTTGGTGGACTGTTTTCTTTGACCTATGAAGCTAAAGTTTTTGTAGGATTAACAGAAAATATTTCTGCAGTAGCCGCACCAACCTATCAAAATACTATTGAAGTACCAATTTTTGACTACAGAGATTCTCAAAGCTTAACTTTTTTTGGTTTTAAGCGTTTTAATCTTGGGCTTGGTTTCAGGCATCATTTTTTTGATTATGATTCCAGAGACGGCTGGTTTATGGAGTACATGGTACGAAACGGTGTTACTTGGATGGGGGAAGATGAGCATGCTAAATATGCTTTAACGCCATCCATTATGTTAGGCTATTCAAAGGTGTATGATTCTGGCTACTTTGTTTCTTTTGGTGGTGGCATAAGTTACGAAGTTTTGTTTGGCAAGGAAGTTGGCTATCACGAATACTTGATGAAAAATAATTATTTTATAACACAAATACCATTTGTTACAGAGATTGGACTTGGATGGATGTGGTGGTAATAAAAAGGATTTAATGTTAAATGGTGGGTCGTCCGAGACTCGAACTCGGGACCAATGGATTAAAAGTCCAGTGCTCTACCAACTGAGCTAACGACCCATTAACAGTTTTTACTTCTTAGCTTTCATCTTAAGATTAGTCAACAATATTTAATAATTTTTAAGAACTTTTTTTACTATAGCTAAAATATTTATATGTTTAGCATCAAAAACAGGTGACTTTGAAGTAATTATTCCTAAAAAATCTTCATTTGGCTCATTATGTAAGCCCACTAAAAAAGAAGGATTTTTTTGATAGGTAATTGCTTTGGCGATCACTTCTTGACCAATAAAGCAGCCTTTATTGAGCGAAATATAAGAATCTAGCCCTACATTTTGTGGCATATAATTCTCGTTAATTTCATTGGGAACCTGAGGGTATAAGTAAGCAATTCGTAGGGTTTGCCATAATTCTTCGTTAATTAACTCATGCTTATTTTGATTAGTTATGTTTAGATAAGCTGTTAAATTATCATCACCAAAAAGCTTTAAAGCGTTGCTAGCTTTGGGCTCACAAGAAATAATAATAGTTGGTTCATACGCGTTAGTATTGGTAATGCTAAAATCTTCCACAAAATGATATTTTTCTAGCCAGTCATATAAAACATTTTGGTTATGATGAGACAAAAGCAAAAAACTATCTTTTTTTAAGCAAAACACATGAGTAAAATCTATAATTTTGCCTTGGTGCGTAATAAAAACTGTGCTTAAACTTTGATCAACCGCTAATTGGTTTAGATCATTAGTAGACATCTTTTGTAAAAAACTTAAAGCATCTGGGCCATTTATGAGCAATTGGCTAAAGTTTGGCTTATAAGCAAAAGACTTATTAAGTTTTAGTTCGCTGAATAATGTAGTGAGATTCATATGTGATCCTAAATAACTATACTCTTTATCACCTGATCTTTTATTATTGCAATATGAGTAGGAACAATAGTAAAATTTATTTTACTAAAATACTTGATTTTCTTATTTAGTTAAATATAATTTACTATATAGAGTAAAAGTATCAAAAAGTAAAAAGGATTTAACTGATGGCCAATCTTTTGTGGGGAAAAGTTTATTATCAAGACCACTATGCGGGAGTGTTGCGTCAAGAGCCTGGTGATGGTGCGTCTTTTACCTATGATGCAAGTTACTTGACGTCTGAATACCCTGCCATTGCACATACGTTACCGCTTCAAATTACCCCCCATGTTAGTCAGACAGGTTTGCATCCATTTTTTGATAATTTAGTGGCTGAAGGGTGGCTGGAAAATGCCCAAACGCGCTTACTTGGAAAACGCATTATTTCTCGCTTTGAACTTTTGCTTGCTTTTGGCTATGACTGCGCAGGAGCTGTATCCGTTGTGGATCCTGAGCCTGCTAGAATTTCTAATACCTTATTGGATTTAAAAGATTCCAAGGAAATGGCGTTGTTTAAAAGCCGAGCATCTCTTTCTGGGGTTCAGCCAAAACTTGCTTTAATTCAAAAAGAAGGAAAATTTTTTCCAGCAAAAATGAATGAACTGAGCACTCATATCGCCAAGTTTCCCTCTTTGGGGCATGGGGATCTAACTATCAATGAATATTTGATTACTAAAGCTTTTAAAGCCTTGCTACCAGAAGATGATGTGGTTGATTTGTGGATGGACGAAATTGAAGGCTTTAGCGAACCTGTTTTATTAATAAAACGTTTTGACCGTTCTTTTGAAGGCCGAATTCATTTTGAAGAATTTAATCAACTTTTAGGAAATAAGTCTAGCGCAAAATATAATGGTTCTTACTCAGAAATGAGTGATTTTATTAAACAAATTAAAGGCTGTCTTCCTGTGGAAAATTATCGTCTTTTTAGCCGTATTTTGGCAGGTCTATTATGCGGCAACACAGATATGCATTTGAAAAACTTTGCTATGTTTCATACATCAGCAGGTCTTCGTTTGGCCCCATCTTATGACCAAGTAGCAGCATCTCTTTACAACTATAAATCCGTTGCTCTTATGCTAGCAGGGGCATCTAACGTGCATATAGGTAAGCTAAAAGCAAAGCATATTATTAGGCTTATGGAAGAATTTTCTTTACCAAAAAGCGCCCTTGAAATGATCATCAAACAGTTAATGCGCAATAAGGAAGCGGCTAAAATAGCGATCATGGACGATAAACACATAGGAACTACGGAATTTAAAAATAAACTTATAAAACTAATGGAAACAAGATGGAACGCAACATTTTCCTTAATTGGTCAGACTTTACTGAAGAAGCCATAAAGCGGCGTAAGTTACAACATCTCACACAAGAGCAACTTGCTGTTTTAGCCCAGGTAAGCAAACCCACACTCAATAGGTTTGAGCAGGGTAAAACTAACATTACAGTGGAAAATGCCATGAAAATATTGCGTGTATTGGGTTTAACTACATGAAATAATACCCGATCTTTTATTATTACAATATCCTATTGCGTGTTTTTATGTAAATAAGTAAGTAAAAGTATGACTTTTTATGAGATTATTATGAAAATTATTAAGAATTGCGTTGTTATAAGTTTTTTATTGGTAATAATGGCTGGTTGTGGTGCTAAAGTAACTCCTTCCTCTGGCGCTACTTCTAACCCATCTAACTCCAATTCTGGAAGCGGTGGACCAGTAGTACCTCCACCAACTACAGATCCTGCAACCTTGATTCACATGGCCGTTGAAAATCAGAAGGTAGAAGCATTTAAATCTTTAATAAAAAAAGATCCAAACTTATTAAAAAAGACTGATAAATATGGCAAGAGCCCTTTATTTAAAGCAGTTTCTAGTAATAGAGAAAGTATAATTAAAGCATTCTTAGATTCAGATCTAAGTGATGAAGAAAAAAAAGAGCTTGTAGAAGCTAAAGATAGTTCTGGAGAGACTTTAGTTAATATAGCGCTATTTGAAGGCAAAGATACTATTTTTAAAGCTATTATGGATAAATTTCCTGATTCAATCAATGCTAAAAATCTAAATGGTCTTACAGCTCTTCATATAGCTGCAGCCATAGACCCAAGCAAAATAGCTTTATTGGCACAAAATCCTCACTTAGATGTTAATGTGTTTAGTGATGAAAGAAAGGATAAAGATGGCAATATTTTGAATCGTCAGAAAAGTGTTTTAAGTACGGCAATAAGCTATGCTCCTAGTTATCAGTATGAGCTTGAATTAACAGCAGAACAAAAAACAAAACCTTCTAATAATAAATTTATAAATTTTATGAGATTACAAGATCAAGATAATACACAAAATAGAGATGAGGCAGTAGATGCTTTGCTGCAAATAAATAATCTTAGTGAAAAAACTATTACTGATGGAGCTATAATGGCTGCTGGAAATGCTGATACTATAAATTTAAAAAAATTGCTTGATACTAAAAAAGTAAAACTAGATGAAGAAATAAAGTTTAGTAAAGATATTAACGCTAATAGATTAGTATGGAGCTGTCTTTATTTTGTTTTTGTGGATTTAACAGAAATCAATAAATTAAATAATATTTCCGATAAAAATGGCAAAAGGTGGGATGCCGATGTTTATTATAAGACCCAAATTACCAAAGCTGTTATAGATAATCTGCAAGCCTTAAAGGATGCGGGTTTACCTAAAGAAGCATTTTCTAATAATATTTTGAATATTCAATGGGCTGATTTGGTGCAATCTGAAATGCTTGGAATGTTTACTTGGCACTTTAAAGAAGTGCAAGATAAGTTAAAAGAGTTGGCGAAATAACGAATTACACTTTCAGCCCGTTTCTACGTGCCACGCCTTGTGCGAGGCATCCAGACAGTTAACTTTTTTTCAATGGTAGAAATTAGTTTTCTGGATACCGTGGACGAGTAACGCTCATATGATTACCCATAAGTATTGATTAGTTAATCTGAGTTTTGGATAAGC
>CAZBMJ010000054.1:0-10043 GCA_964493205.1 uncultured Myxococcales bacterium
CCTGTGCTTATCCAAAACTCAGATTAACTAATCAATACTTATGGGTAATCATATGCCCGTGACTTGTTCACGGGATCCAGAAAACTAATTTCTACCATTGTAAAAGGTTAATTATCTGGTTGCCGCGGACATGCCGACGGCACGTAGAGAAGGGAGAATACGCATAGGGATGTGTTAAAAACAGAATTCGAACACCTGTGTTTATCCAAAACTCAGATATAAGGTTATTTTAATAAAAAATCTTGGTTTTGTTTCATCATGCTTACAAATAAATCTTTTTGATTATTTTTCACAAAACTAGTTATACTTTTTAAAGATTGTTCTAATGCTTCATAAACTTTTTCGCTATAAGGATTTAGCTTTTGGATTTCAAAATATAAGTGGGGATTTTCATCAAAAACTTTTTTGGCAATGCTTAACTGATTATGAAATGTTGTTGAAGAAAAATTACTTAAAAAACTTGCAGCATAAGGCGAATGTCTTAAAGACTCTACAAATACCAAATTTATTAAATGAGATAAACTTAATAAATAGCTAATAATTTTATCATGCTCTTCAAAGCTCATATCTACCAATGTTAAAGAGGTATTTTTGAATAAAGAAGCAGCTAAATCGTCGGCAATACTTACACCTAAGCTTGTACGAATAATGTGCTTACCAAATAAGTATTCAATAGAGGGTCCAAACATAGGATGAAGAGAAGTTACTAAAAAGCCTTGATTTTTAAGGTCTTCTAAAGAATCTTTTAATAAGTTTTTAACCGATGAAATATCAAAAATAATAGTTTTTTTATGTAAATACTTAGGAAGCTCTAATAAAATTTCTTTTGTGGCTCCAATAGGTGTGGCCAATACTACTAAATCTTGATCTTTCAAAGCTTTTTGCAAATTGCTAGGTATTGTCTTATCAAAGATGCTCACTTTGTGAGAAGAATTACTGAAAAAATCACTCAGCCAGCCCCCCATTCTGCCAGCACCACCAATGATCAAAATAGTTAATGATTTATTTTGAGTTTGCTTAATACGATCTTTTTCTTGCCTAATCAAAGAAATATCCATGAGTATTTGCTGTAGTGCCGTAATTAATCTAACAGGCAACTCAAGGGCTTGGGCTTTATTAATGGCGCTTAAAAAAACTTCTTTTTCTCGTTTATTATCTTTATCGCTTAAACTTAAAAATCTTTTAGCTTCGCCTATTTTAGAGGATAAAATTTCACGCTCTTTAATTAATTCTAAAATCTTTTCATCAATTTTATTAATTTGAGTTCTATTCTCAGCAATAATTTCTAAAAAATTCACGGTCTACCCCAATCAACAATGGGCCATTTTTTATTTTTGGCTATTTGGCGCAGCCTAAGATCTGGATTGACCACTACCGCTTTGCCTACGGCACAAAGCATGGGTAGATCTGATGCTGAATCCGTATAAAAAACACAATTATCCAAAGAAGTTTTAAGATTTTGGCATAAGTTTTGTGCATATAAAATTTTATTTTTACCAAAGCATAATGGCCCTATACTTTTGCCCGTATAATACCCTTCTTTATCTATTTCTAAGTTAGAGCATAAACGATAATCTATATTTAAGTCTTTTTGCACAAGCATAGTTAGCTCATCAAACCCTGAAGTTAATAATGCTATGACATCACCTTTTTTTCTATGTTCATCAATAGCTCTCAAGGCTTGAGGCCGATAGAGATGCTTAATGCTTTGGTGATAAAATTCATGAGTTTGCGAAACAATATTTTTATGACAATAGCCTTTTACTAAATAGAGGCTTTTATCCATCATTTCTTCAAGATTACTAAAACCTAAACTATATTTAGTTAACCAAAAGCTTGCTTTGATCATATTAAAAACAGAAATTTGTTTAGTTTGCCATTGACGCATTAGCCATAGTTTAGCTGAATTTTCGGCTATTAACGTTTTATCTAAATCAAAAAATGCAATGGCCATAATGTATATCCTTCAAATATAGGGGATCCCACCGTTCGCCCTGAGGAGGCGTTTTAACGCCCTCTCGAAGGGTGGTCGATTAAACCTAGATATCATCTGGTGTAATCCTTAAATTACTTTACTTCCTATAGTTACCATAGGCAGGAACTAAACTTAAATGCTTTTCGCAGCCTGAAAATTTATCCCCTAACTTACCACTAGATTTACCATCTGGGCAAATGGTATTATTAAATCTTGCTCCTTCAAAATTAGTATCTCTATTAACTAAAGCATCTTTTAGATTAGCCCCACTTAAGTCAGCACCTATAAATTGAGCGCCACATAAATCTGCTGATTGCAATTCTGCATTGTTAAATCTTGTAGAGTGAAGTTTGGCATTTTTGAAATGAGCAGACTTTAAATTAGTTTTAGTAAAATTGGCGAAATTTAGATTAGTATTATTAAAGTCACTACCAGATAAATTACTTTGGCTAAAATCCACTTCAGATAGTTGAGTATTAGAAAAATCGGCATTTTTAGCTAAGACATTAATAAACTTAGTATCTATAAATTGAGCATCTTTAAAATTAGCGCTGTGGAACGTACTGTTACTAAGGTCAGCGCCACTTAAATTGCTTTCTTTAAAGTTTGCTGCAGTTAAATCGCTTTTATTAAATAGCACATTACTTAAATCTGCTGCCTCAAAGTTACCTGACTTTATTTTAGCATTTTTAAAACTAGCATTAGCAAAGCAGGCATTATTGGCGTCAAAGCCATCAGCTTTTATATCATCAAAAATAGCATGACAGGCATAAGAGTTTTTAAAATTATTTTTTTCCATAATGCTTTTTTTAAAAGAACTATGTTCCAAATCACTATTTTCAAAATTGTTTTCATTAAGGCTTGTCTCAGTAAATTGGCTATTGGTCAAACTTGAACTTGAAAAATCATTTTTTTCTAAAACAGATTCACTAAAATCACTATGATTTAAGTTACATTGAGAAATATCTGCTTCTAAAATGCTACTTTTAGGTAAATTTAGCGCCTGTTTTTTTTCTTCTTCACTGAGATTACCTGTTATCAAACGCCATAATAAAGCCATCTTAGGGGGGAAGTTAGTTGTTGATGAAATAGTACTCTCATTGAGTATGACATAATCTAGAGTTGCATCATTAAAGTTTGCACCAGATAAATCACTTTTTCTAAAATCGGCTCCAACTAAGTTAGCAGAGCTAAAATTGGCATTGTCTAAGTTGCTTTCTTTAAATGTTGCTGAAGTTAAATCTGCCTTAATAAAAGATGCACCTTCTAATAAAGTCTTATTAAAATTTGCTTTAAGACTTTTAGCATTATCAAATTTAGTATTTTTTAACTCTGCTTCACAAAAAGAAGCTTGTTCTAATGAGCTATTGCTAAAATCTGCCTCTAGGGCTTTGATATTTTTTAATATGCTACTATTTAAATTAGCGCCACTTATATTAGCTTTTACCAAATTAGCATTACTAAAATCACTACCTGATAAATTAGAACTATTTAAATCAACAAACTGAGCAAATGTTTCAGAAAAATCAGCATTTAATAGTTGCTTGCTCGATAAATCCATATTGGATATATCTTGTGATTCACAAAAAAATGGTCCTGATGGCAAAGAACATGCCTCTTTATAACAAGAAGTTAATGAAAAATTTAAAACAATAACCAATAAAAAATATAATTTCATACACGCACTCCTGCATAACAAAATTATATTATTTATATGACTTAAGTAAAATTATTTGATGACTAATTTACATAATCAGCTGGGGCTTTAATAATACCGTTTTTTACCGCATAATCAAAAAGCTGATCTTGCAGCAATCTTCTACCTCTAAAAAGTCTAGACATCACTGTACCAATAGGGATTTTTACTTTATCGGCTATTTCTTTGTAAGAACAACCATAAATATCGCTTAGGACTACTACTAAACGAAAATCTATGGGTACTTTTTCTAAGGCTAATAATACTTCGTCAGATAAAAATCGATTAGCCATTTCATGTTCAGGATTGTTTTCTTGATGAAACTCTACGGATTCTTCAATAACGTTTTCCACTGTACGAAATTCTGAATCAAGGATTTCTCTCTCTTTAACTTTACGACGATATTTGTTTATAAAAGTATTGGTTAATATGCGAAATAACCAAGCTTTACAGTTAGTACCTACTTCAAACTGAGAAAATGATCTAAAAGCTTTTAAGTAAGTCTCTTGAACAAGATCCTCAGCTTCACTATAAGATCTCGTTAAACGTAAGGCAGCTCCAAAAAGCGTATGAATATGTGGCATGACCTCTTGTTCAAAAGGGGATTCATCAAAATGCTTAACTTCACTACTCAAAAAAGATGCAGCTTGCACCATATTAGGTACCTCAGATAATAGGTAAAAGATTTTTTGACAAAACATGTCTAATGCAACCTTTTACTCCACCTCTGTTATTCCTTATAAATGGATCATTATTGATAATCAATCACCTAAATTATTACGCCATTTTTTATAGACTGAAAAAAGCTTTTCAGATACTTCATCCAAACTTTCATCCCACTCTTGTGCGTATTTAAGCAAATCTTCTTTGAGTATTTTAGTTTTAATTATTTGGTCGTAATGTATATATTCATAAAATCGACAAATACTTTTTTTATTGCCAGTGCCAACTTCTAAGGCAACTAGCTTTTTACTTAAGTTTAACAAAGCAGCCTGATGAAAGCTTATTTCCACTACATACTTAAAAAGTATTTTAAAGACATCTTTTTTCGCCAAGTCAGCAATTAAAAATTTAAAAAAAATCTTAGGTTCACTCAAGTGATTAAAGCCGTAGCTATAAAAAATATTTTTAGGATCATAAATAACTAACTCGCTCAGAAGTTTTTTAATATGAGCATTATTATCAAGTAAAATAGTTATTTCGTATAAATTATAATTTTGAGGGGCACTTAATAAACTTTCTTGAGCAGAAGTTTTAGGCAAAGAGCTTTCACACAGCAAACTTTCCGTATAATTTTGGCTGTTTTTATCTTTTCCTACGCCAACTTTTTTAATTATATATTCAAAATTATTTCTAGTGTTTGTTGCCACAACCTTTAAAAAAGCTGCAGCCAAAATATCTGTTTGAGAAGAATTATTAATATTTATGGGAGTATCTATGAGGATTTCTTTGATCCACGCCTCAGCATCATAAGAAATATTCAAGTTATTACAGCAAACAAAACTTACATCTAAAGCTTCTAAATTTAATAATAGTGATAATAAATTTGAAGCTAGTTCAGTGGCATCTTGCAGGCTTAGTGTATGATTTTCAAAGCGGCTAACAAAAATAGTATCTAGTATTTTTTGAGCAAGAGCTTTATTGATAACTGATATAGTAAGTTTTTCAAAGTAATCTTTTAGATCTTCTTTGGTGATATTATTTTTACTAAATAAAATATTAATATGGTAATCAGATTCTCTACCTATTAAGTCTATTAAGCTAGCATTAATACTTTGTGAAGTTGCTAGCTTAGTATTATTTATGTATAAAAAATGGCTCACTTTTTCTTATTTAATAAATCAGCGAATGTTCCAAAAGAACCTGCTTTTTCTTGGGCTGAGTTAAAGCTTAAATAGGTATCTCTTTCATCCATTTGTTTTCTGGCTAAGGCAGATACTTTTACGCGATTATCTTTATCAACATCAATAATAACCACATCTAGTTTTTCTCCCAGCTTAAAATGATGGGATAAATCACTAAATTTAGGTAAACCTATTTCTGAGGCTGGCAGCAACGCAGAAGCACCATTTTCTAACTCCACAAAAACGCCATATTTTTCTATTCTCGATACTGTACCTGTGGCTTTTTGTCCTCGTTCTATGCTAGCTACGCTATTTGCTTGCTCATCTTTTCTTTTTTTACGGACCAATTCGCGCAAAGACAAAGAAACTCGTTTTTGGTCCTGATCAACATCAAGAATCATTACGGTAACTGGATCAGAAATATTTAACACTTCTTTAGGATGGGCAATGCGTTCTTCAGACAACTGAGAAATATGAATTAAGCCATCAATACCTTCAAATAACTCAATAAAGGCACCAAAATTTTCAAGCCTACTAACACGCCCTTCCATAACTAAACCTGGTGATAACTTATGCCAATGAAGTTTGTAAGGGTCTTCTTTAGCTTTTTTGAGTGATAGAGAAATTTTAGTTTTGTGTGGTTCTTCTAGGTTTTTTTCCAAAGACAAAATACATACTACAACCTTGTCGTTAGAGGAAACTATATCAAGCACTTTATCCACATGAGCATAGGAAAGTTCTGACTTGGGTATTAAGCCTTCAATGCCACCAATATCAACAAATGCTCCAAAATCACAGGTTTTAGTGACAATCCCGTTAACTGTTTGGCCCACTTCTAGGGCATCAAGAATCAAAGCTGCTTGCTCACGAGAATGCTTTTGCAATAAACGCTTTCTAGATACTACAATATTGCGCCCAGCTTCTTCGATTTTTTCTATTAAAAAATCATAGGTATGGCCAATAAGATTAGTAGGCTCTTGAATAAATTTATCATCTATCTGACCCAAAGGGCAAAAGGCTCTTTTGGAACCTATGGCTATTTCGTAGCCACCTTTATTAACGCCAGCTATTTTGCCCTGTATGGGTATTTGATTTGCCAAAGCATCTTTAAGCATTTCTTCGTCTAGATTATTTTGAGAAACACGCTTAGATAAACAAACCCCTGAGTTAAGCGAAATAATATAGGCATTAATATTTTGGTTTATCTCTGGCTTTTCTTCAAATTCACTCAGGGCAATAAATGCTTCAAGCTTAGGTCCTAAGCCCACAAAAGCATATTCTTTTCCCACATGAATAACTTTGGCAGAGATTTTATCGCCAATAGCAAGCCTAATATTTTTATTAGTAAGTTCACTTTCTAAAAGCATACTTGAAAAGTCGCCACTCTCATCAAATTCTACTTTTTCAGCTACTAAATTAGTCTTTATAGGTTCTTGTGGCTCTTTGAATTCTATAAATTCTTCTTTTTGGGGCTCAACATATTTTTTAGGGGCAGGCTCATGCTCTTTTTCTTTTCTTCTCACAGTTTTAACTGCGCTAAAGTCTATTCTTCTACCAGTATCAGTAGCAATTTCTTGCTTATTTTTTTCAGTCATTTTTTTGCCTATTAGCCAAACAGTTCACGAACTTTGTCAAAAAAGCCTTTACTTTCAGGGTGAGTTTCTTCTTCTGAAGCTTCCGCAAATTCTTTTAACAATTCTTTTTGTTTAGAAGAAAGTTTTTGGGGAACTTCAATTTTCACTTTTACTAGTTGGTCTCCTCTTTTCAAACTTCGAGAAGACATTTGTTGCATCCCTTTTTCTTTTAATCTAAAAACAGATCCTGTTTGAGTACCTGCCGGTATATTCATAGAAACTCTACCATCTAGTGTTGGCACATCTATTTTAGAACCTAGTGCAGCTTGAGTAAAAGAAATGGGCAGCTCACATATAACATTCGCACCTTCTCTGGTGAATAACGGATGAGACAAAATACTAATAGCAATATATAAATCGCCACTAGGGCCTCCTCTAAGACCTCCTTCACCTTCTGAAACATATCTAAGCTGCACGCCATCTTCTATGCCCGCAGGAACCTTAACGGTAATATTTTTACGAGCATTTTTGCGGCCCATCCCTTTGCAAGAACCACAAGGATCCGTAATTATAGTTCCTTGTCCTTTACAAGTACCACAGGTTTGTGCAACGGCAAAAAAACCTTTTTGCATACGCACTTGACCGCTGCCCTTACATGTATGGCAAGTTTTTGTGTCACTACTAGATTTTGCACCACTGCCATGACAGCTATCGCAAGACTCCAAGCGATTAATACTAATTTCTTTTTGTACGCCAAAAGCTGCTTCTTCAAATTTTAAATTTAAATTATAGCGCAAATCAGATCCACGCTCTTTAGATGAACGCCTTCTAGATTGACCGCCACCTCCAAAGATATCACCAAAAATATCTCCAAAGATATCTTGTATGTTAACACCATCGCCATAGTCAGGGCCAGCTTGATTGGCAGCATGACCAAAGCGATCATATTGAGCTTTTTTTTGTGCGTCGCTTAAAACACCGTAGGCCACTGAAGCCTCTTTAAATTTTTCTTCGGCTGATTTGTCACCAGGATTTTTATCTGGATGATATTTATGAGCAAGCTTTCGATAAGCACTCTTAATTTCGCTTTCAGAAGCATCGCGTGATACGCCTAATACTTCATAATAATCTCTTGGCATGGACATTGATAAAAACTTCCTATAAAAAATTAAAACTTTTTGCTACTAAAGCACTTAGTTTAGCCATAGATTTCTAAAGGACAAGGGTTTTAATAAAATCAACTACACTATCCACAGCTTCTTCTGATAAACCTCTAGAATTTAATAAATTTCTATCTACATCTTTGAAAAATTTTGTACCAATAGGAGACTGGGTTTTATCAAAAAATGGGTCATTTTGAGCGAATAAAAACATGGTAGGAGTGCCAGATTTTTTAATTAAATCAATAGTTTGACTAACTGCTTTAATCCAGCTTTGCCAAAAAATTACACTTGCTCCTCTAATATTAGCACTAGCAGGAAAATCACCTTTTTTAAGGCTTGCAAAGAAAACTTTGGTACTTTCTGCTTGATTAATCAGGTCATTTTTTTTATGCATGTAAGCATTTTGTGTAGAGGCATTATTTAATCCATTAACCCAAGTATTTTCTAAATCTTTGATAATAGGTGATATTAAAACAACACTTGAAGCCTTATTTAGGCATTTAGACAAAGCTATGCTTTGGCTGCCTTGGGCAAAACTTAATAAAACTATTTTAGTGTTAGGATTATTGGATAACTTAGATTCAACCATATCACAGACACTATCTACATCGTTGGCTAGCACTTGTATGCCTTGTTCATTTAAAATTTTTTGAGAAGTGGTGTTACACTGGGGATTATGCTCCTTTTGGCAGCTTCTTTTATCGTAAGAAAGCACAAATAAGCCTTTATTAGCTAAAGCCTTAGCCCATAATTCAGATTGATTAACGGCAGTTTCATAGGTAGTAAGCCCATCATTGTTTACTTCACCAAAACGAGAAACATTACCTGATCCAGGCACAATAATAACAACAGTTTTAGGCGTAAGGGAAACAGAAGGGCGAAAAATTTCAGCATTTACTTCACTACCATCAGATAAGCTCAGAATAATATTTTTTTGGTCATGAAACATGGTTTTTGAGTCTATGACTTTTTCTATTTTAGTACTAGTAGGTTCTGTTTTAGGAATTTCTTTAATGATTTTTGGTGAGCTAAAATAATTACTCGTTATACAAGACTGCAATAAAAGTAAGCTTACATACGTTATAATTTTGTTATTCATAGTAATCCCCAAGTAAAAAAATGACACAAATTTCGCATATTGACCACATAGCCATAGTTGTTAAGAGTATCAATGAAGTAAGGCACTTTTATGAACAAGCCTTAGGTCTAAAGATTTCCCACATAGAAGAAATTCCTAAACGAGGTATAAAAACAGCTTTTATTACTATTGGTAAAACCAAGCTTGAACTCATAGAACCACTGGGTGAACATTCTGAAGTAAACAGCTTTTTACAAAAAAAAGGCCCAGGCATTCATCACATTGCTTTTAACGCCTCTAATATTCACGAATTAAGCGCGAATTTGCAAGAGCATCAAGTAAATTTAACCTATGAAGAACCTCAAAATGGCGCTCATGGCAGCCGAGTAAATTTCATCCACCCTAAAAGCGCTTTTGGTGTCTTATTTGAATTGGT
The DNA here is from genome assembly GCA_964493205.1 of uncultured Myxococcales bacterium. Classification (GTDB taxonomy): domain Bacteria; phylum Myxococcota; class UBA727; order UBA727; family JABDBI01; genus CAZBMJ01. The sequence continues at coordinate 9,767 of CAZBMJ010000054.1, forward strand.
GGAGGACTTTGATGATTAGCGTGAGTTCGACGTAAAAAAAACTGACATACAAGTTTTGAATAAGCCAAGATGTTCGAATTATGTTTTCAGCCCGTTTCTACGTGCCACGCCTTGTGCGAGGCATCCAGATAATTAAATTCTTACAATGGTAGGAATTAGTTTTCTAGATACCGTGAACTAGTCCTGTATCTTATACACAAGTTAAAAGCACTGTTTAGTTACTCTCTACGTGCCGTCGGCTTGTCCCTGAGGTATCCCCACAAATTTAAAAGGCTAA
>CAZBMJ010000055.1:0-8852 GCA_964493205.1 uncultured Myxococcales bacterium
ATGCAGATGCTGATTTGATTCCAGACGATTGTGACTTTTGCCCAAGCGATGCCACCAACACCTGCGCTACAGATACAGACGGTGATGGTGTATTAAATGTTACTGATAATTGTATAGCTAAAGCTAATGCCCTTCAAACCGATACTGACTTAGATGGTATGGGTGATGCTTGTGATTTTTGTCCAACAGATGCGTTAAATCTATGTGATGCTGGTGATAGTGATGGTGATGGTGTATTAAACACGGCAGATAATTGTATATCAGTAGATAATCCCTTACAAACCGACACTGACTTAGATGGTTTAGGGGATGCTTGTGATGCTTGTCCTAATGATCCAACTAATACATGCGCAGGAGATGTAGATAGTGATGCCGATGGTGTGTTTGATAATATAGATGTATGCCCAGGGTATGACGATACGCTTGATGCAGATGCTGATTTGATTCCAGACGATTGTGACTTTTGCCCAAGCGATGCCACCAACACCTGCGCTACAGATACAGACGGTGATGGTGTATTAAATGTTACTGATAATTGTATAGCCAAAGCGAATGCCCTTCAAACCGATACCGACTTGGATGGTATGGGTGATGCCTGTGATTTTTGTCCTAACGATGCCACCAATACTTGCTTAGCTGATACTGATTTAGATGGCATACCTGATGATTTAGATAACTGCCCACTAAATGCTAATGCTGTGCAAGCAGACTACGATAGTGATGGCATAGGTGATGCTTGTGATACGTGCAATGATATAGACGCAGATGACGTAGGTGATACAGGCTTTACAAACACCACCTGTACAAATAACGGTCCAGATAATTGTACTTTTGCAGCTAATGCTTCGCAAACAGATGCAGATAGTGATGGTTTAGGAGACGCTTGCGATTTTTGTCCTAACGATGCCACCAATACTTGCTTAGCCGATACTGATTTAGATGGCATACCCGATGATTTAGATAACTGCCCACTAAATGCTAACCCTGTGCAAGCAGACTACGATAGTGACGGCATAGGTGATGCTTGTGATACGTGTAATGATATAGACGCAGATGACGTAGGTGATACAGGCTTTACAAACACCACCTGTACAAATAACGGTCCAGATAATTGTACTTTTGCGGTTAATCCTCTGCAAACGGATATCGACTTAGATGGTATTGGCGATGATTGTGATACTTGTCCTGCTGGTGATAATACTGTTGATACAGATGGAGATGGTATTGCCAATGCCTGTGATGTTTGCCCAGCAGATGCAAGTAATACTTGTGCCGCTGATACAGATGGAGATGGCGTATTAAACGTTAATGATAATTGTATCGCCATAGCTAACCCGTTCCAAATTGATGGAGATAATGATGGCGTAGGAGATGGCTGCGATATTTGTCCTACAGACCCACTAAACTTTTGTGATGCAGGTGATGTAGATGCCGATGGTATTCAAAATATTAATGATAATTGTATTTCTAAAGGTAATGCTTTACAAACCGACACAGATGCAGATGGTATGGGCGATGCTTGTGATGCCTGTCCAGCCGATGCTACTAATACCTGTGCTACCGATACAGATGGTGATGGTGTACTAAATATTAATGATAATTGTATTTCTAAAGGTAATGCTTTACAAGCCGACACCGACTTAGATGGTATGGGCGATGCCTGCGATATTTGTCCAACGGATCCACTAAACCTTTGTAATGCAGGTGATGTAGATGGAGATGGGGTACAAAATACTGTTGATAATTGTATAGCTAACTCAAATACTTTACAAACTGATACAGATAATGATGGCATAGGTGATGTTTGTGATCCTTGCCCAAATGATTCCAGCAATACTTGCGCAACGGATACAGATAACGATGGTGTATTAAACGTAGTAGATAATTGTATAAGTATTGATAATCCATCGCAAACTGACACCGACTTAGACGGCATAGGTGATGCTTGCGATATTTGTCCAACCGATGCCACTAATACATGTACTATTGATCTAGATTTAGATGGTATACTTAATGGAGTGGATAACTGTGTAGGTATAGCAAATCCTTTACAAGAAAATGCTGATGGCGACTTTTATGGAGATGCTTGTGAAGATCATCAAGATAACGATGATGATGGTGTAGAGGATGAAGCAGACCCCTGCCCACTTGATGAACTAAACGACATAGATGGTGATAGTTTATGTTCTAATTTAGATAATTGTCCATTTGAATCTAACCCGAATCAATTTGATTTTGATAGTGATGGCCTAGGAGATGCTTGTGATCCATGTCCAGCAGATGCCGGTAATAATTGCGCTCCAGATGCCGATGGTGATGGCATATTAAACATAGTTGATAATTGCCCAGTTCATGCGAATCCATTACAAGAAGATACCGATGGCGATGGTCAAGGTAATCTTTGTGATGAAATTAATAATCAAGATCAAGATGCTGATTTAATATTAGATGTGAACGATAACTGTCCTCATATATTTAATCCTGGCCAAGAAAATGTAGATAGCGATCCTTTTGGTGATGTTTGCGATACATTAAATGATAACGATATAGATAATGATGGTATAGTAAATAACCTTGACAACTGCCCAATTCATCCTAACCCAAATCAAACGGATGTGGATGGTGATGGCCAAGGAGATGCTTGTGATGAGATTGCCAATAACGATATAGATGCTGATGGTCTATTGAATATTAATGATAACTGTCCTGCTATATTTAATCCAGGACAAGAAAATGAAGATGGCGATAGTTTTGGAGATGCTTGCGATCCATTTAATAGTATAGATTTAGATGAAGATGGTGTTGAGAATGATGAAGATAATTGTCCTCATATACCTAACAGACATCAAGACGACGCAAATGGAGATGGCATAGGCGATGCCTGTAGTCCTCTGCCTGTAGCCATACCTCTACCAATACCTTCAGGTCCTGCAGCAGGAAGGCCATTTGCTCCTCCTGCGCCAGCATTTCCAGAGGTAGTACCGCCAACAGCACCAATAGAAACTGCTGATGAAACAACGAAAGCTCCAAAATCTCCGGAAGTAGCTATGCCTAAGCTGGAAGAACTAAATACAGAGAGTGAGGAGGAAGAATCAGAAGAAGATACATCGGGTGCTGGCTGTTCAAGTACTAACCCTAAAGCGCAAGGGCAATTAAATATACTTTTAATGTTATTTATTATTTTTATAAGTATTTTTAAAAGAAAATTAGTTTAGTAAAAATAAGGTTAATAAAACAGAGTGTGTTGATTAAATGCATTCTGTTTTTTTATATTAATAATAGTATCTTATAAGTAAATATGAAATATATTTAATAGTGCTTATTATAAATTGTAATATTTATTATCTTGCTATTTGGGGGATGATAATGTTTTTGGTTAAAATTTTTATTTTTTGGATATATTTATGTATTAATGCTTTTGCAGCATTGTTTACACCAGCTACTCCTGCTCAATTGATAGCAGATATGACTACAGCCCAAAGCAACGGGCAAAATGATGTGATTGATTTAGGTGGTGGTACTTTTACTTTTCTGACCGCATCAACAAGCTATTTGGGTGTTCTTGATACGGCTCTTCCTGTAGTAAATGAAGCTGGTTTTAGTTTGAATATTGTTAATGGCATTATTGAACGAGATTTACTAGCTTCCCCTTTTAGGCTTTTAGCAGTTCATAGTACGGGAAGACTCAATCTAGATGGTGTTAGCTTAAGAAATGGTTTGGCAGTATATGATTCTATTAGTGGCCATGAAGGATTGGGCGGAGCCATCATAAACTTTGGTTCTATTCAGCTAATAGATAATTCTGTATTTTTTAATAATACTGCAAATGGCGATTCAGGCTCTTTGGCAGTTAATAAAGGTAGTGCAGGTGGCGCTATTTTTAGTTTAAATTCTATGGGCAGCATAAATAATACTAGATTTGAAAATAATTTTTCTTTAGGTCAGCCTCAAGTTGCAGGTGTAATAAGCAATTCAGAGGCTCGTGGTGGAGCTATTTATTCTGATGCTGCAATTACGGCCATAACTAATTCTACCTTTATTAATAACCAAGCTTTATCAGGAATGGGTGCTAACGGAAATATTGTGGGCTTACATCATGCTAAAGGTGGGGCTATTTTTATTACCAATGCAACTATTGGTTTAATAAATAACGCAGACTTTCAGTTAAACGTAGCACAAGGTGGTGATAGTGATTCCAGCTCAGTTACAACTTCAGGGGGTAACGGGCTTGGTGCAGCTATTTATGGAGATTTAAATGCTGTTATTACTACTCTTTCCAATTCAAGTTTTACTAATAACCAATCACGTGGTGGAAATTCTTCATTAGCTATTGGTTCTTTGCCAGGTAGCGCATATGGTGGCGGTATTTATCTTAGTAGAACCTCTTCAGTTACTACACTGACTCAAAATGTTTTTACTAATAACCAAGCTTTAGGTGCCAATGGACAATTTTTACAACCTTCTGGGGATGGCTTAGGAGGAGCTGTAGCGCTTTTGTCAGCCTCAAATATTGGTACTATTTCTTTTTCAACCTTTAATTCTAATGATGCTATAGGTGGAAATAATCCTTTAATTTTTGTGGGAGATGGAGACGGTTTTGGTGGAGCTTTATACCTTGAATCATCACTAGGTTTTTTATCATCTGTAGGAAGTATAGAAAACTCAACTTTTTCTTCCAATAACGCCACTGGTGGGGATGCTTTATCTCTTGCTGATGGTTTTGGTCATGGTGGAGCTATTTATACTACTGGTGTAGGGCTTTTCCCATCTTTTGTAACATCTGTTATTAATTCTACTTTTTCAGGCAATAGAGCTAAAAATTTTGGTGGAGCTATTCATTTAGCTGCTAACAGCTTTTTGGGTAATTTATTCTCAACAACCATTACTCTAAACAGTGCCGATGAACTTGATGGTGGTGGTGGTATATATATTGATTCCATAGCTAGTATTATTAATTTTATAAGCACTATTGTTGCTAATAATGAAGATGGTGGAACTGATGATAGTGAGGATATTTATAGTTTAGGATTTATCTCTAATGCATCTTTTAATCTAATTGGTGTGGATACCACTCATACTATTTTTAATGGCGTTAATAATAATCAGGTAGGTACTGCTCTTTTTAATTTGGACCCATTATTAGCTCCATTGCAAAACAATGGTGGTTTAACTAATACCCATGCTTTGCTTTTAGCAAGTAGTGCCCTTGATACAGGTGCAAACCCTGCTGCTTCACTTAATGACCAGCGTGGGATAGGATATCCTCGTGTTACAGGAGTGCAAACAGATATAGGAGCATATGAAGTTTGTCCTGATACAGACAGTGATGGCATTTGTGATAATGTAGATAATTGTATACTTGTAGCTAATCCCCTGCAAACTGATACAGACTTAGATGGGATTGGTAATGTTTGTGATAATTGTTATAATGTTTCTAATGTATCACAAAGCGATAACGACGCAGACGGTATGGGAGATGCTTGTGATTTTTGTCCAACAGATGCTTCTAATACTTGTGCTACCGATACAGATGGAGATGGAGTAGTAAATCTTACAGATAATTGCATAGCTATAGATAATCCTTTACAAACTGATACAGATTTAGATGGCATAGGTGATGCTTGTGATATTTGCCCAACCACCATTACTGATGCTTGTATTACTGATTTAGATTTAGATGGTGTACTTAACAGTGTTGATAACTGTATAAGCATAGCTAATCCCTTACAAGAAAATGCTGATGGAGATTTTTATGGAGATGCCTGTGAAGATCATCAAGATAGTGATGGTGATAGCGTAGAAGATGAAACAGATCCCTGCCCATTAGATAATCCTAATGATGCCGATGGCGATGGCATATGTGATTCACTGCCCACTGATAGTTGTGTGGGTCTTAATAATGGAAACGACGCTGATGCTGATGGCCTTTGCTTTGATCAAGATCCCTGTCCACTGGATGAACTAAACGACATAGATGGCGATACTTTATGTCATAATCTAGATAACTGTCCATTTCACCCTAATCTGTCACAGGTTGATTTTGATTTAGATGGCATAGGAGATGCTTGCGATTCTCATACTGGGGATCATGACCAAGATGGTATAGCAGATTTGGTGGATAACTGCCCAGTGCATCCTAATCCAACTCAAACAGATACTGATGGTGATGGTGAAGGAGATGCTTGTGATGAAATCCATAATCAAGATCAAGATGCTGATTTAATATTAGATGTAAACGATAATTGCCCTCATATATTTAATCCAGGGCAAGAAAATGTTGATGGAGACCTTTTGGGTGATATCTGCGATACATTAAATGATAATGATTTTGATAATGATGGTGTATTAAATAATCTTGATAACTGCCCAATTCATCCAAATTCCTCTCAAACAGATAGTGATGGCGATGGCCAGGGAGATCTTTGTGATGAAATTAATAATAACGATATAGATGGTGATGGTGTATTAAATAATGTTGATAATTGCCCAATTCACCCCAATTCAAACCAAATAGATAGTGATGGCGATGGCGAAGGTGATGCTTGTGATGAAATTAGTAATAACGATCTAGATGGCGATTTAATATTAAATGTAAATGATAATTGTCCCCATATAGCCAATGCCGATCAGGCAAATGAGGATGAGGATGCTTTTGGTGATGTTTGTGATACCTTTAATAATCTAGATTTAGATGAAGATGGGGTTAAAAATGATGAAGATAATTGCCCTCACATACCTAATGTAAATCAAAATGATACTGATGATGATGGTATAGGTGATGCTTGTAGTACCCCACCTATAGCTATACCTCTACCACTTGCACCTGTTCCTCCTGTATTTGGGCCCACAGCCCCATTAGTACCTGGGCTAGGTTTGCCAGAAGCGCCAACCCCAGAAGCTGTAGCACCCATAGAAACTGCTGATGAAACAGCAAAAGCACCAAAAGCTCCAGAAGTAGCTATGCCTAATATGGAAGAACTTAATGCAGAAAGTGAGCAAGAAGAATCAGGAGAAGATATATCTGGTGCTGGTTGTTCAGGTACTAACACTAAGGCTCAGGCTAAACTAAATATGCTATTTTTATTAACTTTAATTAGCCTAAGAGTAGTTAAAAAAAATATTTTAAAAATAGTGTGATAATAGATATTATATATAAAAAATTTAAAGCACTCATAAAATGGGTGCTTTTTTTGATATATATTATTTGAGTGTTGTATAGTGATATTTGATATATTATAAGTTTTAGTGTTGTGGGGAATTTATGGGCTTATTTTTAGGCATTAAAAATAAATTTTTATTGTTTTTAATTTTGATTTCTATTTTTTTCAATATGATTGCGCAAGCACTTACGTATAATATAACTGGTCGTATTAGAGATATTCATCAAAGCCATCCTGATTTTGAGCCATTAGGATTGGCGATAGATCCAGGAATTGTAGCAACTACTTTAGGAGTGGATGGTAAGCCTGTTTATGCTAACCCAGGTGGTAGCACAATTACCACTACTGGTGAAGCTAGTTTCAATCAATGGTATCATGATGTGCCAGGTGTAAATTTACCTACTTCTTTAACCATTACTCTTGATAATACTATTACTCCTGATCCTTTAGAATATACCTACGATAATTCATTATTTTTTCCTATTGATAATATGTTGTTTGGAAATGAAGGAAATCCACATAACTATCATTTTACTTTTGATATTCACTCCTCATTTACTTATTTGCCAGGGCAGTATTTTCAATTTACTGGAGATGATGACCTTTGGGTTTTTATAAATGGTCAGCTGGCATTAGATTTAGGAGGTGTGCATCCTCCTATCTCTGGAATGATCGATTTAGATACTCTTGGCCTAACGCCTGGCTTTTCATATGAATTAGATATATTTTTTGCTGAAAGAAGAACTTTTTTGTCAGATTTTAGAATTGACACTAATATTATATTGGTAAATGACCCAAATGATGAAGATAACGATGGTATTCCTAACATTAATGATAACTGTGTAAGTGTTCCTAATCCAGCTCAAACTGATACTGACCTAGATTTTGTTGGTGATTTATGTGATAATTGCGTTAACCAATTTAACCCTCTACAAACTGATACCGATGTAGACGGTATCGGCGATGTTTGTGATTCTTGTCCTACTGATGCAACTAATACCTGTTCAAGCTTCGTTGACACAGATGGAGATGGTATACCAGATGCTTGGGATAACTGCCCACTAAATGCTAACGCTGCCCAAGCAGACTACGATAGTGATGGCATAGGTGATGCTTGTGACACTTGTAATGATATAGATGCCGATGGCGTAGGTGATACAGGCTTTACAAACACTACGTGTGCGGTAGGTAATGGCCCAGATAATTGTACTTTTGCAGCTAACGCTTCGCAAACAGACAGCGATAGTGATGGTTTAGGGGACGCTTGCGATTTTTGTCCTAATGATGCCACCAATACTTGCTTGGCCGATACAGATTTAGATGGCATACCTGATGATTTAGATAATTGCCCACTAAATGCTAATGCTGTGCAAGCAGACTACGATAGTGATGGCATAGGTGATGCTTGTGACACTTGTAATGATATAGATGCCGATGGCGTAGGTGATACAGGCTTTACAAACACTACGTGTGCGGTAGGTAATGGCCCAGATAATTGTACTTTTGCAGCTAACGCTTCGCAAACAGACAGCGATAGTGATGGTTTAGGGGACGCTTGCGATTTTTGTCCTAATGATGCCACCAATACTTGCTTGGCCGATACAGATTTAGATGGCATACCTGATGATTTAGATAATTGCCCACTAAATGCTAACGCTGCCCAAGCAGACTACGATAGTGATGGCATAGGTG
>CAZBMJ010000056.1:0-8573 GCA_964493205.1 uncultured Myxococcales bacterium
TACCTTTGTAAAAGTTTAATTATCTGGATGCCTCGCACAAGGCGTGGCACGTAGAAACGGGCTGAAAACATAATTCGAACATCTTGGCTTATTCAAAACTTGTATGTCAGTTTTTTTACGTCGAACTCACGTTGTATAGTATTTAGACTTTAATTCGTGGGGATACCTCAGTTTGCGAGGCGCGCTAGCAAAGAAGCAGCGAGATTGCCACATTTCGCCTACGGCTGTGTTTCCAAAGCCATGATTTTGAACAGATGTTTATGAATTTAATAAAAAAAAGCTGGCAAAAAAACCAGCTTTACTTTATTTGGAAATTCTTTTCTTACCTACTTCCGCGGTAACTTAAAAATTTGTCTCCACAAATTTTTTGACCTCTTGAGTATAATCATCTAATTTAGCAACCATTTTCTTTTTAATTTCTAAACTAAGATCATTGTCAAATTTGCGAAAGCCATCTGCATTGTGAAGAATATTCAAAAGATCCTGTGCATGTTTTGGCGTTCTAACAATTTCTTTTAATAAATCTTTTTCCAGTATTAACTTAATGATAGCCTTACCGATTTTTGGATTCATTTTTTCAGGACTTATAACTGTCCAAGTTTGAGGCTCTATATAATCATAAAAATCATCAACGGCTTCAGGACCTAAAGAAAATATTTTTGCAAATCTCTTGCCTATTTCATCTTTTTTAGCTTTTTCTTTTTCATCGGGAACCTTGTTGTTAATCAATACAATATCATTATCAACTACAAGGGCATAAGTTCCCAATTTCGTTTTTTTAGCTTTTGGAGGGCTGTAACCCTTATACAAATCTTGCCCACTATCCTCCCTCTCAAACACCTTCTTTACTACATCTTTTTGAACTTTTTTTGATACACCACTGCCATCTTTTAAAGCGGCATCTAGTAGCGCATTGCTAAAAGCGTAATCTTTTTTATCAGCAGTTTTAAACGCTGCAATAAAAGCATCATCTAATTGGTCAGCTTTGATAAAATTATTGAGTTTATTCTCAGCAAGTATTTTAGTCATAAGATCTTTTTTATAAGCAGGATCTTTTTTAGTAATTTCAGTGAGTACATCCTTGAGCTGAGCCTCATCTAAACTAGCAAATTTATCTAAATCAGCCTCATCAAAAGCTGGGTTGTTAGTAATACTTTCTATAAGTTCGTCTTTTTTAACAGGATCACCTGGCGGAGGAGGAGGAGGCGGAGGAGGCACACCGGGCTTATTAACACAATTACCTGCTTGCCATTCGCAGACAGCCTTTAAATAAGGGCAATCTTCTTTTATTAAAATTTCAGCACAGGTTTTAGGTAGTACAACACAAAGAAGGCCCGTATGATTTACAGCGCAATCAGTACTATCTTGTGGTTGTGCTGTAGCGCATTTGCTTAAGTCAGTTATCGCTGCACAAGTGGCAGGTTTAATTGGCGCTCCTGGCCCACCAGGATTTGGAGAAGTGTTACCCGAATTACCACCGGTTGTCATAAAAGGCTTGCACGAGCTAAAAAATATAAAAGTACTAATAAATAAAATTTTTATAAACATAATAAAAATTCCCATTGAGTTTTATTTACAGGACAGACACTAAGGCGCGATTGTTTAATTAAAGCCAGATCTGAAAGTTCTTTATACGACTTTATTTGCTCTAAGCTTATGGGCTTTTTAAGCCACTTAACAAAACTAAGCTCTACTGCCACCCAGGTGTTGGAATCATCTGTTGGATCACAGAAATATTCTTTAGTAACTTTAGCAATCCCCACAGCTTCACGAGGACCCACTGAATGATAAATCAAAGCCAAATCACCAATGGCCATAGTTTTTAAGTTATTGCGAGCTTGATAATTACGCACACCATCCCAAATGGTCTTTTTATCTTTTTCTAAATCACTAAAGCTATAGTTATTTGGCTCAGTTTTTAATATCCAGTACATGCATAACCTGCGTTTTGTTTAACCTACTCTATCACCCATTCCTACGTAGCGTGACTTATTCACGCTATTCAGAAAATTAACACCTATCATTGTAAAAATTAATTATCTGGTTGCCGCGGACAAGCCGACGGCACGTAGAGAGTAACTAAACAGTGCTTTTAACTTGTGTATCAGATACAGGCACAAGGCGTGGCACATAGAGAGCACAGGCTCAAGCCCGCTATCTTTTTTGAGCAACATTAAGCTCTTCTTCAAGTTGCTTTAAAGCTTCTACTTCTTTAGTAGTACTAACGCTAATAACCTCTGGCTCACCTTTCATCTTGCGCTTTAATGCTTCAAGGGCCGTATCAGAACCCACAACTTCTAGGGTTTTAAACTGGGCGGAAAGCTCATCGGTTTCAATTTCGTTAGCAAGCTCTGTGGTAGCTTGAGCTTCTGCTTCCATTTGGTCAATTTTTTGCTGCATACGATCCATGGTATCTATGGCAGAACCTGCAGCCATACCAGACATGGTTTCGGTGATAGTTTTTTGTGCTTGAGCACGTTTAGCACGAGCAATGAGCAAATCTTTTTTGCGCTTTGCTTCACTAATCTTTTCACTTAAACCCACAAGCGCTGTTTTTAGTTGGTCTACAGCTTGTTTTTGAGCACGCCATTGTTCCTCAAAACCTGCAGCCATTTTGTCGTATTCAGCTTTGCGTTCCAAAGCCAACTTCGCTAAATCGTCTTTGCCGGCATTTACTGCCATCATGGCCTTATCTTCCCACTCTTTGGCTAGTGTAATTTGCTCATCGTGTTGTCTTAATAAGCGTTTTTCATCGGCAATAGCCACGGCAACTTGCTTTTTAGCTTGTATAAGCTGTTCTTGCATGTCCAGTAACATTTGATTTAACATTTTTTCTGGATCTTCCGCCTTACCAATCATATGATTTAAGTTTGACTTAAGAACGCTCCAAAATCGACCTACTATTGCCATAAAAATCTCCAAAAGCTTTATAAACACTAAAATACTAGCATACTCAATGAAAAATCAAAGAGCAGCCAAAATATTTCATTGTGTGTAATCTTTTACTTGATAATTTTTAGCTCTAATAGCAAATACTAAACCAGCTAAGGCCATTAAGAGCGCGAATAACCAAAAGAAATTTTCTAAAGCTAAGTGAGAAAATCGAGCTAACAGTGCCACTAACACATTGCCTAAGGCTACGCTTAATAACCAAAAGCCCATAACTGTCGACTTCATACGCTTAGGTGCTTGGCTATAAGCAAACTCTAAACCAGTAATAGATACCAAGACTTCTGAAGTGGTGATTAACAAATAGGGTATTATTTGCCATAACACATGGATTTTAATGCTTGGGTCAGCATCGATTTTGCCTTGCAACAACGCCACTGCCACAAAACTAAAAGATGCCAAAAGCATGCCTAAAGTCATTTTTTTAAGTGGCGTCATGGCAATACCCAACCTACTTAAAAATGGCTCTACTACATAAGCCCAAAAAGGTATTAGGGCCATAACCATAATAGGATTAAGCGAGGGTATTTGTGAGGACAACATAGTTATTTCACCAAATATTGGCAAATACAGGCTTAAATCCATCATTTCAGCTTGCCTAATCCACGAGGAGGAATGTTGATCAAACAAAGCCCAAAAAATGCTTACCATAATAAAGATACTAATAATGCGTCCCACAGCTTTCACACCCTCTACTGCTTCATCGCCAAATTCTCTTTGGGCGTTATGAGAAGTGCTTTGAGGGCTTAACAATGGCCCACTATTTGAGCCCACATAAGCTAAGGCCAAATTTCTTTTATAAAATAAGTTAGAAAAATAGTCTTTTACCATAAACAGGCTTACAGATAAAAAGCCATCATCTTTTTGTAGTTTTTGCCTATAAAAAAATAATAATAAGCCAGATACAAAACAACTTAGTGACACCAAAATTATAGTTAAAAAAGACTTCTGAGCGGTAAAAAATAATGACCCAAAGGTTAAAAATAGCAATACTGAGCTTAAGGAATCAAAAAAGCCTAAGCTTTTGCCTGGATTTGGGGGTATGTGCACAAAAGATTTTCGCCCCAACCAAAAAATAAACGTAGCAATAAACATTAAAACGCCAGGTATTAAAAAAGCTACTCGCCAACCAAACCATTCTTTTACTAAAGGAATTAAGAGCACCGCAAAAAAAGACCCAAAATTTATAATGAAATAAAATATTTGATAGACTTTTTGCAACAAATTCCAGTTGCCCTTACCAAATTGATCACCCACATGGGCCGATACACAAGGCTTGATTCCACCAGAACCAATGGCTATAAGCCCTAAACCCACAGCCATTCCATAAATAGAGCCTTCGGTAAAAGATAACACCACGTGACCTAAGCAATACACCAATGAAAGATATAAAATAGTGTTATATTTGCCCAAAAAACGATCAGCAATAATAGCGCCAATCATGGGAAACGCATAAACTCCAGTTTTAAATAAATGCACCGTAGAAGTAGCCATATTAGAAGCTTCGTCTTGCCCCAAAGAATTTGAAACAAACAACGTCACACAATAAATATACAAAATAGCATTCATACCATAGTAACTAAACCGCTCGCACCCTTCGTTGCCAATGATATAGTTAATGCCAGATGGCCATGATTTATTTTGATGATCAGGTAATGTTTTATACGCTAGCTTTCCCAAATGCCCCCCCTTATGTGTTAGTTGATACTAGTTAGTGAAAGGTCAATAAAAAAGCTCTTTAAATTATATCTTAAAAGTGATTTAATTATTAAATTTATATTACTTATTTTATTTTAGAGTCAAAAATATCTTTATTCACCGCGTAGGGGCCGGTCCCTTTGCCGGCCCTAGAACCCACTAAATATCAATTTCTTTTATTTGGCTATTAGTTTTTTTAGGCTTTTTTAAAGGCTTAATAACTTGACGAGCTCTACCAAATGCCAAACTTTCAGTGGGTACTTCATGGGTAATAGTGCTGCCGCCAGCGATATAAGAATTTTTTCCAATAATTAGTGGGGCGATTAAAGTGGCGTTAGAGCCCACAAAAGAATTATCTAATATGGTTGTAGTGTGCTTATTTTGACCATCAAAATTACAGGTTACTACCCCTGCACCAATATTGCAGCTTTTGCCTATTTCGCTATCACCAATATAGGCTAAATGATTCACCTTGCTATTTTCTTTAATTATAGATTTTTTAACTTCCACAAAGTTTCCTATTTTAACAAAGCTTTCAAGGTGTGTTTGTGGACGCAGGCGAGCAAATGGACCAACTTGAGAGTTTGTCCCTATATGCGCTTGCTCAAGTACACTATAAGCATAAATATGGGCCTTGGCCTCAATACTACTATCACTAATAATAGACCCATTCTCAATAACTACGCCTGCAGCAATATGAGTAGCGCCTCTTAAATGAGTATTGGGATAAATAGTAACATCAGAAGCAATACGTACGCTATCTTCTATATAGGTATTGTTTGCATCGATTATATTAACCCCTTGCAGCATGTGTTTGGTAAGTATGCGGTTATTCATAATTTTGCTAGCTAAAGATAGTTGCACATAATCATTAACACCAAGCACTTCTTCATAAGGCACATCAAGTGTTTCTATGGGGCCAAAACCGCTTCCTGAACTAACATAGCTTTTAATTATATCTGTTAAATAATATTCTTTGCTGGCATTATTATTGTTTAAATTAACAATAGTTTCTTTTAAAAATTTTGCATCAAAAACATAAATTCCTGGGTTAATTTCTTTTACTTCTTTTTGACTTAAGCTGGCATCTTTTTCTTCTATAATATGAGTTACTTGTTCTTGCTGATTACGAATAATTCTACCATAACCGCTTGGGGTATCTGTAGTAGTTGACAACATAGCAATAGGTACGTGGCTTCTTTTTTGTAAATTTATTAAGCGCTCTAGAGAATTTTTAGTAAGCAGTGGCGTATCACCATAAATAACCAAGACACTTTCACAATCATTGGCTAACTTGCTTAAACCGGTTTTTACGGCTGATGCTGTACCGTCTAGTACTTTTTGCGTGGCAAAATCAATATTTTTGCCAAAAAAATTAGTAAGTTCATTTTGCACTTCTTGGCCTTGATGCCCTATTACCACTATAGGTTGATAATCGCTTAGTGACAAAGCATTGTTAATACTAAAGTAGCATAATGGTTTGCCAGATAAAGTTTGCAACATTTTACTTTTTTCACTTTTCATTCTGCTGCTAGCGCCGGCACATAAAACAATACTTCCAACTTTCATAACTTGCTCCATTTAGAACTTTTAACTATAGTATAACCAAAACAGCAAAAAAAGGATTTTTTATGAAGAAAATAGCCACAGAGGTTAACTTTGATTCCTTAGTAGGGCCAACGCACAATTTTGCAGGCCTTTCTTTTGGCAATATTGCTTCTACTACTAATCAAAAAAAATCTTCTAATCCTAAAATTGCCGCCTTGCAAGGTTTAGAAAAAATGTATTTTTTGCACAAACAAGGATTTAAGCAAGGCATTTTTCCTCCTCATCCACGGCCTTTCTTTCAAATTCTAGAAAACTTAGGCTTTGATAGCGTAAAAACAGCCTTAGAGCAAAACCCAACTTTGGTAAAAAATCTATGTTCATCATCGTTTATGTGGGCGGCCAATATGGCCACCTTTAGCCCTAGCAGTGATTGCTTTGATAATAAAGTACATATTACGCCAGCTAACTTAATCAATAAGTTTCATAGAAGTATTGAAGCAGATTCTTCTTATGAACTTTTGCGACAAATTTTTAATGATTCACGCTATTTTAGTGTGCACAAACCACTTTTTGCTCACGATATTTTATCGGATGAGGGAGCTGCTAATCATAACCGTTTATGCTCTGAGCATACTAATGCAGGCTTAGAAATATTTGTTTACGGCAAACTTGCAGGCCATGATAGTCAAAAAACTCTTAAATTTCCAGCACGACAATCTTTATTAGCCTCACAAAGCGTGGCCAGGCTTCATAAACTTAAGGCTGATTTAACCTTCTTTTTACAACAAAACCCTCAAGCCATCGATGAAGGTGCTTTTCATAACGACGTCGTGTGTGTGATGAACGAAAATGTTATTTTGTGCCATGAGCTTGCTTTTATTGATCAACAAAAAGCTTTATTAACCATAAAAAAAGCTTACGAAAATAATTTCAACAAAGAATTATTTATTATAACTATTAACAATAAAGATTTATCACTTAATAACGCTGTGAGCTCTTATTTGTTTAACTCCCAACTATTAACTAAAAACAACGGCAAGATGTTGTTATTTGCCCCTCTAGAATCTAGGGAAAACAGTTTTAGCAACAATGCCATACAAAAAATTATCAGTGATGATAATCCCATAGACGAAGTAGCTTTTTTTGATATTTCTCAAAGCATGGCCAATGGTGGAGGTCCTGCATGCTTACGCCTGCGCTGTGTTTTGTCAGAAGAAGAGTTTGCCAGTATTAATAAAAGCATATTTTTAAACAACACTAATTACGAGGAATTAAAATATAGTATTAATACGCATTATCCTGAAACTTTTGATCTTAGTTATTTGCTTGATAATACTTATTTAAATACCATAAAAAAAGCACTTGATAATATTTACCAAGTGCTTGGATTAGAAATCAGATAATTAAAAAGCATAACCTAGTTTAAAGTCTATGCCATAATTAAATTTCCAGGTATCACCGCTTTGAGGGATTCCAAAAAAAGCATTAACAATAGTATTTGCGTCTTTATCTCCTAGAGAAGTACTTGTATCATTTTTTACAAGAAAGTTAACACCAGCACCACCTTCTAAGTTCATAAAGAACCCACCATCATAGACCCAATCCCAACCAAGCATAGCCATAGGAGCTATACCCATAGCAGTGGAATTTATTTTGTATTTAGCGGAACTAAAATCTAATTGGCTATAATTGAAATTAAGCCTTGGCTCTAGATAAAAACTATCGTTTAAACTTTTTTGTTTGTTGCTGCTCATAAAAAATTTAGCGCCAACGCCAATTTCAAAAGATATTGGCATGCTGTTTGATTTTTGCTCGAACAGCTCTTCAATAAGCAATTTGCGTACCCAATTATAAGAAAGATTTACAGGGGCAGTAATGGCTAGAAAATCAGTTACTTTATATTGATAAAGTATGTTAGCCGAGCTTACTACAGCAAAAAGTGGCGATACGGCTAGGGCCATAGTTTTTTCATTGGCAGCCTTTGCATTAACAGAAGTAAATAAAGACATAGCCATGATTGCAGATATAAAAATCTTTTTCATTGATGCTCCTAAGCATTAAAAAATTAAATTGCCTAGATCGCTCTATCTAATAAACTTTAGTTTTTCAATAGGTAGTTGAAGAATTTAAGTAAGCTCTTACGCAGCGTGACCATCTGATTACCCATAAGCGTTGATTAACCTGAGTATTTGATAAGCCCAGGTGTTCAAGTTCTGTTTTCAGCCCGTTTCTACGTGCCACGCCCATATGATTACCCATAAGTATTGATTAGTTAATCTGAGTTTTGGATAAGCACAGGTGATGGAATTCTATTTTTAGCCCTTCTCTACGTGCCGTCGGCTTGTCCCTGAGGTATCCCCACAAATTTAAAAGGCTAA
>CAZBMJ010000057.1:0-8235 GCA_964493205.1 uncultured Myxococcales bacterium
TTTAATATTTTTAAATATTATCTCATATAACTTTTTTATGAGAGCGTAGCTATAACTCTATTGCAAAAATATCACTAGCAAAAGCCGCCATAATCCAGAATAATATAAATATTTTTTTCATAAAGTTCTCCCTTTTATTTTTTATAAAAAATACTGTCTAACATCATTGTTTTTTCCTCGTCAATTGCTTAAGAGTGTGTTTTTTAAAAACGAGGTTGTTCTCATGAAATTATTAAAAATATGCTTATACATGATGGCTTTGTTATCTTTTTCTGCGTCGTTATTTTGCACAAATATAACCAAAGAAGAACTATTTAAAAAAGGTCTAGAGTTTCATAAAGAAAAAAAATATGAAGAAGCTCTTCCTTATTTTGTACAAGCAGCACAGGCTGGATGTGCAACTGCACAAAATGGCTTAGGGCTTTATTACAAACAAGGCTATGGAACAGATAAAGATCAACAACAAGCTTTTGAATGGTTTTATAAAGCAGCTAAACAAGATAACAAAGAAGGAAAATACAATTTAGCTTTAATCTACCTATCAGGCATTGAAGGCGAAGATGGTAAAAAAATAGGAACAGATTTATTAACAGAAGTTGCCAATGAATGTCATATTGAAGGCAGTTACAAATTAGCAAAATGTTATGAAGAAGGCTTAGGAATAACTAAATCTCTCTATTTTGCAAAAGAATATTATATAAAAGCCGCAAATAAAAATTATGTTAAAGCTTTTAATAAGTTAGGGCACTTTTTTTTAAAAGAAATTGCTAGGCTAAAAAAGGAGTCTATAAGGCCAAACCATAACGCCATAGCTCAATCTCACAATCAAGCTACAATATGGTTTGAAAAATCAGCCAATAAGGAAGATCCTGAAGGCTTATATAACCTTGCAAAACTGCAGCCTGATCATAGTTATGGTCGCAAGCCATTTGAATTATATGAAAAAGCTGCCAATAAAGATTATGCTCCAGCACAATATAAATTAGGTTGTCGTTGTTCTAAAGATAACTATCAAACAAAAGCTTTTGAATGGTTCAAAAAAGCAGCTGATCTTGGCCATACAAAAGCTCAATTTAGAACTGCAGAGTGTTATCATAATGGAAAAGGTATCAAATTAAATTTAGAACAAGCAGAAAAATACTATTTACTAGCAGCAGAAAATAATGATTCAAACTCTCAAATTAGTTTAGCTGAATTGTATGAAAAAGGTCATGGCATAAGTATAAAAAAAGATAAGAGCAAATCTTTATTTTGGTACGAAAAAGCAGCGACCCAAGGCCTTTTAAAAGCTCAGCTATACCTTGCAAAATATTATGTAGGAGAGAATAACCAAGAACAAGTGCTTTATTGGTATGAAAAAGCCGCCCAACAGTCAAGTGCGCAAGCCCAATACTATTTGGGTAGATATTCTTTTGAGCAAAACGCTCACCAGAAGGCTTTTGAATGGTTTAGTGAAATGGAAAATTCCTTCTTATTGGATTCTTTCTTACAAGAAAGTGAACGAAGATTTTTCTATTATGTCTTAGCAACCTACTATATAAAAGGCGAAGTAACAAAAAAAAATGAAGAAAAAGCTGTTAAATATTACGAATTGGCAAAAAAGAACGGTAGTAAAAAAGCACAAGAAGTTTTGTCAAATATAAACAAAGATAAGCTTGCGCAAGAGGTAAAAACTTTTAATTCAACACTGAATATAGAAAATCATGCTCAGGCAGCCGAGTTTGCTCAATTATTTAAAGAACAAGAGAATTTTGAACTAGCTTCTTTCTGTTATGAAAAAGCATATAAAATTCTGCTTGCTGAAAATGAAGGGAAAAACTAATGAAATTATTAAAAATAATTTTAGTTTTATTTTTTTCTACGCCCTTTTTTTGCGTGACAACAACAAGGCAAGATGCAGAAGAAGATTTATATGAAGCAGCACAAACATATGAGCAACAACAAAATTATACAGAAGCTTTTAAGTGCTATTATAAAGCTGCCCAAACTAATACTGAAGCAGCCTATAAAGTAGGTCTTGGTTATTTAGGTGGTATCGGTGTAGAAAAAAATACCAACAGGGCAATAGAAATTCTTACAGATTTGGCTGAGAAAAATCATACTATGGCTGCCTGTGAACTGGGAAAGTATTATGAAACTATCCCTAATAAAAAGTATGAAGCAAAACAATTTTATAAAAAAGCAGCAGAAGCAGGCTGTTGTAGGGCTATGAACAGGTTTGCTCTTCTTAGACATGATGATTCAATGTTTAAAGAAAGCAAAGAATGGCTCATAAAAGCTGTGGAAGAAGGTGATATTGATGCTCTATATAACTTAGGCGCTATTTGCACCAACCAAGAGGAAAAAATAGATTATTTTATACAAGCTGCAAAAAAAGATCACCCTGAAGCAAACTATAGCTTAGGAGAGTATTACGGTAAGAATAATCAAACTAAAGAAAAATCTTTTGAACACTATAAAAAAGCAGCTGATCTTGGGCATACACAAGCTCAATACGAAGTAGCCCACTGTTATGGCAATGCTAAGGGTGTAGCAAAAGATATTAAACAAATGGAGAAATATTATCTATTAGCTGCAGAAAAAGAAGAGATATTTGCACAACTAAAATTAGGTAAATTATACAGCCAAGGTTATGGATTTCACGTTGAACAAGATCTAGAAAAAGCTTTGTTGTGGTATGAAAGAGCCATAAATAATAAGCAGTTTAGTAATTATTCAGTTTCTAAAACAGATGTTTATTTATATTTGGGTAAAAGCTATCTATTTGGCCTAGGTACTCAACAAAATAATGAGCAAGCTTTTTTGTATTTTGATAAAGCCTTAGAAAAAGAAAACGTAATAAAATCTGAATTAATTAGTAATGATGAAAAACAAAAAATTTATGCATTTTTAGCCAATTCTTATAAAGCAAAGGGAGTGCTGTATAAAGAATGTGAACTTAAATATCATAAATTAGCAGCACAACTAGGAGATACGCAATCCATGATTATTTTAGGTGATTATTATCTTAGTAATGATCCAAAAACAGCCTATGAATATTATTTATCAGCTGTACAGAAAAACAATATCATAGCCCATACTAAAATTGCCCATTGTTTAAAAAATGGTATTGGTGTTAAAAAAAATATAGAGCGAGCTTGTGATTTTGAAAAAATAGCCTTAGGGATGGGCTCTAAAGAAAAGACTCAAAAAGAATTATATGAAGCTTTTGAAGAGTGTGAATTAGCTGTAAAAAATGGTGAGTATCATCGATGTGTTGAGCTAGGTCAATTACATGAGAACGCAGTAGGAACTATTCAAGATTATGAGGAAGCCCGCGTGGCTTATCACCAAGCAATTGACTATGGTTATTATGAAGGGGCTCTTTACATGGCTCGTTTATATCTAGAAGGTAAGATTTAGAGCTTAAAAAGTAAACTCAAATGAAAACATTTTTTTTTATTATGTCTATTATTTATTCTATAGGTTCTAGCAGCCTAGATTATAACCAAAATTTTGAAGGCTTTAAAAAGTTTATTAATGACTCTTGTTGTACCTATAAAATTATGCTTGAGAGAAGTCTAGGCTGTCAATATTGTACTGCCGTAAAAAATTTTTTTGGAACGGATAAGAGCAAGCATGTAAATAGAAGAAAAGAAGAACTGGAAATTTTTATACGTTTATTTGAAGATATTAAAGATCCTCATGAGTCACAAAAAATTGATAGATTACTAATTTTTTTAAAACAAATGAATAAAAACTCTAAAAAAGGTGGGCAATTAGAAACTTTTTATAAAAACTGCTTTTTTGCCATTGATGAATACTTAAGATTGTTTTCCAATTCTCCCTTAAATGTCTAGGAATTATATGAAAAAAATTATTTTTATTGTGTTTAGTTTTTACCATCTATCAATGTATTCTGTAGAAGAGCATGATCTCAATAAGCAAGCATTTGAGCAATTTAAAACTAATATATCGAATGCTCATATATCTTATTGCACTATCGTTGATACTCATTTGGGATGTGGTATTTGTGCATCTATAAAAAACTTAGTTGGCTCTAAAGAGAGCAAAGAAGTAGCAGTCAAAAAAATAATTGTTGCCGAAAGCGAGCGTTTATTAAAAAATATTAAATATTTGGATGATGATTCCATAAGACAGCTTGAGGAGTTTGTTACGACATATTGTGTTCCTAGCCCAGAACATCATATTCTTACAGAACAGCTTTTAGTGCTGTGTAATAATTATCGTTTTAATGCTGAAATATATCAGCAAAGAGCTCTTCTTTCTCTTGAGGATTATAAAAAGGATTTGAGTGAAGAAGGATGCATAATATGCATGGCCAATCCGTGCCAAGTTTTATTTAGCCCTTGCAGGCATTACGCAGTATGTGAGGAATGCAGCAAGGATCTTAAGCAATGCCTCATGTGTAGAGAAAAAATAACTAAAAAGTATGTTTTAGCATTAGAGCCCTATATATGTTTACAATGTGGCAAAAACCCTAGTAATATTTTGACAAGCTGCAATCATTTGGTGGTATGTGACACCTGTAGTACTAATACTAGTAAGTGTCCTTTTCCTCAGTGCCAAAAAAACACTAAAAAATGTAAAAAAATCTTTATTCATGAAGCTTCTCATTAAGGATTGCCTATTGCCAAGCAACTAGAAGCGGGCAATAAAGCCTTATGATAAATGCTACAAATCTATATTTAGCCTTTGGTGAACGTGTTATACTGAACAATGTTTCATTATCTTTATTGCCTAAAGAACGCCTAGCCTTAGTGGGGCAAAATGGTGCTGGAAAATCAAGCTTATTAAAAATTTTTCATCATGAAATTCCTGACGGTGGTAGGGTTGAAAAATCTAGAGGCTTAAGTATTGGCTTTTTAGAACAAACACCCACCCTTGATAAAGATTTAAGCGTATTAGAAACTGTTCGTTTAGCCATGAAACCGCATTTTGAAGCGATTGCGCAACATCAGCGTTTATGTGGTGAAATAGGCTTAGTTAGTGAGCAAGAACAAGAAAAATTAGTAAGCAAAATTGACCAAATAACTCAAACTATAGAACAAAAAGGCGGCTTTGATACAGATTATTTGGTTGATACTGTTTTAAGTCGCTTAGGTATTTTAGCCAAAGAACAAACTATTGGCACACTTTCTGGTGGTGAAAAACGTAGGGTGGATTTAGCGCGTATTTTACTATCTGCACCTGATGTTTATTTATTAGATGAACCAACTAACCATCTTGATATTAAAGCTATTAGTTTTTTAGTAGAATTTTTTACAAAATCTAATGCTGGGGTTTTATTTGTTTCTCACGATAAAGCTTTTATTGATGAGATGGCCACTAAAATTGTAGAGCTTGATAAGGGTGCCCTTTATACTCATGAGCCTCCTTTTGCTAATTATTTAGAGAATAAGCTTGTAAGAGAACTTATTGAAGAGCGCAGTCTTCATCGGCGTGAACGTTTAATGGTTAATGAGCTTGCTTGGTTAAGGGCTGGTACTCCTGCAAGAACTACCAAACAAAATGCTCGCATAGATCGTGCTTATGAGCTCATGAACGAAATAGCTAAAGATAGCGAATCACAGCGCAAAAAAAAGTTACAGCTGGCAACTGCCAATACTAAGCGTTTAGGAAATACTATTTTAGAGCTTGAAGCAGTGGGGGCTAGTATTGGCCCAAGAGTTTTATTTAAAAATTTTAGCCTAAAAGTGGGCAATAGGCAGCGCTATGGAATTTTGGGCCCTAATGGTGTTGGTAAAACTACGCTTTTATCCATATTGTCAGGCAAAATAGCTCCTAGTTTTGGGCAGATTAAATTTGGTAAAAATACTCAAGTTCTTGAGTTTGATCAGCATCGCGAAAAACTTGATCAAAATGCTACTCTTAAAGAGACTTTGGCAGATCACGGTGATTATGTTTTTATCGATGAGCAAAAAATTCATATAGCGAGTTATTTAGAAAAATATTTATTTTCTGGTGGTGATGCTAATCGTAAAGTAGCAGGATTATCTGGTGGTGAGCAAAATAGGTTAATGCTTGCTAAACTTTTTAGACATCAAGCTAATTGTTTGTTACTGGATGAGCCTACCAACGATTTAGATGTATCAAGCCTGGCAGTTTTAGAAGAGATTTTGCTTGACTATGATGGCGTGGTATTTGTGGTAAGCCATGATAGAAGCTTTTTAGATCATATTTGTACCCATATTATTGCTTTTGAACCTGCTAGTAATAATGAAAGCACACTTATGCTTTATAACGGCAATTATAGCGATTATACGAGAGCTTGTGCAAAGAAATCTTTAAATCAAGAAACGGTCAAAGTAGTTATTAAAGCTGAACGGGAAAAAACTAAAACCAAAAAAAGAAGTTTTAAAGAAGAACAAGAATTACAGAAAATTTCAAGTTTAATAGAAAGCTTAGAACATGAACGCACCCTGCTTCATGAGGAACTTGCCAATAGTGAAACTTTTCGTGATAGCAAACTTGCTCAAGAAAAAGTTCAGCGCCTAAGTTTCTTGGATTTAGAAATAGAGCGTCTATATGCACGTTGGCAAGAACTTGAAGAAATAGGTACTGTATAGAAAGTTTATAAAAACTATTTATAATTTTTTAACATTTTTTACTCATAAGGAATTTGTTAAAATGAAGATTATAGTAGCTCTTTTATTTTTTAGTAGTGCAGTGTTTAGTGCTCATCTTAATGATGAAATACCTCATAAAATTAAACTTACTATTGATCAAACAAAAAAGAATTTGAAAAAGTTTTTAACACAAGATGAAATTGCCTCTCTAAAATTAGATACTCATGTTGTTCGTACCTATAATAGTTTTATAGTTATGAAGAAAAATCCATCCAATTCTATTTTTAAAAGAGCTTATAAGGAACTGCTAGAAGATAGTTATAATAAAATTGGCGAAAAAGCTCAAAAATTTAATAATGAGCACGTTGTTTCCATTTTAAGCACTTTGCAACTTGCATTTAAAGAACAATTTAGTGAAGAAATTATATTAATCTATGACAATATAAACACTTTAAAAACGCTTCCTTCACTAAAGTACTCTATTTTTATAGCCTATGACCAAACGGATGCTTTTTATGAGATACAAGCTCGTAAGCTTGCGGATCATTTAAAATTAACGGGCTGTGAGGCTACTTTGATAAGCGATAATGTGGCTGGTTCTACTACGGTATTTTTAAGCAAAATATTTGAATATGATTATGTTATCCTCATAGGTACAGAAAACTTATTTCCTAAGGCTGATTTTAAACAAGCCTTAGAATACATAGGAACTCGCGCTTCAAAAAATCCTACCGCTATTATTCCTATTATTTTTGATGAGAGCATTAAAATAAGTTTTCCAAATATAATTAATATGAGTGATAGCACTCTTTACAACATTACTTTTTTAGAGCTTTTGAGTGAGATTGAGCCAAAAGAATATTATAAAAAAACAGTTTTCTCCAGTCTTTTAGAACTGCAAATGCTTGAAGTGCTTATTGAAAGCCATTTTCCCAAGCTTAGAAATGGGCAATACAAGAACCCTAACTTCAGAAATTTTATAAAAAAAGAAATTTTTGCAAAATCTTACATTAATATTTTGCAGATGTATGAGCTTTGTAGAAATCAGAATTTAACTCATACGGCTGAAATACAAGATTTGCTTATGAAAGCTTCAGAAGAAATAGGCAATCACAGAGAATTTAATTTTAATAATTTAGAGAGTAAGCTTTCAAAAATTAACGATATTTCTAAATGTCTGCAAACCTTACAAGATGCTTTTAGCCATAAAAAACATGAATTAGTCCATAAAAGAAATATTGAAATATTCAAACTGGAAAATGCTATAAAAAAACTGGCACCAGTTTTACAAGCTGATAAAATTAATATCTCTGTGGTTTATTCTGAGGAATTCTACCTAAATATTATTAGAGTGAATGAATTAATTAACCATTTAAAGCTCGCTGGTTTTAATATTACTACCAATAAGGATATATATTCTGCAGATTATGTGCTTGTTATTGGAACACCTGATTTAATTTCTAATAAAGAACATGAATTGCTTGAAGTAAGTAATTATAAACGAAGCAAAGGAAGCAATAAGGTTTTTTCTCTTATGTTTTATGGCGATAAATCCTTACTTCCTTTTTCACTTCAATGCGAAAACGTAATATACGGTGAACAAATTGAGGCATATAGCTAAGATCTCATAAAATAGTTATATTAAGTGTGTGTTAAAGATTTGATC
>CAZBMJ010000058.1:0-7824 GCA_964493205.1 uncultured Myxococcales bacterium
ATATTTTATAAATTTACTCGAAATTTTCATTACATCACCACAATAAATACAATCATTAGAGTGTAAGTGTAACGAATACACGCTTGCAGTCAAGGCAGAGTTGGATCTCTTGATGGATTATTTTGATATTTTAACTGCTTATTAAGCTATGAAAAAATTACTTATTTTTATTATGCTGTTACACCATATTTACGCTCACAGCGAAGCTTTTGGTAACAAAATCATAAGTTTACCCATTTTTGGATTTGAATTAGTTGACAACATAGCTATTAATAAAAAAAAACCACTGGGAATTTCTTATGACTATTTAATAGGGGCCAAATTTGCTGCCGCTTTTGATTATGATTGGTATTGGATTTCTCAAAGCCATGTAAGCTTTGGTCCTATGAGCCAAACTAAAAAAGTTTTAAGCTCTATTAATGCTGGCAGTGGAGTTAAATATAACTTTAGCGAACAAGATCTTAGAGTTTACAGCACCTTACTTATAAATTATTTACAATTTTTAGGAAAAGCCGCCACAGAGCTCAAAAATCTAGAAGGTTGGCCAATTTTTGTAGGCTTAAGCAGTGAAATTGGCCTAGAATGGATTTTTGTAGATGAGTTATCAGTATCCCTTGGGGTTGATTACGGCTTTTATATAAATATTCACAAACCTATAAATCACCTATTATCTTTTAAAAGCGCTTTTAATATTTATTTTTAACCATTGGCTTTTACTAATTTAATAGTTGTTAATTCAAAAATCAACTGGTTTTCCATCATCTTGCCTAGCTGGATTATTAAGGGGAATTCTGGATGTTCCTGATGATAAACAGTTATTGACTTTTCTTTTTCGTTAATCTGTTGGATTTTAATAGAAAGTTTATTTGATTTCTTATCATCCACCTCTATTATTGTTTCAACACCCACAGAAACAGGACTCATTATTGTCATAGAGCCATTCTTTTTTTGCCATTCTTTGGCTTCATACATTTTTAAAGCATATTTAGTATTTGGTTGAATATTAAAAAAATCAATCACTTTTTTAGGCTCTACTCTATGATACGTTGACCCTTCAAAAAAATGATGATCTCTGATCAAGTGAATTAGTAAATCATTAAACCATAAGGCAGAGGTTTTTTCTAAAGAAGTTGGATCATAACAAGGATTATTACTCAAATCATAAATAGTATAATCGTCACCTCCTCCAATAGTGTTTCTCATATCAAAAGAATGCTCTCCTCCTCGTAATCCTGAATCAAAAAGACAGTTTTGTATGCCCCAATAACTATGTCGAGCTACTAAGTAATCTCTTTCTCTATAGTTAATAACCATAGGAGAGGTATTTTTTACTTTTGCCTCATCATAATAGGTAAAACCATCAAAAGCTCGTGATTCTTTGGCTTCATCACTGAGCAAAGCTAATTTTTCTTCATAGTTTTTAGCTTTTTCTTCATTATAAAACTGATCTTTAGGATTACTAATTTTTCTGGCTTTATCATATAATTTTTTTATATTTGATAAAACATCGGCAATTTGTTCATGGGTTATATTACATTCTTCAAGAACTTGAGAATCTTTTTTACATACGTCTTCTAAGGTTTCATGGGAAGCTAAAAAATTTGTACTAGCTTGTTCACCAAAGCGTAATTTTTTATGTAAATCATCTAAATATTTTTGGCTAAACTGCTCATAACTTCCACAGCAGTACTCACTTTGATCTAAATAAAAAAAGTTAGCAATGTGCTCAATCAGCTGCCTGTGTTCTACATTCTCAAATGAATAACAATCTATTGCCTCTGGCAAAGTTTTTTCA
Source organism: uncultured Myxococcales bacterium (assembly GCA_964493205.1). GTDB lineage: Bacteria > Myxococcota > UBA727 > UBA727 > JABDBI01 > CAZBMJ01. Next base: position 1,796 of record CAZBMJ010000058.1, read on the forward strand.
AAACGTAAAGGAGAAGCATTCTTTGCCACTAAATTATATAAGACATAGCCCACCAAATCATTAGATTTTTGCTCTTTGGCCATGAGGTATATATCACGTACAATAAAATGCTTGTTTTTTTTTAAATCAGCGTTTTCTATTTCTGTTTTATAAGCTAATTTGCATGAGTCTTGCTTTTGCGATACCATTTTATGATAATCTTCACTCTGCGGATCTGTTAGCTTGCACCAGTCATCATACCTATTAATAAAATCTGATATATAATCCCTTGATTTGCTACGATAACGAATAAAATCTTTTTCATTATTTATAGATACAGCACATACATATGGCAAAAATAAAAAACAAAAAATTACTACCTTAGACATTACTTCTCCTTAATTTTTTATATAAATTTAGATAGTAATGTTGCCGTGTCAATTGATGTCTTACATGAATTACAAAAATTAGGAACTAGTTTAAAATTGGTGCCTAGAGACGGACTTGAACCGCCGACACGAGGATTTTCAGTCCTCTGCTCTACCGACTGAGCTATCCAGGCAAAATCTTTGGACAGACTATGCCAAGTTTTTTTTTGGTCAAGATACTACTACAAGCTTTTTTCATAAATTTTATGTTTAGCCAGTAAAAATGCTACCACTAACACTAAAATAACAGGATAAAATACTTTCATTATGGGCGATATTATAGCAGTTATGCCCTCAAATTTGATCAAAGAAGTTAAAAATATACTTATTAAAGTTATGCTTAAAGCAACAAAAGCATTGATCTTAAATGTTCTCGCTAAAAAGTCTTTAAAGGCTAATACCAATGCCACGCCAGTGGTTAAGCAGGCCAAAGAAACAGCCAGTGAAGCTATAGCACCAAAACTGCCTAAAGTTTGCCTAGCCAAGATAGAGACTAATTTAATGCCACTTTTACCAATTAATATATCATTATGATAAGAAGACGCCAACATTAAAAATACGTATAAAATTATTAATAATATAGAACCTAAGATGCCTGCTTTTAAAAGCGTAGATTTTAGTTGTTTTTTATTGCTAAAATCATCTTTTATTAAAAATATTAACGTACTAGAAAAAAACAGAGAAGAAAATAAATCCTGCGTGTTATAGCCTTGAAATAAGCTATTAAAAAAGAGGCTTTGTGCCTCATACAGAGGCGGATCTATTTGCCCGTTTTTAAGGGCAAAAATAACCATAAAGACCAAACAAACAAGCAAGATCGGTGTTAATACTTTACCTAAAATGCTTAGTAAGTTATTTTTATTAATCACTAAATAACCAATAATACCCAAAAAAATTAGAGAAAATAGCCATAATGGCGGCATCAAAACAAAAGTTTTAAGGGATGCGTGAGCTAAAATCACGCAGCGTGGTGCAGCTCCAAAAGGTATAAAAAATAACAATGTTAAAAATATTAAAATAAGCCCTAATTTATGCCCCAGAAATCTTGTAAAGATCAAATAATAATCACCTTGAGCTTTAACAATAGCCAATACACCCATAAACGGTATAAAAACAGCGCTTAAAATAAAGCCTACAGCTGAGATATAAAATAATTCTCCAGCGTCTCTGCCCAGCATGAGAGGAAATATTAAATTACCAGAACCAAAAAACATGGAAAACAGTGCTAATCCAACAACGATAAAATTAGGCTGCGCGCTTTTCACTATGACTCCATAAAAATCTTAAAACTAAAATAAATAAAATAGGATAAATAATCTGCATAGCAAAAGAAATGATGTTCATCAAACTGGAAAAATCAAGAAGTGACATAAACCAAATCAAAAAAAGGCTCGCAAACAAAGAAATTTGATAGTTTTTATGCGAAATGCTCGCAATAAAGTTAGTCATCACTAAAACCAAAGCTATTTCTGTGGTAAAACAAGCCAAAAATACTATCACTGAAGAAATTGTTCCAAAAGTAGCCCCCAAAGCTTCTTGAGCTAAAGCAGATATTAATTGCTCACCAGACAAAGAAATTAAGTTCTCACTAAAAGCCGCTGAAGAAGCCATAAGGCATGCGTATAAAACACCAAGCAAAATAACTGCGATTAAACCTGCTTGCCAAATTTTTTTAGTAAGTATGGCTTTAGGTAAATTTTGATGATTAAGCATGCCTACTAGCGTTGCAGAAAAAAATATAGCTGCGATTAAATCTTGTGTGTAATAACCTGATAGTACGCTTTTAAAAAATACGTCTGACATGGATTGCAACGGTGGGGTAAAGTTAATTTTTTCAAAAGAAGCAAACACTATTAAAAATATGGATAGCAGCAATAAAGGCGTTAGAACTTTTCCTAAAAGATTTATTACTTTGTTTTGATTCTTTATAAAAAAGTATACTAAGCTTAAAAAAATTAAAGAAAAACTCCAGATATTAGGCAAAAAGGTTATATAAGTTTTAACAGATGCATGAGCCAATAAAATACAACGTGGCCCAGAACCAAAGGGTATCCAAAATAATAAAATTAAAAAAATTAATGTTTGAGAATATTTTTTAGGCATTATGTTAATAAAAATCTTATTATAATCACCACCTGCAAGCACCATGGCTAAAATACCAAAACTTGGCAAAATCACAGCGGTAATAACAAAACCCAAAGTAGCTATGGGGAAATAGCCTTGATAATTGGCTCCAAGCAATAAAGGAAATATCAAATTACCTGATCCAAAAAACATGGAAAATAAGGCCAAACCGACAACTAATGCACTAGGATTTTTTTTTATATTCACTAATAAGCCCCATCAACGCTAAATAGGTCGATATTAGCCAAAAATTTTAATTGGGTAAAAAAGTGGTGCGCTCTGCAGGACTTGAACCTGCGACCCTCGGCTTAGAAGGCCGATGCTCTATCCAGCTGAGCTAAGAACGCATGATATTAACCTTGGATTGTATATAGGTTTTACATACGTGTGGCAATAGTCATAAAAAATTTATTTGATTAAATAAAAATGGTCGGGGTGGCAGGATTCGAACCTACGACTTCCTGCTCCCAAAACAGGCGCTCTACCAAGCTGAGCTACACCCCGACTTCATACGTTTATCTAAATAAAAATTATTATGCAACAACTTTTTTTTAAAATTTAATTTATTTTAGTTTTTTATATTAGCCAAATTTTAATAAACAGAAAATAAAATCAATTTATTAAAGGTTTCATCTAATATTTTGAGGTAGCTTTATGATCCCTAAACGCACGCACACATTTACCAGCGAATCAGTAACAGAAGGCCATCCAGATAAAATGGCCGATCAGATCAGTGATGCTTTACTAGATGCCTACTTAGAACAAGATCCTGATTCACGAGTAGCGGTGGAATGCTTGCTTAAAACTGGCTTATGCCTAATCGCTGGTGAAACCAAAAGCAAAGCCTTGCTAGATATTCCTAAAATAGCTCGCCAGCAAATAGAAAATATTGGTTATAACTCTACCGATTTGGGCTTTGATGGCCAAACATGTGCCATAATGGTTGCCATAGAAGATCAATCTGCTGATATTGCCTTAGGGGTGGATGAACGGGAAGATAAAAGTCTAGGTGCAGGTGATCAAGGTTTAATGTTTGGCTATGCCTGTGATGAGACATCTGGTTTTATGCCCCTGCCTATTATGTACGCTCACGCCTTAGCTAAAAAACTTAGCTTAGTGCGTAAACAAAAAGTATTACCGTTTCTAGGACCCGATGGCAAAACACAAGTAAGTGTGGTCTATGAAAACTCTATCCCTACTAAAGTTAATAAAATAGTAGTTTCCAGCCAGCATCAAGCATGTGTATCCCAAGAACAAATTCGTGAAGCCATTATTGAAGAAGTAATTAAAAAAGTTATCAGTAAAGAGCATTTAAAAATAGATTGTGAGATTTTAGTTAATCCCACGGGTAATTTTGTCATAGGTGGACCCAAAGGCGATACTGGTCTTACGGGTAGAAAAATTATCGTAGACACCTATGGCGGAATGGCTAGACATGGCGGAGGAGCTTTTTCAGGCAAAGACCCTTCCAAAGTTGATAGATCCGCGGCATACATGGCTCGCTATATTGCTAAAAATATTGTGGCAGCCAAAATTGCCAAACGCTGTGAAATACAGCTAGCCTATGCCATAGGAGTAAGCCTGCCTGTAAGTGTTTTAGTTAACACTTTTGGGACATCCAGTGTGGATGAACAACATATTGAAAATATGATCAAAGAAGCCGTTGATTTACGGCCACACGCTATTATTGAAAAGCTTGATTTAAAAAGACCAATTTATAAAAATACTGCAGCCTATGGCCATTTTGGTCGCATAGATGCAGATTTCGCCTGGGAACGATTAGATTTAGTAGAAACCTTTAAAAGGAGAATTTTTTAGTCATAATTAGTGTCTTTGCAAGGAGCATTCGCAAAGACGCTAAAACTTACCACATAGACTTAGTATCCTGTGTCAGAATTTTTGTCTTAATTTCTTCTAATAAATCTTTAGTATATTTATTTTTATCATAAATTTCTGAATAAAGTGCACCTTTATTTAACAGGTATTCAATCAAGTTTTCTAGATCATCTTTATCTCTTCTATTACAATATATTTTAAGCACATCATCCAAGATATACTCTCCCAATACCTTTGTAACGAGCAATGAATTAATATCTGGGTTATTATAAATAAGTATTTTCGCGATTTCTAAATATCCAAAACCTACAGCATTATGAAGTGGCGTAAGACCATTCTCATCTCGAGAATTAATATCTGCTTTATTATCAACAAGTATTTTCGTGATTTGTAAATTTTTATTACTTACAGCATTATGAAGTGGCGTACAAGAAACATAAGTTCGACAATTAACCTCTGCTTCATTATCAATAAGTAATTTTACTAATTCCAAATTACCTGAGTCGCAAGCATGATGCAGAGGCCTCGACCTCTTATAGTGTTCCTCTATATAATTAACATCTGCATTATTACTAATGAGGAGTCTTGCTAATTCCGTTGTACCTACAGACTTAGATTTACTCACCATAATTAAGCCTTTATTATATAAATTACTATTAATATCATATCTTCCTATGAGCATTTGTGAAGTATGTTTATCGTTATTAGAGCATGCTGATAGAAATAAATCTTCTACGCTAACATAAAAATCACTTTCAATCTCATCCGAATGATCTTGCATTTCATCTTGTTCATCTTTGCTACTATCTGAGTTAAGCAAAATGTCATTTATTTCTTTCTGTTTTTTATCATGTTTGTCTAAAATTAAACTAACAAGATGAGTTTTTTGATGCTCCATACACTTTTTAAGAAGTTCTTCTTTGTCTTCATTGTCTATTTCTTCCCATTTATATTTAATAAAAGCTTTGATGATTAGCTCTGTATTGTCATTTACTTCCTTGTTATCTTTTATGTTCCTAATAAGAATAGCAAGCGGAACATCTTCTTCCGGGTCTTCAAGATACTCATAAATATCAATAGCTTTTTCTTTAAGTAAGAGTTTAACAATTTTTGGTTTACTGTTAATAATTGCTATACTTAACGCCGGATAACAAAATTCTTGGGTGATTTCATTGATCTTGATTTTATTATTTTTTAATAATAGCTTAACTATTTCTTCATTCCCACACTTACATGCAATATGAAGAGGAGTGGGAGATTTTTCATCAGTACGATTTACATTAATATTAGGGTGTTTTAATAACGCTTTTGTAGCTGTTAAATTATTCTCAACACAAGCTATCATTAAAGCGGTATCATATTCTCCACAGCGATAATTTATACAAATGTGCTGATGATTAATAATTGTTTTAATAATTTTTTTATATTTATCATCTTTAAATTTTTTACACGCTAACTGCAACAAGCTATATCCTTCCTCATTATTCTCATTTATATTTATATATTTTATATAATCTTCACCTAAAAGAAGTTCCACAACCTCTGCTTGACCATGGGCGCATGCTGCTAAAATTGGAGTATTACCATCTTTATCTTTTTGATTAATATTATAGCTACGCTCTCATAAAAAAGTTATAGAAGATAATATTTAAAAATATTAAA
>CAZBMJ010000059.1:0-7823 GCA_964493205.1 uncultured Myxococcales bacterium
AACTAATCAATACTTATGGGTAATCATATGGCCGTGACTGGTTCACGGGATCCAGCCAATTAATTTTTACAATTTTAAGGATATAAAATTAGTTTTCTGGATGCCGCCCACAAGGAGCGGCACGTAGAGAGTGGTGATAGATAGAGGCAAATACAGGTACTTGAGCAAATCTTAAGCCAACTTCTGTTCTTGCTTAAAGCACAAAACAGGTTCTTGGTTATTTAAAATAACTTCTTTAGTGATCAAGCAGCTTTCAATGTTGGGCATAAAAGGCACAGAATACATGATATCTAATAAAGAATCTTCCAATACTGCCCGCAAGCCTCTAGCGCCCGTTTTTTTCATAATGGCTTTTTTAGCTATTTCTGATAGGGCTTCTGGGGTAAACATGAGTTCTACGCCATCAAGAAAAAATAGTTTTTGATATTGTTTCACTAAAGCATTTTTGGGCTTAGATAATATTTCTATTAGCTCTTCTTCTTTAATATCTTCTAAAGAAGCAATAATAGGCAAGCGGCCAATAAATTCAGGTATAAAGCCATAAGAGACTAAATCCGTGGGCTCAACTTCTTGTGATGTTTGGCCACTTAACTTGGATTCGGCGTTAAAGCCTAATATTTTACTGCCTTTTTTATTAGCAATAATTTTTTCTAAGCCCGAAAACGCTCCACCGCAAATAAATAAAATATCTTTGGTGTCCATGTGAACTACTTGTTCTGGTTGGCCATACTTTTTTGATCCTCTAGGGGATACTGCCACTAGGCAGCCTTCAATAAGCTTAAGCAAAGATTGCTGCACACCTTCTCCAGAAACATCGCGCACGGCGTTATTGCCTTCACCTTTTTTAGCTATTTTATCTATTTCATCTAAGTAAATAATACCGCGAGAAGCCTTTTCTACGTTATTGTCTGCGGCTGATAATAAATTTTGCAAAATGCTTTCAGCGTCTTCACCAACATAGCCTGCTTGGGTCAAAGAGGTGGCGTCTACTACGCAAAAAGGCACTTGCAATAATTTAGCTAAGCTTTGAGCAAGTAGAGTCTTACCACTACCCGTTGGGCCTATTAATAAAATATTACTTTTTTGAATTAAAATATCAGGATTATTTAAGCTTGCATTAATGCGTTTATAATGATTATAAACAGCCACCGCTAAAACTTTTTTAGCTTCAGATTGAGATATTACATATTGGTCTAAAAATTCTTTAATTCCATGAGGTGTTGGCAAATTTACTACTACATCTTTTTGCCCATGGTTTTGTTCCTCTTTAATAATGCGATCGCAAAGCTTAATACAGCTATCACAAATATACACACTGGGACCAGCCACCAGTTTTTTTACTTCTTCTTGATTTTTTTGACAAAAAGAGCAATTAAGTTCTATGTCTGAATCTTTTTTCACCATTGAACAACAACCTCCAACTCATGGGTGATATATAGCAAAAAGGCGTAAAAACAAAATGGGGCTTACTAATAATAATTTTATTTAGCTCTAAAACACCAATTTTATTGTATTTTTTATTTTTTTTAAATAAAACCTTATTTTATGTTCTTTTGTTATGTGTATAAGATTATTTATTATGAAAAACATTTACTTAGATGCCAATGCCCAATCTTTAGCTCTACCTTGCGCTCAAGAAAAACTTATAGAAAATTTAACTATTTTAGGCAACCCATCCTCTTTTCATCAGCATGGCAAGCGGGCTCGCAACCTACTTGATGAAGCACGAACTACTATAGCTAGCGCTTTGGCTAGCCCACCAAAATCAGTTATTTTTACTTCTGGGGCTTCTGAATCTAATAAATTATTTCTAGATTCTTTAGTAAAAAAAACCCTTACAGAAAATAAACCTATTAGTATACTTTGTTCCATATTTGAACATCCATCTTTACTAAAGCCATTAATAAGTTTAGCCAATAAAGAATTATTTATTATTGATTTTTTTGATACTATTAACAATATAACTATAAAAAAATATGATGTTATTATTTGTACACAAGCTCACAATGAAACAGGTATCTTGCCTGATCTAGATTTTATTACCCAAAACGCCCGCCCTGATACCTTAATTATGAGCGATATTTGTCAAAGCTTGGGGCGCATAGAGCTAGTAAGCCATCGAGTAGACGTTATTACGGCATCAGCTCAAAAAATGGGTGGTTTTGCTGGCTGTGGAGTATTAGTTTTGCGCGGCAATGGCGTAAGCTTGCCTACTCCCTATGAGAATCAAGCTCAAGAAAGAGGCTTTAGAGGCGGTACTCAAGCCCTACTTTTAATAATTGCTTTTGGAGCGGCCGTTAGTAAGCTAGATGAGTTACGAGAAAAACACGCCAATTTAGAAACTTTAAGAGATTATTTTGAAGATCGTGTGCAAAGTTTTAGTGATTGCTTAGTTATTGGCAAAAATTATAAACGCTTGCCTAACACTTCTGCCATCAGTTTTTATAAAGAAAACGCTGATAGTTTAAGAATATCTTGTGACCTAGCTGGCTTAAGTGTGGGATTTGGCTCTGCATGCTCAGGCCTTGCTCCAGAACCAAGCTTTGCTCTCACTCATTTAGGCTTAAGCGAGCAGGAACAAAAAACTGCTGTAAGATTTTCTTTTTTACATACCCTAGAAAAGCCTGAATTAGACGAAGCCTTAAAGCGTTTAAAAAGTATTATTAAAAATATCTAGTATACTTTTTTGCTTAGCATCAAGCTCAGCCCATTCAACATCTATGCCAGAGCCCTCAACAATACCGCAGGCTGCATAGACATACAAATTATTTTTATTCATTAGTCCAGATCTAATAGCCACACAAAATTCTGATGATTCTTTGCTTATTATACCTAGCGCCCCTGCATAATACCCTCTATCAAAGCCTTCATTACGAGCAATAAAATTTTTAGCAAAATTTACTCCAAAACCACATACTGCCGGCGTTGGATGCAAATTTAAAATAAGTTCTTTTTCAGTTATATGAGGCATATGAGCAAAAAATTTTTGCCGTAAATGTGCAATATGAGCTAATTTTTTTATTTCTAATTCAGAAGCTTTAAGTTGGGTGTTAAATTTATTTTCAAAAATATCTTTAATAAACTTACTAACAAACTCATGTTCTAGTAAATCTTTTTTGCTAAAGGGATTATGATTTATTTTACTGCCAGCCAAAGCTTCTGTTTTAAGATCATGACCATCTTTGCTGAATAATAACTCAGGAGAAGAACCAAAAAAGGCTTGAGCGTTTCCCAAGTCTAATAAAAATATAAAAGTATTTTTATGCAGTGCTTTAAGCATGTGAATTAAATTTAAGCTATTTAGTGAGCTATCTATTAAAAAGTCATTTCTGCGACCAAGAACCACTTTTTTATTTGTGTTTGAAAAACTACTCAAAGCTTTTTGCATAACTTTTTCATAAGCAGTTTTTGATGGGCTATTAATAAGCCTAATTTTAGGTTTATCTAAATCTAGAGAATTTTTTCCAAGCAAATTTATAAGAGTCTGTGCCATATCTTTCCAGGCATCAAAATTAATAAAATTATTGGGGGTATAATTTACTTGCAAAAAATAATTAGTATTAATTTTGCCCAATAACACCAAGGGTAGCACAAACATCGCCTTACCAAAATCTTGCCATTGTGGTGAAATAAAAGCATTTTCATCAAATCTAAGGCCCCCAAAATAAATTTGCTGCTCACCAAGATTATTTTTACTAGACATAAGCAAGCTTAAAGTTTTTTCTTGGGTATCTTCTTTTATTAAATTGCTAACTCCCATACCAAAATATTGTTTTTTTAAGTCTTTGTTTTGATAAAAAAATCGTAAAATATTCTTAGTGTTGCTATAAAATTCATCGTCATTAACATGCTCAATAGGTAGCGCAATGCTAAACGCAATATTTAAATCTGGCTTAAAGCGTAACAAATAATTGCTAAGTAAATTTTTAGCGGCATCTAAATTAGGGCTTTTTTCTAAATAAAAATCTTGTGCAATCATAACTTTATTTTTATTAGCGTCTTTGGGAGCCTTGAAAAGGCGTGGCAATCTCATTCGCTAGCGCGCCTCGCAAAGACACTAATTTCCTACCTTTTAACCGCTCTATAAATACCCGCAATAGAAAAACTAAAATGGGTATAGATAAAACCTTTTAAATTTTCTTTTTAAATTCTTCTTCTATTTCTTCTACACTTGGTAGGCTATTTTTGAAATTTTCAGGCAATGATTCAAAGATTTTAGTTTCATACTCCGACACACCAATAGGTTTTTCAATATCTTGCAAAGCATACTCTACAATAAGCCTGTCTTTAGTTTTACATAAAAGCATACCTATAGTCGGGTTATCGTGAGGCTGCTTTATAATCGAGTCCACGAGTGAAAGATAAAAATTTAATTTACCTACATACTCTGGTTTAAAATTAGCTGTTTTTAATTCAACGACACAATAACAACGAAGTTTTAGGTGATAAAACAATAAATCTAAATAATAGTCGTTGTTATTAACTTTTATATGGTATTGACGAGCTATAAATGCAAAACCATCTCCTAATTCCAAAAGAAATTTTTGTATATGATCAAGCAACCCCTGTTCAAGCTCATTTTCTCGAAAGCCCAAGGAAAGTGATAAAAAATCAAAATTATATGGATTTTTAAGAGTTTCTTGAGCCAGCTGTGATTGTGGGGCAGGCAACTTTTGTTGAAAGTTAGTTATAGCTTTTCCAATCCGTTTATTTGCGCTAGATTTTATTGCATCTTCTAAAGAACTACGGCTCCAACCATTTTCAATAGTTTTTTGTGCATACCATAGCATGCTTTCTATATCCTCAAATTTCTCCATTAAAACAATAGTATGTCTCCAAGGAATATTTAAGAATTCCAAAGGGATAACTGTATTTGCAATTTGTCCACCAGCTTGGTGGACTTTTGTAGATTTTAAAAAAAATTGTCTCATCAAAAAAAGATTAGTTCGCGAAAATCCTTTTATACCAGGAAATAAGTTTTGCAGATCTTTAGATAGTTTTTCAACAAATCTAAATCCCCAGTTTACTCGTTCTTGATTCTCAACTATCTGACGCCCAATATTCCAATATAAAAGAATTAATTCCTGATTGATGGACACAGCTGATTTTATACGAGCTTCTTGAATTTGCGTTTTTATTTGCTTTAAGAAATGTATATAATCATCGTTATTATCTAGCATTCTTTGCTCTCACTTAAATCCCCGATAAATACCCGCAATAGAAAAACTAAGGGGCATAAAAGATAACTCCCTAAAATTATTTTTTTCTAAACTTTTTAAAAAATCTTCTTTGCGTACAAATTCTTCCACGCTTTGGTTTAAATAGCTATAGGCTTTTTTTTGCCCAGAGATAAGGCCGCCTAAGAGGGGTAAAACATATCTAAAATAGCTTAAATAAATAGCTTTTATATAGGTATTAGAAGGCAGAGAAAATTCTAATACTAATAACTGCCCTCCAGGTTTTAATACGCGATAAAATTCTTGTAGGGCTTTATTTTTATCCACCACATTTCTAATACCAAAAGCAATGCTCACCACATCAAAAGAATTATCAGCAAATTCTAAGCTAGTGGCATCTTGCAGTAAAAATTTGATCTTATTTTGCAAATGGCTTTTCTCAAGCTTTTTTTGAGCGTACGTAAGCATATTGGCAGAAACATCAACACCAATGGCCTTAGTAATGTTTGATCGCTCTTCACACATACTAAAGCACACATCACCTGTGCCAGTTGCCACATCAAGAATTTCTAATGCTTTGTTGTTAGGCAATAATTTGCTCAAATTTTTACGCCATAAAACATCTTGCCTGACTGACAAAATACGATTTATGGGATCATAGGTTTTGGCAATATCATCAAACATTTGGGTAATTTGTGCTTGTTTATTCATGCAAGCCACGTTACTAAAAGCGTTAAATTAAAACAAGCTCTAATAAAAGAGCTTGTTAGAGCTTAAGCATATATAGTTAGCTATTTAATATCACCAGAACATTGTTGTTGTCCTTTCTTTGGTTTGGGACTCCACTTACATCCCATGCCCTTATTCTCACAAAAAGCTTTTTCTTTGATTGCGCCACATGATGTAGGCTTAGTGACACATACATCTTTTTTGCTAGAGTTTTTATAATAAACACAAGCAACATTATCTAGTGTTGTTACACTTCCACAAGTTTTAGAAATATCAGAAACAATAGCTGCACAATTTTTAGGCTTAGCAACGCAAATATTTGGAATTGGTTTTGTATTCACAGTGCATTCTTCACCATTTGTAGCTTTTACACCTTCGCACTTAGTAAGGTCTTTTATATCGGTGCACTTGGTTGGTGCTACTGGCCCCTGTAGTGCTTCTTTTAATACACACTCACCTTTAGTTTCATCATACCCACAAGTATTGCCATCAACAGGCGTTACATGGCCACAATTGTCTTTGGCAGTTGCAAAACAATTATTTGCTCTTGTGGTGCATTTATTATTTGTTGCATGAACAGCGCAAGTGGTATTATTTTTAGTTTTAGCTGCTGCACATAGAGTTGTGTCAGTTACATCCTCGCAATTATCATAGATCACTTCTGCAACTTTATTAACGTCTACACAAGAACCATCTTTCCATTCACATTTTTGTCCACTTGTAGGAACTATTACGCCACAATTCTTTTTAGTGGTGTTCTTGCAAGAATCCTTTATTGCTACGCATGTACCAGTAGTATTGTTAAATGCACAGGTCTCATTATTTTTGGTAACGGCTCCCACACATGTATCTTTTGATAATTCCCCACAAGTTGCAGGTTTTGCTTCTGGTGGAGCTATTTTTTCAACACAATCACCATCTTTCCATTCACATTTTTTAGTAGGATCACTTAGCTCAGCATTCTTACAAGCAGTTGGGTTTTTTGGTTTTACATCAGCACAAGTTGCAGGCTTTTCTTCTGCCGGTGGAGCCACTTCTTCTTCTTCTTCTTCTTGCGCACCTTCTTCTTCATCCATAGCCTCTTCTTCTCCTGCGGGTTTTTCAACACACTTACCGGTATCAGAATTCCACACGCAAGTAGTAGCCGCCACATTGTTAGCTAAGGCTTTTGTACCGCAATCGCCTGGCACTAAAATATCATTACAAGTTGCTGGCAGAACTGGTGGAATTATTGGTGGAGTGCTGGTGGAAGGAGCAGAGGTGTCATCTTGCGGCTTTTCGCCACAAGCCACATATAAAAATAAAGAAGAAATTAATATAAGACTACTTAATATAACTGATTTCATGATGTTAACCTATTATTATTAAACTATTTTAAAAATTACAGAATATATTTAAATAACATATTCAGCTAAGTCAATATAAGTAGTAGCGATTGTTTATTGAAAAATCATCCGTTTTTTTTAATATTTTGATCAATTATTGTATATATTTTAAACTGTTTAATAAAATAAAAAAGCTGGACCCTTAAGATTTTAAGAATCCAGCAATTATTTAATAAAATAATAAAATTTTAATAATGACACATTAGATTCATTTTAACAACTTAGGTAGTACATGCAACTACAATGGATCACTAAATGTATAAAAAGCTGATTTATATACTAAATTATTTTGCCGTTCCTAATTCAAATACTTTTTTCAACAGGCCGTTAGTCTTCCAGAACGTCTTTGCGAACCTTGAACGTAAGCGAAAACATATGATTACCCATGTTTTTAAAACGCTTTTCTCGCTTCGTAAAAAAGCACCGCTACGCTTTAAGACTGGCACGCTGGAACAGGTAATTCCCTGGTTGCCTCCAACAAGGCGTGGCCATATGATTACCCATAAGTATGATTAGTTAATCTGAGTTTTGG
>CAZBMJ010000060.1:0-7719 GCA_964493205.1 uncultured Myxococcales bacterium
CTTGGCTGATAATTTTTTCATCAATGCCAGCTTTAAGCATGTTTTTAGCTATGGCAAGCTTGCTTTCTTCCATGCCTTTTTCCATACCAATTTCCATTCCCTTTTCCATCCCCTTTTCCATTCCCTTTTTAATGCCCTTTTCTATACCCTTTTCCATGCCTTCTTCATATTTATTTTCCATGGTTGCTATATAACTATTATAATATTTTTCTGATTGATCATAGGTTAAGAGCTCTTCTTCATTCCATGAAAAACGGTTTAGCTCTTCATATACTCGCTCCATAATATCATGGCCTTCAATAATTTTTTCTACGTCATGTTCTGAAGTGGTTTCTGCATGCTTAAAAAAATATGCCCATTTTTCTATTATGGTCTCAAGATTATTGATGTTTTTATTAAATTTAGGCAGCTCTAAAAAGGTAAAAGAAAAATCTTTTAGGTCGTTTTCACAAGTTTCTTTATCCAAAACAATATGATCAGACTTATAGGCCGCTTTGTTAGGGAAAATCACAAAGTCAGCTATGGCTAAAAAAATAATTTCTTTTAAATCAGCATAGGTGCCCCCCACATGGGCTTGGGAGCAATAGGCTTTAGCGGCATAATATTGGGCTCTTTTTTCAAATCCTTTTTCTTTGGCTACTTGAATCTCAACTATATACTGATTCCCACGTTCATCTTTGCATAAAACATCTACAATGCTGGTTTTTTGTGCAGCGATCTCTGGCTCTTGAATGGTTTTTAAGAAGGTCACATTTTTAATAGGGAGATTTTCTTTAAAAACCAGCATATCGTTTAAAAAATGAATCAAGATATCTTTATTTTTCTCAGAGCCAAAGATTTTTTTAAAGCAAAAGTCATTTTTAGGATCTAAAAATTTATAAAACATAAGTATTTGACCTCTTTTATAGATATATTGTAAAAACGCAAAAATTACTAGGGCCGGCACAGGCACCGGCCACTACATAATGAATAAAGATATTTTTATTTTTATAACAGATTACAAGGCACGCCTGTATACCCATGAGCTTTGGCATACATAGTGAAAGCTAAGACAATAATTTTTCTTTGCTTAAGCATGCTGAAAAAATTATCTTGTGTTATTTCTATAACTTTCATAGCGCTGTCTAAAATTTCTATTTTTTTGTTATCAAACCTAATAATATTGTGCCAATTTTTATGCTCTAGGCCTTCTAGTTTAACTAACACTGGCAAGTCGTGATAAAGAGCATTTTGAATAGCACTTTTAGTATTTTGTACATAATTTTCTTCTTGATTATTAATAAGAGCGGCATAAACTATTGTAGGTTCTTCAAAGAGCTTTAAATTTTTATCAAGAATCTCTAATAATTTTTTACAAGAGAGGCATTTGGGTTGTGTAGGCATCTCAAGAGATAATTTTTGCATAGTTGAAGGAATAATAAAGCCATTTTTTTTAAGCACAGCTAGCCCTAAAAAAAATTTTACTTGCTTAACTAAAGCATCATCATCTGATTCAGCTAGGTTAACAACATAGTTAATTTTGTCTTCGTTTAGAGAAATTTTAAGATCATTAGCTGTTACGATAGTGCTGCAGATAAAAAAACCAAAAATAATAACTTTTTTCAACATAGATAAACCTTTATTTTTTGTTCACTGATGAGCAAAAAACAATTGGCTTATAATTACTATTTCAGTGTATGTAAAGGTTTGATAGTTCTATAAATTACACCCATAGCACCTAAGACAATAAGGCTATCTGCAATATTAAAAGTAGGCCAGTGTAAATACTGGTAGCCTAAAAACCCTAAATGCACATCAAGAAAGTCGATAACGTAGCCAAGGCGTGCGCGATCGCACAAATTTCCCACTGCTCCAGCTAGTACAAAACTAAATGAGCACAGTAGTACCCCATCTCTTGGGCGCATTCTGGCATACCAGATCAAGAAAAATAACGTTGCCAACACACTTATGCTAATGAGCATGGGTCTTCTAAACCAAGTGGGCAGTGAAGATGTTAAGCTAAAGGCTGCTGCAGGATTTTCTTTGTAGACTAAATTAAAAAAGTTTGGCACCACCTCAACTACTTTGGTTGAATAAAAAATATCTTTAATAATTACTTTGCTTTCACCATTTTCAACAATTTCTTCTTCTATGGGGTAACTTTTGGCCAGTTCGGTTTGTACCCAAATTTTACTTACTTGGTCAAGCCCAAAACCTATAATTATAACCATAATAAGCCATAAAAACCGATGATTTGCTACAAAACCAAAAAAGCCTTTTTGTTGTATGTATTCATTTTTACTATTATATTTTTCAAAAATATCGACCATTTGGTAAATCCTATAATCAAATCACTAAGTGTTTATAAAGATGAAACCACATATGGTCAAGTTATCTAGTTTCCTAAAGCGTTAATTACTTGCTTTACGCCCCTTTTTTTAGCTAGGTCTAGTGGGCTATTGCCGTCATTATCTTTATTATGAATATTGGCCTTATATTTTATTAAAATTTTTATACAGGCTAATTGGTTTTCTTTTACAGCAATATGCAAAGGCGTTTGACCAAAATAGTCTTTTTGTTCTATATCTGCCTTATTTTTAAGAAGAGTTTCCACAACTTTTTCTTGGCTATTGCTCACAGCAGTATGCAGTGGTGAAGTACCTAAATAATCAGGTTGTTTAACATCAGCACCATTTTTTATAAGATCTTCCACTGCATCATCTTTACCAAAGGTGGCTGCGGCAAAAAGTGGTGTTTCCCCAGTGATTTGTCGAGCATTCACATTTGCGCCCTTTTTAATAAGTAAATCCATAACATCAAGATGGCCAGTTTCAGCGGCTTTATCCAGTGGAGTTTCCTTATAGTTATTAAGCATATTTGGGTCAGTATTTGTAAGCAATTTAGTCACTTCTATGATATTGCCTTTTTGCGCAGCTGCATGTAGAGGATACTTTTCGTCACTTTTAGTGCTTTTTTGACAAGAAGTTAGGCTAAGACTCAAAATAGTGATTAAGTAAAAATTTTTTATTTTAGTTTCGTTCATAAATTTTTCCTATGTTAGATTATTTTAGGGCATAATTACAGGTTTAGTCTAGAAAAAATAAAGTATTACGCTAAAAGGTTTATATTCTTGTTGTATTATGGAAATACTGTTATATTCGTTATTGTATTTAAAGCTTTTAATTAGTTTGGAAAAAGCAAATGAAAAGAAAAATTATATTATTTACCTTGTTTTGTTTATTAAATATTAATGCGTCTTTGTCTGCTGCTAAATCAGACGACTATGAAAATTCTGACTCTGAATCTGATTACGATGATGAAGATGAAGAAGACGAAGAAGAAGTGGCTTTGCGCAAGGCTCAAAAAAAGGCTGCAAAAAAACGCCAATTAATGCAAGAGCGTAAAGTTAGAGAACAAATTCTCAAAGAACGCAAAGAAGCCCAAGAAGAAGCTATTAAAATAGATAGTTTCAGAGAAGCTCACTCCAATGCCACTGAATATAGCATAAACCCTGATTCTGTTAAGCTCGCCATAGATTTGAGCCCAGAAAATTTTGGTTTTTACTCTAAAGATCGCATTATGGATCTATCCGTAGAGTTAGATTTGTTACTAAGAGGTAGAGCGTTTTTAACGTATAATTACCAATTTTTTGATTATTTATCAGTAGGCTTGGCTGGTGGTATTGATTATTCCAGTATGTCATTGGCTTCTAAAATTAGGCAACAAATGCCTAAACCCACACCTAGTCAATTTAGTGCTCTAGTGGGCGTTAATGCTAAGTGGCGTGTGACTGAATGGTATTTAAATTCGGCCTTTTTTGTTCAACCATCTTTACTTGCTGGTCGCATGTGGCAGACTTTCGTTACACAAAAAACTGCTCATTGGCGTTTGCGCCCAGGTGCGTTTGTGGGTGTAGAAAGTGTATTTAATTCGGGTCTTGTGCTAAATGCTAAAGTAGGTGCTGAATTTCCCTTTGATTTTGGCACACCTAATCCTGTTAAAGAAATAGTTGAGCCATTATTTTCACTAAGTTTTGGTTTTGGTATCTAATAACTATTTAAAATTACAGATTATTTTTTTGGTGAGCAAAATACTCACCAAAGGTACTTGCATTAAAGCTGTTTAATTCTTACATCATTAATAATGATAAATTTATTGAGTTTGGTTATGAAAAAAAATAAAAGTAAAATCATATCTTTGTTTTCTTTGTCTTTATTAGCATTTTTGCAAACTGCCTGCGGTAGTGGTTGCGATGATGGACTAGATGTAGACGCCATAGCGCTAGATGATAAGTATATTATCAATTATAGCAGAGAAGTTAATGAAGGCAGAATAGATCCATCCATTAAAGCATATGCCTTAACTAAGCGTGGGGTCATAGATTCTAGCAAGCCATTTGATAACGATTTTAATACCATGGATGAAATAACGTCAGATTTAACTCGCTTACAAGCAGCTTATGATGCAGCAGGTAATCCCCTTATTACGAATTTATTAGCTAACTTAAGAAATAATGGTACTTTTTTCCCAAATATTAAGGAGTTGTTTGCAGATGCGGATAATTCTAGTGACAATGCCACAAAATTACAAGGCCAGGTAAAAACCTTAGTTCAAGAAAGGTACACTGTTGGTAGTCATTTAAAAAACTTTCTAGATACTGCTTGTCTTGCAACCTTAAGCCAAGAATTACAACAAAAATGCCAAAGTACTAAGGCAATTCTTAGCGAGCTTCTTGAAACTCTGTATGGTAAATCTTCACTATTGACTCTTGAACTTTATCAACAGCAATTTAAAGATAAAATTAATGAACTTAATAAGGAAATGGAAGACTTAAAAAACATCATAGATTTCGCTGCACAAGATAATGACCAAAAAAATGCTGTAAAAAATTGGAGTAATCTGAAGGTTGGAGCTAAGTTGTTATCAGAATATGGCATAGAAATATCCAGGAGTTCTTTAGCCCATACTTCGTTGGGCCAATATACAAACGAAACTCAGAGTAAACTTGCTATTTTAAAAGCCGCTATACCTATTTTGCCTGCTAATCCTCTTAATAGTACTACTGCTGGTAAAATAGCAAATATTGAGAATAACCTTTCTAAAATGGCTACGTGGCTTGCAAAGTTTGAAGCTGCTGAAGAATCCATAAAAGGCACCGCTGGGTTAAATCCTGATGTTATAGCTTTTGTTAAGAAAGTTTTCTTAAAAGCACCTGCTTTAGTGTTAGCTAAAAATGTAGAGATAGATGGCGATACTGATGTGGAAAATGTTAAGAAATTTTTTGAAGGTTCTAGCAAGAAAAAATTATTCATTAAAGATGATGATGCTTCATCCACTAATCTTTCACTAGCGCTAGCAGCAGCTATACACAATGACCAAAGAAGTAATCTTGGTGATGTATATGCTTTTAATGTGTCAAATATAAAGAATGCTGCTAGGGATTACGGTATAGAATTAAACGATGATGTGGAAAAATTCGTAATTTCCATAGTCACAAGATCCAGTGGAGAATTAGCAACAAAAGCAGAAAAAAGTGGTAGCAATATTATTTTTGTGATCAAAATCGATGAATTTAGTGGCATAGATACTAAAAAAGTCATTGAAGCCTTAGAAAATAACTCAAACATACTTATTTTTGCCAGCAACAGTGCGCAAGAAGCTCTAGGCTCAGCTTTAGGTACAAGTATAAGTAGTTATGATTTGGCTGGCTTAAGTGCTCCAGAAGCTTTTATTGCTGCTCAAGCTAAGGCACAATCACTAAATGCCGCTCGTGCTGTTAAACTTTCACCTGTGGCCGTTAATATAATAGCTGATACTGTAGCAAAATTACTTGCAGGCTTAGGCACTAAAAAAGTTACCTTAAAAGCTGTAAGTGATGCAGTAAGTAATGTTTTTTCATCCTTAAGCGGCGCAAACCCCAATGATGAAGCAGTTAAGCAAAAAGTGATCATTGCTTTGGGATTTAATACTGCAGAAGTTAATAATTCAGGCGTGCTTACGGCTGATCTTAAAGCTGTACAAACCCAAGGGGCCCCCTATTTCCAAGCACAAGCCAAAAAAAGTTCTAATAATCTAATTTATAAAGCAGCGAAAATAGAACAAGGTAAAATATTTGTTGCAGCGGTAGAAGAACTAAAACAAATTAAAAAAGATCAAGTGGAAAGCCAAGCTGAGGTTGCTGAGTTAGATGCTGAATGGGCTGATTATAAAAAAGCTGTTGATGATCAGTTAGATGCGTTGGATTTTGAAGATGCGGTGAAGGCCTATAAACTAGAAGTTAGCGATGCATCAGAAAAAGCGTTAAATGTTTTAATGAGTATGGGTAAAATGCTTAAGAATGGATTGTGTTATGAAAATAACGCTGTTGTTCTTCCTGTTGGTGATCTTGGTCTAGCCAAAAAATTAATTAAACAAAGTGATAAGAAATCTTATTTAACGATAAGTAATAAATCAGAGATTTCGTTAAGTGCATTATCTGAGTTTCAAAAAAAATACTTCTCTTTAAATTGTTCTCTTTCTGATGGTGATTCAAGTGTTTTAGCAGCTATTGGTAAAGCATTGCAAAGTAAAATTGAGAGTATTAATAATATGGTTGATTCAATAAAAGTTACTGATAAATCTATTAACGATTTTATGAATACAGATATTTCTTTGACGACAATTTTAGTTAATAGAACTAAAAAAGCTATTAGCGAGATTGAAGCTATAAGTCGTCCTGTAGTGAATATTGAACCTATATATACCAACTATAATCGTCGTATTTGGGCTTGGTTTTTAAGCCAAGTTGTGGAAAAAATAACCGCTGGAGTGCCTGATTTTAATGAACTTTATATGTCGCCTACAGGTGATGCTGAGTTTTTTGGAGCAAATGCATATCTTGCCAGAGTGACGGCTGCTACTGAAGCATTAAAGCAAAAAGCTAAAGTTTATTTAGCTGCACAATATGGCTTAAAAATTGTTGGTGAATATTACAATATGCTGAAAGCTTTGAAGGATAAGAATACGGTTGCAGAAATAGGTGTGGAAGAAGCTAAAGGTGGTGCTTTAGTTCATTTGTTTACTAATATGAGGGGTGTTATTAGGAATACTGTAGATGTTACTTATTTGACTGCCACACCACCACTAGAATGGGGGGGGATGATTGCTAAAGATGCTTTGTTGGCTTACTACAATGTTTTAAATAATGATGGGTCAGGTGATATTATTAGTGCTGGTTTTTGTAATGATGCTGGTGTAGCTACTGTGAAAGATGTAGCAAATCTAGCTACGCTTAAAACACTGAAAATAGATGGTGATGTGGCAAAATCTACTGTTGAGATTTGTAAGTATAGTAAGTTGTTACAAAAGACTTACAAATAAAAGCCGTATTTGCGGGTTTTGAATAGATCGACAGGTGTGGCAATCTTACCGTTATGGCTAGGTTGCCACGCCTTTTTTAAGCCTTGGTGAAGACGCTTACAGACATTATGTCGCTGCGAGCTGAGCATTCCCTACGAATTTTTTTTCTCCCCGTTCGCCCTGAGGAGGCGTTTTTACGCCGTCTCGAAGGGGGCGCCTTAGTTTTATGGTTGCCAGACGCTTGCAAGCAAGCTCCTCACCACGAACGGGTGGTCGATTAAACGTAGATACCATCTGGTTTAAATCCTTAAGTTACCGCCTATGCGCAAAGGCGCTGAACCGTATTTCTACGTCCCGTGACCATATGATTACCCATAAGTATTGATTAGTTAATCTGAGTTT
>CAZBMJ010000061.1:0-7628 GCA_964493205.1 uncultured Myxococcales bacterium
AACGCTTGCACCCTCTGTATTACCGCGGCTGCTGGCACAGAGTTAGCCGGTGCTTCCTTTGTGGGTACCGTCATTTTTTTCGTTCCCACTGACAGAGCTTTACAACCCGAAGGCCTTCATCACTCACGCGGTATTGCTGGTTCAGGCTTTCGCCCATTGACCAATATTCCCCACTGCTGCCTCCCGTAGGAGTCTGGACCGTGTCTCAGTTCCAGTGTGGCTGATCATCCTCTCAGACCAGCTATCCGTCGTAGCCTTGGTAGGCCATTACCCCACCAACAAGCTGATGGAACGCGGACCGATCCAAAAGCGCATTACTGCTTTCCTCTTAAAAAGCGAACTTTAAAAGAGCTTATTCGGCATTAGCCCACCTTTCGGTGAGTTATTCCCAACTTTAGGGTACGTTATCCACGCGTTACTCACCCGTGCGCCGCTGTCCCCAGGAGCAAGCCCCTGGTTATCGCTCGACTTGCATGTGTTAAGCATACCGCCAGCGTTCGTTCTGAGCCAGGATCAAACTCTCCAGTTTAAATCCTGTTTTGTTTTGCTTAAAATTTCTTTTAAGACTTTTTTTTATAAATTGACTTTATTTATGGTTTATTGAACTACTATTTAGTTTTCAGAGAGCTTTACTTTTTTACGCTTACCACTGAGTCATTCCAGATTTCCTTCTTTCTTTCTCAGCAGGTGGGCAGATAATATCTCCAAAAGAGATTTCGTCAAGCACTTACCACAAAAAAAAATTATTTTTTTTAATATGGCGTATTTTCGGGCTAATTTTAACAGTGACTTTATTGAAATAATAACAATTAATAAAAAAAAATTACTCCAAATTAAATTATTTTTATTTTTTTAACTAAATTGCGCCAAAAACGATCTGTGAAATATGCTCTTTTTTAGCCAAAGACATCATTAAGCGATCAACACCTAAAGCAATTCCACTCATAGCTGGCAGCAAAGAAACGCTTTCTAAAAAGCTTTCATCCAGCTCAAACACTGGTTTATTAAGGCTTTTTCTGGTTTTATTATCTTTGATAAACCTATTTCTTAAAATTTGCGCGTCATTGCATTCTTTATAAGCATTAGCGATCTCTAAGCCATTAAAATACATTTCAAAGCGATCACAATAGCGATCATCATCACTGCAAGGTGCCGATAATGCTGCTAATTGTATCGGCCAGCGATGGATAATAGTTGCGTGATCTAATTTAAGAACAGGTTCGATATACTTAAGCATGATATGAAAAAAAGCATCCATAAAATCAGCATTTTGCCCTAAATAATCCTGACGATCCTTTAATAATTTTACTAAAAAATACTGATCACCATCATTAGTGCGATCAAGTATGTGATCAAGATCAAGATCAGCATGTTGTTTAAATAATTCAGCTACACTGATCACTGAAAATTTTTTGGGCATATTAATAGATATGGATGAAACACTTTGCCAAGCTTTGCCAATTTCGGTGGTGATCGCCACACAATCTTCAATTAGATCATCTAACAAGCTATGGCAGCGATACCATTCAAGCATGGTAAATTCTATTAAGTGATGATTGGTGGAAATATCATCGCGAAAAACTTTCCCCAAACTAAAAACTTTATCAAAGCCTTGGGCTAAACTTTTTTTAAGCCATAGCTCTGGTGAAGTATGCAATTGCCAATTTTTATAATTAGGATTGCCACAATTAACAAAAACCGGATCAATAAAAGGATCCGGTGTATTTGCTTTGATTAGTATCGGCGTAAAAACTTCTATAAACCCTTGCATTTCAAAAAAATTGCGCAGGTTTTTATAAGCTTTATGCTGGTATAAAATTGTTTCCTTATGCTTCATTTGAATCCTTTTTTTAAAATTGTGAAGGTTAATTATCTGGTTCCCGTGAACCAGTCACGGGACGTAGAGAAAGACAAATCAGCGCTAAAGCCCATTACTACGTGCCGCCGGCTTGTCTCCTTAGAGCTCCATCACACTTTTATTTTCTTTATAAGCGATCACAGAAGGAGAAACTTTATGCTGATTAAAGGCTATCACCAAGGGTTCTATTTGGCTTAAATATTCTTTCATGTAATTTTTAGGGATCCCAAAACCTCTAGTAAAGCTTTGTTTAGTTGGATCAACATATTTGCCATTTTTACGCATACCAAAATGCAAATGATCACCTGTGGCTAAGCCTGTACTTCCCACATACGCAATGATTTGGCTTTGATTAACTCGAGCGCCGATTCTCATGCCTTTGGCTAGATTATGAGCGTGTAAATATTCTGTGTCATACCCATTGGCATGCCTCACTCTTATCCAATTACCATTAAAGCGACTATAACCAGCATCAATAACCACCCCTGAAGCTACTGCCATAATGGGCGTGCCGCGGCGAGCACCATAATCAACACCGTTATGAGGTTTATGTCTTTTTAAAATTGGATGAAAACGCATGCCGAATTTTGAACCAATACTTGCCAACTTAAGAGGTGCCTTTAAAAAAGCATTTTTCAAAGATTGCCCAGCTTCATCAAAAAAGCCTAAAACTTTATCGTCATCAGACATGAAACTAAAAGCTCTAAGTTTTTTTCGGCCACTGACATATTCCGCAGCCACCACAGGGCCATACCCAACAAAGCGCCCATCAACAAATTTTTTATCAACTACTAATTTAAAATCATCGCCCACTTTAGTCTCGCGATAAAAATCTATTTGCCAAGCAAAGATATCACTAAAACTGTTGATCAAGTTGGGTTCAGCCCCACTGTTTAGCATGGAACTATATAAACTACTGCTAACTTTGCCCGAAATCATGGTGTTGCGTTTGCTCACAAAAGGCCGATTTACACCAACATCTATTAGATCAGGCGCTGCTGCACTTGCCAGGGCATAAATGCTATACGCTATGCCTTGCTCATCTTTGCTAAATATCTCTACTTTTTGCGCTTCCATTAAAGAACTAGTCAAGAGCTGCCCTTGCACAGATTTACCCAAAACTACTATCTTATCGCTTTGTCTAATTTTTTTTGTTTCTGGCAACTTGCTTAAAGATTGAGAAATTTGTAAAGCTTGAGCAGTAGTAACGCCAAGCCTCGTAAGAGCACTATAAACATTTTCTTTGGAACGAAGTTCATCGATCATATTAACAGTAATTGGATAATATACATCAAGGGCAGTTAACATGCTTTGCTCAAGAGATGCCTGAGCTAAAGTTTTAGAATTAGAAAAAGATAGTATGCCACCCTTGCTCACACCATAAGCGAGAGCCCAAAATAGCGCAGCTACAGCTAAGCACATTACCAATTTCTGTTTACTTTGCTGGCCTTTTACCCAAAGATTTTGGTTAAAAATTAATTTCATACTATTGCTCCTTAGCCAAAACTACTAAAAAATTACCCATTTATTTTAATCACTAATAACTTTAGTAAAACTATCATATTTGTTCTCTCTTGACAAAACCTTATTAATGTCAAAGGTTAGAACCTTAGTTATTTTGGAGAATAAAGCATGAAACGAACTTTTCAACCAGGGAACGTAAAACGTTTAAGAGTCCATGGATTTTTAAGCCGTATGGCCACTAAAAACGGGCGTTCCGTCATAAAACGCAGAAGAGCTAAAGGCAGAAAAGTCTTAGCACCTGTGGCGTATAAAAAATAAACTTTGGTGGTTTTAGCAATGAAACTTACCTTAGATAAAACTAAACGTATTACTAAAAGGCGAACCTTTTTGCATATACAGCGCTATGGCAAGCGTGCTTTTGGAAAACATTTGGTTTTGGTGAGCAAAGGCCTTAGGGCTGAAAAAAATGGTCAGTTTGGTATTACTGTATCCAAAAATGTGGGTAAAGCTCATGAACGCAACAAAATTAAGCGCCAATTTCGTCATATTATTCGTTTAAATCAACATATATTCAACAATAAGCTATTAGTTATCATGGCGCGACCTTCTGCTAATGCTTGTCCTTTTGATGAATTAAGTCAGGATTTATTGCTCGCCTACAAGAGACTAAATAAAGGTTAATAAAAATGGTTTCATTTGAAAGTTATGAGCCCGTCATTGGTTTTGAATGCCACGTTCAACTAAAAACTGCATCTAAGCTTTTTTCCACTTGCAAAAATCAGTATGGCGCAGGCCCTAACGAACTCGTAGACGTGGTAGATCTTGGTTTGCCTGGAGTATTGCCTACTCTTAATAAACAAGCCGTAATTTTTGCCATAAAACTTGGGCTTGCCTTAGGCTGTGAAATTAGAAAAACCAGTGTTTTTTCCAGAAAACATTATTTTTACCCAGATTTACCCAAAGGCTATCAAATTAGCCAATTTGACAAACCTATTTGTGAAAACGGCATCCTAACTATTTTGCTCAATGGTCAAAAAAAAGATATTCGCATCACGCGTATCCATATTGAAGAAGATGCTGGCAAAAATACTCACATAGAAGGCAGTCCTGAAAGTTTTGTGGATTTTAATCGCGCAGGAACTCCGCTTTTGGAAGTGGTAAGCGAGCCTGACATAGAAACCGCCGAAGAAGCGGCACTTGCTTTTAAAGCCTTGCGTCAAATTGTCATGCACTTAGGTATTTGTGATGGCAACATGCAAGAAGGCTCCATGCGTGCTGATATTAACGTCTCTGTGCGAAAAAAAGGCAGCAAAGAGCTCAATACCCGCACAGAAACTAAAAACCTCAATTCTTTTAAGTTTTTAAAAAATGCCGTGACTTTTGAGTTTAACCGCCAAGTTATAGAAATAGAATCAGGCAATACTATTAAGCAAGAAACCCGCCTTTGGGACTCTAACTTAAAAGAATCACGATCCATGAGAAGCAAAGAAGATGCTCATGACTATCGTTATTTACCAGACCCAGATCTATTGCCGTTGGTTATTAGTGATGAGCTCATCAATAGTCTTAAAAAAGATCTCATAGAGCTGCCTTTAAACAAAAACTTTAGATATCAAAGAGATTTTGGCTTAAGCGAATATGATGCGACCATTCTATCTAATAACAAAAACCTCTTTGATCTCTTTGAGAATGCCATTAGTTTGCACAATAATCCTAAAGTAATAGCCAATTGGTTGATCAATGAAGTGCTTAAAACCTATAAATTTTCTAGTGAAGATGACACGGATTTTATCTGCCCCATAAGTGCTAATTCCATAGCAAATTTGGTAAAGCTTATAGACACTAATATAATTTCTTCAAGCATTGCCAAAAAAGTTTTCGCTTTCATGGTACAAGATCCTAGCTTAAGCCCGCAGCAAATAATAAAAGATCACGATCTCGCTATAAGCACTCAAAACGATCTAGAAGACTTGATTAATCAAGTTATTACGCAAAATCCTTTAGAAGTCCAAGGGTTTAAAGCAGGCAAAGACAAGCTTTTTGGCTTTTTAATGGGCCAGCTCATGAAACTATCAAAAGGCAAAATTGACCCCAAAAAAGCTGATGAATTACTCAGAAATAAACTGCAAAACCAATAACTCAAACTATATATAATTTATAAAATTTTTCACATTATTTAATTACACTTTTATTTTAACAAATCTGGGCTTTCCCCATTGCTTAAAGCATTTTTAGTTGTTAGCCAATACTAGGAATCTAGAATTTTAATATAACTGAAAGGATTAAATATGATACGAATTATAACCCTACTTGGATTAGCTTTTTTACTTGCATCATGCGGTGATGAACCAGAAAAAGAAGCTGAAGCCGAAACCACCCAAACTCCTGCTGATGACTTAGCTACCATTAAAGCTGATGCGCAAGTTCAGATTACTGAGGCTGAAACAAAAGTCATTGGCATAAAAGACTCTACTACTGGCGCAGTAACTACTGCAGCAAGCTTTACGAACTTTGTAGCTAAAAGAAATACTGCAAAAAAAGCTATAGAAGATGATTGTACTGCTCTTAAAACATTGGTTGCTAATCCTGCTGCAACCAAAAAGGATATAAAAGATAAAATCACTGAATTAGCTACTAAATTAGCTGAGGCTGAAGCTTTGCGAACTGCTATTGTGGCTGCAGAAGTAGAGATTGCTAAAACCGCTAATTTTGCCACCGTTTTAACCAATGCTGACTGCGATAATTTTGATAAGCTCAACCCTGTTAGAAAAGAAGCTCTTGATTTAGCTACTGCACTAACAGCTAAGCTTGAAACTGAAAGTGCTGCTAATATAGAAACTGATACCGCTGCTTTATTAGAAAAGATAAAAGCTATTCCTGAACAAGTAAAAGCCCCTACAACCTTAGCTGATGCTAAAATAAAGGCTAATGAAGCTATCGCAGATGCTGGTAAGCTTCCTAAAGCAGCTGATGTTGCTAAAGGTTTTGGTAATGCTGAGGTAATTGCGCTTATTGAGATTGTTACACAAAATACTAATGATGCTACTGGTATTCGCAGATTAAATGTTGCTGTAGCTGCTGCTCTTGATAATGCTGGTGGTATAACAGACTTAAATAAGGCTACAGCTGATCTGAGAGCTGAAATAAAGGCTGTTACAGATAAAATTGAAGAAATCCGTGTTGCTAGAGAAGCTGCTCAAGCTGAAATTGATAAAGCTGAAGGTCTTGCAGCTTCTGTTGCTACAGAAAAAGATAAATGTGTTCATCCTGTTAACTATGAAACTGCTGTTGCTAATGCTAATAAAGCTGATGTTGGTAGCAATGGTTCTGCTGAACTAAAAGATCTTATTCTTGTGGATGATAAAAATAATGCTAAAACTCTAGCAAGTGTTAAAACTATGACAGATGCGTTGAAGGTTCTAATAGCTAATGTTGAAGCTGTAGAAACAAAGGCTGACTTAAAAATTGCTACAGACGAAGCTATTGAAGCTGCTAAAGAAAATGGGCCTCATCATGAAGCTATAAAAGCTGCTGAAGAACTTTTCGCCGCTAATAATGATGACGCTAAAGCTGCTGAAGATGCACGTAATAAATTCGCCGCTGCTATAAAAGCTTCTAAAGATGCAAGAGAAGCTATCACTAAGGCTGATGCTTTTAATGGCTTAACTATTGCGCAAGTAAAACAACTCACAAACGTATTAGAAGGTGCTATAGATGCATTATCAAATAATAAAACGACAGAGTTTACTACGGCTATCCAAGCTAAAGTTAACGCAGATATGTTAGTTGCTGCTAAGGCTGCTGCTGATGAGGCTACTAAAGTTGATTCTGATAATGATAAAGCGATTAAAGCTGCTATAAAGCTTCATGGTGATAATGATGCTGATAAATTCAACGACGGTGTTGTAGTTGATGATGTTAAAGCTGCATTCAAAGGTAAATTTGACGCTGCTGAAACTGCTAGAGCTGCTCTTGAAGCAGAAGCAAAAAAAGGAGATGCTACTCTTCCAAGCATTGAAACAAAAACTAATGAGCTAACAACTGCTATGAATGAGCTAGCTACTGCTACCACTGAGTTTAATAGTAAACTTAAGCCGCTTGCTATTTAATAAAATACTCACTGTTTAACTATTAAAAACCTCTGCGATAGAAATATCCCTGAGGTTTTTTTATTGGGAAGATTAATTTTCTGGATCCCGTGAAGCTGTCACGGGACGTAGAAATCCGGCGACATTGCTACTTTTTACCTTCTCTACGTGCCACGCCCATATGATTACCCATAAGTATTGATTAGTTAATCTGAGTT
>CAZBMJ010000062.1:0-7602 GCA_964493205.1 uncultured Myxococcales bacterium
GTCCTACATAGAAGGATATAAAGGCAAGTAGCTTTTGTTTATGTATGCTCATTGTATAGATTTTATTAAGTTTTCTCCTGTTCCATATTTGTTATCATATTCAAATAGAGACAAGAATAATTTAGTACATAAGGTTTTATCTGCCGCCGGATCAGGGTCACATATCCACCGTCCATCTCTTTGGTATGCTATAAGGTAGTTAGCGGGTATTTGCCTTATTGTATTTGTGTAGCGTTGGTATATTAGTTTTTTCATACGTTATTACATTTTTTACATTTATAGTCCTGAGTATTTCCTGTATAACCCGCATCCCCGCACTCCCAGCATTCAGGAAAGGATGATATAAATTCCCGTATTGTATTTTTCATTGCTTTTATTTCCTCTTCAGGTGGTGTAAGATTAAAACTTAAAAACGCCTCTATTTCACGTAATAGAATTAAAGCTAGTTCTATGTCTTTTTTGCCTTTTGGTTTAATTTCATGAGCTTTCCCCGGAATGCTAATACCTATCAACCTTAAAATCTCCATATAATCCCAAGGGGTTAATGTCTTTCCTATCGTAGAAAATACTCTCTCTGGGGTCTTGTTTATCCAGTGCAATTCGGTTAAACTAAACATCCCATACGCTCCGATTGTAAGTATTAAATCTGTATTGTTATTATGTTCATATTTTTTGTAAAGAGGGTATGTTTCTATAAGAACCCATCCCATTGACTCCAAGAACGTTCCAGTTGTTTCGTGCATTGTGAATTGTTATTTAATAGGTAAACAGTGCTTTTAGTCGTGTCAAAACATCTTGGGATGTATGCCCGTCATACTCAAACATAGATTTTTCAACTTCGGGAATTTTAAATAAGTCCCAATCCTTTCTCTCATAGTGATTGCTTATTAAACCTGCGGGCAATTTAGCACATACAATAAACCATCCTCCTCCAAAGCATAGTTCGCCATCTGAATGCTTCCAACTTTTATGTACATTATAATGCGCCCTCATTTTGGAATAATTAGGGAAATCTGAATCATTAAGACCTGAATATTTAGGGTCGTAGTTCTTGGCCCACTCGTTAAAAAGTGCAGCATTGTAGATTTTTCTGAACTCATATAACTCCTCAAAAGTGTGGAATCCGTCTGACACCTGACTCATAGATATGTTTGGGTCTGTTATATCGGTAATATCGTTACTGAAGAATAAATCAAACCTTCTGTTTGCTATAACATCCTCCCAAAATTTTACTCCCTCTGGTTGTTTTGCCCAAGAAAACCCACCCTCTTCCTCTCCTTCTAAGCGATCAAATTGAAAAACTTTTATATTGGGTATATATTGTCTATTCACCATTTCCTGCACTACCTCTATAGGAAAATCTCTAATATCGCCTGTGAGATCCTGATGCCTTACTTCGTATTTCATAATAATTGTTATAATGATATAATTACTGTTTTTGTTACTTTATAAGAGTGGACCGTCCAACCCCCGTCCGCAAAAGCCTGCTGCGCTAATACATAATTAGAAACCGTATTACTCCCCTGCAATAATAGCTCATAAACCCCTTCGTCAGAAATTTCAAAGTCTAAATCAATCAATCCTGACATTCCGTTGTTTATATTTGGATGGGAGGCATCTACTGTACATAATATCCTACGCGGATGGAAAGGTAGTAGTTTTATACTTTTAGCTATACAAAAAGCACTTGAGTACACTTTTTCCTTCCTTTTGAACCCTTCAATTTTACTTTCTATAGTTTTTATAATTGCATTTAAAGCATCTTCTTTATTTTTATATGTATTTCGCTTTAAAGAAACCTCAGAAATCCAATACCCCTTCTCGCTAAACCCTAGAACTTGTATAACATATCCATCTGTCTGTACTTCCTGTATATACCACTGCGTAAGACCTATTTTAATATCAGGCGGGGCTGTTGGGTCGTACTCCCCGTTGTTGTCAAGTTTACCGTATTTATCTACCTTATATCTGTATAAAACCTGCCCTATTTTATATCTCATTCTACAAAAATTTAAATTTCAATATAAACTCCCCATTTTTTTGTACGGCTACAGTATTTTCATCTAAAATCTCCAACTCTTTTTCTTTGGGGAAATCAAACCAACTGTCTGTACCATTGTCGGGACGACTTAATGCAAAAGAGTTTTCAGTTCTTTCAGTAATAACCCTATTTAACACTTTTCCCAGCCTTTGGCTCGTTGTGTCCATTAGAGTACCTACGATAACTCGCCTTTTAAAATCTTGTAATGTTTTCATGGTGTATTTAGTCTTCAATTAAAAAATTCTCCAGCGATCTTATAGCATTATCTAAATAACACAAGTCGCTCCCTATCTCTTTGTTTATACTTACTAAAGATACGCCTTTTTTGTTTAAAAATGTATCATCTCCCGCCGATAAATCGCTTTTTTTTACAAACAAATGTGGTATCTCTTTTGATAAACGTCTGCGCTTTTCTCATTGATAAAAGGATATCACCAAGCATACGCCTGTCTCTTTTAGTTATGCTGCCCATAATATGATTATTTTTAAGTTATTTATTATCATTTAATAATAGAGGGTATAAAGCCCCAATTTCCGACGAATATGCGTGTATCCGGCGATACCCGCTCCACCACAATCCTATTCCAATCTCTTAAAACTACACCTGTATCATTTACTTCTAGCAAGTAAGAATAAGCAATCTGTTCTCTTAAATACTCGTTCTCTTTCTCTACTTTTAATGTTTTGTCGTAGGTATATAAAACAAACCCAAAGGATAATAGAAGAGCGGCTATAATAGCCCAAATTTCAATGTAGGATAGTTTCATAATAAAAGCTTTTTAACTATTACCTGCCCGTTGGAATATGATATCCATATATCCCCGTTATGTTCCAAATATTCCTTACATGGGAGAAATGTATTCTCGTTTTCCCCCGCAATCTTACAAATGCGTCTATGAGCTTTTAATCTACTACTGTAGACAGCCCCGCTACTGGTCTGATATATGTATTTCATGTTATAGTAGGTTAATAATATACTCTATTCTGTTAATTACTTGCTCTAAGGTACTGTCTAAGTTGTCCCCAAACAATTCCTCATCGTGAAATTCGTGCGGGTTAGGCTCTCCTAAAAACATGAAATCGGACTGTTTCTGGTCTATTGTTTTCCACTTGTAATCGTTATGAAAAACTGATATAGCCCCACGAATCCACCTTATCCCACTTTCAGGCACAAGGGCGGGAACCCATCCCCAAGCACAACAAACTGTACCACAATCTTTGTAATTGTCATATTCAGCAACATACTCGCTATAGTCAAATTGACTTTCGTCTAATGTCTTTAATCCCTGTACTAATTTAATTAATAGCTCTTTATCTTCCATTATGTTAGTTTTTAATGTTATGCCGAATTTCCGGCGAAATGTAGAATCATAGTAGCCTGTTTAGTATCTTTTGTAAATGAATTATCAATATTTTATATTCTCTCCTTCGAGATTGCTCTATAATAGCGTCCGTATATTCCCTATTTATAGCATGTCTTTCCTCTGAATGCGAGGACATTTCAATGAGTTCTTTGTATTTCTCTACAAGTTCCTCTATCAAAAGTATTGCAGGTTGTTTCATAATGTCTTTGTTAATTGTTAATAAACCAAATATCACCACCACCTATATTAATCCAATATCTACCCACACGTTCCTTTATTCCATTATGTTCTATATAATTGAAATGTAAATCCGCCTCTTCTCCCATGTAAACACCTCTTTTCTTTCCCTGTAATAAAGGCAGTGTTATCTCCGCCGTTTCTATATGAGGGTTAAGGGCTATCACACTATCTAACGTAGGTGAATATACTGTATTTTTCAGTCTGTATTCTATCCGGCTATGTATATTATCCTCTCTTAATGTACAGAAAGATAGGCTATACACTTTTCGCTTGATAGGCTCCCCAAAACCGTTTCTATTCGGACGGAAATACAAGGTATCTCCTGCCTTAATATTAGTTATAATCCTTGCTTTTATTGTTTTCATATGTTGTTTGTTGTTTAAAATCCGGCGGTATTCATACACTATAGATGTCTCCTAAACGTGTAAAATACAAGAGAGAACAATAACATAAAGCTAATAGGTAACAACCATAGCTACTAAATTATCTCCTAATATACCACTACCATTACCGTCATACTTCATTTTAATTCGTGGGAAATACTCCCTACCATTGGGGGAATGAATATACAACGGTAATTGTCTCTTATCCTCACTGATAGATAACGCATAAACAATAAAATCATCTAATGATAATTCCTCAGTCTCACCTCTCGTAAGACTGTAATCCTTCACAACCCTACCTGTATCGTCCTTTATCTCAACTGTAAACCTCATAATAATATAAATAAAAATTAATAATGTCCAAAAGCACCCGTCAAGGGGAAACACTTTGCATCTCAAAGTGCTCTGAATTGTACCCGCGGTGATTTTTTATTTTGTAGCGTTATACAACACTATAAGAACATCCATTCTGCGTGTGCCCCTAACGAATTTCAGCGTGTTTCTCGATATGGCATGTAGGGTAGTGCCACTTGAGTGAAAATAATGCGTAATTCGCGTTCCCCTGCACGTAATTTCGTATTAATAGAATTAAAATGCCGTTTCGGCTGTACTTTTACTGCTTAGACGGCTGCCTTAACGAAGTTTTTACGGTATTTTAAATCTGATATGTTACGTTTTGCCTATATAAACATAACATTTATGCTAGTTCGTCTGTATTTGGTAGGTAAAAGTCGGATGTATCGAGCGGAAACCCTATATAATGGTCATAGGTTATCTTATAATGATTCTTTTCCTGATGGGAGAAATGTATTCCAGTTTTATCTACATGTGAAAAGGTTAGCTTTATACCTGATGCACCTGAATTATCATATACAACGGTTCCTGCGGGCATCTTAGCAAGGTCTTCGCATGTTATTGGAGTTCTTTTAGTGGTCATGAGTGTTTATTTATCGCCGGAAATACCCGGCGTTTTGGTGAACTAAATGGTTAAATGTCATGTTATAGGTAGAAATACATGACATATGGAGATATTTATACTTATTATTGATGGTGCATTTGTAGGCGCATTCCAATTTCAGACCGGAATAGCTGGTCATTTAGGCATAGAAGTAGATGCAGTACGCAAGCAATTCAGCCGTAAAGGCTATTATAAGAAAGGGAATATATATGTATATAAAGACTATTTACGTTGAATGTGTTACAGTTATGCAGACTTATCGCCGGATTTTAATACTCTACTACAATAAGTTTTTTATGCTTATCTGCCTCATACATATGTCTATGAAAATACCCTTCATTTATACGTTGCTGTGCTTTTTCTTTTGAGTAAAAACCTGTTGCCCATACTTCCAAACGGTTACATTCTGATACTACTTTATACATTACTCTTTGTTTTATTTACCACTTAATTTGTTACTTGTGCGCATGGTTTCCGCCGGATTTCTCCTTATTATACCACGTTATAAACTCATATACTGCGTTGTATGTCTGTAGAATATTCGCCTCTGTACATCCTTCTGCTATGTCGTCTATAATCAATATTGCGGCATGTTCATACACTTCTGTGCTGTTGTACATACTTCTTATTTTGTTTACTACTGGCATTAATTCATTCCAATTACTCTCATATGTTGAATATGACATACGCCACTCCCCTTTATGTTGGATAAATTCCTGTTTATGAACTACTCCCATAAATTCATCTATTACCTTGTTCTTATCTACCGTTGTTTCCACTGTTTTAGTTTTATTTGATTATCTGAATGTCTATTTATCCCCGGAAATAGTATGTATTTCCCACTTTGCCCCCTTATATGAGCATAATTTCCCACTAAAGCATGTTTTTACATGCGTGTATATAGGTCTGTTTCCCACTTTGATCTATTTTAGTAGGTCATACCGTTAAGTATATCTAACTCAGCAATTTTATTACGCAAACTTGTTGTCATCTCCTGCGCATACTTACTCCACGTTTCAGCATCTTCAATATTACCTTCTTTAGCGAAGGATATTGAAAGGTAAATAGCGGATGATATTTCCTGTAATTCTGTTCCGCAATAGTGCGAATATTGAACTCCTTTTTTCATATTATTTGTTTTACAATATTTCTATCACTTCATACCCCCACGCTTCAAACTCGCTACGTGTCTGACCGTTCGCAGGTCTCACTACCTTTGCCGTTATTCCTGCCTTATCAAAGCACTGCCATACAGCTTGACTTAACTTGTCATATCCGTATCCACGTGCTTTACCTTGTATTCCGAAGTCTAAACCTTTATTTGCTAGGTCTCCGCGGTATATGTGTATGGATGCAGTGCATACTGTTCCCGCTGGATTATCGCTCCAATTAGCTATCAATTTTCCTGCACTCTTGCCATCTAATAATAAAGCCCATGCAGTTGTATTTTGCGGACCTTTCATGTTTTGTACGTGTTTCATTATATATAATTTTACTTGTTTTTCCAATCGTTTGTACTACGTTTAGACGTATATACGCCCATTCCAGCCATTCTATACTCCCGTACCATGTCAGATACATATTTACGGAAGTCTTTACCTGTCTGCCCTTGTTCAGGGGAAAACTCATCTACTGTCTCAACTCCCTGAGACGTACGCATGTTTAAATATACTGTCATTATATATCTGTTTATATTATTATTTAATGTTGTATTCTCGTTATTAGTTATTGTAATGTCTGTCTATCGCCGGATTTATTGCTTATTCCAATACGTTTTAGCAAATAAGTCCATATCTGTAATACTATTACCTGCGTTAAAATTAACAGTTGGTATTTTAATTGTTTCCCCGTATGTATAGGTACAGCCATGCTTTAAAGGCAGTACAACGTTCCCTTTACCCTGCTTTTTATACATTGCTATTAACTTCGCTCTTTTCTCATAAGCATCTTTTGCAATCTCTTGCAGCTTTATTTCTTCCGCTGACATAATACTCTATTTTAATTGTTTAATAATTTTCGGGCGAATCTCCCCTACACAATTGTAATATTCAATGTATTGCACCTAACAACAGTAGTTCTTTGTCTACATAAGCACAATATAACAAAGCAATAACACAGCTAATAAGCCATATAGTTATTACTGTCTTCTCCTCTTTAATGTCCTGTTTAGTTCTCATTAGTAATTATATTATATGTGATTCTAATATTGTGCCTGAATTATAACCTATTGCAGCGGCGTATTGATCTGTTTCAATTACTAATGCTTGAATATCAAATCCAATGTCCATTAGTTTCTCAGCGTCCTTTGTACGAACTAGGTAAAATATACTTTCATTCATTCCATGTATAGTACGACTGGCATAATATACTGTAGTATTTCTGTTAACCCGCTGATTGTTAGACAAAACAGGAAACTTACCAAAATCAGTACGCATTATGGATAAATGTACTTTGTGCTTTTTTCTCATTAGTTGTAGTGTTTTATTATCGCCGGATTTTAGATTAAAAATTCTTCCCATTCTTTATCTGATAAGTTATCCCTAACTAACCAAAGGTCTTCGTTCCAACAAATTACATATTTATGTCCGTCTATAGTTACGGTAATATCCTCTAAAA
>CAZBMJ010000063.1:0-7453 GCA_964493205.1 uncultured Myxococcales bacterium
CTCAGATTAACTAATCAATACTTATGGGTAATCATATGGCCACGGTACGTAGGAATCAGCTGAAAATCGAACTCACGTTACCAAACCTTACCTTCATTTCTAAGATCTTCATAGGTTTTGCCTGAATCCATAAAATTATCCGTACCTTTTACCCACCCAGCGCCTGGTTTACCAATAAATTCCATAAAAGTCGTTGCCTTGTCCTCATAGGACCAAGGAGAATCGTCTTTCGACAAAGCTTTTAAATAATCTTTTTTTGGAACATCATAACGTCCTTTTACTAGCCTACTTAGGAGTTCCCCTCCTCCAATCGCATTATTCCTGTAATATGAAGAAGAGTTATGATTATAAACGCTTCTTGCGGCTTTCTTGATGAGCTTAAATTTATCATCTATGTCCATTGTATTATCTTGTAAAATATAATCTATATAATGACTATAACCATCATACATTACAACATTCTCATTTTTACCATAAGATTCTAAATAAATATCTCTTGTATTATCATCACTCATCAGAGAATATTTAATGGACTGATTTACTCCTATCCAATCAAACTTAGTTTTGTTAATACGTTTAACTTTATCTAACATGGATTCTTCGTTATCAACACTGAGCACAAAATTTGCATAGGCATTAATGACTTCTTCTTTATCATGAGTCCAAGTAAAAGTCTTTAAATAAACATCTCTTGTAGCATCATTATTTATGAGTAAGTATTTAAGTGTATTGGTTAGCGGGGTTTCTACTCCATGCTCAGTGGAAGACCTACCATCGCCCCTAGTTACTTTATCTTTTTTCGTACTATTAATCATATCATTAATTATATCTTTATACAGCTTAAGACTCTCATAATCTTTATTTTTAAAAGATTCATTTATCATCTGAACATCATTTTTTAGACAAAAATAAGCGATTTTATTATTTCTATCTTTTTGCAATAATCTATACATTGGAGAGATTAAATAATACGGATTATGACCTGAATTATTTAAGGTGCTGGCACGCAAAGCCTTATTAAACTTATCTTTGCCGCCAGAAACATCCACTAAAATATCTAGTGTTTTAATAACTTTATCTATTTCAGCATCTGAATTCATAGATGAAACAGCAAGATTATTAATATTAATCTCAGAATCTTTTTCGACATTATCGGCACCAGCCAACCAACCAAACTTTATTAAATCTTGAAACGCTGCTTCACTATCATTAGCTAAAGTAAAACCTTTAAGCCCTTCATATAAAGAATTAAATATTTCAGGTTTAGCTATGTTGTTTTTTAATAAGGATAAAATATCAGTTTCGCCCGCATCATTCGCATCATTTAGAGGCAAATTTTCATTCAAATGACCATCTAATATACCATTAATATCATTAAGAAAACTCATTATCTTATTTGCCTCAAGCGTATTAACTATATTCCTTTTTGCTAAAGAAGAAATAAGATTATTGCTAAAACCAGAACCTTTAATCAAGCTTCCTAACAATCCCTGAACCTCTTCTGCTAACAGAATATTCGCATTAAAATAACTTCTAATAAAGCTTTTCAAAGCTTCAATACTGATAGTTTTAGCTTGATCTATTACTTCACTAGATTCTATTTTATAATCTAGTAGTTCAGAAGATTGTTTATCTTTAATTGAGTTATATTCATCAAAATACTTTTTCAAATAAGGGCTGGTTTCGATGATTTTACGCCAGGCCATATTTGAGGCTGGATTAATTTTAGTTTTTAATCCTGATATAATGTCCCGCTTATCAATTGGCTTAACAGCAGCATCAAGCTTAGCAACATAAAAACCAACTAAGTTATCTTTGGCGCCATCAACTTTAAATAAATCACTTTTATTAATAACCTTATTGCCGCTTAGTAAATTATTTTTATTCAACTCATCTACTAAACTAGCTGGTTCTGGCAACTTAGCCTCATCACTAAAAATATCAGTCACTTGAGCCACTTCTATTTCTTGTTTTTTATCTGCAGGCAAGCTTGGTTTTAAGGCATTTAAAGCAGCTGCTTTATCATCGGCAGAAATAGCTTTATCTGCAATAATATTTTTTGCTAACTCAAATTGCTTATTATTTATAGGGTTTTTATCAGGATTATTAGTTATAGAGTCTTTAATTTTTTGTAATTTTTCAATTTTATCCATTGCGGGTGAATTAGATTTTAATATGACTTCAGCTAATTTTGTTTTATGAAAATCAACAACTCTAGCAAACGTGG
This sequence comes from uncultured Myxococcales bacterium, assembly GCA_964493205.1. GTDB lineage: Bacteria > Myxococcota > UBA727 > UBA727 > JABDBI01 > CAZBMJ01. The sequence goes on from CAZBMJ010000063.1 coordinate 2,228, forward strand.
TTAGATATCCATATTTATCCAACAAGGAATTTTTAATTGTCGCAATCATCTGCATATTGCTATCAAAATCTATAGTTTCATCAGAAACCAGGTTATTAGCTACGACAACAAATTTTTGTTCAATTTTATTTTTATTTGTAGCAGACATGGTAGGCTTTAAATCTATCAAATGATCGATTTTGTCATTATTTGATACAGCTGGATCCTTAATAATTTGGTCAGCTAACAAAATTTCTTTTTCTTCAATTAGAGCTTGTTTGTCTGCAGCTATTAAAGATGGTTTTATATACTGCAAAAAAGCACTTTTTGCGGCAGCATCCATAGCGGCATCCTTAAAAATATCTTCAGTCAAAGCCACTTGTTTATCTTCAATATGTGCTTTTTTAACAGGATCACCTATGGAATTTTTTATGGTGTCTAAATTTCCAATTTTTTCTATATTTTCAGTGGCATCATCAAGAATGTTTTGAGCTAATGTCACTTGTTTATCCTCTATTTGAGCCTTTTCAGCAGGAGAAACACTTTTAAGGTTATCTAATATCTTAATTTTTTTATCATTATTACTATGAGCACTGGTTATAATAGTATCGGCAAAGGCTTCTTTATTAGGACCGATAATCTTATCTGTAATAACTGGATCAGTTGTTAGAGATAATAAATGTTCTTTGCTTTTATCATCAGTTGGAAAATCTAATGTATTAGGATCAGCATTGGCAAGAACTACACGTAAACTTTGATCTGCATCTTTAGCAAGTAATTTTTCTATAAATTCTTTATTAGCAAATTTTGCCAATGAAATTGAATCTGCAAGATTAGCGCTCAAGTCTGTTATGACAGCACTAGTTTCAGTATCAGGTAAATCAGCTAAATTATTCAAAAAAGATTTGCCATTTTTACTTAATCTTAAAATGTTTTGAGCTTTGGCTTTTTTTACTCCAGAACTATCTGTTGGCTCTATATAATTATTTAAAACATCATAAGCATTGGCAATATTATCAATAGCATCAGTAACAGGAAAGTTTGCTTCTGGTGGCGGCGGTGGTTTTTTATTTAAAGTAGAAGGAGTGGTATTTAGAGGTTTAGCGGTATTTTCAACGTCTTTAAAAACATCACAACCACTTAAAAATAAACCTAAAGCTATAATTTTTAATATAATTTTATTCATAAAAGTGCACTCATCATAAATATACATTATTTATGTAGCAATTTATTGATCAAAATCAAGGGAGTAGATATATATTTATAGCTTTTTGCTTAACTCAAAATCAATGAAGCCCCGATCAGCATTAACATTGATCAATGTTACTTTTACTTCATCGCCCACAGTGATTTTTTTATTGGAACCACTGATTACTAAACATAATTTTGTGGGCATAAAAATAACTCTTTGCTTAGCAATACTTGATATGTGCACCAACCCTTCCACATGATGCTTTTTTAAACGCACAAAAAAGCCAAACTCTGTGCAAGAAATAACTCTCGCTAAGAAATTTTCACCAACTTTATCAAGCATAAAGAAGGCTGCAAAAATTTTATGAATTTTTCTCTCTAGATCTACGGCCTTACCTTCTTTTTCACTAATAGATTGAGCAATATGAGCTAAATTTTCAATGTTTAAAGAGTTTTCACTTTTTTCAAAACAAAAACTGGATAATTGCCTGTGCACTATAAGATCAGCATATCGCCTGATAGGTGAAGTAAAATGCGTATAAGCTTGCGAAGCCAAACCAAAATGCTTTAAATTTTGCTCACTGTAACGCGCCTGCATCATGGCCCTTAACATTAAGCTATTTAATATATCTTTATAGCGACTATTTTCATATTGTTTAATAACATCACTTAATCGTGCACTGTGATCCACTGTTTTAATAGCTGATAAAGCCGTAGCTGTTTCAAAAAATTGTTGTAGTTTTTCTTCGTTAGGTTCTTCGTGAACTCGATAAATACTAGGAATTTTATGTTTAATAAAGAATTCCGCCACAATTTCATTAGCTGCTACCATTAAATCTTCGATTATTTTATGAGAATCAAGCCGTGAACTTGGGTTAATACTTATGGGCTCGCCTTTTTTATCAAGGGCCACCAAACTTTCGCTCAAATCAAAATCAATGGCTCCTCTTTTATGCCGTTCAGAACGCAAAATTAAAGCAGCCTCACGCAAATAGGTCAAACTATCTTTTATTTCTGGACTTAATTTTTTAGGCTCTTTACCGTCATAAAAATTTTGTACTTCTTCATAGGTTAGTCGTGCCTGACTTTTAATAACGCCTCGGTCAATACTGATTTTACCAATAGCGCCCTTAAAAGATAATTGAAAACTAGCAACTAAGACCAACCTTAAAACTTTTGGCTTTAGAGAACAAAGACCGTTGCTTAAGCTTTCAGGTAACATGGGTATACAGTGACCAGGATAATAAATACTCGTGCCCCTATTAAAGGCTTCTAAATCTAGAACACTATTTTGTTTTACATAATGACTTACATCGGCAATGGCCACAAAAACGTGGTAGCCATCTTTATTTTTTTGAGCAAAAACGGCATCATCAAAATCTTTGGCAGTCTTGCCGTCAATAGTACATAAGGCCAAGTTTGTTAAATCAAGGCGGCCTTTAGTATCTTTGGCCAACACTTTATTGCCAAATTTTTGTGCTTCTTGATCGCATTCATCACTAAAAATTTCTCGCACTTTTGATTGTTCAATAAGGTCTATGACTTGATCTGATAAAAACAGAGGCTTTTGCAAGATTTTAAGCAAAAATACTGCCGGCTCATCAAATTTACCCTTGGTGCGCATTACTGCTTTTAAAATGGTTTTTAAGGCAATATGGTGAGGAAGTTCTTCGCGCTGACCAGTCACTAAATATTTCTTTTTAGCACTTACTAAATAAAGTTTATTATCTATTTCAGTCAGCTCACCAATAATTATTTTGTTTCTTTTATAATTTATTTTTTTCATACACTACTTTATAGCACTTATGGGCTTATTTACATTATTTTTAGCCAAACTATCACAAAAATGAAAATAATGAAGCAGAAAAGTTCATAAGGGGGAAAGTTATGAAATTAATAAAATATTTCTTGCTCATGTTTATTAGTTGTTCTTTATTTGCCAGCGAAGAGATCGAAATAATCAGAGGCATGATGCCTAGTGATACATCTATTACTTTTAACGTGGATTCCAATGGCTGCACCAGCAAAGAAGACTTTAGTGTTATGGTAAACAGAAAAGGCGATCATACAGTTCTTTTTTTAAAAAGAATTCATGAAGACTTATGTAGGGGCTACATGCCCATGGGTACTAAAATTTCTTTTACCTATGAAGAGCTCAATATACCAGAAGGTGAATTCATGGTAGCTAACCCAGTCATAGGCTATTGGACCTATTATGATTTCACATTTTAACTTCTAATTCATGGCTTAGCGTTATAAAGCAGTATGTTATTGCAACTATAGGGATATGGGTTGCATTAATCCCTTTTGCTTATACAGGCCATATCTGGCTCAAGTTCACCATTTAATCAACTCATCAAAAGATTCACCCGTTTGAATTCGCTCAAGCAAGGGATAAACTTCATCATAACCAGCTTTATTAATCCAAGCTGACACTTCGGCTTTTGCCGCTTTATAGCGCCAAGTCAGGACATTATCGTCGGGGCTAAAAAAATCACGGTTAACAAGTTTTCTAACAGCTTGGGTATCATGATTATCACTGCTTAAAAGCAGATATTGAGACCGCCTATCAACCTGCATAGCCAAGCCCTCGTTAAACCAAACCGGAAGTTCTGTGAAACTTTTCCACCAACCTAATCGCTGAAATACCTCAGCGTGCACTAGCTCATGGGCAAGCACATCAATATTTTGACCTTGAGGACCAATAATAACGCAAGTCCGTCCTGGTAAACTCACCGCGCTACCATAGGGATTAATTTTAAGGGGCCAAAAATATTGGGGGTCATTAAAAAAAGCGATGATGGGGCGGCCGAGGGGTGCTCCAAAACTATCTCTAATGCGGGCTTTTGCTTGAGGTATTAATTCACTGAGCGCTAAACGCTGATTTTGGCTCATACTGCCTTCAATTAAAGCCCCATGATTAATCTCTTCCACTGGCATGAGTTTGATCAAAGAACAAACAGCTGTATCAGGGTTACTCATAGCGTAGGCAAATATTGCCAGGATAAAGCCTAACAGGAACACCATCAGACGGAAAATTATTTTTTTAGCAGCAAGCATATACTTTGCTTTAGACCTATCATTAAAATAGAACCGGTTTCATGAAATCCTCTAACCCATAAGCAATTAACCCAAAAAATTCTAGGCCCCTTTCGTAAAAATCTAGGCTCGTCCTTGTCCACATAGGCCTTAAAAACAAGGTCACTGGGAACTACCTGCTACCCCTATAGATCGTAAAAATCGTAAAAGTGCTGCACTGGCGCCTCAAGCATAAGAGGCTGAAATGAAAAACATTGGTCAACGTCACCTAAGCAACGCATTTGAGACAACCGCTCTTGAAATGTAGTAGCCATCCTTGGCCTGACAACTCCATTCCTGTCCAGGAATTGCCCCCATAGCGACATATTGCGAAAGCGTCGAGCCGCTATTTTTGCCGTTGCCAAATATGATGGGGGAAATAAACGTCGATAGGCAGGCAAATTATACAACCACGACGTACCAAAGACCCGTGTGGTTGCAGGGTGACGGCCTTTGACCTGTTCAAAAAGCGAGCGCAACTCTGACAGTCTATCACTCAAACAATCCTTGCTTAGAGGCGAGCGCTCTTTTGTTTCTGAATTCTGAAAGTGAAGACGGATACTTGCATGCCCATCCGTATAAGAAAAACAGCCAAAATTTGCCTCAACTGACGGAAAAATCACATTATGTGGCCTTTTCAAAACAAAACGATAGGTCCATTCTTGAGCATCAACGGCATTAGCAAGCCCCGTCGGGTATTCCCGCCAAACTAGATGTCTATGGTCAAACTCCCGCCCCAGACCAAAGCGAATATATAGATTGGTATAGTCCAATAGAGCTTTTTCAAGAGGCAAACCTAGCAAACGAGCTACTTTGAAGGCAAACTGTAGCTGGATATCAAAAAAAGATTTACTAAAAATCAAGAGTTCGCTCTCCTTATTAACGTGAATTCGACGCGCTGATTCCTACGTACCGTGACTAGTTCACGGTCATATGATTACCCATAAGTATTGATTAGTTAATCTGAGTTTTGGATAA
>CAZBMJ010000064.1:0-7057 GCA_964493205.1 uncultured Myxococcales bacterium
GTGCTTATCCAAAAATCAGATTAACTAATCAATACTTATGGGTAATCATATGGCCACGCCTTGTGCGAGGCATCTAGACAATTAACTTTTTTCAATGGTAGAAATTAGTTTTCTGGATTAGGAATGGGCTGAAAGCTATTCTAATGTAATTTCCCAAAAATAGCCTTATAGAGTTGCCCGCTAGATAGCCCATGTTTTTCATACAGACTCTCAGGGGTACCTGATTCGCCAAATTCATCTTGTATGCCAAGCCTAATAAGCTTAGTGGGAGTGCCCATGCTTGATAAACTCTCAGCAATAGCGCCACCAAGTCCACCGATAATATTGTGATCCTCAATACTAAAAAGCATTTTAGTTTGATTGGCAGCTTCAAAGATTGCTTTGTGGTCAACAGGCTTAATAGAACTGGCATTATAGACGCGAGCTTTAATGCCATTTTTAGCTAATTGATCAGCCGCATCTAAGGCATTAAACAAGGTTCCGCCACTGGCAAAAATACTAATATCATTGCCTGCTCTTAGCTGTGAAAACTGCCCAGGTTTAAACCTATAGCTTTCATCATGAACCCTTACTAAATCTTGCCTGGTGAGCCGTAAATAAGCCGGAGTTCTAGATGTGCACAAATACTGCATAATTTTATGGGTTTCTATATCGTCACTAGGCTGAAAAACTTCCATGGTGGGCAGTGATCTCATAAGTGCAATATCTTCTAAGCCTTGTTGAGAATAACCATCCTCGCCAATACCAATACCGCAGTGGGTTCCTACTATTCGAACATGAGCACCAGAATAAGCCACACTCATTTTTATTTGATCAAATCTGCCTGTAATAAAACAAGCAAATGAACAGGCAAAGGGAATATAGCCAGAAAGTGCCAAACCTGATGCAACACCTAACATATTGGCTTCTGCTATACCCATTTGAAAAAATCGTTGAGGATATTTTTTGGAAAAATCATAACTCATGGTGCTTTTTGATAAATCAGCATCTAGAACTACTATTTTATCAAAAGTCTCGCCCAAAGAAACTAAAGCTTGACCAAAAGCCTTACGAGAGGCCATTTTTATATCTTTTTTAATTTCGTAATTCATGTTTATTCTCCAAGCTCTAAAAATGCCAATTCTAATTCTTGCTCTGATAAGGCTTTACCATGCCAAGCAACGGTATCTTTTTCTAAAAACGAAACCCCTTTGCCCTTAATAGTTTTAGCGATGATCATAGTGGGTTGATTTTTAGTTTTATGAGCAAGCTCTAGTGCCCCTTTAATTTCATCAAAATCATGGCCATTAATAGTGAGAGTGTGCCACCCAAAGCTTTCACACTTTTTATCTAGGGGTTCTATGGCCATAACATTGTCTGTAAGACCATCTATTTGACCGTTGTTGCGATCAACAAATACTATTAGATTATCAGTTTTATAGTGAGCAGCACACATTAAGGCTTCCCACACTTGTCCTTCTTGCATTTCACCATCACCAAGAATGGCATAAACATTATAAGAATTATTTTTATCAAGTTTACTCGCCAAAGCCATACCTAAGGCCACTGATAAACCTTGCCCTAGGGATCCTGTGGATGCTTCAATACCGCCAAGAAGCCTATTAGCTGGATGTCCTTGCAAAAGAGTATCGGTTTGCCTAAAAGTTTTAAGCAAATCTTTGCTAAAATAGCCACACTCGGCCAAAACTGCATATAAAGCAGGTACGCCATGTCCTTTGGACAAAACAAAGCGATCACGATTAGGATTTTTAGGATTTTTTGGATCGTGCTTCATTTCGTTAAAATACAAATAAGCAATAAGATCCATGGCGCTTAAAGAGCCTCCTGGATGGCCATTTTTAGCTTTGGTGATCATGGCTAAAGCATCACGTCGTAACTTTTTAGTGATACCAGCTAACTCTATGCTAGATAAGGGCATATGACACTCTCGTTTTTTAATTAAAGTTTGCTTAACTTTGACGCGTTATGTCTCGATGTTCAACCCTTATATTTTTTATTTTTTTGCTTAACTCTTCTAATAAAGCTAAAGCTATGGCTACTGAGCGATGCTTGCCCCCAGTACAACCAATGGCAATAGTTAAATTTGATTTGCCCTCTTGTTCATAATGAGGATATAAAAATAAAAGCATCGTAAGCATTTTTTCAAAAAAAATTTTAGCAGGCTCTTGGTTTATTACAAAATCATATACTTCTTTTTCTAAACCAGTCTTTGTTTTTAGGGCTTGATTATAATAAGGATTATCTAGGAAACGAACATCAAAACAAAGGTCTAGATTAAGGGGCACGCCATATTTAAAACCAAAACTGATAATATTTATATTAAGCCCCAAGTCTTCAGGTAAAAATTTGCTTTTAATTAAGCTTTTTAACTCATGGGTATTTAATGAATCAGTTTCTATACTATGGGTGGCTAAGCTTTTAATAGTTTTTAGTAATTCCTGCTCTTTATCCAAAGCCTCATCAATGCCACAGCCATCATCTAGTGGATGGTGTCGTTTAGTTTCTTGGTAACGAGCAATAATACTTGGTCTAGATGCTGTTAGAAAAATCAGTTTTTTATTGTAAGTTTGCTCCTTTATTTCTTGCCATTTTTTGGGGAAAATATTTAAAAATAAGGCTTCTCTTACATCGATAATTAAAGCTATTTTATTAAGTTTTTGCCCGTTTTTTTGAGCAAGATCCAGTAAATTTCCTAAGAATTGAGGTGGAAGATTATCTATGACAAAAAAGCCTAAATCTTCCAAAATTCTCGCTACACTGCTTTTACCTGCCCCTGAATAGCCAGAAATAACCACCAATTCTTTTTTCATAGAGTTTCGATCAAACCATATTTTGTGCCATTTTTACGATAAATTACGTTTATATGATCAGTTTTAGCATTTAAAAAAACCAAAATATCGTTATTTAACAAATCCATTTGCATTAATGCTTCATCAATGCTCATGGGTGTGGCGTGAAATTCTTTAGTTTCAATAATTTTTTGATCAAGTTTTTGATCTTCTTGTTCACTAGTTTCAAAAAGCTTAAATTGCATTTTAAGTTTAGCACCTTCTTTAGGTCTAGAGCTTATAATACGATCGTGGTATTTTTTAACTTGTTTTTCAATTTTATCCGTGGCTCTTTGTATGGAGTTATACATGTCTTCAGAAGTTTCTTTTCCGCATATATTGGTGCCATTATAAACAACATTTATTTCAGCTTTATGTAAATACTTTTCACTGCTTAAAATCACATGGCACTGAGCTGAAGCATCTAAATATTTGCTAAGCCTTGAAATTCTTTCTTCTGCTTGATTTTTTAAAGCATCAGTGCTTTCCATATGCCTAAATGTAAAAGTAATTTTCATAAAATATCTCCCACTTTTGTCTACTATAAACTTTATATAACCATCTAGCATTAATAAAGAAAGCATTAGGAGATCAAAAGAGATAATTTAGCTAAATTTTTTAAAAATTAACACAGCATTAGTTCCACCAAAACCAAAAGAATTGGACATGGCGTAGTTTGTGGATTTTTCTCTAGCAATATTAGGTACATAATCTAGATCACACTCAGGATCAGGAGTTTCTAGATTAATGGTTGGAGGCAAAATTCCATGCTTTAAGCTTAAGGAGCTAAAAGCTGCCTCAATACCGCCTGCTGCGCCCAGCAAATGCCCTGTCATGGATTTAGTAGAACTTACCATAAGTTTATGAGCATGTTCACCAAAGGCAGATTTAATAGCCTGAGTTTCCAATTTGTCGTTCAACGGCGTACTGGTGCCGTGAGCGTTAATATAGTCTATTTGCTGAGGATTAATTTTAGCGTCGCTCATAGCCCTAAGCATGGCTCTTTTGGCACCTTCACCAAAAGGAGCGGGAGCAGTTATATGATTAGCATCACAAGTAGATCCATAGCCCACTACTTCCGCTATAATATGAGCTCCTCTTTTTTTTGCTGTTTCTAGTTCTTCCAATACTAAAATTCCTGCACCTTCAGACATAACAAAACCTTCTCTGTTTAAGTCAAAAGGCCTGCTAGCTTTGGTGGGGTTATTGTTATAGCTTGCGCTTAAAGCATGCATATTGTTAAAACCCGAAAGAGCTAGGGGGTGCATAGAGCTCTCAGCTCCGCCTGCGAGCATTAAATTAGCGTGGCCAGATCGTATTTTATGAAAGGCTTCACCAATAGCATGAGTGCCAGAAGCACATGCTGAAACCACCACAAAATTATCAGCTCGTAAGTTATATTTAATAGCAATATGTCCAGCAGCTAGATTAGAAATAGTACCTGGAACAAAAAATGGAGAGACTCTGTTGGGGCCTTGAGCTGTTAAAGAATCATAATTGCGAGATAATACATCCAGGCCAACCATACCAACACCAATAATAGTGCCAGCTTGCTCCCCATCTTCATCGCTTAGCTTATTTTCTAAGCCAGCCATTGCCCACGCTTCGCACGCAGCAGCCATGGCAAAATGCATAAATTTGCCCATTTTTTTGGCATCTTTTTTGGGTTCAATAAAATCTTCTGCAATAAAATTTTTTACTTCGCCGCCAATAGTTACTTCTAAGGGTTTTGATGCCCATAAAGTATCAGACCAAGACGCAACCCTATCTATACCGCTTTGGCCTTTGCATAGGTTTGTCCAAGTATCTTTTGTATTATTGCCTACGGGACAAATAACTCCCAGACCAGTAATTACCACTCTTCTTGTCATAAAATTTCCTTTAGGCAATAAAAAAGCCCCAAAGCTTTAGGCTAAATTATTTTTAATAAATAGTATTGCATCAGATACTTTAGTTATTTTTTCAGCTTCTTCATCAGGAATTTCAAGATCAAATTCTTCTTCTAATGTCATGATTAATTCTACTAAATCCAAAGAATCAGCACCTAGATCTTCTAAAAATTTTGATTCAGGCTTGATTTGTTCTTCTTCAACCCCAAGTTGATCAGCAATAATATTTTTAACTTTTTCTTCTATACTTTTAGACATGTTCTCTTTTTCCTTTTTTTCTAAATAAATTTTTAAATATAAAGGCCACCATTTACTGACAATACCTGGCCAGTTATATAATCAGCTTCACTGCTTGCCAAAAATGCCACAGCATTAGCAATATCGCAAGCTTTACCTATGCGATTAAGGGGAATAGCTTGTACTATTTGCTCCATAGCTTTGCCTAGAATGTTTTTAGTCATATCTGTTTCAATATAGCCAGGGGATACAGCATTAACCGTGACATTTTTTGAAGCAACTTCTTTCGCTAACGACTTAGTAAAGCCAATCAAACCAGCTTTAGATGCTGCATAAGCGCATTGCCCAACATTGCCCATTTCACCTGCAACACTTGAAAGATTAATGATTTTTCCTGATTTATTTTTAATCATGTCTCTGATTACAGCTTGTGAACAAATAAAAGCCCCTTTAAGATTAATATCCATTTGCTTTTCATAATCAGACATTTTAAGTCTCATGAGCAAGCCATCTATAGTAATTCCTGCGTTGTTTACTAAAATGTCAACACAGCCCACTCTTTCTTTAATAATGCTTATAGCTTGTAGTACCTCTTCTTCTTGGGAAACATCGAATTTTAACGCAAAAGAGTTTTTTTTGTTTTCTAGGCTATTTAGTGTGCTTTGGGCTTCTTCTTCAGAATTAGCATAATTAATCACTACACAAGCGCCCCTTAAAGCAAGTTTTTGAGCAATGGCCCTACCAATACCTCTGCTTGCGCCAGTTACTAAGGCTATTTTATTTTCTAAATTATACATTTGATGTTCCTTCTAAATTATCTAAATTTTCACAATGGGCATTGAGGTCTATTTTTTTAACTAAACCACATAAGACATTTTTAGGTCCAAGTTCTAAATAATTAGTATCTTGGTAATTATTTTTAATATACTCCACACAGGTTTTAAATCTTACTGGGCTAGCTATTTGCTCAATAATCAGACGCTTAATATCTTTAGGATTATTTTGAGCTAGCCCTGATACATTGGAAATAATGCTAAATTTGGGGGTAGCAAAGCTTATATCTTGTAAAATTTTAGACATCTTTTCTGCAACAGGCTTCATAATGGCGCAATGAAAAGGAGCACTGACATTTAAATCAATAATTTTTTTAGCACCTTTTTTCAATAATAATTCTTTAACGTTATTAATTCCTGCAATTTTGCCAGCAATAACTGTTTGATTATCAGTATTATAATTGGCTATGGCTACATAATTGGGAGAATTTTCATCACTAAAGCTTTGCACTATATCTTGTATGCTCTTGGTATCTAGGCCTAGAACAGCTGCCATAGAGCCGTCCTTATTAGGGCAAGCTTGTGACATTAATAATCCTCGTTTATACACCAGGGCCACTGCATCTTCAAAACTAATAACTTCGCTGGCTACCAAGGCGCTATATTCACCTAAAGAATGACCAAGGGCCATACTTGCTTGCAAGCCATTTTCTTGAGCATATAAAAAAGCCATATGAGAATGAAGCAAAATAGCCACTTGGGTTATTTGAGTTTTAGTAAGTTCTTCTAGGGGGCCATCTAACATAAGTTTTATTAGGGGCTGATTAATAATCTCTGATGCTTTTAGGCCAAGTTTTTTAAATTTTTCTATTTCTAAAAAACTCTTGGCCATGCCTACGTATTGTGAGCCTTGGCCGGGAAATAATAAACAAATATTTTTCATTACTAAACCTTTTTAAAAAATTTCTCTTGCTAAGTAAACCATTATGAGCTAAACATAAAGTACTTAAGTACGCTTTTGGGGTGGTAGTTAAGTTGGTTATAACGCCGGCCTGTCACGCCGGAGGCCGCGGGTTCGAGTCCCGTCCGCCCCGCCAACAAATAAAAATAAGATCTCTTCGTGAGGTCTTTTTTTATACCTTATTTTTATGTAAGTGGGCACCTCTCTATCACACACGCTCTATGTGCCGTCGCCTTGTGCGAGGCAACCAGGCAATTAACTTTTACAATTTTAAGGATATAAAATTAGTTTTCTGGATCCCGTGAACCAGTCACGGCCATATGATTACCCATAAGTATTGATTAGTTAATCTGAGTTTTGGATAAGCAC
>CAZBMJ010000065.1:0-6737 GCA_964493205.1 uncultured Myxococcales bacterium
TACAGAAGAGATTTACATAAGCATTGCGTTAGATGATGGTACGCATGTAAATACGTGGGTATCGCTGGATTTGACTGCAGAAGAAGCTATAGAGCAAGCTTTAAGCGAAAAAGTCCCGTCAATTCCAAAAGAGGATTATGAATTATATAATCTTTCAGCAGGAGACAAACAAATAGATGGAGATGAAAAATTATCAAATTACCCTGATTGTAGCTGGTTAACACTTAAAAAAGTAACATTCTAAGAAAACAAAAAATTCCAAATAAATAATCTACATATTATCTAGCTTAAAAAAATCTCAAAACCTCTTGTGTACTGAAGTCGGGAAATTAGTGATAATTTATTTTTTAGAGAATAAATCTAAATTAATAGTTGTTTTTTTAGAACAAAAAAGCATTCAATAAGTAGGAGCGAATAATGGCGTTAAAAAAAATAATACCTTTTTTAAGTTTTTTCATGGCAGCGGGAGTATTTGCTACAGGAGAGATTACCATACGCATTGAGTTAGGTGATGGTACGCTTGTAAATACGGAGGTATCGCTGGATTTGACTGCAGAAAAAGCTATAGAGCAAGCTTTAAGCAAAAAAGTCCCGTCAATTCCAAAAGAGGATTATGAATTGTATAATCTTTCAACAAGAAATGGAGAAATAGATAGAGATGAAAAATTATTAAATTATACTAATTATAGCTGGTTAAACCTTAAACAGTAACGTTTCAAATGAAGAAAAAATTATTCTTCATGCGCAGGCGTGTTAGGCCGCCTATGTGTTAGGCCGTGGCTTGACAAAGCAAAACACGGTTTTATTATGATAAGATGAATAATCGTTTTATTAACATAATTAAGCAAAATCTAAGCGCAGCCGTGCTATTCCTCTTAGCCCACTAAGGGCTAATATAATCACATCATATAGTTAATTTATTTTATTTTTTTGGCCTCTTAGGCCTGAAGTGGTTATATTTTTGTAGGAATTTTTATGAATGAAAATAACAAAAAAACATGGATAAAAGAATCTGGATTTATCTTTGCCATGATCGGTTCTGCGGTTGGATTTGCAAATATTTTATCGTTTAGTGCGCAATGCTATAAAAATGGTGGTGGCGCATTTTTAATCCCCTTTTTTTTAGCCATAGGGATTATTGGTATACCCATGCTCTATTTGGAAGGAGTGATTGGGAAAATATATGGTTTACCTATAGTTTCTGCGTATGAAAGAGTAAATTGTAAAAAATGGAAGATTTTTGGTTGGATAGCAGCTCTTTCATGCCTTAGTATTGGAGCATTTTATTCAGTATTGACCAGTTGGTCAGTGGCATATAGCTATTTTGCAGCTACTAATCAAATCCCCATGGATACAGCAACTTTTTTTAGTAAAAGCTTTTTATTAGAAAGCGATAGCTTGCTTAGCATGGGTAATTTTAGTTTTGTGATATTTTTTGCGACCATATTTGTAGCAGCTGTTACATGGTGGGTAAATTCCAGGGATATTGGTCAGGGTATTGAAAAAATTTGTGCTGTTTTTATGCCTATGCTTTTTATTATTATTAGCACATTTGCAGTAGCAGTTTGTTTCTTACCTGGCGCATGGTATGGCTTTTATCAGTTTTTGCGACCTGATTTCAGCAGACTCAAAGATTTCACTTTGTGGCGAGATGTATTTGGGCATGTATTTTTTAGTTTTTCTTTGGGTATTGGTATTGTGGTAGGTTATTCTCGCCATAGCAAAAAAAATACTAATATAAAAAAGGCCATGATCATGGTGGCTCTTGGTGACACTGTAATCTCTATCATGTCGGGTTTTGCTATTTTTGGGTGTGTTGGTTTTATGGCGCACACCACAGGTATGCCTTTTCATGAAATCATTCAATCGGGATCAACTTTTGTTATGGGGTTCATAGTATTTCCAAAAATCCTGCATACTTTTTCTTTTTGGCTTCAACCTATTATTGGTTTCTTATTCTTTTTTTCTGTATTTATTGCAGGTATTACGGGAGTATTTTCTATTGTTGAGTCCGTATCAGGCAATTTTGAAGTTGAATTTAACTTAAGTAGGAAAAAAGCAGTAAGTATAAGTGTTATTCTAATGCTTGCATTATCAACATTTTTTTGTTTTGGTAATGGCACTCATCTTTTAAGCGCGTTGGCACCTGTCTTGCTTGGATATGTATTTTTGATTGGGGCTATAGCTCAAATTATCGTATTTATGTATTTTGACAAAGAAGTAAGCCAAGATTCTGCTTTCTTAGGAAATAATAACCAACAGAGTATTTTTTATTACTGTGTTAAATATGTTGGTTTGCTCTTTTTAATTATGAGTTTTATAGGTGCCTTGATTGAGGAGTCTTATGAGCAATTCAACTATGAGCATATTTTTAGAATTGTCTTTTTTGTCGTGCTGATTCTAACTTCAATTATTTTAAGCAAGCTTGGCAGAAAAAAATCATAATTTATTAGCTATTTACAAGTGGCTTTATCTCTTAGTTTCTCCATCTCTATTCTTATTTTTAGTGCTTCTTTAAATGGTGGCAATTTTAATAATCTACCATTTATAAATAGGGATGGAGTAGCCATTATTTGCAGAGTATTTAAAGCATAATCTTTTTGAGAAGTTACTTTAGTGAGGAGGCTTTTATCTGCTAAATGCTTTTCAAAAGTTTTAACTTCGCTTGGAGAAAAAAGCTTTGATGCTAATGATTTAATACTGGCTTGGCTCAAGCTACCTTCATAATCGAATAGTAAGTCATGCATAGGCCAAAATTTACCTAATTTATGAGCAGCTTCACTAGCAATGGCCGCAAATTCTGCATTTAGATGGGAACTTAAGGGAAAGTGCATAAAATAAATTTGTACATCATTTTTATGTTCTTCGTAAAACGCTCTAATTTCTTTTGATATTACTTTGCATGCAGGACATTCAAAATCAGCAAACTCTACTATGGTAATTAAAGCTTTTTTATCACCTTTTTGATAAGCTGTGCTTACATCAATAGTTTTAGGGTTAGATTTAAAGCCGGTATTAATTTCTTCTGATAAAGCCTTAAATAAATTTCGTTCAGGTGCACCTAACAAAAGCTGATCTACACTCCACTGGGCTAATAATTTTCCAGCGGGACAAGAATTATTTTCTACACATTCAAAAAAAGTTGATGGGCAATCACAAGGGCATACTTCGTCGTTTAGTAATTTATTAAAAGCATTTTTTTGCTCAGGAGTTAGCATTTTATAATCAAAATTAGTTAAACTTTTAAATTCTTCTTTTTTAATCGGTAAATCTTCTGGTATTTGTTTGTTTTGGCAAGATTTATTGCAAGATACTAAAAATAAAAAAATACACACTATTGATAAAAAAGAACAATTTTTAATTTTCATTAAATAACCTCACAAGTAATCGCCAAAAGACTTCATAGCAGATAGGTATAGTATTGCTAGAGAGAAAAAATAGGATATAGAATTTATTATAATGAGTATAATTTTGGCGTTTGAAACTAGTTGTGATGATACTGCAGTGGCTGTTGTTAACAGTGATGGTCATATTTTATCTGATGTTATATATTCTCAATTTAACGAACATCGCGAGTTTGGGGGTATAGTCCCTGAAATAGGTTCTAGATCTCATATTGAGCAAATAAATTTTTGTACTCAAGAAGCATTAAAAAAAGCTCAAATTAAAATTAATAATATCGACGCCGTAGCGGCAACTTTTGCTCCTGGCTTACTAGGGCCTTTATTAGTAGGAGCACAGTACGCTAAAGGCCTAGCTTTAGGCGCCAATAAACTATTAATAGCCATTCATCATATTGAAGGCCATATATTTTCTGGGTATTTGGAAACAAATTTTTTGCCTCCTCCATTTTTAGCTCTTATCGTTTCTGGAGGACATACTGCAACTTATTTTTGTGATGAAAATTTTGTAATAAAAACTATTGGGCAAACCCTAGACGACGCTGCAGGGGAAGCCTTTGATAAAATAGGCAGAAGTTTAGGCCTTGATTATCCAGCTGGCAAAATAATTAATAATTTGGCTCTAAATGGCGATAAAAATAAATTTGCTCTGCCTATACCTATGCTTAAAGATCACAGTTTAAATTTTTCGTTTTCAGGCCTTAAAACCAAAGCTCTAGAAATTATTAAAAAAAATGCTCCATTTACTGACCAATCAAAATCAGATTTTTGTGCCAGCCTACAAGAAACTATTTGTTTATCTCTAATAAATAAAACTTTCTTAGCCCTAGATAAATTAAATCTTGCTTCGCTAGTTTTAGGTGGAGGAGTGAGCGCTAACTCGCGTCTGCGAGAGCTTATAAAAGAAGAGTGCGCACAGAAAAATATAAAGCTTTTTTTACCAAAAATTTCTTTATGCACTGATAACGCTGTTATGATCGCCCGTGCAGCCCACTTAAAACTTACTAAAAAGCAGTTTACGTCTTTAAATCAAGATGTTTTTGCGTCACTGCCCATAGAAGAAAGTTATAAGTTGTATTGTTAAGTTGTTATAAAAATTAGTGAAAATTTTTAGATAAAAAATCAATTGATTTAATTGTATCAAATAATATAGTTAAAGAAACACGGGAAAAATCATGACAATTACTTTAAGTGCTATGGAAGCTAGACATAAATTCGGTGAACTTCTAAATAGGGTTAATTTGGTTCATGAACATTTTATTATTGAACGCAAAGGCCAAGCATTAGCTGCCTTAGTGCCAATTAGCGCACTTGCGGAATTAAAAATAAAGGCTGCACGAGAAGTCGAAAAACACTTTGAATCCAGTTTAAGCGACCTTTCTGATGATGAAGGCATGAAAATAGCCAATGAAGAAATAAAACAGTATCGCGCTGAGCAAAAAAGAAAACTAAAATAATGCGAATTGCTCTAGATGCTAACGTATATGTGGGAGCACAACTATCACCACATGGTATTTGCCTTAAAGTTATTAAATTATTAATTGAAAGATTAGAAAATCTTGCATCTTTTGTGCCTGATTTAGCAATCCCTCTTAATTCATGTAGGGATCCAAAAGATCTTATATATCTTGCAGCAGCTGATACAGCTAAAGCAGATTTAATAGTTAGTTTAGATAATGATTTGCTTGATCTAACCGAGTTTAGAGGAATAAAAATCTTAAAACCACACGAGTTTATGTTTATAGCAAATCAAATTTTTTTATAATTTTATAGAAGAAAGTTATAGGTTGCATTGGTGTTAGGACATCGCTTTCTTAAGGTGCCTGTAGAAACTTTATGTCGTTTAATTTTAAAGTCACAGCCTATCCTCAGCCCATCAGGTACATTTAGGAATATCTAGAGTTCCTTAGACTGCTCCCCCTAGACATTTTGGGGAGTTTATTTCATATATATATTATTGATCTTTATCGCTCTAATTAGGATACCTTTATTATGATATTTAAAAAAATTATTATTTTAGTATTATTTTTTTATACGCAAGCACTTCTTTGTTCAAATATTTCTGAGGGAGAAGCCATTCATTATACTTGGATTGGACCACCAACAATAGCAAATCCACTTCATTCAATAATTGGCCATGACTATGTAGGTCCAATTGAAACTGCTCTTAAATTAAAACAGCAAGAAGAAATTACGCATATAAAACATCCAATAACCTTTTATTGTCTTGATATTTTTAAAGACTATTATGTTGAACTTTTTGATAAAAATAATGTTGAGATAAAAGTGGTTGGTATTGCTGAGTTTTTAATCCAATTGACTAAGAGCGAAAACAAATCTCTCAAAATGGCAAGCAAAAACTTTATAAAAAATATTATGAAAAACAAATCCTATAAAAGAAAACAAGTATCCAATATTACATTGAGCAATAAAGAAGTTAAAAAAAATTACGAAAACCGACTTTCTGATGTGACTTTAAAAGATGGATTTACTCTTTTTCTATTTGCCTTTACTGAAGGATACATCTTTGATACTAATATTATTCCTACTGGTGAGAAGATAAAACTAGAGTCTCATAAAAATTACCTTATTCCTCATATACCTGAAAAATGGAAGGTAAAGGTACGTAGATATGATGATTTACTTGAAAATTTAGATTGTTTTGCTTTGTATGCACCAGTTGGCAGTAAAAGAGTGGCAAGAGGAGTTTTTAACGATTATATTGAAAATAACAAATTTGCAAGTTCACTACTTACTAATAGGTTTAACTGTTCAAAAACTAGTAAAAATGAATATAAATTTTTATTTTTAGAAGAAATGGGTCTTCATAAAGCAAGTTTTGAATCCCATAGAGAGCAAGGTGAAAGAGTAAATAAAAACTATAATATTGTATCAAAATTAGAAAATCAGCCTAAAGATTTTTTCAGTTCCTTAAAAATAGATGCTATTGATGATGCAAAAGATACATACTGGGAAGAACATGCCCATTGTTGCTCCAAAAATAAGGTTCCTTGTTCAAACAAATTTAGAGTTTTGGTTGATAAAAATTATAAAAATTTATATTCACATGAATGGAAAAATTATATTTTAAGAAATTTTAATGAATATAATTATAATTTCAGTGAAGATACATCTACCTATGGCAGTTCATATGCTTCTGATTTAATCATTGACCGTCATGGTACGTGGGGTAGCGATCTAATTAAAATTATAAAAGAAAGTCTTTCAAAAACAAGCCAAAATTTTGATAGTTCAAATGATGATGAATAACATCATAGACTCATAGGCGGCGACTTAGGCCGCCTTATTCACGGTGGGCGGCTTGCTTGCAAAACA
>CAZBMJ010000066.1:0-6580 GCA_964493205.1 uncultured Myxococcales bacterium
GATTAGGATTAGCATTGGCTGGGCAATTATCACAGGCGTCACCTACACCGTCAGTGTCCGTATCAGTTTGGGCTATATTATGAACACTTACGCAATTATCGCTAGTATCAGCAATACTGTCAGAGTCACTATCTACTAATATTATTTCTTCAACATCACAAACATTACCCAAACCATCACCATCGCTATCTAATTGGTTAGGATTAGCATTGGCTGGGCAATTATCACAGGCGTCACCTACACCATCAGTGTCCGTATCAGTTTGGGCTATATTATGAACGCTTACACAATTATCGCTAGTATCAGCAATACTGTCAGAGTCACTATCTACTAATATTATTTCTTCAACATCACAAACATTGCCTAGGCCATCACTATCGCTATCTAATTGATTAGGATTAGCATTGGCTGGGCAATTATCACAGGCGTCACCTACACCGTCAGTATCGGTGTCTACTTGGGTAGCATTAGCGTTAGCTGGACAATTATCACAAGCATCGCCTATGCCATCCATATCACTATCTTTTATGCCGTTATCAAAGTCCGCTGGACAGATATCACAAGCACTACCAACGCCATCGCCATCGCTATCGGTTTGGCTAGCATTAACTACGATTGGGCAGTTATCACAACTATCAGCAATACCATCGCCATCGCTGTCTAATGGATCGCCAAAACAGGTATCACAAACGTTGCCTAGGCCATCGCTATCGCTATCTAATTGGTTAGGATTGCCATTAGCTGGGCAGTTATCACAAGCATCACCTACGCCATCAGTGTCCGTATCTACTTGGGTGATGTTATGAACGCTTAGGCAATTATCGCTGCTATTAGGAATACCATCAGAGTCACTATCTGCTACTATGATCACTATAACGTCACAAACATCACCAATACCATCATTGTCACTATCTAACTGGTTATGATTGCTATTATTTGGGCAATTATCACAAGCATTACCTATTCCATCTAGATCTGTATCTAGTTGATTAATGTTAGCATTAGTTGGGCAATTATCGCAGGCATCTCCAAAACCATCTGCATCGCTATCTTGTAAACCATTATCAAAGTCTACGGGGCAAATATCACAAGCATTACCAACACCATCGCCATCGCTATCGGTTTGGGTAGCATTAACTACGCTTGGGCAATTATCGCAAGAATCAGGAATAGTATCTAAATCACTATCTAACAGTTCACCCAAACAAGTATCACAAGCATTACCAAGGCCATCATGGTCACTATCTAACTGGTTAGGATTGCTATTAGCTGGGCAATTATCACAGGCATCTCCTACACCATCACTATCAGTATCTAGTTGATTAGGATTACTATTTATTGGACAATTATCAGTGCTATTAGGAATTCCATCAGAATCACTATCTAATATTATTATCACTATAAGATCACAAACATCTCCTAAGCCATCGCCATCGCTATCTAATTGGTTAGGATTGGCAGTATCTGGACAGTTATCACAAGCATTACCAACACCATCGGCATCTGTATCTAGCTGGTTAGCATTAGCATTCGCCTGGCAATTATCGCATGCATCGCCAACACCGTCCATGTCGCTATCTTTCATGCCGTTATCAAAGTCGGCAGGACAAATATCACAAGCATTACCAACACCATCGCCATCTGTATCGGTTTGGGTAGCATTAACTACGCTTGGGCAATTATCACAAGTATCAGGAACACTATCTAAATCACTATCTAATAGACTACCAAAACAAGTATCACAGGCATTACCAAGGCCATCATTATCACTATCTAATTGGTTAGAATTGGCATTAGCTGGGCAGTTATCACAAACATCACCTACACCATCGGTATCAGTATCTAGTTGATTAGGATTGCTATGTAGTGGACAATTATCAATACCATCAGGAATTCCCTCTGCATCAGCATCTGATAATGTGCTTTCACAAGCATTACCAATACCATCATGATCGGTATCTAATTGGTTAGGATTGGCAGTATCTGGACAGTTATCACAAGCATTACCAACACCATCACCATCTGTATCTAGTTGATTAATGTTATGTAAAAAAACACAATTATCCATACTATCAGCTATAAAATCATTATCTCTATCTGTTAATATGCCTTCTAATATATCACACTGATTACCAATACCATCATGGTCACTATCTAACTGGTTATGATTGCTATTAATTGGACAATTATCACAAGTATCTCCTACTCCATCACCATCTGTATCTAGTTGATTAGGATTAGCAGTGGCATGGCAGTTATCGCACGCATCCCCTTTTCCATCACTATCAGTGTCTTTAACACCATCATCAAAAGCATTAGGACAAATATCACAAACATCCCCTACGCCATCACCATCTGTATCAGCTTGTGGATTATTGCTTAATAAAGGACAATTATCACAACTATTAGCGATGCTATCACCATCGGTATCTGCAGGATCACCAAAGCAATTATCACAGGCATTACCTATGCCATCATGGTCACTATCTAATTGGTTATGATTGCTATTAATTGGACAATTATCACAAGCATCACCTACCCCATCAGTATCTTGATCTTCTTGGTTTGGATTTGATATTTCTGAACAATTATCATGACCTTCAGAATTATCATCATCAGAAATAATATTTTCAGCAGGATTATCAAGAAGTGGCGGAATTATGAGAGTAGGGGCTAAAGGGGGTAGGGGTAGCGTTGTTACTACCTCTGGATTTGCAGGATCTTGAATATCTATTTCAGGTACATCTTGAACATCTACTTCAGGCACATCTTGAACATCTACATCTTGAATATCTACTTCAGGTAAACCTAGCTCAGCTCTAAAACTTTCGCTAGATTTTTCGTTAATAATGGGTATTTGGTTAGCTCTCTGTTTGGTATCACAGGCACTTAATAATATTAACAAAAAATAAAATATAAAAAATTTCATAATAGGGCACCTAAAACTCTGTTATGAATTATAATTTACATCTCAATAAGATTATATCAAATTATTTAATATATTAAATATAACCAGCTAATTTTAATACATACTTTTAAACATCTTCTTGTTCTTGAGAAATTATTGTTACAGCATAATTTTTTGCATGAAAAAAAACTCAAACTTAAAAAATTTATAATAATAAATATTTAAATTTGAGTATATCTATTTTTTGTCAATTATCTTCTTTTTCCAAAGCTTTTGCTTCTATTCTTAAAGCCACTTCTATCAATCTTTCTAACGTTATCATTACGATTCATACGATCAGAAAAATTGCTTCTTCTATCATTATCGCCACGATTCATACCGTGATGTTTGTCTCTACTACCTCTCCAATCACGATGACGGCCATAACCGCGACCATAACCATAATCACGACCATATCTGCCATAGCCATAATCACGACCATACCAAAATCCATATGGTCTGTAGTTATTATAAAAGCTATAAGGTTCTACATAATAGGCTCCACCAACTAAACATTCTGGTGAATTTGGAAAATAAAAACAAAAAGAAGAATTTAGATTTGGATAAGCCTCACTAGAGGGCATCTGCGTATTACTTTCTTCTTGATAAGCCTCTTGTTGCTCACCTTGTGCTTCTTCTTGCATCATAGGCATTCTAAACGCAGCACTTGTTATGGAAAAGAAACTTAAACTTAACAAACTAATACAAAACAATAATTTATTTTTCATACTACTCCCTTTTCTATTTATTAAAAATAATAAATTTATCTAATATTTATTACATAACAAAAAATCTTTATTTAGCATGAACTTTATTTATTTTTTAAAAATAAAAATAGCGGACAAAATTAATCGTCCACTACTTATTTATTGCCCTTGTTCATAAAGGCTTGACCATTTTACAAACGGTCTATTATTTTATGTGAAAAAAGTAAGATATATTTTAGTTATACCTTACTAAAAAAATTATCTAAAATACGGATAACCATAACCATAAAAACCACGGCCATAACCTAGATAACTATATGGACTATATACAACAGGGGCAACATATCCAGCACCCCATCCATAACCATAATATGGATTAACTAGACCATATCCACCAAAGCCATATCCATATCCAAATCCACGACCCCAGCCACGACCCCAGCCACGACCGCCACGACCACGCCAGCCATCAGATGCATCTTCTTGTAGATTTAAATCAGCATTATCTATACCTGAATCAGTGTTTACAACAGCTTGATCATCATTAGCTAGCGCATCTGCATGAGCAAAATTGGATACCAAAAACGCAAATGGTACAGCAAATAAAATTGATAACAAACGAATTTTCATTTTATACTCCTATAAACTTAGCCTAAGCTAAGAACTCCCTAATCAATAAAGCTTCAAAAGCTTCACTGTTTTGTATGTAACGGTGTGCAAGTGTGAGCGCAACTAAAACATATATTGATCAGGATAATATATTAATATTAATATATAATTTACTTTTAACGCTTATTTTAAATTTAGCTTCTAATATATTGATAATCCCATTATCTGCAGTAGAATGCTTGATTATCAACATATTTTTGGATTAGCTCATGCAAAACAACAAAATTAGAGTAAGAATTGCTCCATCACCCACCGGAGATCCACACATAGGAACCGCCTATATGGCGTTGTTTAACTATGCTTTTGCTAAAAAAAATCATGGCGAATTCATAATTAGGATTGAAGATACAGACCAAAATCGTTTTAAAAAAACTAGTGAACAAGATATTATGGATTCACTTAAATGGTTGGGCTTAACTTGGGCAGAAGGACCTGATATAGGTGGCGATTACGGACCTTACAGACAAAGCGAGCGCCTAGATATTTATAAAAAATATGCTGAACAACTAAAAAATGCTAACAAAGCATATATTTGTGTTTGCTCCAGCGAAAGACTAGATGAGCTAAGAAAAAAACAACAATTATTAAAACAACCAACACGTTATGATGGTCGATGCCGAAATCTAAGCCCAGAAGAACTAGATAATGCTCTAAAAAGCAATACCAAACATGTTTTAAGACTAAAAACACCCACCCAAGGTGATATAGAAATGTTTGATCTATTGCGCGGTAAAATTACTATTGCAGCCAGCGAAATAGATGATCAGGTTTTAGTAAAAAGTGACGGATTTCCTACTTATCACCTAGCATCAGTTATTGATGATCATGAAATGGCCATAACTCATGTAATTAGAGGCGAAGAATGGATTTCTTCACTACCCAAACATGTTTTATTGTTTGAAGCTTTAGGCTTTGAACTACCTACTTATTGCCATTTACCACTTTTAAGAAATGCTGATAAAAGCAAGGTTTCTAAAAGAAAAAACCCTGTTTCTATAAAGTATTTTCGTCAAGCAGGATTTTTGCCCCAAACTATGCTTAACTTTTTAGGCTTAATGGCCTATTCACTGCCCAATGGCGAAGAAATTTTTTCTTTGGAAGATTTTGTTAAAGATTTTGACTTACAAAGAATTTCTTTAGGGGGCCCTGTTTTTGATGTTAAAAAGCTTACTTGGCTTAATGGAAAATATTTACGAGAAAAGCTTACTAATCCAGAAATAGTAGATTATTTACAAAAGCAGTTATTTTCTAAGGATTACTTAGAAAAAATTGTTGCACTGGTAAAAGAACGCATGGATAAATCAGAAGATTTTATTGAAAATGCTGACTTTTTCTTTAGTGGTTTAGTTAATCCTGAGCTTAACAATTGTTTAATTACTGGCCATACTCATGAAGCTTGTGCAATTTTAGTGGAAGAAATACTAGAATCTTTAGAAAACTTGGAAGATTTTAGCAGCGAAAATGTTAATAATTTGCTCAAAGAATTTTGTGCTAAGCACTCTCTTAAACCAAAAGATGTGTTTATGCCCCTAAGATTAATGATTTGTGGCAAAAGTGCTTCACCACCATTGTTTGAAACCATGGCTGTGCTAGGTAAAGAACGCATTCGAACACGTTTAAGATGCGCAATAGAAAAATTTAAACAATTTAAAGGAAATTAATATATGTCTAAGGAAAGAACACTGTCTATTATTAAACCAGATGGCGTTAGAAGAAATTTGGTAGGTAAAATTATCAATAAATTTGAAGAAGCAGGCTTAAGCATTGTTGCTAGCAAAATGAAAAACTTAAGCAAACATGAAGCTTGTGGATTTTATGCTGTACACAAAGACAGACCTTTTTTTGGTGAATTAACAGAATACATGTGTTCTGGCCCCGTTTTATTAATGGTGTTAGAAGGCGAAAATGCTATTTTGAAAAACCGTGAAATTATGGGTGCCACTAATCCTAAAGATGCTAAAGAAGGAACTATTAGAAACCTCTTTGCACTATCAATTGGTGAAAACACTGTTCATGGATCTGACGCACTTGATACAGCTCAATTCGAAATTGGTTGGTTCTTTGCTCAATCAGATGTTATTAGTAAATAAATTCAATACTTAAAATATTTTAACGGCTTAATTTTATATAAAATTAAGCCGTTTTTTTTATGAAATATTACGTCAAATGAAATTTTAGAAGTACTAATCCCCGACTCTATTTGTGATATAGCTACGCTCTCATAAAAAAGTTATAGAAGATAATATTTAAAAATATT
>CAZBMJ010000067.1:0-6025 GCA_964493205.1 uncultured Myxococcales bacterium
AGGGGCTTTGTTTTGATTGCTCACAAGCTGGTTTAATTCAGCAAGGAAATGTTTTCCCGTAAAAAAACCGGACTAAAATAATCCGGCTTTTCCAATTCCTATTTCCAAAAATCCACACTAACTAGGTCGTGAATATAGTTCCATTTGCGATTTCTTCAAATTGTTCCGGGGTAATAAACGGTTGCTTGCTAAGTTTCTTTAAAACAGCAATTACTTCTTTATCCGGGTTTTCATCCGAGTAAGGAGCCTTTTCGCAGACTTCAATTACTTGGTAATCGCATGAATGAGATAATAATTTCCAGAATGTTTGGGTGAAAAACGAAATACCATGCCCGGCAAATGTTCCTGTTTTTGGGTTTGCGTGAATCATTAACCCACCTTTTTTGGTCCAGTTGTGGCAATTCAGCAAAGCGTTATACAGGTCCGAAACGTGTTCAATGGTTCCAAAGTTGGTCAGCAAATCAGCGTTAAACCGTTCGTCTGATTCTTTGCTTAAATCAATCGGCAAAGCCCTGTTTTTGCCATGTATGTCAATGGATTGAATCTTTAGGCCATCGGCATTGTAATATTCATCTGAGCGCATGAATTGGGTTTCTTGCCCAATATCCATCAGTTGATCTCCAAGTTCGATAATTGTTTGACCCGGCTTTGCATATTGCATGAAAAGGTTGTGGGTATGCGAATGAATCATGTTGTAAAATTAGTTACATTCCTCTCATTAAATATAAAACCGAATCAGGGATTTCATAATTCCCTGCATACATTGAAAGTTCACCGGGTTGATGAATTTTACAATCTAGCTGATTGGCAATAATTGAAGCTGCTGATTGATCTTGTCGGTGGTGTAAGAATCGGTAATCGGTTGATTGGTTGTCGTGAAACCTAGACCCATGAAACACCCGGTCTTTTGCTGATTGAAGCCAGCGATCAATAAACTCTTTTCCAATTGGATTTGTAATGTTTACTCCAAACATTGAAGTAGAAACGGCTGGCATTTGTTCGGCTTCATCCCTGCTTATTTCAAAGTAGTGCAAACAAATATCCGAACACTCCTGAGCGCAATTGTAGCCATTTGCCCAAAAGTAGTATCCTTGTTTATTGATAATGTCAAAGATTGGATTAGGGTCTTTTATTGCCCAAACGCTTGAATCCAGCCAAAGGATATGAGTGTAACCGTGATTGATTGCTTCCTGAAATGCAGCAGCTTTTACGTTGTAATTACATGAGGTATCGAAGCTATTATTCGGCCAATGGTCCCATGTTAAAATTTCCCAATTGAATCCGTGGTAGATCAGGCTTTTTACAAGTCGTTTTTGGCCCTGTGGATACCAAGACCCAATAGCAGCGTTTATTATACAGGCTTTAACGGTTGATTCCATATTTCTGATTATGTGGAGCGTGTTTGTATCGGTAAAAATAAAGAACTTGGTTAATGTAGGTTTCTGTTTTAATTAAGCCCGAATTTTTAAGCCGAATTGAAAAGTCGTGATCCTCTCCGTATCTTAAATCTTTGTAGCCAATTTTTAAGCAAATAGAACACTTAATTGGAACCTTTGGGTAAGGGGTTCTAATGTAATCAAAACCAAATTTCTTTTCGCACCATTCTGGAAAACTATTGGAAACTGATTCTGTTTTGCCGGCTGTACCTGAGCATCTAATTTGATGACCAATACAGTCAGGGTTTAATTTAAGAGCGTTTAGGATAGTTTCTACATAATTGTCAGGAACCCAATCGTCCGAATCAATCATTACAACATATTCACCTTTTGCGGCTTCAATCATTCTTTGACGTTTTGATCCGATGGAAACTTCCTTGTTGTCCATGTCAACCAGGATTTCAACTTCTTCATCAAATTGACCGTTTAAAATCTGGCCTTCAATATGATTGCAAAGCTTATCCGTCATTGCCTTTCGGTCAATGGTGGATGGGACTAGGATTGAAAGTTTACAGTCCATAAAATACATTAGTTGGATTGCAGTTAATTTCTTTCATACCAAACTCTAAAACGTAGTTTTGAATGGCACTCTTTTTAGCCAAATCTCCACCCCATTCAATACAAAGAAGTTGGCATTCTAACCCTTTGAGGTCCATCTGAAAAAGTATTTCTAAATCCATCCCCTCAGCATCTATTGAAATAAAGTCAAATAAATCATTCCTAAACTCCTTTAAAAAAGTATTCCAGGAAACACCAAGAGCAACGGTATCAGAAAAGGTGGTTTCGTGTTTCCACTTTAATGTTTCTGCAAAAATACAGGATGAAAGCAACCCAACATCAGAACTGTAAATGGAATCGGATTCATGTAAAACTATTGGACCATCGGACCTAGTTATTGCGATATTAAAACATTCAACGGGGTTTGATTCTGGATAAAGTATTTTAAGTTTTTCAAATGCAGCCAGCCCAGGTTCGATACAAACACCGGGCCATCCATTCAAAGCCAAAGCCCTGGTATTTGAAAATGTTTCACCGTCGTTTGCCCCAATGTCTAAAAACGTACAATGTGGCTTATTTTTAAAATAATCTAAAATTATATCCTGTTCGTTGTTTTGTGAATAGTTCATTTTTGGAACCCTTGTTTTTGACGTTTAAGAAAATTTTTATGGTCCCGATTATGAACAATTTTTGATTCTGTTTTTTGATACTGAGAATCGGTTTTTGCTTTTCCATAAGCCGGGTGCAAATGTTCAAAAATTACATCGGGAATGAATTTATACTTTCCCCTTTGTTTTGCCACTTCCATGCTTTCATTATCGCACCAAACGGAGAAATAAGAAGGGTGGTAAATGTAATTATCCCTTTCAAAATACTTTCTTCCAATAATTGAAAGCGTGCAAAGTGCATCGATCGGGTTATGGTTTGTATCCCGAAAATGAAGGTAAAAATCAAGATCGGTAGTTGCATGAAATTTGATTATTTGATCAATTCCTTTGACCGTAAAAATTTGGTCATCCGAAACATTTACCAAAATGTCCCAATCGGTTCTATCTTCTAAGTCCCGGTTTATAGCATCAATTTTGTTTTTTGATTTACCAAAACAGGCGACAAATTCAAAACCTCTATCATGGTAGCCAGAAAGCCTTTTCCTGATTTCCGGGCTAGTCATGGTTTTGTCATCAAAATCCAGGCTGCAAAGAATTGAATGGTTATCAATGGTAGTGTTATTCACAATTGAATCCAAAGCCCTAAAAAAGTTATCTGGCCTTGATCGTGAGGTTAATTTGAAAAGGATTTTCATTGAGCCGTAAAACTAACTGGTTCAACCCCTGCTATTCTAAAAATCTTTTGGAATGGTAAACCCAATTGCAAGCATCGTTCTTTCAAAAATTGCCTTTTCAATGTGATGCTTTTGAAATGTTCGTGAGCCTCAGAAACGATCAGTTCTATTTCGGAAGCAATTTTGTTTTGTGATTTGTTTTTCATTTTGTTGGAGAAATTAATGATAAGATTTTTTGGTAATAAGCCCTTTCGTTTGATAGTTCACCGACCCGTATTTTTATCCAGCCTAAAGAATTGATTGTTAATCTGGATTCATAAGCCTCTATTTTTAGGGTCAGTGAGGAAATGATTTTGTTGGTTTTGGCAATACATTCCAGCCGGGTAAACTCTTTCATGTTAAATCCTTAAAAAGAGTATTTATTTCATCAATTTTCCTTTCCAGTGCAATTTCAGCACCGATTCGCTTGTAAAACCCTTTTTCCTCAATGTGAGAAATGTTCATGGACGTTGCACCCAATTGTTTTGCTTTCTGGATTGCTTCAAGTGCAACATCAAGGTTCCAGTAGAAATCCTTTGGCAAATCCATTACTTTTTCATCGAAATTGTAAAGGTCATCGCTAATAAGATCGGCCATTTCCTTTAGGTCTTTGCCCTTTTGTTGTAATTGTTTTAAAATTTCTAGTTTCATTGTTTCAAGTTTCTTTGTTCAAAAAATTCTTTGTGTTCTGGAAAGTTTGCCGTGAATAACCGGGAATACATGGAACTGTAATTGTTATTGATTTTGAAGTCAATCCCACCACGCAAAGCGGTATTAAAACGGATTGTATGCAAAATAGCATCAGCCGAAAAATGAGTTCTACCAGCCTTAATCAGCTTAAAAGTCAATTCTTTGAAGGTTTCCCATATTTCAGGATTCTTCATGTGGTAAGCCTCAAATTTGGCCTGTTTGGGGTCAATTTCAAAAAGGTTTAATTGGCTCATCGGTTTTATTTGTCTGGTAAGCCATATTCATGAAAAATTACTTCTAATTCGGTCAATGACTTTTTGCCAAAACCCCACATCATTTTTAATTGAATTATCTCAATATTGTAAATATCAGAAAGAAGAATATCAGCGGGTTCTTTTTTACCATAAAAAAACCTTACAATACAATTATAGGTTCTTACCGATAAATCCAAATCTGTAAATCTTGGATTCTTTCCTTTTTTATTAGTCCTTAAAAACTCTATTTGTTCTTTAAGATGTTTATTTTCAAGTTCTAAACGACCAACATATTCAAAGAAAAATACACTTAAATCTTTAAAGTCGGATACTTTGTTATAGTGTTTGTAACTCATGATTTCAACCGTTTACGTGCCTTCCATTTCCACCAATATGCCGACAATAACCCTGCAACAAAGTACAAGCCCGATAGCCGGATTTAAAGTAGTGTTTCCCAACCTCTATTTCCGATTTTAACGGGTTCTTAGGGTCAAAAGTTGTTATGCCTGAATATCCATTCGGAAAAACTTTTTTGTAATCGGAGAGGCGACGTAAACCTGGATTAAAGCTGAATCCATTCCAGTCCCTTCTGTATCCAGTTGCCATCATTTGAAACTGAACACCGTCTTTTGTTTTCTGTCTTACTCCCCTTGCCGGATGACCATTTCTGTCATTGGGTTCCCGTAACCATACTTGCATGATGTTTGGGTTTTCTTCCAGAACTGAAAGGGACTTTTGAATGAAGCCCGATCGGTAAAATTCGAAGTCGTCTTCGCAATGGAAAATGTAAGGGGTTTGAACCTTTGAATAAAGGAAATCAATAGCCCCTATTTGACCAACTTTGTCGGAAACCATTTTTACTTTTGAAAAATTGCCAACCAATGATTTTATTTCATTTTCTAACCAATCAAAACCTATATCAGCAAGGTTTTGATCCTCGTAAATCCAAAATTCTTTCGGTTTCGGCCCATCCAAATTTTCAATCAGGCTTTTTATTGTCCTTTCAAGGAGGTCAAATCTTCCACATGATGTAAGGGCGATTGTTATTTCTTGGTTCATTTCCCCGCCACGTTTAAATAACTTACCGGAATCAAACTTGTTGCCAGATAGTTTCCCCGTTTACAAACCTGCAAAAGATTGTTTCTGTCCGGCTTTTCTGACAAAATTACAACCCTGGAATTTTTCACATGAAGCATTCCATTGGTGTCAATGTACTCATTTGAAAGAGTAGCGTTTCTGTACTGAAAACTATCTAATTGAGAATCCATAAATAATTCGAAAAAGAAGGATTAAACAAAGAATAATAAGGCAAAACCAGCCCAACAATTCAAAGGGTGGCATTTTAGGTTGTGGTTTCATATTGTTGGAACGGAATTAAAGTGAATAAAAATTGATTTGCCGGGCAAGGGGAAAGAATGATGAACCCACCTATTATTTAAAATGCCCATTCTTGAATCCTTTGGCATATTTTCAAGCAATACATCATTAACCGCAAAAGACAAACTTGTCAAATGTGTATGCTGCTGAAAAATCAAAAGTGCATCGTGAGTGAATGATGCAATCTTGTCGTTTATGAAGGTGTTCATTTTGTTTGAATGTTTTTTAGGTAGTTAATCGCCAATTGAAGATGTTCAATTGCTTTTTTATGGCATTGTGCCAAATCCCCATCAGCAGGAATTTCAACTTTATTAAAGGTGCGGGTTCGTTTAGAACGAATATGCTCAAGTTCTTTTTCTAATTGAGCAATGTTTGTAAAAAAGGGAGTTTTCATTTTTGTATTTTTGTTTCTGCAAATCTAAAACAAAGGTTTGAAAGCGCAAAAAATA
>CAZBMJ010000068.1:0-5987 GCA_964493205.1 uncultured Myxococcales bacterium
CCTTTGTAAAAGTTTAATTATCTGGATGCCTCGCACAAGGCGTGGCACGTAGAGATGGGCTGAAAACATAATTCGAACATCTTGGTTTATTCAAAACTTGTATATCAGTTTTTTTTGCGTCGAACTCACGTTAATTAGGGCCGGTCCCTGTGCCGGCCAGAGTCTTAAGTTGCCACGAAGTGCAGCAATCCCATCATTATGCAGGCTTATTCATTACTATTGCCGACTCTTTTTTGCAGCTCATCAAGAAAAGGGTTTCCCGATGGGGCCTTACCCTTTTGCGGTGTTTGTTCTTGTATTCTTCTTAGATGTCCACGAGTAGGAATTCTTATATTTTGTCTCCTAATCTTTAATTTATCTTTGTATACATCTGTTGGAAGAAGCTCAACTTCAGGCTTATTTACTTTTTTGCCATCATTATTAGTAGCCTTTGTGTTGGTTTTGCCCTCATCCTTGGTTTCAGCTTCTTCTTTGTTGCCATCATTTTTAGCATCAGCAGGGTCTACTGGATACCCAGCCTCAGCCTGCATTCTATCAGCTGAATTAAACCTACCCATAGCGTTGTGAATTTCCTCAAGCAAAGTTTTTACACCTTGAGCATCTGTAATCTTGTTACTATCCTCTTCAGCTTTTTTTATCGCATCTGCAAAAGTTTTTTTGTATGGCAAATCATGTGTAAGATCATCATGTAATTTTTTAGCCTCCGCGATTTTATTGGTAACTCTTTGCATTAGTTCAGAGAAGATAGCTTTAGAAACTACAATCGAGCCAGTTTTATCAGTAAGAGCATCAAGAGCATTGTAGGCATTAACAAGAGCATCAGTGTCAGCTTTATCAATAGTGCTACCGTTCAAAGCTTGATTGTATAACTGTAGAGCCTCATCCTTGGTTTCAGCTTCTTCTTTGTTGCCATCATCATTAGTAGCATCTGCGTTGGTTTTGTCCTCATCCTCGGTCTCAGTTTCTTCTTTGTTGCCATCATCATTAGGATCATCTGCGTTGGTCTTAGCATCATCATCAGTTTTAGAAACTTCGGCTGTAGGTGGATCTTTGTGGGTATTTTTACCGCATGAAGAGACAAGCAGAAACAAACCTAACAAATTGATAATTTTAAACATATTTAGCCCATTTGTATAATATTTATTATTATTTTTTTTAACTTTTATTAATATATCCATTTAAAGTAAGATTGCAATAGCTTAATTTGCCTGATTTTGTTATGTACTTGTAAACATTAACTTAAATTTTTTAATATATCTTCACTATAATAAAAAAACCTCAATGACATTGCTGCCATCAAGGTTGATTAGCTATCTCCCTAAGAGATTAACTATGGGTTTTCTTTAATGATTTCAGCTAATTTATCTAATTCAGGTTTAATGATTACTGGATCATTTGTGACTATTGCATCCTTTAAGGTTTTTATTGCTTCTGGAAGAGCATCCATCATATCTCTTGCTTGTTTACGACCGAACCCGTTAATGTTTTTAAATTGCCTTATTATTGCTGCCTGGTTTAGAGCATTAATCTTTTCAGCATTGGCAATTATGCGGTTTGCTTTCTCAATTATGAATTTTTCTTCCTCAGCACGTCTTATATCAGCACCTCTATCAGGATTTGTAGCTGCAATATTAGCCACTATGTCGATCCTTTTTATGGCCCTATTAAATGCAGCTGTAGCATCCGCCAGCGGAGCAATAGCAGCAGCCACTTCTTGAGGGTTTTTTGCATTATTAACAGCAGTTGTAGCAGCAGTTATAAGAGCTTGGAAGTTTCCTTTAGCTGCAGCATATTTAGCGTCATCATATTTGACATCATCATGCAATTTTTGAGCTTGTGCAATTTCTATAGTTTTTGCATCATTTTGAGCTTGAGTTAATTGAGCTACTCTAGCTACTCTAGCTTCTTCAGCTTTTCTAGCTTCTTCAACTTTTCTAGCTTCTTCAGCTTTTCTAGCTTCTTCAACTTTTCTAGCTTCTTCAACTTTTCTAGCTTCTTCAACTTTTCTAGCTTCTTCAGCTTTTCTAGCTTCTTCAGCTTTTCTAGTTTCTTCAGCTTTAGCATTTATAGCCTTATTAAATTCAATTGTAGCCTGTTCTAGTGGAGCAAGCGCATCAATAACCTCTTGGAGTGTAGCAGCAACCTGAACACGGCCTTCAACAGCTTGGATTGCTATCCCAAATGCATCTCTTCCATTGTCATTGTCAACTTTTTGTCCAGCCTCACTTGCAAGCAGCCTCTTAGCAGCAGCAATTCCTGTGTTGGTAGCATTTTCTTTAGCATCAGCCAATGCTTTTACTGCTGGATCTTCAGCAGCAGCAGCTTGTGGTGTAATAACTTGAGTTAAGTTTTTTGATTCACTTTCAATCCCGTCTAGATTTTTGTCTTTTATTTGTTTTCTTAAAGACTCAATAGCCCGGTTGATAGCCGTTACTTTGTTCTTAATTAGATTAGGTTTACCGATATCAATATTAAATAAGTTGCCTATAGGGTTGTTACCTGACTTAATAATTTTTACAGCTTCAGCTACCAAATTACTTGCTTCTTGTATAATAAGAACTCTTCTATCTTGCTCAGCTTTAATAGCAGCAATAGCCTTAGTCACTTCATTATCATTTTCAGCTTTTTGTGCAGGTGCAAGGTTATTAAGAGCAGTTAAAGCATCTGCTAGATCCCTAGGTCTTGCTTTTGTAAGATCAGCACTCAAATTACTATATTTTTTTAGCGCATTTTCTTTAGCTTTTTTATCAGCTTCTTCTTTTTTAACTATTCTTTCTCTTCTAACTTGCTCAGCTTTGATTTTTTCAAGAGCACCCCTCACTTCAGGTTCATTTTTTTGTGCAGGTGCAAGGTTATTAAGAGCAGTTAAAGCATCATTAAGATCATCGTTCGTTGCTTTAGTAGCATCAGAAATTTCATCTTTAAAAGCCCTGAATTTGGCTAGAGCAGCAGTTTTTTTAACCTCTTCAGCCAATCTAACTTCTTCAGCTTTTCTATCCGCATCTTCTTTAGCTAATCTATCCGCTTCTTCTTTAGCTTTTCTATCTTCTTCAACTTTAGCTAACCTAGCTTCTTCAGCTTTAGCCAATCTTTTGTTTTCAGCATCTTCCGCTGCAATAAAATTATCTTTAGCTTGTCCTAAGGCTTTTAAAAGACCATCTATAGGAGCAATAGCAAGCGCAATACTTTCAGGAGTAGCAGCATCAGCATCTCTAGCCTTTTTTAAATTTTCTAATGGCTGAGTTAAAGCATCAACAGCTTCATCAAAATCATCTTTTTTTGTTTTTGAATCAACAACACCAGCTACAATTTTGTTTGCCTCTTGAACGGCTTGATTAACTTCGTTAATTTTATCATTAGCCTTACCTTTAGCCTCAGCTAATTTTACAGCCTTTTCATCAGCAATTCTTTTTTCTGTAACTAACTTAGCTTCTTCTTGTTCAAACGCTTCTTTAGCAGCATCTAG
This sequence comes from uncultured Myxococcales bacterium, assembly GCA_964493205.1. Taxonomy (GTDB): domain Bacteria; phylum Myxococcota; class UBA727; order UBA727; family JABDBI01; genus CAZBMJ01. The sequence goes on from CAZBMJ010000068.1 coordinate 3,467, forward strand.
AGCATTAAGATTTTCGCCTATTTTAGCAGTAGTGATAGCTTGGTTAAGCTTCTCAGGAGTAGCAGCATCAGCATCTCTAGCATTTACTAAAGCAGTAACAGCACCTTCAACGCTAGCTATACCATCTACTAAACTTTTTCTTATTGGATCTTTAGTAAGGTTAGAAGCAGCGAGCAGTTCTTTTGCATCTTTAAGAGGAACTTCAGTCTTTTCGATTTCTTTATTAACTAAAACTTGAGCCTCAGCCAATTTGTTACCATTAGCTGCAGCTGCTTTTTGTGCATTACCTAATTCTTTTTCTTTATCATCAAACGCTTTTTTAGCAATTTCTAGAAGATTAAGTTTCTCATCAACTTTAGCCTCATCAACAGCTTCAACAGTCTTAGCATTAGCTAATTCCTCTTTATCAAGTTCTAATGCTTTTATAGCAGCGTTTAGGTTAGCTGGATCGTTCTCTCCTGGGAATTTAGTTTTTTTAACACTACCATTAGCTTCAGATATCGCTTGCTCAGCTTTTGCAATTATAGGTTGAGCTTTTACAGAAGCAGCAGCAAGCTTTTCTCTTCTGGTTTGCTCATTTTTGATTGCTTCAATAGCCTTAGTAACTTCATTATCATTTTCAGCTTTTTGTTCAACTGTGAGTTTATTAAGAGCAGTTAAAGCAGTTTTTAGGGCCTCAGGATCAGCTACATCAATAGCTGCACCATTCAAAGCAGCAGTGTATAAAGCTAGCGCATCATCTTTAATTTTAGTAGCGGCTGCAGCAGCTCTTTTAGCTTGCTCATCTTTAATAGCAGCAATAGCAGTCTTCACATCATTTTCAGCTTTTTGAGCAACAGTAAGAGCATCTAGAGCCACTAAAGCTTTGTCTAGGGCATCAGCAGCAGCTGTACCAATATTACCTTTAAATGCATCATATAAATCTGTGGCAGCAGTTTTAGCTCTTTTAGCTTTCTCATTTTTGATAGCAGCAATAGGGCCACTAACAGCTTGATCGTTAGGAAGATTTAGTTCAGTAAGAGCCTTAAGAGCTTTGTCTAGGGCATCAGCAGCAGCTGTACCAATATTACCTTTAAATGCATCATATAAATCTGTGGCAGCAGTTTTAGCGCCACCAGCATAGGTGGGGTTAGCTTGCAAGTCAGCTAGTGCGGTTGTTACTTTTCCAATTTGAAGATTGATATCCTCAGCTTTTGGTGGAACAGCTCCTTTAGTAGTTTTTAATGTACCATTTGCAGATGTAAGAGTGTCTATAAGGGTTTTCAGAGCGGTGTCTTTAGGAAGTTTTTTAGCAATTGCAATTGCTTCTTCAGCTTCTCGAATTTTATCTTCAGCGTTTAATATAGCTATTTCTGTTGGTATAGCATCTAAAGCAGGTTTTAGCTTATTTACTCCTGCAACTATCTCATCCTTGGTACCAGTAGTAATAAAATTTTTAATATCTGTAATAATTTGTTTTGCAGCCGTTACAGTAGGCGGGATCGTAGGCCCTTTGTATGTGTTCATTAGAACAGCTATCTGTCTTTCAGCATTAGTAACTTTATTATTAGCATCATTTTTAGCAGCAGTTAGCGGATCTGTTGGGGGATTTGGGTTATTCTGAGTAGTGCTTTCTGGTTCAGCGCTTTTTTCTGGCGTGTCAGCACAGGACGCAACAAACAAAAATAAGCTTAGTAAAGTTGTAATTTTAAACATACTTAATCCTTTAATTTATATTAATATTTTAATATTCCGTCTACTATCTAACAATTAAGAAGTATTTGCGCAATAGGTAAAATTAAAGTTTATTTCAATAATCTTATAAATTAGTAAGTTATTTAACTTATTAATAGTGTATAATATTGATTTTTAACCGAAATATTTTTATGGCTGCAAAGTGATCTTTTTAACAAGATTCATTTGATTGCTTTATCTGCTCATAAGAAAGGCCGGTGACTTGGCTTATAGTTTTTTCATCAATGCCGGCTTTAAGCATATTTTTAATCTGAGTTTTGGATAAGTACAGGTGATGGAATTCTATTTTCAGCCCTTCTCTACGTGCCGTCGGCTTGTCCCGCGGCAACCAGAAAATTACCTGAATCCAGTGGGCCGGTCTTAAAGCGTAGCGGTGCTTTTTATGGTATGATTACCTTTATTTTAAGGAAATACCGTGAAAAGAGCTTATGTTTATATTTTGGCCAGTCAACGAAATGGAACATTATACGTAGGTTCTACCACGGATCTTCTAAAAAGAGTGTGGGAGCATAAAAACAACGTAGTACATAGCTTTACCAAAAAATATAACGTGCATAACTTGGTTTATTACGAAGTTCACGAATTATACGTAGAAGCTGCGAAGCGAGAAAAGCGTTTTAAAAACTGGTGTAGAGAATGGAAACTAAATTTAATCGAAGAATTTAATCCCACGTGGCGTGATTTATATAAGGAACTTTTCTAAAAAACATTTTTCTGGTTGCCGCGGACAAGCCCTGAGGTATCCCCACAAATTTAAAAGGCTAAGTGACAGGATTTAAGCGCGATA
>CAZBMJ010000069.1:0-5740 GCA_964493205.1 uncultured Myxococcales bacterium
GGAACTTGGATGGGTTGTGTTTATATAGAAGATAATGACTTCTGGACTAATTTTGTAAAAACAGATATAGTTAAAGGTTTTTCTATTGAAATAAATGGCTTCTTATCAAGACAAGATTTTAATAAAAAATTTGATGCTTGGGCAAAAGTAGAAGAGATAGTGAAATCAGGTAATAATGATGAAGCTATGTTAGAAGCTCTTGAACAATTATTCAATAATTTCTAACAAAATTTAATTTTCTATATTTATATTATAAAACAAAAAATAATCAAAAGAAATGGATGTAAAATATGAAGCTTTAAAGGTATTAAAGCAATTATTCACAAAGCAAGTTTTCGCAGACGCTAAATTGACTGATGGTACAATCGTATCAGCTGAGGCTTTTGAACCAGGTCAAGACTTATTCATTGTTGATGAAGCAGGTGAAAGATTAGTAGCACCAGATGGTGAACACACACTTGAAGACGGCACGAAAGTACTTGTTGAAGGTGGTAAAATCAAAGAACTTGTAAAACAAGAAATGGAAGACAGCATCAAAGAAGAAGTTGAAATTAAAGAAGATTTAGCGGTTGAAGTAGAAGTAGAACCATTGGTTGATGAAGTACCAGAAAAAGAAGATGAGATTAAAATCTTAAAAGCAATGGTAGATGAATTAATGGGTAAAGTATCTTCAATTGAAGAGGAAATGAGTAAAATGAAAACGTCATCTGATGAGACTAACAAAACAATCGCTGATGCAGTTGTTGAACTTTCAGAAAACTTTTCAAAACTACCAGCAGGTGAAAAATTAGATGTTAAACCATCTGATTTTGAATCAAAATTCTCAAAGATTACTAAGAAACATAAAAAAGAATCAGTAATAGACTGGTTACAAAAAAATAAATCCTAAAAGGATTAAAAAAATAAATTAAATAAAATGGCTTTAAATTTAGCAGGTTTAACAAAATACACTGACGAATTGGCAACAGATTTGATCTACAAGTCAATCCTTCAAGGTAGAACATTTGAAACTGGTGTATCTATCCAGACAAATGTAAAGTATGCAGATGCTCTTAACTTAATGACTAGTGACCTTATCGGTATTGCTGGTGGTTCTTGTGGGTATTCAGCAACAGGTTCTGTAACTCTTACACAAAGAAATTTACAAGTATGTCCAATCACAGTTTTTGAAAACAAGTGTCTTAACGAGTTAGAACAATATTGGGCAGGAAAATTAATGAGAGCAGGTTCTTACAACGAAGCTCTTCCTTTTGAGCAAGTTTATACTCAAGAAAAAGTAGAAAAAATCCAAGCATTAATTGAAGATCTTTTCTGGAAAGGTTCAAAAGATGGTAATAACACTGGTGCTGGTTCAACAACTGGTAACTTAACTCTATGTGATGGTATTATCAACACTCTTGAGTTTACATCAGCAACTAGCTCTGTAATCAGAGCAGGAGCTTCATTCTCAGGATTCGCTAATTCAGATGCAATCGCAATCATCAATGCAGTTATCGCAGCAGTAACAACTTCTGCTTCTGACATCTTAATGCAACCAAATCTTAACATCTACTTATCTTATGGTAACTTTAACACACTTACACAAGCGTTAAGAGAAGCTAACTACTACCACTACGATGCTAATCAAGGTGATTATAGAATCAATGGATACTTAGGTACTAACTTTAACGTAATCGCCGTAAGAGGTTTAAATGGAACTAACAAAGTTGTTGCAACTTATGCAGCTAACTTATACTATGGTGTTGACCTTGAAAACGATTTCGAAACTTTCGAAATGTGGTATGAGAGATTCCAAGACTTAGTTTACTTTAGATCTAAGTTCAAAATGGGTGCTCAAGTTGCATTCCCTGAACTTGTAATCGAATATAAAGGATAATAAAATTAGAAAGGTGGGGTGATGTCCATCTCACCTTTTCTTTAAATACTAAGACAAAAAAAATTAAAATGTAACATATGGCTTGTATTTTAAACACAGGATACACAATCGGATGCCGTGATAATACTGGTGGGGTTCAAACTCTTGCTATTGGAACTTGGGAACTTGGTACTACATATTCTTATGGTGTTAACGGTGAGATTACAGCTACTTCTTATGCGACAGCATCTTTCTACGAATTTGAACAATACACTGAACAATCAAGTGCAACTGGTGAGATGACAGCAAATAACGAATTTGGTACTATCTTTAACACACAGACACTTACTTTCATTATGGAAAAAATGGACGCTGCTACAAGAGCTAAGTTTTTAATCCTTACACAAGGTAGATTTAGAGTTTTAATCAAGACTCAAAATGGTGAGTGGTTGTTAATGGGTAGATTGAATGGCGCAAGACTTTCAGCTGGATCTAACGGCCCAGGCAAAAGCTTCAGTGATTTAGCCGGATTTACTGGAACTTTGACTGCCACAGAACCAGAGCCGATTCACATCATAGAAGAAGCAGAAGCTTTAAGATTGATAGCATAATAAAGAAAATTCATATTTTCTATTATTTTTTATTAAGAAAACCCTCTTTAATCGGAGGGTTTTTTCTTTTCAAAAACATTTCATCTAAAATTATATTTATATTAAAATGAAACTAATATATGATTCATATACCATATGGTTCTTCAAGTTCAAATATATTAAGACTGACTAAGGTTGCTACTATAATAAACCCATATTATACATTTGAATTTATAAATCAACAATCAAAAGATACAATCATATTCACAACAGATAATATATCACCAATACCACTTATATATGATGAGTTTATAATAACATCATCAACCAGTTCAATTGGATTAACAAGTGGTGTTATAAATGTAGATAAAGGAGTTTATACCTATAATATATATGAAACACAATATCAGTATAATTTAAATATAGCATCAGCATCCTTTTTAAGGAGTGGTGAATGTGTTATAGAAGGAAGTAATGATTTTACATATTCAGTCTTTACACAATCTGATAGTAATACAACATCTGTATTTAACATAGATGACTACTTATAAAAAAACATATCTAAAATATGCAAGCAATAAATGATAATAATTTTGAACCAACAAAAATCAGCTTCTCAGTTGTAAATCTAAATAATGAAGTTGAAGTACCATTGATTAAAGAAACAGGTAGAAAACAATGGGTGGAATGGGGTTCTGATAATATGTTTTTTGAATATCTAATAGATATATTCACAGAACGTTCTATAACACATAGATCCATCACAGATAGAAAGATTGATATGATATCAGCGAATGGTTTTGAAACAACTGGTCAAGAATCCTTAGAATTTAAAGAGTTTCTTTTAAATAGAATGGATAGTGATAACTTAGAAGAAGTTGTATCAAAAATCACTATGGATTATGAAGTAACAGATTCTTTCGCAATTGGAGTGATCTGGAACAATGATGGTACTAAAATAAGTCAACTTTATCATATACCTATTCAATCTTTAAGATATGATAAAGAATATTATACTTCTGACAAAGAAAGATATTTTTGGATGGCAGAAGACTGGAGTGCAGCAGGATTAAAGAAATCACCTGCTAAAAAGATACAAGAGTTTTCAACAAAGTATAAGTCTGAAAAAACACAAGTATATTACTATAAAAAATATTCAATAGGTAATAAGTGGTACTCAGTACCTAAATATTATGGTTCTTTAAACTGGTTTATATCTGAATACGAGATAGCTCATTTTCATAAAAATGCCATAATGAATGGATTCTCAGCAGGATTTTTACTTTCTTTTAATAGTGGAGTACCGACACCAGAAGAAATGAAAAGAGCTTATAAAGAGATACAAGATAAATTTACTGGACCAAATGGTGCAGGTAAGTTTATACTAGCCTTCAGTAATGGTCAAGATCAAAAACCAGAATTGACTAAAATTGATCTGAATGACAGCGATAAACGTTATACAGAGTTAAATGATTTGATTAGACAGAATATATTTGTAGCTCATTCGGTTATAAATCCTATGTTATATGGTGTTTTTGTACCAGGACAATTAGGTGGTAGAACAGAATTAGAAGAGAGCTTACAGATTTTTCAAGCAGTTTATGTAAATTATAGACAAAGAGATATTGAAGGAGTTTTAAATAAACTGGCTAAAATAAACGGTGTTAAAGAACCGATAAAATTAAAGAAATATACAATATGATTTATTCAGCATTCATAACCGTAAAATATCTTAAAGATAATAGTCCAATTTTAACTTATGTAAATGATGATGAATTACAAGTCTATATAAGGCCTGCACAAGATGTTTATATTCAAAAGGCTCTTGGAACTAAGTTTTATTATTCATTGATGGAAAAGATATCAAATACTTCTTTAAACACGAATGAAATAGATTTAATAACTCAATATATTCAACCAGCTCTTGTATGGTGGACAACAATGGAGTTTGCACTTTATGCTAACTATAAGATTACGAACAAAGCTGTGAGTAAACAATCATCAGATAATTCTGAACCATCTGAACTTAAAGAAGTTAATTATTTAACAACTTCATTAAGACAAAAATCTCAATACTTTACAGATAGATTAACTAAACATCTAATGGGTAGTACAAATATATTCCCTGAATATCTTGAATATTACACAAACACTTTTGAAAATATACCATCATCAAGAGATAACTATTTTTGGGGTATTTATGTACCAGGTGGTAGATTTGATGATCCTCAAGATTGTGGTGGATTCGGAGCCAATCCGGGGAATAGCTGGGATATTAATGTTTAAAAATAAATAAACCTAACCAAATGGAAATAGATATTTTAAATAAATTTGCAGAGTATGGAGTGACTATGTTATTATTAGCTTTAATAGTTTTTTATTTTTATAAAAAAATAGATAAATTAGAAAACCAATTAATTGATGAAAGAAATATTTCTAATAGTAAAATAGATGATCTTAATAAACAACTTAGAGAATCTGATAAAGAGAATATAGAAATATTAAACAAAGTCACAGATGTTATAGAGACACTAAATGATAATAACACAGAAACTATAAAATACCTTAAATCTATTAGATTTATGCTAAAAAATAACACAGACTAATGAAACCAGAATATGTAGAAAAACTTGAAATTCTTAAAAATATTATAGAGAAATCTATTAAAGATATCAAAAAAAATAAACTAGAACTAGTAATCGAGAATGAAGTTGATGAAAATTCTCAAGAAGTTATTAAGGTTATAAAAATAGTAAAGTAATGAATATATCACTTTTAAACGCTAAGACGAGAGATCTATTAATAGATGAAGGTAAGTATCACCTTCATAAGAATAAGACGTTTAAATCAAAGAAAACGTATAATAGGAGGCAAAAACATAAACATAAAAAAACCTCTTATGATTAGTCAGAGGTTTTAACTTTTAATCTAAATCGTTAAATATTCTAAATCTATTAACTTCATCATCACATACGTGATATTCAAATTTATCTAAATCTATTAAATATTGATGTGAATCTTCATCATACCTTATATTTTCAAGTATAAATTTATCAAACTGTTTTTTTAAAAGTTCTGCTGCAATTTCGTAATTGTTCATAATTTTGTTTTTTTTTGTTTTATGTTCTTCTTGTTCTTTAAAAAGATTTTTTAAATCTTCAAGAGCTTTTAATCTTTCTTTACTAAGTTTCATTATATTTATTTTTTTTATAAATGATTTCAATCATTTTATCTTTTAGTATATTTTTATTTTTATATATTAACTTCTAAAAGTCATATTTTTCTATTTTGAAAC
>CAZBMJ010000070.1:0-5523 GCA_964493205.1 uncultured Myxococcales bacterium
CTTCTATTTTAACGTCCGACTCAGCTACTTTTTCTTTAGGTAACTGCTCGTCTTCATCTAAAGATTTTTGCAATTCTGCAATCTTCTCTTGTTTTGCATTTTCTTTTACTGCGTCAACTTTAGCTGAACTTTCAACAACGGGGGCTTCGCGTTTGTTAATCACAATATCTTGTTGTTGCTCAAAAGTCATTTTAGCTATGTCGGCATCTTCGTAGCCTAATTTGTTTAAAGCCTCGGTAAATCCTTTTGGTGCATCTACCTTTATTTCGGGTAATGATAATGCAATAGCAGGCTCTTCGGGTATCAATTTATTAACCCTCGCTAACTCTTTTTCGTAAATAGGTTTCACCACGGGGTCAGCACCATCTATTAAAGTAATAAGATTATCCCTTTGGTCAATCAAATGAGCCTCTTGTGCCGCCTCTTCCGCAGGTTTAGCATCATGCTCCAAAGCCTTCTCTTCGTTGGTTTTTTGTTCCTCCAACGCCTTTTTCATTTCAGGCATCAGTATTTCAACGGTTGCAGGAGCGTCTTGCATAGCTTTAGCTATCTTCTCGGCTTTAACCCCTGCTTCGTGTGCCTTAATATTATAAGGGTTGATTACCGATTCTCTAAATGCTTTATCCTTATAGATTACTTCGTTTAACTGTCGTAATTCTTCTACGGGTACACTTTCCCCATTAATTATTTTTTGTGCTGTTTTCTGTGCTGTAGCGATAGACTCTTTGCTTGCCTTCCCTTTTAGTCCCTGACTAATCTTGTGCCCCGCCCAACCAACCAATACCAACTCTCCTAACATCACAGCATCTTTAAAAGCATCGTCTACTTTATTGCCCGACTTTCTTTCGTAAGTACTAATACCCGTAGTGATAGGAGCGCCCAAATACCCTGTTGCTTCTTCAGGTGTTACATACTCTCCTGTTGCCTTAGACAAAACTTGCCCTACTCCTTGTCCTGTCAACCCTTGTGTGCCCTCTACAAATCCAAGACCTATGGGATTAGAGTTCATTGCATAATTAATAATACCGCTTGCCACTCCACTCGCAGCCCTCAATCCAGCGGCAGCCAATTTCATATCAGGAGTACCCATTGTACTATTAAACACATCAACGGAACTCTTAATAGTTTCCATAGCGTGTTTAGTGCCTTCGTAAAGATTCTTAGCCTGTGAGTACGCGGGCGTGAATTGTTGCAGCGCCCCGTAAATCATACCCATCTCCTCGGCAGCAGGGTTAGGCTTGTCGATGGAAGCTATTTCAGGTGTGGTTAACTCTTTTGCTCTTTGGCTAAACTCGTTAGCGGCTTTCTTGTCACCTAATTTGTACTGCACCCGCGCCATTCCATCGTACACTTGGGGTGAAACAGCGCCATCGGTAATTAATTTAGAATAGAGAGAGGCAGCGTCCTGATACTTGCCTAAATCCGAAAGTGCTGTTGCTGTTTGGTACTCTAATTCAGGGGTTGATTGCTCTGTTTCTGTTGTAGTTTTATTAATAAGTCCATTGCCTAAATTAGAAACATCATTAACGGCAAAGTTGCTTTCTTTTCTACCTTGTAGTTTATCTATTAATATAGGGAGGTTTTGTTTAGCTGCAAGAAACCTGTCCCCCGCGTCCCTAACATTTATCCCCTTCTCCTCTAACCGCTTGTAGTACGCCTCACGTACGTTAGGGTTTTGGTAAATAGGGTTCTCGAATAGCTTTTTAGTGCCCTCTTCGATGTTGTTAATTATGTTGCCATTTATTTTTACTTCGGCAATGTCTGTGGTAACCCCCCGCGCACCTCTCCCATTATCATTAAGTTCTACTGTAGGAATAGCAGTGTCTTCATGCGCATCGGCAGGTGGTGTCCATCCTTGTTGTTTTACTTCCGCATCTGCGGGTGGCTGCCATGTCATCTCTTAATATAAGTTTTCCCATCCAAACCAATCATACTTTCCCCTTTTTTAAGGGATAACCATTGATTTCCCCATTCTTCTGCTGTCTGACTTGGGGTATTATTTACTTGTTCGGTGATTTTGTTTGTTTTTACTGTTTCTTGTTTAGCTGCCCCGCGCGGCAACTCCCAACCATTCTGACCTTTCTTGTCAGCAGTGTAACCTTTAATCTCGCCTTTAACTGAGTTGTAAGGTATGGTGTAAACCTTAGTCACCTTCTCATCCCCCGTGCCCTCCTCAACTTTAATAACAGCCATTGGGTTTTTGAACTTGTGGAGTACGTTGCCTTTGGCATCCTCCAACTGAGATTCTTCATTGACTGCTACGAGTGAACCTTTCTTTTTAAAACCTTCGACCAATTTTCCGGTATTAACATCAAACGCTTTGTCAGCACTCCAAAACTGAGGTGAATTTTCTGTGGCTGTCAGGTCTTTTAAAGCGTAGCCTTTGTTGACTCGTAGTTGAGCCGCTACTTTGTCGCCAACATCCGTTTGTACTATTGTAGCGTCCTGAACCACCCCCGGAGTAATCTCTGTTACTGTGAACCGTTCATTAGTTCCTGTACCACTACCTCCGAAGCCTATTGTGATTCCTTTCCCTGCCCCTGTTTGTTTTTGTAAATACTTGGTTGTAGTTGACCTTTGTAACCTTCCGTTCAATAATTCATCAGCTTTCGCCTCAACGTATTTCTGTGGGTCGAACGATGGGTCATTACGAACATTTGCAGGCAACTCATGTAGTTGAGTGTCTATAAAAGTAGGGTCGTTAAGTAATCTTTCGCGCTTGTTAGCAATTACTTCTGGAGATAACGTGCGTGTGTTAATTATCTCATCGTAACCGTTATTCAGCGGACGAACTCTTGGGTCATTAGCCAAGTAGTCATTCTCTTGTGTATTAAACAAAGTACCCTCTTGAAACTTAGGTTTTGGAGTAAACGCAAATTGCTTATCGCCATCACTCAAAAGAGTATTATCCCGCTTTTCAGCTATCAATCTATTAATCTCATTGTAGTCTTCCGAAGTTTGAAATTTAGTAGCTAAATCAGGATACGTGTTAAACTTGCCTGATTGGTCAGCATTAATATAGTCGAGTTTGGCTTGGTTCGCCCCCCGCAACATCTGCAACTGAACCGAGTAATCTTTAGTGTACAAATCATGGATTTTGTTCTTAGCGTTAGGCGTACCGATTAACTGCATAGCCTTATTATTAAAGTCACGACTCAACTCTACGGCTTGTTTAGCTGTAGAAGGAAGGAAGTTTTTATCTACTACTACGTAATCATCTAAAGAAGTTAAAGCGTCACTATCCTCTTTTGCCTTCCTTTGATTTGAAAGTGCATCAGCTTTCTGTTTGTTTAAAACAGTCTGAAACGGGTTCATGTGCTGTCCCCTCGGAACATTAAGTACCGCGCTATCTGCTATAATTCCACCTAAAGAACTTCCTGCCATTAGTAATTGTAGTATTTTTTAGTGTAATCGGTGTAACCTTGATATGCGGGTTGGTTGGCTGCTGGCGCTCCGTAATATGGCTGTCCACCTGAGTAATTTGGCGCACCATAATTACTTTGCCCACCACCACTGAATGAAGAACCGTAGTCTGTGTAACCGCCACCTGAGTAAGCTGGTTGATTAGCTACTGGTGCTCCCTGATAAGAGTTTTGACCTGTGTTGGCTGTAGTGGTCGCTGCGGGTTGCCTCTGACCACCACTCTGCTGCATACCACCTCCGTAAATCATCGAAAAGACATCTTTTATATCGGACTCTTCATTTGAAATACCCCCTATAATATTTTGTTGTGCTGCCTGACCTAAAGCCCCTAAAGCCTCTTGTTTACGAACAAAAGTGGCTTGGTGTCTTGCGTCTTGAGTTTGGATTAAGTTAGCCTGACGTTGTTGGTCATTCCTTCTTAAACTTGCATCATTGGCTGCGTATTGGTTCATTGCACCGATATTCCCGTAGTTTATCCCTGCAAGGATAGAACCTGCCATATCAGGTCTGTAGGATAGTGCTTTTGAGTACTGCGCGTTGTTATTCCTTACAAGGTTCTGAAAGAAGTTTAATCGCTCTGCCGCAGTGTACCCCTCGGCAGCACCTTTCGCCCTCTGATTAATCTCTTCGGCAGACATATAATCCCTGTCGCCTAATTTACGAAGACCTTCTTTGGCTTCTTTTCTTTGTTTTAGCCCGTAAGCTATTTGATATATTGACGCAACTGCCATGACTACAAAATTACTTATTATTTTCTCTTGGTAAAATTCTTTCTTTAATTACTATATTATTAACTTCTTGGTCGCTTGCCCCTTCGTACGTCAACTTCATTTTAAGATAATCTCCATATAACATGCCATTAGCAGGGTACGCCCATACTGTGTTAAGCCCTGATGGATTCTGTGTAGTAACAGAGGAGTCTCCGTGAAGTGGTGCATCGTAGAAACCATCCCTGAAAGCGAAGTCTGTATCATTCAAATAGGATACTTGTGGTAAACTTGTAGTAGAGTTGATTATATTAGTGGAAAAGTCAACTCTCTTAGGAGTTAGTTTAGTCCTAAACCTAAACGCACTCACCCTCTTGGCGTTATTAAACGGCTGCGACACCACCCACTCATCCTGACCATCATACTGTACCCCGTAAAACTTACCTCTCACCCCTATTTCGTGTTCGTACATTCCCGTAGCTGCTGGGTCAGGGTCGTAACCGCTCGATAAATACGTGTCTTTGTAATCCATGTAAACATTAGGATGGTAGTCGCGGTCTTGGTTGATGAACCCATTCTGAATTTCACTAAAAACGAGCGTCCACACATTCGCGAAGTTTAACAGGTACTCATCAGTGAACGAGCCATCTTCGTTTAATACTTTAACCCACTTCGCACTTGTGTCGGGGTCTTCGCCTTCCACTGCTTCTAAAGCAATATACTGATTTGAATCGAAGGTAACTTCATCTAAATAAACGTAAGCCGTCCCCGCATCATAAGCCCCTTCATCACTCGTTACTGCATATCCTTTACCTGTGAAAATGGCTTCTTTGCACGAGTCGTACCACACCGAGTTAATTCCCTCTCCTGCGGCTGGCATATCTTTGCCTACTATCCACTTGGTATTAGCTTTAATGAAAGGTTGTATGCCTTGAATAAAAGATATGGGCACTGTTCCGTCTAAACCTAAACGAACGATACATTTTAAGTTTAGGTTAGGCCAGTAAAGAACATCATTACCACCTTGAGACCTACCTATCAACACTCCGAATTTATGTGTACAGCCTATATTGGAAATCTCCTCACTAACCCGCGCCATCACATTACCGTCCCCTACTATAATCTCTGCTCCTGTGTTGCTTGGCTGAAGGGTAGCGTTGGAGTTTAAGAACCTCCTGCGGACGCTAAGTGGCTGAAGCCCGTAAATGCGTCCATTGAAAACTACGTGGCTAACTATCTCTCCATTGCTCAAATCTTCATCTACGAAGTTGAATGGAAAGAATTGTCGGTACGGGTCAATAAATGAATTAAGCGGCTTGCGGGACGAGTAAAAGTAAGTCGCTGGCAGCACTGAAACAATCGTCTGTCCATCGTACATTACATCTGTGTTAGG
>CAZBMJ010000071.1:0-5447 GCA_964493205.1 uncultured Myxococcales bacterium
TGACGGTATGACAACTGCTAGCGATAAAGCCATAAAAAGCACAGAATGTGATGCTGCAGATACTATTGTGGAATGCGGTAAAAAACGTACAGCAGCAATGCTACAACAACCCAATAAAAAAGATACTTACCAAGTCGATAACTTATTATTTAAAAAATAAAATTAAAGTTATTTAAAAAACAGCCCCTAGTTTGGGGCTTTTTTAATTTAGGCTTGAGGAAGAATATTATTCCTACTAGGAACACTTAGCTTGATATTGGAGTCATGCATTTTTTGCAAAATATTAAATAAAAGATCTTCTCTAATTCTCACAAACTCGCTAAAATCTGTGGATTTACAAAACGCATAGAATTCTACTTCGTATCCCATCTCACCTACAGCGATCAATCTAATGCGAAAATGTTCTTTATAAAAGTTTTCGTTGGCCACTAGCATTTGTTCACATTCAGATAAAAATTCTTTTAAAGTAGCAAGTGGAGTATTCATGGAAATTTTTATTATAGTATAAAGACGTATTTTTTCTCGTTCCATATAGTTTTCAATATGCATTTCAGCTAATTTTGAATTAGGAATACTTACTAAAGTTCTATCTAGAGTACGTATTCTGGTTGATCTCACTCCTATTTCTTCAATATAACCAAGCACATCGCCACATTTGCAGTAGTCACCTACTTGAAATGGCTGATCGAGCGATAAAACAGCTCCCCCAAATAAATTTTCTAAGATTTTTTGAGCAGCTAGGGCTACAGCCAAACCACCAACACCAAGACCAACTAATAAGGCTGATACGTCAACTCCAAAATGAGATAATATAATTAAAAAAGATATTATTAACAGTGTCATTTTTGCTAAACGACGACCAAGAGGCAAAACTAAGCCTATTTTACTTCTTTCGTTTTGATGGCTTCTGATCCATTTAGCGAATACCAAATCTATCAATCTATAAAAAAGATGAGTAAAGCTTAAGAAAATAGCTAATTTAATAGTTATATATTTGGTACTTTCGTCAGCATTTGGAACTTTTATAAAAGAACTAATAAATAAAAAAATAAAAACTGACATAAAAAAATATATTGGCCACTTAAGCTGCTCTATAAATAAATCTTTATCACTATTTTTTTGTCTAAAGAAAAAAGCTATGAGGTTAGAAAGTGGCATTTTTATGATTCTGCTAATAAACAACGAAAGAAATACGGCTAACATAAGAGATAACCAATACCATAAGGGAAGAGTAAATATTAAAGATTGTAAAAAAGGAAAAGAATCAATAAATTTTTGAGTAAACAGCATAAAATTTCTCTTGAATTAGGAGTCATATGGTTAAAATAAAAGTAACGCATAAAAAAAAGGAAAAAACAAAAATTGGCTGGAAAGAATGGTGTGCACTACCTCTTTTAAATATTAAAGAAATAAAAGCCAAAATCGACACTGGAGCCTCCACTTCTGCATTACACGCTATCGTTCTTAATATTAGTAGTTATAATAATGTAGATTATATTAGATTCAAGGTATTTCCTCATCAAAGTGATAAATATGCCGCAAAAATCTGTAAAGCCCCTTTAGTAGCTAAAAGATTTATTATGAGCTCTAATGGCATAAAAGAAAAGAGATACGTAATAAAAACTACTTTAGTTATTGGTAAAAAAAGTTTTGAAACAGAAATAACATTAACTGACCGCTCCCCTTTGCGCTATCGTATGTTAATTGGCAGACTGGCTTTAAGAAGACGGTTCTTGATTGATCCGTCTTTAGCACATTTACAAGGAAGACCTTTATATAATCCCGGTTGGTAAAATGAAAATTGTTATTTTAGCTAGAAATCCTAAACTCTATTCTCACAAAAGACTTCTAGAGGCAGGTAAAAAAAGAAATCATGATATTAGGATACTAAGCACAACTAGTTGCTACATGAATATTTCAGAAAAACAAAGCGCCATTCATTATCGAGGGGGCGAGCTTATCACCAATGTAGATGCCATTATACCAAGAATTGGTGCATCCATAACTTTTTATGGAACAGCGGTAGTAAGACACTTTGAAGCCTGTGGCGTTTATTCATTAAATTCATCTATTTCTATCTCTCGTTCTCGGGATAAACTTAGGTCACTGCAATTATTATCACAAAAATCCATGCCGTTACCTACCACCGGTTTTGCAAGTTCCGTACAAGATACACAAGATTTGATTAACATGGTTGGAGGTGCACCGTTAGTTGTCAAAGTGCTAGAAGGCACCCAAGGAAAAGGTATTGTATTGGCTGAAACTCAAAATGCTGCAACGAGCGTTATAAATGCCTTTAAACACTTAAAAGTTAATATTTTAGTGCAAGAATTTATTAAAGAAGCCTCAGGTATGGACATTCGTTGCTTTATTGTTGGTGATAAATGTATTGCAGCCTACCAAAGGGTGGCAAAACCTGGTGAATTTAGAGCGAATCTACACCTTGGTGGCAGCGCTCAGAAAATAAAACTTACTTCTCTTGAAAAGAAAATAGCTATTCAAGCAGCCAATGCCATGGGCTTAAATGTTGCTGGTGTTGATTTAATACGATCCAATAGAGGGCCATTAATTCTTGAAGTAAACTCCTCCCCAGGATTAGAAGGTATTGAAAAAGTTACAAAAGTGGATGTCGCTGATGCTATAATAGACTTTATTGAAAAGAATGCCAAACCGTCATTAAAGGCTTCTTTATAGGCTTCTAAATGTATAAAAATCGTTTTAGCAATGATGATAGTCTGATAATTTCAAATCTTGAGCAAAAAGAGCTGGAAGATAAAAATCAAATTAAAAATTTTGACTTATTTCTAGAGCCTATTCTTACTGAAGTAGAATTTTTGCCCTTTGTTAATAGCTTACCAATAAAAATAGGCCTATCAATAAAAATTTTAGGCAGAAATATATATCAGTCATCCATAAAAAAAGGTTATTTTTATCATAACCTAGAAAGTTTGATAACTGATTTTAACATACCTAAAAATATTGAAATCATGAGGAGAATAAAACCTTCTCAATCAATTTTTTATCAATTATCTTATTTATCATGTGTAGAAAATCTATTTGGCACAGAAGTACCTAAGCTTGAATTGCTTAAACGTTCTATAGCCATAGAAATAGCAAGAACATATCATAATTTACATGTTTCAAAAAATATTTTTACTTGTTTAAAAATAAATAATTTAAAAAATGATTGTGATAATATTTTAGCATATGGAAACGATTTATTTAACATATTTAAGCATATAGAAAATAACAGTAAATTAAGTAAAATATTTAGCATAAAAAATGCTCAAAAATTATTAGAAATATTACTAGATATGGCAGCTAATCTTGAGCTTGAGGCGAATAACTCTGAAATTTTATATAAAAAACTGATACACAAAGCTAAAATTAATCTCAATCAAGCTTGTGATTTGGGTCTTAGTGGCAGATTTTTACAAGCATGTAAAAATTTCAGTATGCCCATAAATAACAACAGTATTTATATAAGCGACCCTCCAAATATTTCTTTAAGAGACGAAGCTGATGCGTATGCTCGATGTATGCTGAGGGTTGACGAAATAAAATCAAGCATAATATGGCTAATACATCAGATTAATCACTTACAAGAATTTGAAAAAAATCTTATAGCTTTATCTGTTGAACCAAAAGATTTTGATATTTCTGGTATAAAAAACTCTTTTGCTTTTTCTGAATTAAATTCTCCTGAAGGTGATTTAAAATCTAGTATTTTTGTAAATTCAAAAAAAGAAATTTCTTATAAAATAACTTCACCTGCCTACTTTATTGTTCAAAGCATACCTCATATGCTCCTAAAAGCTGATTTTGACGATATTCCCTTGATATTAGCTTCACTAGGTATTGATGAGTTTGAGATAGATAAGTGAATCACTATCTTGCAAAACACCGTTTAAGAGCAACTCCATAAAAATTCTCCTGATCCTCATTTATCTCATTCAGAAGTTTTTTGATTTGAGGAGATGCTTCATAGGCTTCAAGAAAAACTCCTCGCATCCCAGCAAGCGTAATATAGGGATTCTCTTCATTGATCTCAATTTTAAAACCTCGTTTATTGAGTTCCTCCGCAAAATCAAATTCATTGACAATAATTGCACGATGTATATTGCGTTGCAGTTGCCTCTCGTCAGTTTCCTGGAATTGGTAATCTGCGAGCGTTATTTCTCTTCTAGTCACGCCACTTAATGCCGCAATTATCAATTCATCTGCAGTATGGTTTTCGCCTTTTCTTTCGCCATAGGCGGACTCATGGACGAGCCAATAAATAAGCAACGCCACTGCTTCAGGTTTTTCCAGAATTTCCCAATTCTTTATCAATTCAATATAGATATTGCGATAACAATTGATCACCTTTTTAGCGTCCGCGATAGCGCGGGTATTATCGTAATTTGGTAAGTTTATTCCATGCTTTTGATAGAACTCGTAATATTGCAAAGCTGGATTAATAATGTTGCGGATCCCCTGCAAGTGGACCAAATCATGGGACAATCCCATAAGAGAGCTATTAAAAGTTAGCTGGTGAGCTGCAAGTGGTTTTTGGGGTGTTCCAGTCAACGCAAGAAATTCATGTACCGATTTGAATGATCGCATCATGCCCTGGTGTGCTGACGACGTATTATTTACGGGAAAACCAAGTATTATGTAGCCTTTCGCTAGTGCATATAGGTAAGTGTTGACTCCAAATTGGGCATCTTTGGTAATGAACGGAATAATTGGTAATGCGCACATGTGCTCCTCTAGCATTTCAAATGGCCGTGTGGCGACAAATCCATAATGCCCTAAAGGTGACGCACCATTTTCAGTGCGGAATTTATTGATACCGGCGAGAGAAAAAAGATTATGTAAATAAGGGTCAACATATTCTGCTATATCTATTTTGGCTTGCAAATTTTCACTAACGTCGATTCGACAAAAATCCGCAAAAAAACACAGTCTAATACCTAAAATAATAATTGTATTTATACTTATCGTTTGGTTTTCGAATTTACTTTTTATCTGTGACTCATATCTTCTCAGGAGATTTTTGCGCTCCTCACAATATCCGGGCGCCTTTTCATTTTCCATCTGCGCAATAACGAGCTGAATCTTTTGATTAGCCAAGTTAAACAGCTTTTTATAATCACCCGTCGTCATACCATTTGTCTTTTCAAGATTTCGTATTTCGATCAATGAACTGATTTCGTTTATACCTATGTTCATTTTATGTGGAAGAGGAATAGCCACTCCCGGTTTGGGTTGCATTATCGTATCAACATATTTTTCAGGATAATCAAGCGACCATCCGGATGTAGAAAACATGATGCACAGAGCACTTAATATTGTTGCTATAATATTTAATAAAGTATTATTCATGCAAATTACGTTGCATGTTTTTTGGTGTTTTGCAAGCAAGCCGCCCACCGTGAATAAGGCGGCCTAAGTCGCCGCCTATG
>CAZBMJ010000072.1:0-4737 GCA_964493205.1 uncultured Myxococcales bacterium
AGAATTAACAGAACGAATAA
Organism: uncultured Myxococcales bacterium; assembly: GCA_964493205.1. Taxonomy (GTDB): domain Bacteria; phylum Myxococcota; class UBA727; order UBA727; family JABDBI01; genus CAZBMJ01. The sequence continues at coordinate 21 of CAZBMJ010000072.1, forward strand.
AAGCAGTAATAGCCTCTAAGCCCTCTTCTTTTAAAGAAATGGAGCACTTAGCCTACGAGTTAGGGTATAAGTCTTTGGTAACTTTGTATTCACGCTTGGATAACGGAAAGTGGACGAAGCCCGAAGTTTACTGGTTGGAGTCGGTGTATTGCGCGGGGGTGGGTGAATTACAAAAACTGTAATTTAGCTGTTGATAAATATTCTTAAATAATTTTGTTTAATATTTTGTATATATAATGGAAGACACTATATTTGCCGACATGATTCCAGAAACAAGAGGTCGTCACGCTAAGTATGATTTTGAATTAGATGTAAACGGTAGGAAGGTTTTTCCTGCGGAGGGGGCAGCTAATGTTCGTATGGCTCTTGTTCAATTCAGGAAACGCAACCACCCTAAGTGGAAGTTTAGGACTTGGGTGGCAGATGGTGAGTTAAACATTGTAAGAATAAAATAATATGCAATATGCCGAACAGCTAAAAGACCCTCGTTGGCAAAAAAAGAGACTCTCTATATTAAAAAGAGACCAATTCACTTGTCAGGAATGTGATGCTAAAGAAAAGACGCTTCATGTTCATCATATGAAATACGAATTTGGTAAAAACATATTTGATATATCTGATGAACATCTTGTTACTCTGTGTGAAGAGTGCCACGCTGATATAACACAGATAAACAGGGACTTAAAAAGTTTTATAGACGAAATCAAACATATGACCGGGGAAAAGCAGTCTGCGGTATCAGAAGTTTTAAGGTGCATAACAAACTACTTTCCTACTTATATGGAACTTCTTTCAGTTTCATGGTTATTAGAGCATAGAAGTAGGGTTGATATAATAAAACTTGTTGAGGAGGTTCGGTATGGCAAGACCAAGTAAAAATAATTGCGATTATTTCCCTCATCATACAACGATGAGAAACCACCGCAAGGTTAAGGCTTTGCGAAATAAGTTTGGAGCGGTGTTGGGATACGCTTTTTGGAGTATGTTCATCGAATATTTAACTGGATTGGACGGAAATGAATTTGAATTATCAAATTTAGAGTGCGAAATGTTTGCCGCAGAACTCGGTGTTTCTGCCTCAGAAATAGATTCGATGGTTAGGTACTGCATAGAAATCGAACTCCTGTTCATTAATAACGGCTTCGTTTCAAGCGAAAGTTTAGATGAATACCTATTGCCTGTTTATGAAAAAAGAGGTAAAGCAAAGGAACAATCTAAGAAACAATCAAGAAATAAAAATGGTAGTTTCGGTATTAATTCCGAACAAGCGGTAGTTTCTGTTACAGAAACACCGAAAGAAACGGTAATTAATTCAGCAGAAATGCCGCAAAGTAAAGTAAATAGAATAAAAGAAGATATATTATGTGTGGTGCAAAGATTGAATGAAGTTAGCGGTAGAGCTTTTCGCGCGACCACTTCTGGCACTTCAAAGCCGATAAGCGGGAGGCTTAATGATGGATTTAGCGTTGAGGATTGCTATGCCGTAATAGACTTTAAAGTAAAGCAGTGGTTAAACGATTCTAAAATGTCACAATACATACGACCCTCCACATTGTTTGGGTCTGAAAAATTTGAGGGTTATTTAATGGATGCAAAAACACAGGTTAAAAAACAGGTTAAGACGCCTGATAATTATAGTCCGCCAAACTACACATCAGCAAAAGAATTATTCGGGGTATGATAGAACAAGCAAAAGAATACTCACTACTTGGTTTTTCTACGATACCTATCGGGAAAGACAAAATTCCATTAGGGAAATGGACTGAAAATCAACATTCTATTATTAATCCTAATGGCAATTTCAAGGGTTGTTATGGTGTAGGGGTGGTGTGCGGGGCTGTGTCGGGGGGACTTGAAGTAATAGATATAGATTGTAAGTATGATTTAAAAGGAACGCTTTTTAGCGAATACAAACTATTAATCAACCAATTAGACAAAGGTTTGCTTAAAAAAATGGTTGTAGCCAAAACGCAATCAGGAGGCTACCACTTTATTTACAGATGCGAAAAGATTGAAGGTAATTTAAAATTAGCATCTCGCCACACAACGGAGGAAGAAAAAAAAGATAATCCAAAAGACAAGGTAAGGGTTTTAATTGAAACCCGTGGAGAAGGAGGGTATATAGCCTGCTTCCCAACACCTAAGTATTCTTTTATTTACGGTTCATTGGATAAGGTTAGTACCATATCAGAAAATGAGCGAGAAACCCTGTTCACCGCAGCAAAAACATTTAACGAAGTTTTTAAAGAGGCTATTGTTAAAAAAGAGTATAAGTCAATTTTTACTGAAGACTCAAATCCATTTGAAGACTACAACAGGAGGGGTGATGTAATCGGATTACTTGAAAGTGAAGGATGGGAATTAAGGCTACAAAGGGGTAATCAATTTCTATTGAACCGACCGGGCGGAACAGGAAAGTGGAGTGCTGATTGGAATAACGAAAAAAGGTTGTTTTATGTATTCACATCTTCTACAGAATTTGAGGAAGGTAGGGCGTACAATGCCACTGGCGTTCTTTCGACTTTAATGTTTAGAGGTGACTTTGCTTTAACTGCAAAGTGGCTTAAAGAAAATGGATATGGCGACCCCGCAGTCCCCTACAAACAAAAAGATGCTAAGTCTAAAATAGTAATAGACGACAATGATTATAGTTTCGTAGCAACATCAAAAGATTGTGACGAGTATATTAATCAAGTAAGGGATGGGACTTTCAAGATGGGTTTATCTACTGGATTTCCTGAGTTAGATAATTATTGGCGATTTAAAGAAGCTACATTGGTAATTGCCAATGGGCACGATAACGTAGGAAAGTCAAATGTATTTTGGTATTTTGCGGTACTTAGCGCACGTTTCTACGATTGGACTTGGATTATATTTTCAAGTGAGAATAAGGTTGGAGGGGTTAAGAAAAAGATAATAGAGTACGCTTACTGTAAGTCGATTAAGTCGTTCAATGAATTAGAGTTGAGAGACGCGTACGTATGGTTCGATGCTCACTTTACATTAATCCTTAATATTGACCTTTACACTTATTCGGACATGCTTATAATGGGGAGAAAGTTATTAAAGTTAAAACCATACAACGCTTTCTTAATAGACCCGTATAATTCCTTATGGCGCGAAACCAACGACACTCATGAATACGACTATAAAGCAATGAACGAGTTTAAACTATTCATAACTCAAACAAAGTGTAGCATATACTTAAATTGTCACGCTATCACCGAGGCTTTGCGTAGGAAATATCCGAAAGAATCAGAACTGCATGGCTATCCTATGCCTCCTGATAAATCAGATACTGAAGGTGGAGGAAAATTTAGCAACAAGGCTGACGATTTCTTGGTTATCCACAGGATGCCGCAACACCCAAACCATTGGATGAACACCGAGATACACGTTAAAAAGATTAAGGAAAATGAAACAGGCGGCAAACAAACCTTTTTAGATAGCCCATTTAAAATGCGAATGATAAAAGGGAGTATAGGGTTTGAAGACATGAGCGGATTTAATCCAATACTTAATTATTTAGAAGGCAATAAACCCAAAGAATCAACAATAACAATCGACTACACAGGTCAAATCAAAACACCAAATTATGAACCACCCACAGACTTCACCGAATCCAATAAGTATATCACTGAGCCTCCCTTCTAAACACCGCGCTTGGATGAACACCAAAAAGTTTAAACGCAATGATGAAACCTTTGAAGTAACCGAAGGATGCCAAGCTTTTGTTAAAGACGAAGTAGTCAACGTGGTTAGATTTAAGAGTTTGGCTAACGACAACAAATACGAAATGGAAGACAGTAAGTTTTTCGAGAAGGTAAGTGAATTTGAATTAATGAGTACACAGGTAAACAGGAATAATTAATTATGAGCGAAAGAAGAAACAAAAGAATAGCAACATCAGAACAGGACGCCCCCGCGCCATCCTTCTACAAATTTATACCAGATAAAGAACTAAATTGGAGAGATGAAGAACATTGGAAGACGCAGGGGTCAGGCAGGTTTAGTTTAAGAAACTGGTACGACTTTAAAGAAATGGTACAAATAGCTAAGAGTAAACGCACCCAAACCACCCCCGCCCCATGAACCACACCAAAAAGAACTTCTACGACCTCGACAAATTTGAGTTAATAATGAATCAAATAGTATCAGGTCATCAAGATATAGCTGAAGTAACTATAAAAGAAATGTCTCAGAAGGAGTTGAGATTTTTTAAAGGCTTCTTACTAAGTGATACTGAAGGAGGGGAGATGTATCAGGGGGTGTTTAAAGAGATGGCTTTTAATATTTGTGATGGGTGTGTGTAACGTTTTACGGCTTTGCGAAGGCAAGGGATTAGAAGCACTAAACGGTTGGGCATAAATGAAGTGCCGATTTAGAATTACAAATGTTCAAACTAAAAATAAATTTTGATATGAAAATGATACTTCAAATTACCCGCAAACTCGGCATTTCATTTTATGCCTTGTTAGTGGCAGTCCTTTTATCAGGATGCGAACCCTATCAATATAAGACCGAAAAAGTTTGCCATGTTTTAATAGAAAAGCAAGTAGTGAATGAACCTATAAATGGATGGGGTGCATTTGAAGAACACTACTACTTTCTATACGATAATCAAGAACTGAAAGAGGTATCACTACATTCATATATGGAATTTAAAACAGGGCAAACTTTATGCTGGAATGAAACTTACAGGGTGAAGTAGGATTGC
>CAZBMJ010000073.1:0-4589 GCA_964493205.1 uncultured Myxococcales bacterium
AGGAATCAGTTGAAAATCGATTTCACTTAAATCCTTATGTCGAACTCACGTTAATTATTTGGCTAGATTTTTTTCAATGACTAAAAAACGCCTTGATAATGGTTGTGTCATCTATGGTTTGCTTACTAGCGTCAAGCTCTTCTACAATATGACCATCTTGCATAAAATAAACTTTGTCTAATAAGTTCTTAGAAAAAGTCATATCGTGAGTAGATAGGGCTATACTTACGCCATTGTTTACTAGATTTTTTAAAATTTTAAGCAAGGTTTTAGAACTTTCTGGATCTAGCGCTGAAGTTGGTTCATCAAGCAATAACAAATGAGAGTTCATGCACAAGGCTCGAGCAATACTCACACGCTGCTTTTGGCCGCCGGATAAATTTTCGGGGTAGCGATGCAGATATTCAAGCATACCTAGATTTTCAAGCTTCTTATGGGCGTTTTCTAAGGCTTTTTCATAAGAACTACCCAATACGTGTACTTGTGGATGAATACAGTTATCTTGCACACTCATATGAGGAAACAGATCAAAGCTTTGGGAAACAAAACCAATATGGCTTGCACGCTCTTTTGGGCTCATAGCTTTGATTTGCTGATTTTTATAGGTGAGCTCGCCACTAAAATTAGATATTAAATTGGCCATGCATTTTAAAAGTGACGTTTTTCCTGAGCCACTTTTACCTAAAAATTGCGTAATGCGGCCTAGCTGAATGCTAAAAGAAACTTGATTTAACACAGCTTTTTTATTGTTGGCATAATAAAGAGTCAAATTGTTGGCATTTATTAAATTCATTAATTTCCCGCTCGAGCCTTTTCAAAAAATTTAGTGCAATAGGCTAATAAATACGTCATGAGCAAATAAAAAATAGCCGTGAGTAAATAAATTTCCAGCGGCTTTAAGTTTCTAGCTACTATATCTTTGCTCACTTTTACCAACTCGGGCACTCCAATGACCATTAAAATACTGCTTTCTTTAATAAGGGTACTAAGCTCATTGGTAATAGCAGGCAAAACGTTTCGTAAGGCCTGGGGCAAAATAATAAATCTTAAGGATGAAATAGGCGAATACCCCAAAATATAACAGGCATTCCATTGTCCGTTATCTATAGAATTTATACCTGCTCTGACGATTTCTGCCAAATAAGCGGTGGAATTTAAGCCAAGGGTAATAATACCGGCGCTTATGGGGGATAACTGAATGCCCAAGGCGTCTGGAAGAGCAAAATAAATTATGAGCAATTGCACAAATAAGGGCGTGCCACGAAAAATAGCTATATAAAATCGCAAAAATGGCCTTAAAAGCTTAAAACTTATTTTTTCACAATCAAGGGCACCAAAAAGTGTGCCAAATAATAACCCACAAAAGATGCCCACTAAGGATACACCAAGGGTAATTCCACAAGCCTTAAGCAATAAAGGGAAAGCTTGTGTATAAGTTTGCCATAATTCAGATTCAATCATTAATTTTTGCCTTTAAGCCAGGTATTTTCCAAAAACTTGATGGTGCCATTATTGCGCAAATTTTCAATGGCTTTTTGTATATCTTCTTGGAGTTTTGTATTGCTTTTTTTTATACCAATACCATTACCTAAATCCCAATGAGTGGGTGGCAAATCGATATTCACTAAAAACAACTCAGAATGATGTTTTACTAGCTCTTGGGCATTGAATGGATCTAGTGCAGCTGCAAGAGATTTTTTGTATTTAATATCAAGTATTTGCTCAGGTGGTCCTGCAAGCTGCTTAACATTAATATTTTGGCCTATTAAAAAGCTTTCTAAAAAGTGGCCTGCTTGCACGCTTACGGGCAAAGAGTGTGTATGAACAAGATTTTTTAAGTCTTCAAAATTATTAATTTGGGGCTTGTGTTGCCAAAAGACTAAGGCAATGGATTTTATAGCTTCACCTTGATAAGGCACCATAAAAATTTCTTTTTGACGAGACTCTGTTATAGACATGGCAGATAAAATAATATCTATTTGCCCTTTTTGTAAGGCCAAAATTAAAGCATCAAAATCAAATTCTTTAAAAACTGCTTTTTTACCTAAAGATTTAGCTAGTTCGCGGCCAAAATCTATATCAAAGCCTTCAAGATTGCCCAAAGCATTTACCGACTCAAAAGGAGGTAAATTAGCATTAGTGCCGATAATCAAAGTCTCTTTTTGATTCTCATTACCACAAGATTTATTACAACCAATAATTAAACTTAAAAAAGCTAATAAAAAAAATTTTATCAATTTAAACTCCCAAAATACTTGTGCTTGCTTATTTAGTTTTAGCTATTACAATGATTTTAATAATTTTATAAGGGCTTTCATGGTATTGGACTATTTAATTTTTATAAATGATTTTTTATGGAATAACTTAGTATTATGGGTATTATTGCTGGGTGGCATATTTTTTTCTGTATACTTAGGCCTAGTGCAAATAAAACAAATAGGCAAAGCCTTAAAACTTTTACTTCACAATAAAAAAACTTCCCAAAAACAACTCTCTTCCTTTCAAGCCTTATGCACAAGCTTGGCGCAGCGCGTAGGCACAGGAAATTTGGCCGGCGTAGCCACGGCTATTTCTGCAGGGGGTGAAGGAGCTATTTTTTGGATGTGGGTTACGGCACTATTAGGCGGTGCCACCAGCTTTGCCGAATGCAGCCTGGCACAAGTATTTAAAGTTAAAGCTAAAGATGGCAGTTTTTACGGCGGTCCTGCCTATTATATACACATGGGATTAAAGTCAAAAACCTTGGCTGTAATCTTTAGCTTATTTCTGATAATTTCTATGGGGTTTGTGCTCAATGCGGTGCAAAGCAATACCATTGCTCAGGGCCTTAAATCAAGCTTTTCACTCAACAGCTCTCATGTGGGTTTAGTATTAGCTTTCTTTTCTGGCTTAGTTATTTTTGGCGGGCTAAAACGCATTAGCGTGGTAGCTCAATTTTTAGTGCCTTTTATGGCCTTGTTTTATTTATTGCTCACGGCTTTTGTGCTGGTTAAATATTTTACTCTACTCCCTGACTTGTTTTTGCGAATTATTAACAAGGCTTTTGGTATAGAATCCATAACTGGCGGCGTTATTGGTCATGGGGTTAAACAAGCTTTTCGCTACGGTGTTGCTCGTGGATTATATTCCAACGAAGCAGGCTGGGGTTCTGCACCAAACGTGGCTGCTAGCGCCCATGTGGATCATCCCGCCCAGCAAGGTTTCATGCAAATGATTGCGGTATATATTGATACGCTGGTTATTTGTTCCTGCACTGCTGTGATGATTTTACTAGCACCCAATATTGATCTTAGTGAAACCGGCATTGCCCTTACTCAACAAGCAGCTTTCATACATTTTGGTAATTATGGCACTATTTTTATTGCCATTGCTGTTATGCTTTTTGGTTTTACCACTATTTTAGGCAACACTTTTTATGGTGAAATTAATATTGGTTTTTTGAGCACTAAAAAACGCTATATTTTTATCTATCGTTTATTAGTCTTACTTATGGTATTTGGCGGCACTATTAGTCAAGTTCCTTTGGTATGGGTAATGGCTGATATAATGAGCGCTTGTATGACGTTAATTAACATGACCGTTATTATAATTTTATCTAATATTGCCCTTAAAACTTTAAAAGATTTTAGCTTTAAGACTAAACATCATAAAAAAATAGACTTTTGTCTGCAAGATATTGGCCTAGAAATAACTTCCTATGATTTAGCTTTTAATAAGAAAAGTAAAATAAAGCAAAAATAACTTATTGACATCTATGGGCTAAATGCTATTTAACATTCATCTGAGTCCCCATCGTCTAGTGGTTAGGACATTGCCCTTTCACGGCAGTAACAGGGGTTCAAATCCCCTTGGGGACACCAACTTAGTTTAAAAAAAATCCTAACTATCTAATTTCATTAAAAAATTTAAAAATTTCTCTGGACATTAATTATTAAATTAAAATATAGTATTTTTTATCAAAAACCAACATCCCTGGGGGGGATACGTTATGAAAAAAATTATTATTGCCTCAAGCTTACTCTTGTCTTTTTTTGTAACCGCAGAAAATGTGGTAGAACCAGTTAAAGAATATTCCATCATGTGTCGCGATGATCAACGCATGAAAAACGGCAGCCTATCAGAAATAACCTTAGTTCCCTCAGAAGGCGGTTATGAAGTAGTGAGCACGTTTATCGCATCAAAAACTGCTACTGAAGTTAAAACTGAAATCTGGGCTAGTGCTCTTGCTTGCCGCATTGATAAGCCTTCTTTAGTAACTTTTTGTGAAAACGAAGGAGCAACTTTTATGATCACCGAAACCAAAACTTCTGCTTACGACTCACTAGATCCTGCAAGTAAAAAGAAAACTGTTAAAGAAGTTACTTTTTCCATGATAAAAGACGGTGTAGCTGAAAAATCTATGAGTTTTGACAGTAGTAAATGCGATATTGAAGCTATGTAATAAAATAAAAATTAATTTAAGAAACCCTTTCTTGTAAAACTATAGGAAAGGGTTTTTTGTATGCAATAGCGTCATAACATATGGTTATTTCAGCTCATTCCCTACGTCCCGTGACCATATGATTACCCATAAGTATTGATTAGTTAAT
>CAZBMJ010000074.1:0-4474 GCA_964493205.1 uncultured Myxococcales bacterium
AAAACAATGTAGGTGGTTCAATAGCCGCAGGCAGTGAAATTATTAGCCTTTATGGCCAGCGTTTTGAGGCATATTCTAATATGTATATTTATGGTGGTTTTAAAATAACCGATAAGTGCTCAAGTGTGGAAAGAAATGATTCCAAGGAAGATCCCTATGATGCTAATGATCCAGCTAGACAGACTGTTATAGATGCACAAAACAACGCAAGTGTTATTGCCATAGGTGCTGATTCGGTTAGGAATGTAAGTTTTTCTCATTTAGCTCTTAGAAATGGTAATGCTAAAACAGTGGGTGGCAGAACTGAAAAAGCTAATGGTGGCGCTATATCCTTGCGCGCTGATAAGCTTAATGAAATTATTTTTAATAAAATAAAAATAGATGGCACTAATAAAGCTCAGCAAAATGGCGGCTGTGTATCCGTTATAGGTAAGGATATTGAAAATATTAAATTCACCCACAGCAATTTTTCAGGCTGTGAAGCTTCAAATGGTAATGGTGGTGGTATTTATGTTTCTGTTACTAAAACCCCACTTGTCGTTGTGGCTGGACAACCAGTGCCACCGCTTCAAGCTACTCTCTCAATCTCCCATACAACAATAGTTGATAATAAAGCTCTAGTAGGAGCTGGTGGAGGTATTTATTTAGGTGAAGATACTTATGCAGGATTTGATGGCGTTAAAGTTATTGCTAACGAAGCTAAAGGATTTGGTGGTGGTATAGCTTCTATTGAGAATGCCAGTTTTGCCATTGCTAATGCGGGTAACGAAATTGTAAGCAATGAGACCAAAGCAAGTGCTGGTGCTGGTATTTATATCAATAATACTGATAAAAAAGATTATATTTTACAAGGCTTAAAAGTTGCTGATAATAGCTCCAACTATGATGCTGGTCAGATTACAGGTTTGGGTGTGTATGTTAACAATGCTGACAACGTTTCTTTTATTACTACAGAAGTTTCTAACCACGAGACAACACAAGAAACTTTGGGTGTGGGTATATATTTAAAAAATAACACTAAAGTTAGTTTTAGCGCTCTTACTTGTACTGAGAACAAGTCTACTGTTCCAACAAGCGAAGGTGGCTGTTTATATTCCAATACTAATACTTATTTGATTTTTGATATTACCAAACCAACCATAATTACAGATAATGTTTCAGGAAATGGTGGTGGATTATATATTGAAAATGCTCGTCTAGATGAATTAGCAAATCTTACTTGCACAGGTAATAAGGCTGCTGTGGATGGTGCTTGCATGTATTTGGGAGATAATATTATATCATCCCTGAATCCAGAAGATCCAAAAGTTATAGCTACCATGGATTCCTATATAGCACTTATGATTTTTACTTGTAGTGATAATCAGGCTAGACAAAATGGTGGTTGCATAAATTCACTCAATAAAAGTCTTGATTTTGCTGATTTTACTTGTAGTAATAATAAGGCTACACAAAATGGCGGCTGTCTTAATTCAGTTAATGGACTCCTTGCCTTTAAAGGTTCAACCTGTACTAATAATCAAGCTGTTAATGGCAATGGCGGCTGTTTAGCCACAGGTACGATAGGTTTAACAGTTGATCAATTAAATGATAAGGGAAGCGCCTTTGAAGGCAATAAAGCACTTTTAGGCAATGGAGGAGCTATTTATGCTTCTAATGTTATTACCATAGATAAATTTTATAAAACCTTACTTAGTAATAATGAGGCCAAAAATGGGGGAGCTATTTATTTTGATGAAGCTGCTAACCTAACTATAAAAAACACTAAATTTGCTAGCAATCAAGCCACTAATAATGGCGGAGCTATTTATTTTGCTAATGGATGGACTGTTTTTAATAATGAGCTTGATAATAGTGTTGATGGTGAAGACATAGGTGTTCCTAAGACAGAATATAGTTATGTAAATGATTGGTCGCGACCAAAAATAAAAGACACTAGAGTTCATAATCAATTTTTATCTAATAATGCTAAAAATAATGGTGGAGCTATATATGTGAAAGCAGGAAATATAAATTTTAATAGCTTTTACGTAACCGATTCTAAAGGTGAGAGTGTACCACAATCTGATGGCACAGATGCAATCAATATTCATAATTTTTATCGTTATTTAGAGTTTGAAAAAAATACTGCAACTAATAGTGGAGGAGCCATTTGTTTTGCAGATATGGTTAATAATCTTACTGATATAACTGGTCGTTATATTGAAAATCAAGCTAAATTTGGTGGAGCTATAGCGTTATTAGGTACAAATAATAACGTTAATGTATCAATTACAAACTTTAGGGAAGGAACTATATTTAGCAGAAATCTAGCTACGCAGGGCTCAGCTTTATGGATTAATTCTCTTGATAATAATAAAATAATCTCTGGTACTTATGATGAAAACACTGCTACTGGGGAAGGCGGTAGTGTGTACATATTTGACGCAAAAAATAAAATTTTAGCTTTTAATGGTATTTATACAAACAATACAGCCATAAATGGTAGTGGTATTGTTGATTTTTTTAGCGCCACCAATGCTTCCTTAACTTTTAGTGGAATTTATACAAATAATAATCAAGGCATTTATGATCGCAGTGAAATTAGTGCTATTACGCAAAGTATTAACAGTTTAACTCTGAATGGTAGTTTTACTTCTTTGGCTTCTACTATTGCTAAACCTATTCCTAACAAAACTATTAATGGCGGAGGTTTTAGTATTTTTAAGTTAAATAATTTAAATATGAATGGTATTATCGCTAACAATTACAAATCCGATGGTGATGGCGGTTTGATATATGTCGCTGATACCACTAATAATCCAGATTTAACAATTAATTCTATGACTGTCTTTGGTAATGAAGCTCTAAACGGTGGATTTATTTATTTAGCCTCTGCTGGCGATGTGTCAATTTCAGATATACGCAGCGTTTCAAATAATAAAGCTGTGCAAAATGGTGGTGTTTTTTATATAAATAATGTTGATGGATTTTTAAATGTACTAAGTAGTAATAATCTATCTGAAGCTTATGAAAATATAATTTTGATGTCAACCGGTGTTCCTAATGAGTTCATACATAGCATATCTGAAAGAGAAAGATATAGAAAAAGTAGAGATGCTAAATATGCTGAATTTATAGCCTTGGTAAAACCATTTTTTGATGGAATTTCAACTAATGATTCAGCAACAAATAGTATTATTAGGATGCTTAATGCATCTAATTTTTCTAATTTTGATGAGATTGCTGATGGAATTGCGGATTTAATGAAAAATTTTATCACCAATAAGTTAAACCAAGATAAAAATTTTAGATTATTATCTAATGCTCAGCAAAATAAACAAATAGACAATGAATTAAACTCAAAATTTAGTAACCATGCTGCTTTGTATAATGATCCCGCATGGACTAAAGACATACTTAATAGATATGATTTCTGTTTATATCTTAGAGAGAGTTCCATAAACCCAATTTTAGATCGTAATAATTATTATCAATCAATAAATATTAATACATTAAGCGATAATAGTGCTGGAATAAATGGTGGTTTCTTATATTCTAGTTCAATCATGGGAAATGTTATGGTTGATAAAATAGTAGCTCAAAATAATAAGGCTACTGCTGGAAATGGAGGTGTGTTTTATTTGGGTGATGTAGTCGGTTATTTATATGTCAATGAACCGTTTTTCTTTGGTAATAACTCTAAAGTACATGGGGGAGCTTTTTATGCCAATAGTGTCTATGACGTAATATTTAACGGTAAAAGAGTAACGCCGTCAGGTATTGGTACAATTTGGAGCAAGCAGCCGTATTTTGATTTTACAGATTTTAATGCAAAATATCCAACTGATGCAGCCATGGGAAATTTAGAATTAAAGAAAATAGTTCTGCCCTTAGCAAAAGGTATTTCTTCAATGCTTCCCCATGATTTAAGTAAATATGAATCGGTAGATACTCTTTTAATGCAAGATAATAAAGCTGATAGCTTAGGCGGTATAGGCTATTTTGGTACTGTGAAAGGTAATTTTATGTTAGATGGTATGCCATTAGGTAGTAATAAAGCAGCCAATGGTGGAGCATTTTATATTAATAATTTAACTGGAAGTTTAAATTGTGACCAAAATATAAATATTATATTGAATACTGATCCTGCTGCTGATCCTGCTGCTGCAGGTATAGTTGTAGGTAATAAAGCTGGTGTATCTGCTAAAAGAATAAAGCCGTAGATGGCTTAAAATAGCTTTGGCAATTACAGGGCCAAAGTTATAGCGTCTTTGCGAGCCTTGAAAAGGCGTGGCGATCGAGGTATTCTTTCTGGATGGCCACGCATTCGCTTGCTAAGATGATAGGGAGTTGCTGAAGAGCTGTTCTTTTTTGATATGTTACGCAAAGCGTTTGCTGTGCTCAGCCCGAACGCATAGGCGGCAGGTTAAGGATTTTAAGCAGGTAATATCTAAATTTAATTGACCACCGTTGGTAGTGAACTTCCAAAATA
>CAZBMJ010000075.1:0-1083 GCA_964493205.1 uncultured Myxococcales bacterium
TCGAAAATAACTTGTTTTAAATACACTTCATTTCCACGTCCTTTATTCGCATCCTCTTGGTCTTTAAATCTCAATTCCTTTTCTTTTGTATCGAAAAATATACCTAATCTCATTTTATCTGTTAACTGCAAATTCTTTTTACTTATATCCTTGCCCAAATTTAATCGGTATGATTTGTACGATTCTGAATAACCACCAAAACCTTTTCCGCTTATGTCTTCATTTGCGTTAAAAACTCGATTCTTTAAATTAGCTTCTAATTCCTCTCCACCAACATCAATTGCAATATCAACAAATGGCTGTAAATTTGCTTCTAATTTTTTTAAAGTTGCAATATACTCGCCAATAGTCATACGTTAAGTTTTTTTGATTTGCATTTTGCGTAAATCTGCTAAAGAATAAATCTTAACGCTCGGTTGTTTGACAACCGTTGTTTGTTTGGTTGTTGTAGCTTTCTTGCCACATGTTGAACATGCCATAATCTTTAATTTAAGGTATTGATAATTTATAAGAAGTTCCATTGCATTCTAAGCAACATGGACAATCAGGAATAGGAATATTTAATTTCTCTAATTCAATTTGATACATACCTAACTCGGTACTGATTTTAGTCGCTTGAATGTCGTATTTTAATAGATTAAATGTACTATCTAACCATGCAAGTTGTGTAATTGCATTACCGTTATTTTCGCCTAATTTGATGTTTAGAAAATCATTAAATCTATTACTATCTAGTGATTCTTTCCATATTAAAGCTAATAGCTTATAAATAACTGGAATAGCCAATAAATCCACGTAGTTACATAAATAATCATAAGGATTGCAACGAACTTGTATATCAACTACTAAACCGTAATTATTAGCAGGAGTTACCGTATAATAATTTCTTTTACAATCGCATGTATAGGCAGTTGAACCATCGTAAACACTGATGTTATCACCTAATACTAAAATAGAAAAATCAGATTTAATATAGTCGTTATAATTCAATACAATTACCGTATCATTTGCAACGGTATCGTTATAAATTACAGTATCAATTCCATCTACTCTAATTACTACTTGAGTAGCACCACCTTGTTT
>CAZBMJ010000075.1:1183-4150 GCA_964493205.1 uncultured Myxococcales bacterium
AATCGCCACCCACATTCAGCCAACCAAGCTAATTTAATTATATAGTAGTGCAATCAATTGTACCGCATACAATCGGACTGATACACTCGTTTAAGAATTTCAACGCTGGATAAGTGTTGTCACAAACCGCATCTGCAGGTAATTGGAAAATATCAAAATATTTTTGGAACGCCCAAGTGTGAACTCCACAATCGTATTTAAAGAATACATCCCATTTCCATCCGCCTAACATCATCGTAGTTAATTGCTCTTTTGCAGTAGTAATTGTTTTACCGTTGATATTTACCGTTGTTGGTTCTAATTTTGTTTTTCTGTCGTTCTCGAAATACTCAACAAATTGGAATGTACCTGGTATCCATGTCAACACATTTTGGTCTGTGCTTAATGGAGCGTTTATAGTGCTATCTAACAAGTTAGAATAGAAATGTCTTGAAACATCTACACCACCTAAATCAATTCCACTATTTGCAGTTCCTAAAAATGGTTTCATTAATTTTAATATGTTCAAAGATTGAGATACCCAAATCGGTGCATCGCCGTAACCTTTATTCATATACGCTTCTTGAATAGCTAAAAAAGCACCAATATTAGGCGTTTTGTCAGGATTTAAGAATGGTATTGCTTTGGGTGCAGTAATAGAAGATGTACCATCAACATACGTTCCCATTAAAGCATTTATTTTTGCAATTACTTTTTTTTCAATGTTTCTTTTCGCTTGATTTACCTTTGTGTTTAATTGCTCCATGATAAAAGTATCACGATTTTCACACATTTTGTAAAATTCATCATCGGTTAATTGAAAATTAAACCCGCAGAAATCATTTACTGTTAAGTTTGCAAAACCTAAATCATTTGCATCGCCTACTGGAATATTACATTCAGAGGCAGGAGTTACTGGACAGTCACCGTCACATGTTGGTTTAAGGTATTTTAATTGAACGGTTCTAGGATTAACACCAGTAGGTCGTAAACCACCGTCATTAATCGTTTGCGTCATTGACAAACCTTTCTTATTTACTTGAGATAACAACGCATCGGTTGTTCCTGTAAATGGTTTATTCGATTCTGAAGCTAATGAACCGAAATACTCGATTGCTCCTTTTTGTAAAAGTTGGCACGGTTTTATATCCGTTGCGCCTGTTACTAATCCCATATTGGTTTAAATTTAATTTGTTAATAAATAATAGCTTAAACCAGCATCGGCAATGGAAAATTTTTAGTACATTTTCCAAGTACAATTTATAATAATCTTACATTGTTGCAAGATGTTCTATCATTTGTTTTTGCTCCAAACTCATCGTATCCGTTACAGTAAGTTTAGTATCAATCGGCTTGTCGTTTCCGTTTGACTGTGCTTTAATTTTACCTAAACAATCTTCTTTTAAAGTTGAATAATCGTAGAAACCTGTTCCACTGCTGTTCATAGCTTTTTCGCCTTTTTCATTCAACACAACGGGCGTTCCATCAACTATTTCAATATGCAAATTCATTTTATTTAATTTAGCTTGAAATACATCATATGCATCACTCGTTTCTAATACATAACTTTCTTTTGCTAAATCAGATTGAATAAAAGTAAATTTATCCTTTTCTTTTATTTTAGTTTCGTATTCTTTTTTAACTGTTTCAATTTCAGATACTTTTAATTGTTCAATATCTTCGATTTTTTTATTTGCCTCCACAAACTTCAATTTCCAATCTTCAACTTCTTTTTTTGCGGCTAAAACAATCTCACTTTCACTACCTTTTGATGATTCAATTTTCTGTTCAGTAACCTTGTCAATTTCATTTAAAGCATATTCAAAATCTTGTTCCGCATCATCGATTGATAATTCAACTCCGTATCTCTTTTTGATAAGTTTTTTAGCATCTTTTGTGGCAATTATCTTGCCCTCCGTTCTTGCCTTATCAATTTTAGCTTTCACCTCTTCTCTCGATAAAAAAACATCTACTTTACTATCGTAAAAATCTTTCAATGAACTATCTAAATCGAATGTTTCAGATTCTAAATCTTCAATTTTAAAACCTAATTTTTTAAGTAATTTTTCTTGGTTGGTCATTTTTATTATTTATTTTTATTTTTTTTTACAAATACATCGCTTTCCTCATTTTGTTTGGCAAAAAATTCCGCCTTTTCACGTTCAAATTCCGCTTGTTTTTTGTTAAACTCTTCTTGGTCGTTAATTAATTTTTCACGCAACGAATTAACAATTAAAGTTCCATCTTCTATGCTTACTGGCAAAGGGTCGGTATCTCTTAAAAACTTACCGCTCAGCACCAATTTTTCTGCGTACTGCAAAGGATTTTTAACCTTAATTATTTGAGAACTATTATCGTTTGCATCAATTTGGTTGGCATCGATATAGTGTTTAACTCCGTTACGTTTTTCTACTATATATTTCATAAAGCAATATTATTAGTTTAAAATAGTATTAATTTCACTTATTTTAGGATAATTTATAAATCTGGTCTTCTAGTATATTTAACTTCATGTCTGCATTTATACCCGCCTCTTTTTTCTGAAATGTTTTCTAAGTTAGTTCCTTGTTTCATTCCAGACCCCTTTTCCCTTGTAAAGGTTTTACCGTTTACTGTTGTGTACGTTATGCTTTTTTTGCTCGGTATTCCATTTGGACAAAATTCGTCCAGAACTAATTGCATTTGGTCCTCGCTAATTGCTTTAGAACCGTATTTATCTTTTATATGCGAACAGATTGGGCGAGTAGATTCTATTTCGCTACCTATCCAATACATGTACTTTAGTTTGTGTTCTACCTTTACAACATTATTAATCGTACCATCATGTTCTAACATAACATCATACGCAACATTTTCGATATAACTTGGAATTATTCTTTTATCGTTAAAAATATTATCTAAATTACGATATGTTTCTTTAAAGTCCGATTTTAGTATTAATCCACTTGTTAGTGACTTATTTAACGGCTCTACAATATTTCTAATTAA
>CAZBMJ010000076.1:0-3665 GCA_964493205.1 uncultured Myxococcales bacterium
ATCAATACTTATGGGTAATCATATGGTCACGGGACGTAGGGAATGAGGTGAAATAGCCGCATAATACCTTATAATACCTTGTGTATAGGGCCCTACATGGTGAATTATGTAATGCTCGCAGCATTCAATCCTGTAAATAATGGTATAAAGATGCTTATAAATCTTTATAGCCTTGATTGATGTGTTATATTGTCTTATTTGTGTAAATAAACCACAATCTTTAGGTTAAAACAATGAAAAATATTTGTATTATCAACGGCCCTAATCTTAATACCTTGGGCCTAAGACAGCCTGAAATTTATGGGCATAAAACTCTTGAGCAAATTAACCAAGATTTAAAAACTATTTTTGCTAAAGAAGCAAACTTAACGTTTTATCAAAGCAATCATGAAGGCCAAATTATAGATTTTATTCAAAGCTTAAAAGCTGACGCCCTAGTTATTAACCCAGGGGCTTTGAGCCATACTTCCATTAGTATCCGTGATGCCCTGGCAGCTTTAAGCATACCTATTATTGAAGTGCATTTAAGCAACATTTTTGGACGAGAAGCCTTTAGGCATCATTCCTTAGTAAGCGAAGTAAGTTTAGGTATTATTTGTGGCTTAAAACATACAGGCTATGAATTGGCCATAAGGGCTTTACTTGTATGATCACATTTTTAACTGCTGGCGAAAGCCACGGCCCCAAATTAACAGGCATTATTGAAGGCATTCCTGCTGGCTTTAGCCTTGATATTGCAGCTTTGAATAATGATTTAGCCAGAAGACAGCAAGGCTTTGGTCGTGGCGGTCGCATGAAGATTGAAAAAGATCAAGTGAGCATTACTGCTGGCTATCAAAATAATCTCACCACAGGCGCGCCTATTGCCATAGAGATAAACAATATTGATTATAAAAACTGGCAAGACAAAAATATAACTCCCATGAGTATTCCAAGACCTGGCCATGGTGATTATGTGGGTGCTCTAAAATATGACCATCACGATTTGCGAGTATCACTAGAGCGATCTTCGGCTCGTGAAACAGCTATGCGTACGGCTGTGGGCAGCATATGTAAACAAATTTTGGGTAATTTTGGTATAAAAATTTTAGGCTATACCACCAGGATTGGCCAAATAAGTTTTGATACAAGTAAAGCTTTTGAAAAAGATTATGCCCAATTTTATGAAACTTCTTTACAAAACGAATTTGCTTTTGCTGATTTGTCACAAATAGAAAATATTAAAAACCACATTAATCAAGTAATGCATCAAAAAGATACTCTTGGTGGTATTTTTGAAATTGTTGGAATTAATGTCCCCCCCGCTTTGGGGTCCTATGTGCATTACGAACATAAGCTTGATGGTCAACTTGCTCAAGCAATGCTTAGTATTCCAGCCATGAAAGCTTTTGAAATAGGTGAAGGCATAAAAAATGCTTCTTTGATGGGCACTCAAGTTCATGATGAGTTTAAGCTTGGCAAAGAAGGCCAAATTAATCGTCTTAGCAATAGAGCCGGTGGCCTTGAAGCAGGTGTAACTAATGGCATGCCCTTGGTAGTGAAAGTGTATATGAAGCCCATAAGTACCACGCTTAAGTCTTTGCAAAGCATTGATTTGGCCAATAAACAACAAGCGCCAACTGTCTATGAACGCAGTGATTTTTGTGCTGTGCAAAGGGCCGTAGTTATTGGTGAGGCTATGATGAGTTTTGTTTTGCTCAAGGCTTTGATAAAAAAACTAGGTGGCGATTCCAAATCAGCTATGCTTAAGCATTTTTCACTTATGCATAAAGGTCATATTGCTGATTTTTCCTTGGATAATGCTGCTTGGCGGTTTGATTATGCAGACAAATAATATAATTTTAATAGGCTTTATGGCTTCTGGCAAGTCCAGTGTAGGCAGAGTATTGGCCAACATAATGGATTATGAGTTTATTGATTTGGATGCTCTTATTGTTCAAGAACAAAAAATGAGCATTAAAGAAATTTTTAAGATTAAGGGCGAAAGTTTTTTTCGCAAGCTTGAATATGACCTTTTGCAAAGATTTGTTACCACCAATAATAAAATTATTACCTGTGGTGGAGGTACACCAACTTATTTTAGCTCTTATAGTTTACTAAAAAATTTAGGAAAAATATTTTTTATAGACACGCCCTTAAGCCTTATACTAGAGCGAGTAAAACGCAATAATAACCGACCCCTTGGTGACGCTAACATTCATGAGCTTTATTACTATCGCTTAGATATTTATAAAAATTTAGGTATGCCTATTGAAGCAAGCAATAAAAGTATTGTGCAAGTGGCTCAGGCTATTGCCGAAATTTGTTCAGCTGAGGTTATAAGTAAAAGTTTATATATTAATTACCCTATTTATGTTAAAAAAAATATTTTACTTGATATAAAAAATATTTTAATAGCTAATAATTTACATACCTTAAAACCCGTAATAATTACTAATACTAATTTATTAAGTATTTTAGATAAACAAATAAAAATCATAGAAAATAATTTAGGTGAATGCTTAAAAATAGCTATACCAGATGGTGAAGAGCATAAAAATAGTACGAGTATTAATTTAATTTATGAAGAGTTATTTAAACATAATTTAAATAAAAAGACTTTGATTATAGCTTTGGGTGGCGGTGTCATAGGTGATATGGCAGGCTTTGTGGCTGCTACTTATTTGCGAGGCGTGCCTTTTATACAAATCCCCACAACCATGCTTTCTTTTGTAGATTCAAGCATTGGTGGAAAAACAGGTGTTGATACGGGCTATGGCAAAAACTTAATTGGCGCTTTTTATAACCCAAGGGCAGTGCTTATTGACGAAAGTTTTTTAAGCACCTTGCCACCCCAAGAGTTTGCCTGTGGTATGGCTGAAGTGATTAAGCATGCAATAATAGCCAATAAAGGTTTTTTTAATGATTTGTTACATAAAGATTTAACTTATGAAGAAATTATCATGGCTTCTCTGAGTATAAAAAAGAATATTGTACAAGAAGATTTCAAAGAATCTCATACAAGGGCTTATTTAAACTTAGGTCATACTTTTGGTCATGCCATAGAAAAATGCACAAATTATAAAATAAAACATGGTGAAGCGGTAAGCATAGGCTTAGTATTAGCAACAAAGATGTCTAAATATTTAGAACTTTTGCAAGAAGATTTTTTGAGTAATTTAATAACGTTATTAAAAAAATATAATTTGCCTATTAATTTGCCTGCTAGCATCCATATAAATAATCTTATTGTGGCTATGCAGTATGATAAAAAAGCTGATAATAAAGGCTTGAAATTTGTGCTTCCTATTAGGCTAGGTGAAGTAGTAATTACCTATGTATCTTTAGAGCAATTGCGTGATTTTCTGACGGCGTGCAAATAAGAGTCCTTGCGCAATCGACCGCTCGTTCGTTGGCAGAACTTCCATACCCCCTCTACGTGCCACGCCTTGTGTCTGTCTCTTATACACAAGTCCAGATAATATATTGTCTTTTCAGCCCATTCCTACGCATAGGCGGCAGGTTAAGGATTTTAAGCAGGTAATATCTAAATTTAATTGACCACCGTTGGTAGTAAACTTCCAAAATATTTTGTGCATAAAATACCTATCTATCACCACTCTCTACGTGCCACGGCCATATGATTACCCATAAGTATTGATTAGTTAATCTGAGTTTTGGATAAG
>CAZBMJ010000077.1:0-3621 GCA_964493205.1 uncultured Myxococcales bacterium
TTTGTGGGGATTGCACAGGGACAAGCCGACGGCACGTAGAGAAGGGCTGAAAATAGAATTCCATCACCTGTGCTTATCCAAAACTCAGATTAACTAATCAATACTTATGGGTAATCATATGGTCACGGGACGTAGGGAATGAGGTGAAACAACCATATGATATCTGCTTCAAATCCTTAACCTGCCGCCTATGTGCCGGCGCGAGCCTATTGGCCCAAGAAACCTAATAGGTCCAGAAAGATCTAATATGGGTACGTCACAGGAAAAATATCTTCTTTTAACATTATTCTGCAAAAGTCGCCGGCATTTTTTATTTTCTTTGCTCCACGCGGCAAAGTTTTGTTTATCTCCTCTAAAAGAGTTTGTCCCATAACAAATCCCCCCATAGAGCTGGCATCTAAGGCTTTTTCTCCCCTAGAAATTCTGCCAATTACATCATTATTACCGCCATAAACCATTTTGAGATATGCAGCGGAATCTTTGGGGATGAAGCCCATCGAAAGATTTCCCTCCTTAGCACCCTGCCAATTAAAATCTTGAAATATTAAGGCAGATTGAACGCCTTCGATGGAAGGCTTATTTTTTAAGCTTTCAGATAGGTTTTTGGAAGCTTGTTTGAAATTATCACCTAAGAGACCTATTAGTGACTTCGCTATATTATCAGCAAATCCATCCCAGTCCTTCTGTTCAGCAGCCTTATTTAGGAGTCTTGCTAATCCAAAGTCTCCCAGCCGTGGATAGCCTGTTTGATGGTCGATAAATATATTTCTCATAGACGCGTCTAACCAAGCCCAACCTTTTTTATGCATATCATCAATACCCAAAGCGATCCTTGCTAACATAAGTTTTACCAAATCAAGACTCAATAAAGACGGATTCTGTTGCAGGAAATGATGCAGATGGAGAAGGGTGCCACCTAACATAGGTTCCATTGCAAAATTCAATGTATCCTTTTCTATAACTCCATTATAAGAATCAAAATATACTCCAAAAGCTGAGCTTAAAAATGGCGATGCATAAAGCTCATAATTGGCGCATATCTCTACAATATTAAAAATATTATATATTTTATATTTCACAGGTCTTGTCAGATAATTTGGTATTTCTTTTCTAACGACCATCTGGCTTTCGTCATAGAGAGTTAATTCAGCCTTCCCAAAGGCCCCCTCCCCCAATGTTGCTAATGGCCGATCTTTGGGTATGAGGTTTGGGTCTATATCAGCTGCAAGAATGCCTAAGCAAAAATTCCCTAAAAGGAATAAAAGGATTGTTTTAAATTGCATTTAGAATACCTCGAATCTATTTTTATAACTTGAATTCGAGTTTGGTCTTACTTTTAAAAACAGTATTAAACAACCTGTTATAGATTTTTTAGTGTATTAAAAAATATAATCTTGTTTTTTGCTATTAAAATGCTAAATATCTAATAATATGAAAAAAATATTTTTAATTATTAGTATTTTGAATTTTTGTGCTTGCGATATAGAAATAGCGCCTCCAGCTTCCCTATCTGGCAGTCAAAATCAGCATAATCATCAAAGCGTAAGCGTAGCTGATGCATTGCGCCAAAAAGATATACAAGAAGATTACTTAAGAGATAATTTTAACTTTGACCAATTTAAAGATGTTGATTGGGCAAATACCAGTACGTATGGTAATCCTCAAGCTAATGTAACATTGAGCAAAAGTGATTATAAACTTCCAGAAAATTCAATTTTAAAATCTATTGGTTTCAACGATACTGATTATTACTCTGTGAGTATTCGGGCGGATGGTAGTTGTTGGATGAGAGCAGCATTACAACAAGTTTGGTTTGTGATTTTTACTGACGATTCTTTGTTTAATTCATTTATTGCTCAAATTCCTACAATTGCAGATAAATATAAGGACGTAGCTGGTTTTAAAGGACGCTTTTTACATGAAAACTTAATAAATCTCTTAAAAACCTTAAAAAACTTATCGCCTGCTGAAAGATTAGTGCAGCTTAATAAAGATAAAATAGATACTTTTTTAGATTATACGTTTAGAGCTTTTTTACACGCCCATGCTCATATTAATAATTTCAAAGAATCCAAAGAATCTTTAAAAAAATTAATAAAAATACCTGAGTGGGGAGATGCTAGTGATGGTAGGATAATTTATAATGAATTTTTACCTAACCAAAATAGAATAGAAATGCAAAGTGGTGGAGATAATATTCTTATTACTTATAAAAATAATTCAAGAATAGATAATATTTATTCTGAGGCTTTCGAAGAAGGTTTTGAAGAAAATAAAGATGCTTTATTAAAAATGGGTATCAGTAAAAAAGAAGATTTATTAAGTCATAAATTTTTACAAGTTTTGCCAGTTCCTACCAATACCACTAGTATTACTACCGCTGGTCATTATGACTTAATCGTGAACAAAAAAGTTGCTAAAGAATTTGGATATGAAGAAGCTATAACAGATGCATTGCGGCAAAAAGATATACAAGAAGATTATGCAAAAGATAATTTTAAGCTAGATGAGCTTAGGAAAATTGATTGGGGCAATACTAATGATTATGGTTCTGCCATAAGTATGTTCACCTTAAGCAAAACTACATCTACTAATTACATAGATAAGGCTCCATTATTTCAGTCTTTAGGCACGAAAGACGAAGATTATTATCAGATTAGTGTTAAAGGAGATGGTAATTGTTGGATAACTGCCGGCTTACAAACAGTTTTTTATCTTATTTTTAATGATGATGATTTATTTAACGAAGTTATTACCCAATTGCCTCTTTTAGTTACAGAGTACAAAGATGTGCCAGGCTTTAAAGATAGATTTTTACATAACGAATTAATAACACTGCTAAAAACCTTAAAGAATTTATCCCCCCAGCAAAGATTAGTGGAATTTAATAAAGAAAAATCTTATAAGTTATTAAATTATAGTTTTAGGGCTTTATTGCATGCTAAAAAATTCAGTAATTATAACTATAATTATCGAGATGAAGATACCGAAGAAGAATTAAAAAACCTTTTAATCGATAAACAGTGGGTAGCATCCAGAGACCTTATTAATTTTTTTGATAGTAAGCTTTTAAAAAATAAAAAATTAATAAATTTATTTTTCTTCAGTAATAACAAGTATGAACTAGTTTTTACTATAAATACAAAAGAATCGAGTATATCTGCAGATAATTTAGATAAATTTTTTAATAATACGCTAGATGAAATGGATAAAATTCTTATTAAATCATCTTTAGAAGAATTCAAAAAAGTTTTTAATATAAATAAAAAAGAAGATTTATTAAATAGTCCTTTGTTACAAGTTATTCCTATGTTTGTAAATAACAATCATTATAATTTACTAGTTAATAAAAAAATTGCTAATAAATTTGGGTATAGCGATAACAATTAAATATTCTAGTGTGTTTGCGAACTGAGATATTCCCACTGTTAACCTTATCGTCTTGGAGCGGCAGCGCATAGGCGGCAGGTTAAGGATTTTAAGCAGGTAATATCTAAATTTAATTGACCACCGTTGGTAGTAAACTTCCAAAATATTTTGTGCATAAAATACCTTATCTATCACCACTCTCTACGTGCTCTGACCATATGATTACCCATAAGTATTGATTAGTTAATCTGA
>CAZBMJ010000078.1:0-3345 GCA_964493205.1 uncultured Myxococcales bacterium
TCTTAAAACGGATGAATCAAAATTTTTTGGTCCGATTTTATGGGTGCATTATAAAATATAACGTGCATAACTTGGTTTATTACGAAGTTCACGAATTATACGTAGAAGCTGCGAAGCGAGAAAAGCGTTTTAAAAACTGGTGTAGAGAATGGAAACTAAATTTAATCGAAGAATTTAATCCCACGTGGCGTGATTTATATAAGGAACTTTTCTAAAAAACATTTTTCTGGTTGCCGCGGACAAGCCGACGGCACGTAGAGAAGGGCTAAAAATAGAATTCCATCACCTGTGCTTATCCAAAACTCAGATTAACTAATCAATACTTATGGGTAATCATATGGGCGAGGTACGTAGGGGATATGTGATAGATAGGCATTTTTGCACAAACAATTTCAGCTAAAAATTACTCAACTATTTTACGAGCACTTTTAGTAGGTATTTTTCCTCTTTCTGACAGAGGTTTTTCTATAGTTGGCAAAGTATCTATTTTAGTAGGGATGTTTCTATTTTCATCATCCCCAAGGCCTAATTGGCACCAGGCATTACTCCCAGTAGCCCACACATTGCCTTCTTCATCCAAAAATAGACTATGAGTTCCTGCTGCCACAGCTTTAATAGTTGGCAAAGTATCTATTTTAGTAGGGATGTTTCTATTTTCATCATCCCCAAGGCCTAATTGGCACCAGGCATTACTCCCAGTAGCCCACACATTGCCTTCTTCATCCAAAAATAGACTATGAGTTCCTGCTGCCACAGCTTTAATAGTTGGCAAAGTATCTATTTTAGTAGGGATGTTTCTATTTTCATCATCCCCAAGGCCTAATTGGCCAGAAATATTATCACCAGTAGCCCATACACTACTTTCCATATCTAAAAATAGGCTATATTCAACTCCTGCTGCTATAGCTTTAATAGCTGGCAAATTATTTATTTTAGTTGGGACTTCTCTATTAACATTATCCCCAAGGGCTAATTGACCCTCTTTATTACTATCAGTAGCCCATACATTGCCTTCCTTGTCTAAAAATAGACTATGAAAGCCTCTTGTTGCCACAGCTTTAATAGGTGGCAAATTATTTATTTTAGTTGGGACTTGTACTGTATTTACATTATCCCCAAGACCTAATTGGCCCCAGGTATTACTCCCAGTAGCCAACACATTGCCTTCTTCATCCAAAAATAGACTATGATTATATCCTGCTGCCACAGCTTTAATAGGTGGCAAATTATTTATTTTAGTTGGGACTTGTACTGTATTTACATTATCCCCAAGACCTAATTGACCATCTTTATTACTGCCAGTAGCCCACACATTGCCTTCTTCATCCAAAAATAGACTATGACTATATCCTGCTGCCACAGCTATAATACGTGGCAAGCCTTCTATTTTGGTTGCTATTTCTACGATAGATATATCATCCCCAAGTCCCAATTGTCCATATTCATTATTTCCAGTAGCCCAAGCTTTTCCTTCTGTATCCAATAATAGGCTGTGCTCTTCTTCTGCTGCAATAGTGGTAGCAAAACTTAAAAAATTCATGAAAAAAACGCATAAAAAAATTATATATTTCATATTTTTTCCTATTTTTATTGATTATATAATGTGTGTGTAGCAAAAAAATTTAAGTAATCAAACTCAATTTAGATATATTTGTTGGTAATTTTATGATTTAAGTAAAAAGCATCGATTTTTTAAAGAGTTATCCAGAAAACTAACCATCGTAAAAATTTAATTATCTAGATACCTCGCACAAGGCGAGGTACGTAGGGGAGAGATGTGATAGATAGGCTATAATAATTATTCTTTTTTATTGTGGTGTTGAAATTGACGCAAAATTAGCTAAATTATCTAAATATGAAGATAAAATAACAGCTAAGTCTTTTTTAGATTTTTTAGTATTGTGTATAAATTCTTGAGACTTAAAATAAAAATTTATTTCTTCTTTACTTGGAAGTGTATATATTTTTATATCTTTATCTATTTGCCTACATAGATACTTACCATTTTGACTTAAAAATAAGTTTTCATTTGGTTCTAAAATTAAATGAAATATTATATATGAACTAGTAACATCTTGTATAACGGCAGTTTTATCATTACAAGTCAATGATAAATTATTATTACTTAGGAATGCTTTAGACCCATTTGCTATTATCATTTTATTTTTACTATAAATTATTATTTGTTCACTATTCTTAAATAAGCAGCAAGAGTTATCACTTTGCGCGATTAAATTATTATTGTAAATAAGTAAATCGTTATTATTTACTTTGCAAGGCATTATACTTTGATTAGAAAAAGAATCCTTTTTAGCAAACTTAATATCTTTAACAATTTTTTTATCAATTACTGATGACAAATCAATTATTTGATTACTTAAAAGATTTATTAATAAAAATAATTTACTTTCATGATCAGCAAAAATTATTTTTTCCTGATTATTACTAACATCAAAATCAGCATTTATTATATAGCTTTTATCGTAAGATATTTTATCACCAAATCTATGTATAATATCTTTTATATCATATTTAACAACTTCTTTTGTTTCTGTGTTATATTTTTTTAAAGTTATATCTTCATATAAAACAAATAAATTATTATTATTCATTAATATTTTTTTAATATTATGACGAGAATTTAAATATATAGGCTCTAAATTTTTTTGAGTTATATCATATATTTCAATAAGATTATCTTCATAGTTGATGTATATTAAATTTTCATTAATAAAACCATATTGCAAAATAGGTTTATTGGCAATTTGAAATTGATCTTGTGACTCAATTGGTTGAATAATTTTTTTTCCCTTTTTATTTGTTTTTTCTTGTGTTTTATTTTTATTAAAAAGATCATGAATAACCATGTATTTTTTTCCAAAACACTCTTTTATAGTTAGTATTTTATCTTCAAATATATGCTGTTGTTCAGCTTTTATAAGAGAGCTTATAGAAGTAAGCTCTTGATATGTAATATCTAAAGCAAAAAGGCTGCAGGTGAAAAAAAATAAACCAAAATATATTTTTATCATAAAAAATCCTAGTAAAAAGTTTTCTACCAGGCTTAGTAAAAGCATTGAAAAAAATATTTTATTCCTTTAGATGTAACTATTTAAATATCTTATATGTTAGGCAAAATTTATGTGAGATCAAGCTTATGAATGCAAGCTCATATAAAATTAGTTTTCTGGATAGCGTGAACAAGTCACGCTCATATGATTACCCATAAGTATTGATTAGTTAATCTGAGTTTTGGATAAGCACAGGTGATGGAATTCTATTTTTAGCCGTTCTCTACGTGCCGTCGGCTTGTCCGCGGCAACCAGAAAATTACCTGAATCCAGT
>CAZBMJ010000079.1:0-3340 GCA_964493205.1 uncultured Myxococcales bacterium
TCTTAAAACGGATGAATCAAAATTTTTTGGTCCGATTTTATGGGTGCATTATAGTGATTTAGCCCGGGAGTATCTAAGTATATTCTCTTATTGGCCACATCGTTATAAGAAATAAAATCTGTAATTATATGAGTACGAGTATTCCTTCCTTTCTTAGTAACAATTTTACCTGCTAAAGCATTTATAATAGTACTTTTGCCAGTGCTCGTATTGCCTACAAATAACCAATATTCGCTGTTATTATCATTTTCTTTAACAATTGTTTTATTAGATAGATCGCTATTGCTTATTTTGTTGAATGTATTGTTTAGTTTATTTACTTCATTAATAGTTGTTTTTTTATGTCTATTACTATCTTCTATTTTAGTTGGAATATTATTTGTCTTATTAGGTGGACTATTTAGTTTATTATTAACTGGTTTATTTGAGGTGTTACTAGTTGGGTTATTTGCATTGTTATTAGCGCTTTCATTTGGCTTATTAGCGGCATTTTGGGTGCCTCCATCGGCGCAGTTTATTGTTCCAAAACTTTGTAAAAGAAAAAACAAAAATAGTAAAAAAAGACGTTTATAAATATTTTTCATATATTAGTTTTAAGAGCTCCTTTTTATTAAGTAGAAGGGATTTTTTATTTCTGATTTCTATAGTTGGGCTTGTCTCCAAAAATTCACGCTGGTACTTACTAAGGCTAAGCAGTCTATCCTTTTGATTGATTTTTTTTCTGCTCCAATTGTCATTCCTCGCAATATGCAAAATACTGTTAGTTTTATAAGTGAGGCACCTATTAAGCTCTTCATAAAATACTTTTTTATTGTCTCTTTTTTCAAGGAATTCCATCTCATCATCCTCCATCCTATTCATTACAATACTAAATAGTTTATGGGGAAATTCTATCGCTTCCATAAATTGATTTAAAGCCCCTACATCGCCCGAGCAAAGTTGGTCCGAAATTAAAAAAAATATTTTATATTTGCCTTTTTGTTTTAGAAGTAAGTTAGTTTGTCTTGCTGCCTCTTTTCTCATGTCTGTAGTGCATAATCTGGGAGTATCTAAATAGATCCTATTATTTTCTACATCTTCGTAAGGAGTAAAATAATTAAGTAAACCCGAATTAATAAGGGTGGCTCCAGGTATAGAATATGCACCTACGCCACACTGCGGGCAAGCAGAGTATGAAGTAAAATATTCAGTTAAAACTTTTTGTGAAGTAGTTTCAAAAGGGGTAAAAAATGGGGTCATACTGGGACTGGTTATGGTTATTCCTGTTTCAGCGACATATTCTTTTTTTAGAGCATTTATGAGAGTACTTTTTCCCCAAGGAAAGACACTAAAAAACAACCAGTATTCTTTATCATCTACTGCACTGCTGGAGGAGCTCAATAACATAACAGCAGTAAAAATTAAGATAGATATAGTTTTCATGTAAATTCCCTTTAAAATTTTTTAGTACAAGAAGAAATATAATAAATTTAATAAATATGATTAAATAAAGAAGCGTAAAGCTAAGCAGTTTCATACTGCTTAGCTTTACAGAATATAACTAAAATATGGTACAACCACTTTTTTCAGTAGTAGTATGATGATGGTGAACTTCCGCAGGCGCAGCAGGCTTAGCAGCTGCAGCAGCAGCGATAGCTGCTGTAGCTTTTGCCATTTTTTCTGCAAGCCTTGCTCTGTCTTCTGCTGATTTTACTCTTTCTTCAGCTAATGTTTTTTTCATTTCTTCTGAAACTTTTGCGGTTTCTGCTGCTGCTTTTACTCTTTCTTCAGCTACTGTTTTTTTCATTTCTTCCGAAAGTTTTACTCTTTCTTGTGCTGCTTTTACTCTTTCTTCAGCTAATGTTTTTTTCATTTCTTCTGCAGCTTTTTCCATATTTTTTATCATTTCTGCTTGTTTTGCTTTATCATTCTCTAAATCATCACGCATTTGTCTCATTTGTGTTTCGAAAGCTTTAGTTATTTCTGCTATTTCATCCGCTTTAACTTCACCCACTTGTTCTTTTTGAATAAGTATAGCTTTCCTGGTATTAAAAAATGCATATAAATCGTCATCAAGTTCAAGGATTTTACGGGCTGGATCTTTTATCCTTCTGAATTCTTCATTTCTATCAACATACCAAACGCTTTCTGTCTTATTTTCACCGCTATTCAGTTGCTCTAGAACTACTGCTCTGCCAAAGTCATCTGCTTCCATTGCTTCTTTCTCTTCCCAATCTAGCTTATTGATTATGACGCTAAACGGTTTATGAGGAATATTTATGGCATTCATAATAGTATTAATAGTTGCTACTTCTTCTGGCCTAACACGGCCTTCATTAAGCTGTATTATAAAAAATATTTTATATTGTCCGTCTTGTTTTAGACCTTCTTCTATTGCTCGTGCTGCCTTGCCTCTCATTTCTGTATCAGCGAGTCCTGGAGTATCAAAATAGACTCTATTATTTCCTTTATCTTCATAAGCAGCAAAAACCTTAGTTAAGCCATGGCCTAGATTAACTCCTGCTTTAGCTACAGTTTTTTTACACAAAGCATTTATAAGAGTACTTTTTCCAACGCCTGGATTACCAACAAATAACCAATATTCTCGTTCTCCTACTGGTTTCCCAAAAATTGGTTTATTAACAGAGGGTATCTCAGCGCTTTCTGGAACTTGAGAGGTTCCTACACCTGTTGCAAAGACATTAAAAGTAAAAAACACACTTAGTAATAAAAAGCATCTAGAAATATAGTTCATCATATCATCCTTTAAAGCTTTTGATTAGTTAAAAAACATATTTAACTTTGGAGATCTATTATGATTTAAAATTGCTTTTGTCTAGTGGAATTTTTAAATTTAGTTATATTTTTTTATTTAAATTTATTAAGTATTTTTTATGTTTTAATTAGGCCAAAAAAGTGGCTATTATTTGACAATAATTTTTTGAAAATTAATTATTTCAAATTATATATTTTTGTTGTTTGTCTGTTACCTCCACTAGTTATAAAAAGTTAGTTAAAGTTTTGATAATTTTTATTGAGCTTGTTAAAAAGTCTTGTTTTTAAAGAACTATACGTAAAAGTAAGTGATATTTGGAGAGCTTTATCAGTAATAGAGATTTAGCTAAACTATATAGTATAGATGAGAAATAATAGATCAAGATGCTTTTAGGTCAGATCTTTGAAATAATTATAACATTTCACGAGTTAAAATCTTTTCTAGTATCGTCTTTACGAGCTCAGGTATCCCCACGAAATTTTATATTGTTATTTACGACAAAATAGTATCTCCTGTTAACCTTATCGTCTTGGCGAGCGGCAGCGTGGCCATCGTGTGCCAGGCATGGTGCATATTTATAGGGTG
>CAZBMJ010000080.1:0-2976 GCA_964493205.1 uncultured Myxococcales bacterium
AGAGAAATAAAGGAAGTACGAGTGTAAATTCTCCACTTTTAGGGGGTTGACCCGCCATCACCTGTGCTTATCCAAAACTCAGATTAACTAATCAATACTTATGGGTAATCATATGGGCGCGGCACGTAGAGAGTGGTGATAGATAGGTATTTTATGCACAAAATATTTTGGAAGTTTACTACCAACGGTGGTCAATTAAATTTAGATATTACCTGCTTAAAATCCTTAACCTGCCGCCTATGCGTTGCTACGCCCCTCGCAAAGACATTAGTGTGGAGCAGGTTGTCATTATCTATAAACCCACTAAATTGGTGGTGGATTACTCGCAACGACGTTGATTTTCGCTTTGTTACTTACCTTTAGGCTTTTTATCCACTTCTTCTTCAGTATCAGCTATTTTTTGCGCCATTTTATCAAAAGTATCAAAAGCTTCTTTATCTTTTAGGTGATCTTTGTTTTGATTATTTTCTAATTTAGTTACTAATTCATTTAAGTTAGCTTCTATTACTTTTACTAATCGTTTGAATAGATTCATGTATTTTCTCCATAGTACTGTGTTGAAATATTAAAAATACCTGTTAAAATAAGGAGCCCCTTATTTATTATCACAAAAAAACAAAGGAAAAAACGAATGGACACCATAAAAACAGGTTCAAATATAGATTCTTGGTGTACCAAATGCAAATTGGTATTAGCGCACACTATAGAAGCCATATCCAATGGTACTATTAAAAGAGTGGTCTGCAATACGTGCAAAGGTAAGCATCAGTATAAGGCCAAAGCGCCTAATAGTGGCACAGATACTGTGGCAAAACCTAAAGTATCTAGCGCAAAAGAAGCTAAAATAAAACTTAGTGAGCTTGCCAAAAGCAATAGCTATTTAAAACTGATCAAAAGCAAAGATTTAGCTCAAGGCCTTAATTACAGTATTAAATCTAGATTTAATAAAGGTGATCTATTAATTCACCAAAGCTTTGGCATAGGTGTAGTAATAGAGGACAAAGAAACTCAAAAAATTGAAGTGTTATTTGAAACAGGCGCTAAAATTCTAGCTCATAATCGTTAGAATAGCTTGCCATGTTTATCTGTTTTTGTTAAACATAAAAAGCAATTATATAAAAAGGAAAATTATGAAAAATATATTAATTATAAGTTTGTTAGGTGTTTTTTTAGGATTTTTTACCGGCTGTGCACCTGTTACCTGTGAAGAGCTAGATAAGCATGCTAATACTGTGGGCATCAGCAAAGGCGCTGATGGAACAATTAAAGTGGGTGAGGTACTAAAAGCAGATATATTTAAGACAGCTGGTAGTAAAAAAATGGCCAAAAAGGCTTATACTGACAGAATAGAAGCATTTGGTGCTTTAAAAAAAGGTGCAGAAGCTAAATTAAAATGTAAATTTTCGAAATTCGAAGTAACTCCAGCAAAGCCAGATGGTGAATATGTAGAAAGAGATTATGAAGTTGATTTGGCATTGCTTAAATCTGATTTTGAAAGCCGTGAAAAAGAAGAGAAAGCAGAGTTAAAAAAACTTTAAATTGTCGTTTTCGCTAAACATAAAAAAGAATTATATAAAAGGAAAATTATGAAAAATATATTGATTATAAGTTTGTTAGGTGTTTTTGGATTCTTTACCGGCTGTGCACCCGTTACTTGTGAAGAGCTAGATAGACATGCTAGAACTTTGTCTGTCTATAAAGACCATACTGATGGAAAGTCTAAAATGGGTGTCAAGGTAAATAAAGCAGATATATACAAGACAGCTGGTAGCAAAAAAATTGCCAAAAAGACTTATGCTGACGAAATAGAAGCAGCTGGTGCTTTAAAAAAAGGTGCAGAAGCTAAATTAAAATGTAAATTTTCGAAATCACAACGAAATGCAGCAAACACAGGTTGGGAATTTGTAGATGGAGATGATGAAATTGATTTGGCAGAGCTTAAATCTGATTTTGAAAACTTTGAAAAAGAATCCAAAGGAGAACTAAAAAAACTTTAGTTTTAATTTATGAATAGGCCTTGAAATAGGGCCTATTTTTTTATGTGGTGGGGAATTTTTTGTAAATTGTTTTTTAATGCTATAAGATTTGTTTAAGTCTTAAACTATTGAATATTAAGACGAAATAAGGGGGCATTATGGCCGTAAAAGCAGCAGAGAAAAAAACTCAAAAACCTACAGTAACTACTCAAAAACCTGCAGAAAAAACCGATCACAAAAAAGGTAAAGATACAGGTAAAAAAAAGTAAATTCTTAGTTTTTAGACACTAATAAAAGCCCCCTTACGTAGGGGGTTTTTTATGGAGAAGATTATGAAAAAAATACTTGGTTTTATTTTGTTTGCTGGTTTTGCTCAAATAGCTTTTTCTAACGGTATAGTTGAAATTTCCTCCACTCAAAGTCAACAAGTTATTGCTAAGTTTAGAGAAATAGCTCGTTTGGCAAATGGCACGGGTAGCACTGCTACGGCTACTCAATGTGGCTATATATTTCCTGGTGATGCTAGTAAATTTGGTTGCAAAGGCTCAGGCAGAGCAGCTGGCGATGTAGCTGCAGCTTGTGCTGGTGGAGGCGAGCTTGCTTGCACTGGTTCTGGTAGTGGCAGAACCTGCACCTGTGCTTTTAACTAGCCACTTGTTGTTAGTTAACTTACAAAACATTTTGCGCGAAAACATCTATCTATCACACAACCTCTACGTGCCGCGCCTTGTGCTTGTATATTATACACAAGTTAAAAGCACTGTTTAGTTACTCTCTACGTGCCGTCGGCTTGTCCGCGGCATCCAGATAATTAAATTTTACAATTTTAAGGATATGAAATTAGTTTTCTGGATAGCGTGAACAAGTCACGCTCATATGATTACCCATAAGTATGATTAGTTAATCTGAGTTTTGGATAAGCACAGGTGATGGAATTCTATTTTCAGCCCTTCTCTACGTGCCGTCGGCTTGTCCCTGAGGTATCCCCACAAATTTAAAA
>CAZBMJ010000081.1:0-2789 GCA_964493205.1 uncultured Myxococcales bacterium
GTTTGATACTGTTACTAGAGGAGTTACGTCCGCCGGAAAAGACTAAGTACATTGTGGTGGTAGACAAGGAACAGAATTGCGGGGCATGTGTACAATTACGCTTCCTATTAGGCTCTTATAGAGGACAACATACAACAATGACAGTGATGGAGATAAATGAAAAGGAATGGAGGGGATACGCTTTGCCGAATGTTGTACCGTTTGCTTTTATATACGAACAGGGTAAATGGCGGATACATACAATGTGGCAGACTTTGCCGCAACAATTTTTAGAAGAACAAATCAATTACGAAATCATAAATTAACAAAAACATGGAACCAGGATCAACAACAATGCCTTTGTCATCGGAATTAAATCAGATTACTGAAGAATTTAGGACGAATCTATACAGTCTTCGACAAAATATAGATAGTATAAGAGAGAATAGCTACAATATAGCACATCCTTCTACCCCTTTCGTCCCCGAACCGTTTCCTCCGAATGCTGAATTATCGGAGTCATTTGTCCTTTGTCTGTGGCAACAGTTAGATAATTTAAACAGGATGAATAGGGAATTGTCTTTTTTGAGTGAACATTTAACAAGAATCGCAGGAAAATAATATACCATGACAGAGAAACTTATCGAATTTTTAGACGGATGTAATACGCCTTATGTGCTATTTTCCGCCGATTGGTGTCCTCCTTGTAGAGTAATCAAGCAGGTGATAAAGGACAAGGAAGGATGGCATATTCAGAACGCAGACGAGATAACTAAGAGTGATTGGGAAGCTATGGGACTTGAGAACCGTATTCCTCAAATATTTACAAAGACAGACGGTGTATGGGGGAAGGTGGAAAATAACAGTAAGTTCATCAACAATTTGTACACTAATTAGTAATACTATGATAGTACATACTAAATTTACAGTAGGAGATAACACCTTAGAGTTTGAAATAGACACAAGTAAAGTACATCCTATGATAGAGAAGAATAAGGACAGTCTTTATCAGATAGTGTTTACCCCGCCGCTAGAGCATCCTACTTTTGAAATGGAAAGTAGTGTATTCTTACAAGATGACGGACGTTGGTTTTGGGCGCCCTATTTTTCGCCGGAGGATTACTATGTTTCCTCAAGGTATGCAACTAAAGAAGAAGCTGCAAAAGAGTTTGTAGAATGTGAGGTAATGAGTGATAAGAGTTGGATATCGTACGCAATTGTTCCTATAACTATCAAGGAGTTAATAATGATAACTGAGGAGAGATATAAACACGCTGCGGCATTAGGTAAATGTAAAATAATACAACAATGATAACTACAAGGGACGGATATGTATGCAAGCGAGGTGAGAGGGTATGGGAGATAGGACGTGATATTTCCAGCGGTCTATATGCACCTACACTATCAAAAGTACATGGTGGACATAACGATGTAGCTAATCCCGACGAATCATTTAAAGAATATCAAAATTGTTTGATAGAAATAGAAAGACTGAATTTATTAAATAACAATAAAATTGAACCACAATGTGTGTAGTTAGCAATATTGGAGACGGTTTTGCAGATAGATGGAGAGATAGATTTCCGAATACAACCCCTTATTATCCACCGATAAACCCTTACCCAACTACCAATATTCCGTGGACTCCTCCACAAGTAACTAAACAGGAGTTCGATGAATTGAAAAAGGAAGTGGAAGCGTTAAAGGAATTACTTGTAGCAGCTAAGAAATACGATGAGGTAAGTGGGCAACCTGATTGTCATATGGACGAAAAGGTAGAATTACTGCGGAAAGTAGGAGAATGGATAGGTGTGAATTTCGATGAAATATTTAACAATAAAAAATAAAAGAAGTGGAAGACTATAAGGAGTTCAGGGTTACAAATCCTATTCTAGTTAAACTTACTGAAGAAGGAATGAAAGCCTACAGAGAAAATATTGCATCCAGACTCTTAAATGATGTGACAGAGCAAGAACTTGATGACTATATTGGAGTAAATACAATTGAGGGGTACTTAAAAATGCCACTGTATATATTTAGTAACCTTTTTGGGCCAACAATGATAGACACGAGTCTTCCGCCACATTTCAAATGTGATATTTTAATACACGACGCTTTTTTAACTTCAACAATATAAAACAAAATGAGCAAAACTAAACGCTATGTATTTGTAAACGGATACGGCTTAGTAAGATTTAAGAGTACGGAAAGTGTAACATATTCCGACGGCACTATACAACTACATGGAAAAATAAAACATAGAGGACTACGTAGTGGAGGAGGAAAGAAATGGATACAACATGATTATTGGTATAACACAGATCAAGTATTTACGAGTAGAGAAGAAGCTATACAATATTTGTGGGATAGCACAGGTGTAAGTGAAGAGAATGTTCGCCCCGAAAAGTTAGACCCTCAGATGTACGAGTTTGTAGTGATGGATTTTGGAATGGACAGTTCGCAGAACGTTGTGTTTAAAGGGAGTGTAAAAAACGGGGAAGTTAAATGGGAAGAAAATAAGACACCTATAGACTCGTTTTCCGGCGACAATACGACACACACGTTATCTACTAAGGAAGAAATACTCTTAGGAACAAGTACATGCTTTCTAGGAAAAACACTGGAAGAAGCACGGGCTACATTAGCCGATTTTAATATACAAAACAGAGTAAGTGTTATAGACGGATACGGACAGATAGGAACATGTGATTTTCAGCCTGAGAGAGTTAATTTAACAGTGCAGGATGGTAGGGTAGTACATTATACATTGGGCTAATATGAAGAAATATTACATATATTTAAAGACAGGA
>CAZBMJ010000082.1:0-2774 GCA_964493205.1 uncultured Myxococcales bacterium
TACAATATAATGCTCTTGCTAAGCTTTTTTATACCAGTGGTGGTTGGTCTGAGCGAAAAGCTTCAAATCATAATGAAGCTAAAGATCTAAAACAACTAAAAAATCCAACCAAGCCTAAACACTTTGATTCATGGAATAATGGCGATGATATGCGCATAAATGGGTCCATGGCAGTTGCTATTTATGCTGGAGTTTCTATTTATATTGCTGATGCAAAAGCTGGCGCAATATTAGTAGGTAATTGGGCAAAACACATTACTAAATTAGATGAAAATTTGGTTAGAATTGCCTTTACCAGAGAAGGAGGATTTGGATTAACTGGTCGAATTCAAGCTTTACCACTTACCAAAATTGAAGGAAGGGCCTTGAAAGACTGGGAAGGCACTCTTGTTTTTGATTTCGATCGAAGCACAAAAGATGGGCGAAAAGCTCTTAAAAATGCGCTCAATCATAGAATACTTTTAAAACAGGAGGCTGACGAAGATAATGTTACATTACTTACGAAAAGAACCTCTGCTCGTAAGAAAATCTCTCGTAACCTACAAATAGGTATCCCTTTCATCGCACGAGCACGTAAATCCTGGCATAAAGTGAAGATGACTCAAGAAATTACCAATGAGAAAAATAACAAAAAAACAAAAACTGCCTCTAAAGGCTACATGAAACAAAAAGCTTACAGACATATAAATTTGCCAAAAACCAATAAACATAAAAAATGGAAACATTTTACTTACACTAATTTTCACTACAATAAAATCAGTGAAGGTACAGCAAAAGTAAGCAAAAATAATATTACAAAAATAGTAAAGAGAAGCGACATTAAGCTTGCCATGGAAGTATCTTTTACACACGACAAAGTTAAAGTCAAAAAAGTTAATGAATACAATAAAATTATAGCTAAAAAAGTTGGGATTAATGATTTTGTTATAGACATAGGATACAAAAAGAAAAAACAAATAGGTTATGCAGGCCTAACTTACAAACTAAACGTGGGCACAGAAGCTCTTAATGATATTATAGCTCAAGCAGTTGACAATAAGCATCTCTTCAATAATACATCATTACAATTAATTAATAACTATTTTTACGATAAAAAAGACCCTCATAGTATATGCAGTGGAAGACTAACAAATCGTCGAATTTGTATTGGTTTAATAAAATTAAACACCAAAAGAAAACTTGATAAGATTGCCTCTGATTTAAGAGAGTTAAACAAACCAAAAAATATAAAATCAAAATCATATTCAAGCTCACTTCTTGCTAAAATTTCTCGTCGACTAAGAGCTAATCAATTTGTGTTGCAAAGCTTTATTAGTTTATTACCTGAAAAACCTAGTGGCTATGGGACTTTTGAAATAGAAGGTGAAAAGTTTTTAGGCAGGAAATTTATTGTAGATCCAAATAATCAACGAGAAATTTTCAATAATATGTACGATCCAGAAGATGACTTATTATTTGATAAAATTGGGGCAGAACTGAAAGATGAAGACTATGACATGCTTTAAAAGACTATAAGAACAATAGCATTTTTATCTGGGGGGATATAAATTATGCAAAATAGACCTATATTATTTTTTCTTTTGATTTTTTCACAAATTGTTTTTTGCGAAACTAATAACTCAACTGAAGAATACATAGATAATATAATTGAGCCGCAATATGACTATTTTGACGAAGAATATATTAAATATTTAATCGATCATAAATCACGCTATGTTTTAGTAGCCACTGGCTGGTCAGAATCTTCTTTAGGTAAAATGAACCTAAAAAATGAGCAAAAACAAAAAAGATCTTTTGCTATGTCCTATTTATTGGCTGATAAAATCAATAATATGGGTGGAAATTCCATGATAATTTATCAAACCACTGCTCGTATTAATAAAGATTATCGCAAATATCTCTATTACATCTCTCATAGAGCCGAGTTAGAAAATTTATCTGAAGAAGAAATTAATAAAAAAGTAGCAGAGTTTGAAAGAAATTCAGTCAGAATAAGCTTTTTAACAGCTAAAAATAGAGATAAACAAGCGGATAATCAATTTCGATACTTGTATAAAGGTAAAAATGCCTATGGACGAATAAAAATACCAAAAATTTTGAATCGTCTAAATCGTAATAAATTTGAAAGCACTACTATGGTTGGCTTTACTGCACATTTTTCAGGACCTAATTTAGAAAAACATGCACAAGCTTGGGGTATTCCTTATTTAGTTAACCCAAGCGCTCAAGCTTATCGTATTAAAAAAAGCCAAAGCCGACAAAGTTTTCGTGATGCTGGGGTTCGTCATCCACGAGGAAGCTATGAACCGGCATTTAGTAAAGAAGACTTAACAAGAGATATTTATCAACTTTTAATGGAAATTGATTTTCCCAAAATTGTGCTAAAACTTGATGAATCAGCCGGTGGCTATGGCAATAAAGTTATGAGATTTGATGATTTTGATAAATCTATGAATGAAGAAGAAGCCTATAATCTTATTATGTCGCGTTTTGATAATATCGAAAAATTTCCACCGCCATTTATTGAACGCATTGAAGAAGAAAATGGTGGAGCCATTGTTGAAGAGTTTATTGTTGGAGAAGATTTTAGCTCACCGGCTTCTGTTTATATGATTACTGGCAAAAATCAGGTTTCAGTGCGCTATACATACGATCAACTTTTGGGCGGTATTGATAATCAAGACTTTAAAGGATCACTAGGCCCTATTGCGTTGCTTGATGATCCCTCAAGCAACATTGTTCTCATGAGTGAAGAAGTAGGTAAGCACTTAAGT
>CAZBMJ010000083.1:0-2770 GCA_964493205.1 uncultured Myxococcales bacterium
TCAAATCTTTAACACACACTTAATATAACTATTTTATGAGATCTTAGCTATATCAGTATTTAAAAGTTCTTTTACTTTTTCTATATCTCCTTCCTCACAAGCTTTATGAAGAAGAAAAATTGCCGTTTTTTTGGCTGACGGTTCATTGTTAAGAATATCTTCAGGCCTTTCTCTTTTTTCACCTAGATTATTTGGGTCAGTTGCAAAAACAAAGGAAGCAGAAAATATTGATAAAATAATTAAAAATTTATATAACATAGAATCCTCGATATTTAATAATAATAATATATTAATTATTTAAACATATACTTGAAAAGATGTAAATAGAGCTTATACCCAGGGCAATGGAGCAATAACGCCAGATTACTACTCAATAAATTTAGTATTTTCTAGCATCTTTAATTTAATTTCTGCTAATAAATCTTTAGTATTCTCATTCTCATCAAAACTTTCTGAATAACCTGCACCTTTATTTAACAGGTATTCAATCAAATTTTTTATATTTTCTTTCTTAGAAAAAATCAAAGAAGGAGAGTATTTAGTAAGCACTGTATCCAACGGATATAAATTATCCTTATTTTGTTGATTAACAGCTATATTAAAATTCTCAATTAAGATCTTAACAGTATCGATAGAATTTTGAGCACATGAGTAAAACAATAGTTCGCTCTTATCAAATTTCTGATTTTCTAAAATAAATTTAGCAACATTAGTTTTTATATTACTTATATTATCAATAAAACTACAAAAAAGGTTTTCTTTATCGTCAAGCGATAATTTCCCCCATTTATACTCAATAAAAGCACCAATAATCACTTTGTCATCGCTGCTTATTTCTTTGTTAGTTTCAATATACTCTTTAATAATCTGAAATATACCGTGTCCACACTTACAGCCTCTTATATCTCCATACCCATTCTTAAACAAAAATTTAACTATTTTTGGTTTATTATATTTAATTGCCATTGTTAACAGTGAGTGTTCAAAGGTAGTTGTTAATTGATCTGCATCAATTTTATGAGTTTCTAATAAAATTTTTAATAACTCTTTATTGCCCTTCTTGCATACAAGATGCAGACAGTTCTTATATTCTACATGGTCCTCATACTCTATTTCACCACATCCCTCACCTGAAAGCTCTAGTTGCCCCACCTTTTCACACTTTATACTTTTGCAACATCTCCCCATATCAAGATGAGGTTGCAATAGAAGCTCCTTAACTATGTCAATATTTTCAGCAAGGCATGCTACATATAGTGGACCTTTTAGCTCGCAATCAGAAAAATTTACATCAGTATCAGGGTGTTTTAATAACTCTTTCACAGCAGATAAGTTATTGTTTGTACATGCAACATATAAAGGCGTCTGATACCATTCATTACAAGCATTTATACAAATGTGCCGATGATGGATAATTTTTTTAATAATTTCTTCATTATTTTTTAAATTTTTACACGCTAAGTGAAGCAAGCTGTTGTGTTCGATATTACTCTCATTTATATTTATATATTTTATGTTTTCTTCAGATAAAAGAAACTCAACAATATCGGCGTGACCATGGGCGCATGCTACTAAAATTGGAGTATTACCATTACCATTTTTTTCATTAATATTATCTGAATTTAAAAGTGCTCTTACTTTCTCTATATCACCTTCCTCACAAGCTTTATTAAGAGCTTTATCAAGAGTATATCGAGTTTTTTTGACTGGGGGTTGCTCGTTAACAATATCTGCAGGATCTGCAGGCCGTTCTCTTTTTGTACCTGTCATAGGTTGGTCAACTGCAAAAACAAAAGACGTAGAAAATATTGATAAAATAATTAAAAATTTATACAGCATAAAATCCTTGATATTTCTTAATAACAATACATTAATTATTTAAACATATACTTAAAAAACTGTAAATAGAGCTTATTTAATTTAAGCTAAATAGCATCACATACTTTCGCATCTTCTAAGATACGTTGACGGGCTTCTATTAAAAGTTCCTCTTCACTATATTCTTCACTATACTTTCCACCTTGCAATAAAATACATTTAACTATTTCTAATGCATCTATTTTTTTATTTTTATATAAATTTAAGCTTATAAATATAATATCTAATGGAAAGCTATATTCAACATATTCATCTTCGTCATCACTGTAACTATTAATTTCTACAGCATTAACATCAGCTTTATTTTCAATCAGAAATTTTGCTAAATTTGCATTAATATCATAGCAAGCGCTATGGAGTAAGGTCAAATCGTCTTCACTTTTTCTATAATTAATATTGGCATTATTATCAATCAGCAGCTTTAGTAACTCTATATTTATACCATTAGTGCCCTTTTTCATTATACTTGACATTG
This sequence comes from uncultured Myxococcales bacterium, assembly GCA_964493205.1. Lineage (GTDB taxonomy): Bacteria > Myxococcota > UBA727 > UBA727 > JABDBI01 > CAZBMJ01. Next base: position 2,354 of record CAZBMJ010000083.1, read on the forward strand.
CTTCATTGTATATTTCACTAGTATAATTTTGACCATAGTTTTCAATGAGGATTTTGGCAGCATGAATATCATGATTCGAACAAGCTATTATCAAGTTTTCTGTCTCAGCATTTGTCGCAAGCAAGCTAGTAGCGCTTATAATTAACAAAAAAAGTATTTCAGTATATATTTTAGCCATAAATCACCTATTTATAATACAAAAATATAATACCTGTAAATAGGATTTATTTAATTTGAGCTAAAATTTGTAAAAATTCTGTTGGTCTAATAAAACCCACTATTTTTTTGATGCACAAATATGTACAGCAATATAGCTAAGACATTATAAAATAACCTGAGGTTTGGATAAGCACAGGTATTCAAATTCTGTTTTCAGCCCGTTTCTACGTGCCCTGACTCGTTCAGGGCATCCAGAAA
>CAZBMJ010000084.1:0-2698 GCA_964493205.1 uncultured Myxococcales bacterium
TTTCTTAATTGCAAATAAAAAAAGCGAACCGCCAAATGACTAACGGTTCGCCCTCATTCATAAAAACACTTAAACTATTAAAACACAATCTTTAGTGGACTGAGCCACGTAAATATCTTCTGATGTTATTAAAACCGTAATATAATACTAAGCAATAAGCTACTGTTAGAGAGAATATAGCCCAATCTATCCAGCTTTGTCCTACGACTGCACAAGCCTGTTTAATAACATACATGAGCGCGTAGAATACCATTGCTTTAGTAGCACAAGAGAGTGCGCGGTGGGTAGCCCTGTCTTTAACAACCCCCAAAGAAACCAACCAATGAATGAAGTAGTACAGGGTGAATGTTCGTACAGACTCCATTAAAAAGTAGACATACAGTTGTGTAGTTCCTGTAAATTCCTTGTAAATATTTAAAGAAGCTACATCAAAGAACACTATTAACAGGAAAGCTAAAAATTCGTGTCCTTTTAGTTTTGAAAGTATTTTCATAAAGTTTTAAATTCAGCTATAAAACAAACCACATCCCTATTTCTATCCCTTACCGTTGATAGTTTCATTCTTACATGAACTAAGGCGTTGTCAGTCTTTCTCAAAAAAGAAAGGTCTTCTTCCATATTCAACCCTTTGTCTACGTGGTCACGGTAGTCGGTTTTAATCTTTATGTTTTGGCGCGGGGTCAGGAGATTAAGCCATTCAAAATCTATAAACTGCTCTTCTCCGCATCCAAGAAGATTTAATAGTTTTTGAGATACATGGGTAACTTTTCCTTTAGAGTCAGCCCTGAACGAGTACCCAGCCATTATCTCCCATCCAACCCTATCCGAGAGGTCAATCTTTTCTCGAAGATGGTTAACCTTTTCCTCAATTCGGTTGATGGAGTCCCTGAGCGAAGTGCCGTTATTAGTCTTTAATTGGTAGAGTATCTCCTCGCTGGTCTTCTGTAATTGAGAAATCTTGCCATCTATTTCAATGGCTTTTTCCTCCATTTTTTCCGTTCTCTGGTCTAATTTAAAGAGCGTTTTACCTTTATCAAATACAGCCATTGCTATTATCTTAATCTTTTTATAAAAGAAGGCTGTAATTCCTGTGCCAACCAATGCTATTAACCCCTTTACCCATAGAGAAAGTTCTGTAAATGCTTGCGCTAACCACATACATATTATCTATAAATTACAGTAGGGTGATCGCCTAACCTCGCTAAATCGTTAATCGTATCAGTAACCGTCTGCAACCACGCAAAAAATTCTTCCTGCTCTACCTCCACCCCGCTCACTTCCTCTGTGTCAAGGTAACACATACCTTCTGCGCTTGTTAGTAGTTTAGTTTTAAATCCTGTTTCTTCATTTTGTACATAACCGTTTACAGCACTTTCTGTTGTTTCTATGTAGTATTTAATTGCCATAGTTTTTATTTTGAACAAAAATACTATTTTAAGAGTACTCGCGGGTGGTGGGCAGGAAAATTATTAACAAACCCCCGACACCCGCCCCACTACACCCCCGTAACACTACGGTTAACCACCTAAGTTATAATGTAGCAGGACGGCTGCTCATGGCAGTTCTAACCAAAGAAATGCCGAGGGTTAATATTTAAAAGGTTCTCCTTTAATATTCATATACAAACAGTAAGTAATAAACACTAATACTAAAACAAACACAGCATATATACTACCTACTATTAGTTTATCTATTAGTCTTTGACGGGCTTGAAATTCTTTTTGTTGCTGGTCAATTTTTTCTCTTTGAACCCTTATTTTACGGTCTTGTGGTGATTCTTTTTCAGTCATTTTTTGGTTCTTTTAGACAAAGGTATGGGTATTTCGCGGGGGTCAGGCTGTCAATCTATCTAAATCAAATTCTATGTGATTCACTGGAGTTATTATTTTAGCAGTAATATTTTTATCTATATTGAATCTCATTTCATGCACGATATTTGTTTTTGAATAGCCTGCATAGCCAGCACTTCTAATTTTATTTTATCGTCAGCGCTTTCAAAAACGTTTCTGTAGTTTTGGATAGATAATTGAGTGTAATGTTCTGTTGTTGATAGTCGTTTGTGACCACAAGCGAGTTGAATTTTCCTTATGTCTATTCCGTTGTCTAACCAATGCACACAACGGGAATGACGCAGCGTATGTACTGATACATCTTTTAATATATTTAATTCTGAAACAGCTAAGTTAAAAACAATTTGAATAGAACGCGTAGAATAATGCTCCCCTATTTTTTGTCCGTCAAAAATATATTGACCTCTGTTTTGCGGCATACATTCTGAATAATAATTTTCAAGTAAGTTTAATGTTTCCTGTGGAATGAACACCACCCTGTCTTTTCTTCCCTTTCCGCTTTTTATTTTAAATTGATGACTAAATGCGTCTACGTGATGAAACTTAGCATTAACACATTCGCTTATCCTTAGCGCCCCTGTATAGATAAATGTTAAAGCTGCTCGTTGTTTAATAAATGACGGGTGATTAACGATCCTATAAACTTCGTCCGTAGTTAAAATGTCCGGCAAATATTCTTCTCGTTTTGGCAGAGGAATATTATTTACTTTTTCAGGTTGATTAAAAATGTTCCTATAAAGATGTTTTAGTACGGTTAGTGCCTGTTCCTTTGACCGGGACGCGTTCTTTTTATATACAAATATCTCTAACCATTCCTGAGAAATGTTTAACGGAGAATCATTGATTGA
>CAZBMJ010000085.1:0-2582 GCA_964493205.1 uncultured Myxococcales bacterium
ACGTGCGCGGAGTCCTTAAAGTAGTTTTGGTTGTCCTCTCGCCTATCCCCAATCAAAAACTGTTTAATCTTACCTTTTTCACCCCACAAAATATCTTTAACGGTAAATGGCGGGTTGAATGGTCTAACTGTTGAATAGACTAAATCTCCTACATTAAAACTTTCGTACTTAATTCCAAATTCCATAAACTATAATTTTAATTAACCACACACGCCCGCGCATACACGTACATACGTGGTAGATACCAAGAACCAAGAATGATTGTGTCTTTTTTTTCTTATCATCCTATACAGTAACAGTCGTCATAATTCCTGTCTCTATTCCCCACCGGCAAAGAATCTCGCTTCCTGCGGTCAAGAAATATACCCATCGGACTTATAACAGAGGGAAGCCTCTCAAACTTGTTATTATCAATAAACTCACACCGACCCCGCAAATGCTCCCCACATTCAGTAGTGTAGCGAAACCTTCTCTTACGGCTATATCCTAACTTCCTGAATGTTCGAGTTGCAGTAATTGGCTGCTTCCTGTTAATTAAGTTACAAAGAACTCTCGTAGGAATACTTGGTAATGCAAGCAAATGCTCATTTGTTGGTGTCAACCCCACATCACTCTGAATGTAATAAAACTCTGTAGATACCTTTTTATCTTGGTGATTGGCGATAGACATGGCACGCTGTCGGCATATCAAATCTTCTATAAGAACGTTTTGTAACGCAAATTTCTTTTCAAGGACATTGTAATCAACCCAACGGTTCTTACCTATTCCTAAACCTTTAAGTTTGTTGTACGATAAAAGTCGCAAGTGAACCCCATTGAGCTTAACTAACCCCATCTTGTGCAAGCGCTTCAAAGACTCTAAAATGGTGCGCTCACAACAAACCTTACTTAAATATTTTTTATACTCTATTTTCCAATTAAAAAACACTCCATTGGCACGAATAGCCTTAAATCGGTAAAAAGTCAATAAGTCCTTTTCGTAGCCTAATTTAAAGGCGTAGCGGACGTGGGCGGTGTTAATTTTTACTGCTGCCACAATATCTAAAAAAGCGAGTCGTAAGTAGGTTTGGGCATCCACTCCCGCCCCCGCTTACGACTCTTCGATATTGTTCCTTAAATGATGCTGTGGATGAAAACATCTATTTCCTTATAATTAACTTTAGTTACCCCAAAAGTATATACTACAAAACAAACTACCAAATTTATTTTTACATTTGTTAAATGATACGCGACATAGTACAAGGAGGCTACTTAGTAGACACCCGCCCGCCAACCCTCCAACATATAATAGAGATTGCAGACCACATGGCTAAAGTAACAGCCAGAAACAACGATGCACCACTCCTTTGTATGTTAGTAGGAGTAAAGACAGTAAAAGGGGTTTATGCCAGCGGTGGCTATAAGGCTATCCGAAAGTTAAAAACCAAATACGATTTGAGAGCCACCCCGCGCGCCTCCCGCCTTATAATGATGGCATCAAAGAAGAAAAAAACTTTTAAAGAATGGTTAATACTAAGAAAATTATGAACATATTAGAAGAAGTACTTAAAATAGAAAACAGCTATAAAAAGGGGAAGCAATTTTTTCTTTCCCGCACCGCAATGCAAGAGCTTATGCAAAATCCATTAAACAAGTGTATGGTTGTTTCGATTATACCTGATTATAAACTACCAACAGGGCATAACTGGGGTTGTGAGATGCACGTAGAAGGGAAGACTTACGAGTTTTATCTTTTACAACCTGAGTCTGTATCTTAGCACCATGATAAAATTTATCAAATACGTTAAAATTCTGGTGAGCCCTTTCAACGAGAGAGGGCTTTACTTTTTTGATACACTTCTATTCATTATCTGCTCTTTTCTTGTCGCCCACTTACAATTATTAGGCTCGTAGTTTCCGTCATTGTTCATTCTTTCTATCGAATAATTTTTAGAAGGTCTTGTGCCCATGTCTTCAAAAAATGCCTGAAAGCTGTTCTTCCACCTATCGCATACTAAAATTCCTCTAGCCCCATATCTATAGTATCTATTTGAGTATGGTTTATAGCACCTAGTAATCATGTTGTGCCAAGTGCTTAGTTCAGCACTTTTATATACCTTGTATTTTTTATTTCCTTTTTTATATACCTGTCTCTGTCCAGATTCTCTTAATTCTTCCCATCTACTTTTAAGAGATTCGGATTTTGCACATCCACATGAAACAATAAAAGGCGCTTTAAGTGAATAATAAAGAGTGCTTTTGAAATTTCCGCAATCACAAGCGCAAAAACAATATCCAACCTTCTTATTTTTGCTATTAAGTTTAAAGTAAAAATGAAGTACTGTAAGTCTTCCGAATTTTTTTCCGACAATTAATTGTCCTTTTTCTAGTATATTTGCCATTGTATATTTAATTTTAGCGAATCAAACATACGTAATAGCTCGGAATATTACAAATATTTTGGGCTATTTTTATAAAAAAACAACCCCCAAGTACTCGACAAGGGGGCAATGAAAACTAACCATGAAAACTTAGAACTAACAACTGCAACAAAGGTAATAAAATAATATCTTTGCTTCATGTCCAATTTCGGTTCAGTTAAA